>JAIPUR010000029.1 GCA_020055655.1 Methanosarcinaceae archaeon | reverse complement strand
GATGCAACTTTGCCTGAAAAATTCACAGAAGCCCATGAAAGTAATATGTGGAAGCTCGATCCCAAAGGTTGTATAAGGATAAATATAATACCAGCACCAATACCCGATAGTTCCGGCCCGGGTGGCTATATTCTGGCAGAGCATGAAGAAGCCACTATTATAGGTACTACTGCCCGTGAGATCATGGATACTATTATTGAAATGGAACTCATATCAAGACTTGAACATGCAGGGTATCTTGGCAGTGAGCTGAAAAAAGCTGAAATTGCCCTTAAATTCAACAGGAGTTATTCACAGGATGATGATTTTTAGGTGTTATTATGAAACTTGAAAAGCAGGATATGGACAAAATAGTTGCTGTGGCTGCAGCAAGGTATTTTACGCAGCAGGGCTGGAAATGGATAGATCTTAATAGTAATATGTCTGCTATCTTTGATGCTCTTGACGATATAAATGATCAGTATGCTGCATACGAATATATGTCACGTGACTGGTATGTAAGTAATTCCGCAAACAAGCACATTCATATGTGTGAGAAGTGGGATGAACTGAAAGGACTTGTGGATTTTCTCAAAGCATATGGCCCACACTTTGATTTCCTTGTAATGGATAAGAGAAAATCAGTTTGTATTGCAAGTCTTGATGGTAATGTCACTGAAGAGCAGAAGAAAGCAATTTCAGCTGCCAGACATGAGCGCTATAATGTTTTCATTTTCAGGGTTGATGTTCCGGATGAAATAGATTTTGAACTCATGCAGGTAGGCGGTGGCTGTTAACTTAGCTATGGCACCTGCTATGATCGTGGCAGTAGTGCCAATCCCAGCCTGATTTTACAGCTTAGTTTTATATAGTACATAATACTATTACACGAATCGTTACATTTATACAACAATCTCTTAATTGTTAGGTTGTTGCTTTGTTAACATTTATCAATAAATTAAGTCACAATATTTGCTACGAATTAATTTAAGAGGAGTTTAATATGGTATCTGAATTTTTAATTTATCTTGCCCCTCTTGCTGGTCTAGTTAGTTTGATATTTGCTGGTATTTTCGCGCGCGGTGTCCTTAAAGAAGGAGCTGGCTCAGAGAAGATGCAGGAAATTTCAGGCGCTATCCAGGAAGGTGCGATGGCGTACTTGAATCGTCAGTATAAAACAATCGCAATAGTAGCTATTATTCTCGCTGCAATGATCTTTGTTCTCCTACCACAAGGTGGAAAGATCGCAATCGGTTTCCTTGTCGGTGCTATAAGTTCCGCAGCAGCAGGATACATAGGTATGAACGTTTCTGTAAGAGCAAACGTAAGAACTGCACACGCAGCATCCAAAGGATTGCAAAAGGCAATGTCCGTTGCATTCCGTGGTGGGGCTGTAACAGGTCTTGCAGTGGTTGGCCTTGCACTTCTTGGTACAAGTGGTTTCTACATCCTTTACGGTGATGTTGACCTTGTAATAGGATTTGGTTTTGGTGCCAGTCTTATCAGTCTTTTCGCAAGGGTTGGTGGAGGTATCTTCACAAAGGCAGCGGATGTCGGTGCTGATCTTGTAGGTAAGATCGAAGCCGGAATTCCAGAAGATGATCCACGTAATGCCGGTGTAATTGCTGACAACGTAGGTGATAATGTAGGTGACTGTGCTGGTATGGGTGCTGACCTCTTTGAGACATACGTAGTTACAGTTCTCGCATCAATGCTTCTTGGTTCATTCATTATTGACACATTTCCAAACGCAATTCTTTTCCCACTCATTCTCGGTTCAGTGGCTATCTTTGCATCCATCATATCCATCTTCTTCGTGAAGGTCGGAAGCGATGGTAAGATCATGAAAGCATTGTACAAAGGTGTAGCAGTTTCTGCTATATTGAGTATTGCAGCTTTCTATTTCGTAACAGATTCCCTTATGGGCGATATCAAGTTCTTCTATGCAGCTATAGTTGGTATCATTATAATGGTGCTTATGGTTGTATTCACAGAATATTATACTTCAACATCTTTCCGTCCGGTCAAGACTATTGCAGCTTCATCTGAAACAGGTGCAGGTACAAACGTGATATCCGGTCTTGCGATTGGTTTTGAAAGTACAGCTCTTCCTGTAGTGATAATTGTTATGGGTATTCTCAGCTCATACTTCGTTGTAGGTGGAGCAACAGATCCTTCAATAGGCATCTATGGTATAGCAATTGCAGCTGCTGCAATGCTCTCAACCACAGGTATGATAGTTGCTCTTGACTCATACGGTCCTATCACTGACAATGCCGGTGGTATTGCTGAAATGGCAGGTATGCCTTCAAACGTCCGTAGTATTACCGATGCGCTTGATGCAGTAGGTAACACAACAAAGGCAGTCACAAAAGGATATGCAATAGGTTCAGCAGCTCTTGGTGCTCTGGCACTCTTCGCTGATTACACCCACAAGGTAGACCTTAGCAATGCAAACCTTAGTCTTGCTGACCCACTCGTTCTTGTAGGTCTCTTCATCGGAGGACTGCTTCCATTCCTCTTCAGTGCAGTTACAATGCGTGCTGTAGGTAAAGCAGCTTTTGAGATAGTTAACGAAGTTCGCCGTCAGTTCCGTGAAATTCCAGGTATCATGGAAGGGACCGGAAAGCCAGAATATGGTAAGTGTGTGGACATTGTAACAGCAGCAGCTATTCGTGAAATGGCAATTCCCGGTATCCTTGCTATTGGTACACCGCTCTTAGTTGGAATTGTACTAGGTCCTGCAGCTCTTGGTGGTCTTCTCATCGGTATTATTGTATGTGGACTTTTGCTCGCACTTACAATGGACAATGGTGGTGGAGCATGGGATAATGCAAAGAAGCTTATCGAAGACGGAGAACACGGTGGAAAGGGTTCAGAAGCTCACAAAGCAGCTATCGTTGGTGACACTGTCGGTGACCCCTTCAAGGACACATCCGGACCAGCTCTTAACGCTCTGATCAAAGTAGTGAACATGGTAGCTATCCTGTTCGCATCTCTGTTCATTAGCGCTGGTATCTTCTAGATCTGATCTTAGAACAAATAAATATCATTGTTTCCGGCAATTGCCGGGAATGATCTTTTTCTTTTTTGTGCATTTTGTAGATTTTACGGCACGTTATTTTTGAAATAAATAATATCTATAATTCATGTAAACCTCGTTTTAAGATGTTCTATAATTAAACGGGTCTTATGTTAATTAGATGAAAAGAGCGCAAGCTATCGCTTTCAATCAATTTGATCAGTTATGTATGCTTTAAAGAACTTAGAAGAAAATTGCGCGGGTTGGGGAGTGGGGGTTTAATGTATTTTGGGAGTGGGGGTTTAGTGTGTAAAATAGTTCCCGCGCAACACTCTCTCTTGGATATTACAGTATTTATAGTTTTTCATTTATTATTATTCAGTATAATTATATTTCAAAAAATCATTTCATTTTAAGTGAAGCTTCAATGCAAATAGATATATGCAAAGCTTTAGTAGTGAATATATCAGGAGCAAAAATTGATGAAAGAATCTATTGGAATGGTAATAGAAAAGGGTTTCAGTACATGGAAGCGTAATCTGAGCATAGCTTTTCCATTTGTCTTAGAATTCTTCATGGCAATGGTGATATTCGGACTTGCTATTTTTGCTTTCGTCCTATTCTTTGTTGTCCCTGCTCTGGACAAAAACAACATAGATCCTGAACAGATGGATCCTGAATCCCTGCTCTTGCTCATTGGCTTTGCATTTTCGGACCATATCATAGGAGTTTTCTTGCTTGTTCTCGTATTCTTATTACTCTACATGTTCATGAGCTCGTTCTTCATGGCCGGTGCCATTGGAATGTCAAAGAATGCATCTGAAAAAGGCGACACTCGTATCTCAGATATGTTCTCATATGGTGCAAAAAATGCTCGTAATATGTTCTTTACCAGGATCATGATCTCTCTCCTGGCTCTTGCAGGTGTGATATTTTTAGTTCCCGGTATACTTTCAATAGACAATATTGATACCTTTCTGAATGACCCTGTAAACTCAATGGCGAGCATGTCAGTGATAACATTTGGTCTATTGCTCTGGTCTTTATATATACTTATGATCAGTGTATTATTCCTCTTCGTAGAACATGCACTTGTCATAGAAGAAACAGATCCGATCACAGCGATCGAAACCGGTATTCGTTTTTTCCTTTCCAACAAAGCTCAGAGTCTTACTCTCTGGTTCATTTTGATCACCATATCATTTATCTTAAGCATTATTGGTAATGCTCTAAACTCTGTGGGGATACTTGCAGAGCTATGGAATATTTTTAACTATGCCATCAGCATAGCAGTGATACAGCCCCTTGTCACGATATGGTGGACACGTTTCTATCTTAATAGAACTGGCAGGAAACTTTACTCATTTGAAGAGTATGTTCTCAGTCACTGATCTCTACCTAAAAGTTTGCATGCCTGACAAATATCTTCTGTGCATGCCTGTCCGCAAATGCTGCATTTTGAAAGACCGACCTGCGGGAATTCTTTTCCAAGGATGCCTGACATTTTATCAAAACCGCTTAGTAGTGCGTACTTTGTACCAGGGTGTCTGACCTCGAATTCATTGAGCATTACCCTGATCTCTTTTCTCATTGCTTCATGAGCATATGGGCATCCGCCAAAACCAAGTGGCAGGTCATTGAGATATGCATAAAGTGCTACTTCTTTTTCAGGAATGTTTCTCAGGGGTTTCATTCTGAGTACGAGTCCTTCCAGCTCCTTTGGTGGTGCAAGCCTGACCATGCGTGAAACATCACCTTTGAGATGGTTTAAAAGAATGGTCTGTGCTTCATCATCCAGATTATGACCAATGGCGAGTTTGCTGGCCCCCAGTTCAAGTGCTATCTTATTCAGGAGCGATTTCCTCAGGACCCCACAGTAACTACATGCACCCTTTTCTCTTTTCTGGGGTGCGATATCATCCATTGTAGTATCATATTCATCCTTAAAGGAACGCACAATAAGTTCAATGCCAAGCCTATCAGTGAGTTCCTTGGCAGACTGGATAGTATTTGGCCGATAGCCTTCAATGCCTTCATCTATGGATACACCAACGATCTTGATATCCGGCCTTTTTCCGAATATTTTGTCAAGTATGTACAATGTTGTACTGCTATCTTTTCCGCCACTTAGTCCTACAACTATGGTTTCATTCCTTTTAACAGTGTAATGCTTCCTGATGGTAAGCTTGATCTTTCGCTCTACATCTTCAATAAAGTGTTTTTTACACAGATGCATTCCGGAATACTTCTGGAAAATAATTGCATTATGTTTGCATTTATCGCATTTCATAGTCATGAATCATACCTTTATTTGCACCACGGAACCTTAGTATATATACTTGTCTGGGTTTTAGTTCAACTTATTCTTTCATTTAGGATCAAAAAGAAAAAATTATATAGTAATCAAATAATTTTGATGCTAAAACGTGGAATTTTTGAATGAATGGTTTTGTTGAAGTATCATTTCTTTTAGTAATATTGGCAGTTCTGGCAGGATATATCCTTGGTGTATTTTCGGGTCTCGTACCGGGAATACATACCAATAATTTTGCTCTGATCCTGCTAGCAACATCTTCGATACTGGCAGATCACGGAGTAATAAGCATATATATTGCCATAATTATTCTCTCAAATTCGATCTCCCATTCATTTCACGATATAATACCAGCCATATTTCTTGGAGCACCAAATGATGATATGGCTCTGGCGGTTCTACCGGGACATACATTGCTGATGGAAGGTCAAGGTCCGGAAGCTATCCGTCTTTCAGCACTTGGGAGTGCAGGTTCCGTTGCTCTGGCTTTGATAATAGCAGTTCCACTATCCATGTTCTTTGCCTTTGCATATCCTTTCGTCCAGGAAAATATGGCTCTGCTTCTTATTATGGTAGTCATTGTAATGCTAATGAGTGAAAAAGGGGAATTCATTCCTGGACAGGGTTCACTTGCACAATGGAAAAGCAGGTTCTATGCACTAATAATTTTTATTGCGAGCGGTTTACTGGGTATTTTTGCATTCGAAACGGAATATCTGATGCATCCTTTCATATCCTTGGGTGAAGCATCTATACTTCTACCTCTGCTCAGTGGACTTTTCGGCTCATCTCAACTTATCATAAGTATGCTTTCAGATCCTGTAATTCCCTTGCAGTTTGCATCCGGGATCGATCTGGAAAGAAAGAAAATATTCAGGGGAATTATACTTGGTGGAATATCAGGATCATTTGTTGCCTGGCTGCCGGGTATATCTTCATCTATCGCAACGGTTTTTGCAAGGCTTTTCATAAAAAGTGATTTTTCAGCTTCAGATCACCATGATCCTGGCAATGAAGAAGAATCAATTTCTGCATCAAAAGAATTCATTGTTTCGGTATCAGGTGTAAATACATGCAACGCAATTTTTGGTCTATTTGCCCTTGTGGTCATAGGCAGGTCAAGAAGTGGTGCCATGGTCGCAGTGAATGAGCTACTCGGTAATATCAGTCCGGATATTTCCACAGTGCTGCTATTCTTGTCTGCCATAGCTTTGACAGCACTTCTTTCTTATTTTTCAACAATTTATCTGGGTGACAATATACACCGTAGTCTCTCAAAACTGAATTATTCTTTTCTTTGTTACATTGTGCTTGGACTTCTTTCCATTATTGTTCTGGCATTTACCGGAATTTTCGGTTTTTTGATATTCCTGATAGCAACACCTGTTGGTATGCTGGCTCCATTTTTGAATATAAGAAAAAGTCATGCAATGGGTGTAATATTGTTGCCAGTGATCCTTTATTTCATTTGAGTCTATTATAAAAAATAAAAGTTAATATCAGGTGAGATGAGTGTTTGACATTAGTCAAGTATCTCTGTATCATCATGTGAATATGCAGGAGAGCAGCAACAAAGTATTCTAAGGTCTTTTTGTCCTGTATTTTTGATTTTGTGGGTAGTTCCTGGAAGGATGCAAACAGAATCCCCTTCTTTTACATCGATCATTTTACCATCGAGACTGAGGACACCAGAACCCGACAATATGTGGTATATTTCTTCTGTAATTTCATGTCGGTGTAAAATAGTAGTATTTCCTGCAGGTACTGTAGCCTCGGCAAGACTCTGTGCAGAATTTCCATGAACCTCTGGATGCATCAGTTCCTTGATGGACGAACCATCCTTTGTTATGTATGGGCTGATATCCTCATAAGATGTTCTAATGTTCATGGACTAAATACTCTATTCTTCTGTTTTAAAACCTGCTATCATTTCGAGCATGTTCTTCTTGATCTCGGTGAGCTGGTCGATCCAGCTTCCACCTACATCAATAGGTGCAAGTCCACTGAAATCTGCTTCCATGAGCTGCGGGTCGTATGGCATTTCCCCAAGCACAGGGATACCAAGCTCTTCCAGTTTTGGTTTAATGTTAGAAGAAGTTCCTTTGTTGATTATGGCCGCGAGGTTCTTGATCTCAATACCTTCGGAAAGGTCCTTGATCCTCTGTGCTGTCTCGATGGACCTCATTCCCGGTTCAACGACGATTATCATTAGGTCGATACCGCGGGTTGTGCCTCTTCCAAGGTGTTCGATACCTGCTTCCATATCAAGTATAACAGCACTTTTTTCCTTGAGAACAACATGGCGCAAAAAAGCTCTAAGGAATGCGGATGCAGGACACATGCAACCACTTCCACCTCTCTCGACGGTACCCATAACAAGCATTTTCACATTGTCCGGTCCAACGATGCCAAATTCATTTACAATGTCATCAACTTTAGGGTTGAACTTGAACATTCCGCCTTTCTCGCCGGCTCTTTCATTTATAAGATCCTGATAATCTGTAAGAGGCTCAGGAGGATTGCTAACTCCCAGTGACGATGCAAGATTCATATCTGCATCTGCATCGATGGCGATCACATCATAACCATCTCTTGCAAGCATACGAGCAAGGGTGCCTGAAATAGTTGTCTTTCCGACACCGCCTTTTCCTGTAATAGCAATCTTTACCATAAAAGAAAATCGTGCTTTATGGCAATTATAACTTATGGTTGCAGTTATTCTATTGTTTTAATAAGTTCTATCATTTCATCAAGTTCTCTCTCACCATCAATGGAGAATATATCAGATTCAAGTGGTCCTATCTTGACCGGTAGTGTTCCATTTGGTGTCGTTCCATAAACAATGGTGCTGTATTCCTCACTTTCAATGATGGCAATGAAACCAAGCATTTTCAGACTGCTGTTCTCTAAAGGCATGGCAGCTGTAAATCTGGATAAGTAGATAGGTGCACCAGTATTTGATGTAAGTTGCATCTTCTTGCTTTCATTGAATTCTCCAATGCTGTTCTGCCCGTTCATAGATTCAACACTACTATCAACGATCTTCGAGATAATCTTGGTTGGTATACCTAATTTACCGGGTAGTGCAATACGATTGGTGCTTATCTGTGCTGTAATTGTTGGAACCTGCATGTCAGAAGGGAGCATGTATTCTTCTTTGAATTCCATTGTCTGTTTTTCAATATCAGCTATAAGCCTATCATTTTGATAGGTGGCCTTTGTGCTGTTGAAGGTCAGACTTGTTCCATTGGAAACTTCCTGTTCGAATGTATTGTATTCTATATCTTCTACCTGTGACCAGCCATAGCTTGTCAAAGCATCTTCATCAATGAGTGCAGGGCTTGCAGCAGGGGTTTCAATGCATCCTGAAGATGCACTAAGGAGAAAAACAGCAAGAACAATTATGAGAGATCGTTTCAATAGGATTTTCAAATTATCACCGGCTTATGTCCATATATCATTTTCTATACTTATTTCTATATTTATTATGCTTATTGGTTATCCTTTATTTTTTTGGTAGTGAAATGATATCTTTTATATTTGTGGTAGTAGTAATTGGCTGTATGCACAGCATGGATCCTCGTTTCAGAAAAATACAGAAGATCCTGCTCTATGTGCTATTTTTAAATTTAGCTGTCTCTTTTGCTAAAATTGCCTATGGTATGTTCACAAATGTACTTAGTATGCAGTCGGATGGTTATCACTCTCTTTTCGACGGGGTTTCCAATGTTATAGGACTCGTTGGAATACAATTAGCTTCCAAACCACCTGACAAAGACCATCCTTATGGACATGGTAAGTTTGAGACAATAGCATCCATATTCATTGCAGTTCTACTTGGTCTGGTAGCATTTGATATTGTTCATTCTGCTTTCGATAGGATCGGTAATGGCTCTCTTCCTGAGGTAACTTTGTTCAGTTTCATTGTGATGCTTGGTACAATGGGAATAAACCTTGGAGTTACAAGCTATGAACAAAGGATGGGTAAGGTACTCAATAGCGAGGTTCTTATCGCGGATGCAGCTCATACAAAAAGCGATATCTACGTTTCTCTCTCTGTAATTCTGGGACTTGCTATGATAAAAGCAGGTTATCCTATGATCGATCCTCTTATCTCCGTAGTGGTAGCAATTTTGATATTGCGTGCTGGAGTCCGGATAATCTTCAGTAGTGTTGCAGTACTTTGTGATGAATCAATTATCGATCCTGACGATATATGCGACAGTATAGATGATATCGATGGTGTAATGGCCTGTCATAATATTCGAACCCGTGGTTCACAAGGTAACATCTTTGTAGATCTCCATATTCAGGTGAATCCCGAAATGCCGACTCGTAGATCACATTCTCTTGCACATGTTGTCCAATATCGTATCAAAGAGCGATTTGAAGGTATTGAGGAAGTTCTGGTTCATATAGAGCCGTTGGAAGAGCAGGATAAATTATAATTATAAATAATATCAGGGATTTTATACGAATATGCCGGGAAACACCTTTGGACATTCTTTCAGGATCACAACCTGGGGCGAATCACATGGAAAAGCTGTAGGTGTAGTTGTTGATGGTGTGCCTGCAGGGCTTGAGCTTTCTGAAACAGATGTGCAGAAAGATCTGGACAGGCGTAAACCAGGACAAAATGAAGTATCTACTCCACGTTCTGAATCAGATAAGGTGGAGATACTCTCTGGAGTTTTTGAAGGAAAGACTACCGGAACTCCAATATCTATGCTTGTTTGGAATAAGAATGCAAACCCTGGTGCTTATGACTATATCAGAGATATTCCAAGACCAGGTCATGCCGATTTATTCTATGCTGAAAAATATGGTATCCGGGACCATAGGGGTGGTGGCAGATCCTCCGGCAGGGAAACGATAGGCAGGGTTGCAGCCGGAGCAATCGCTAAAAAGTTATTACTTTTATCTGGTATTGAAATTATTGCTCATGTCATTGAGCTTGGTGGGATAAGAGCGACCCCACTTTCCATTGAGGACATATGTAAGAATGTTGAGTCAACACAAGTCCGATGTGCAGACCTTGATGCAGCTGAAAAGATGCTTCAGCGTGTAAGACTTTTACGCGAAGAAGGTGACAGTATTGGTGGTATTGTGGAGATCATTGCCACCGGTGTCCCAAGAGGTCTTGGTGAACCGGTATTTGATAAACTGGATGCTGATATTGCTGCTGCGATAATGGGGATCGGTGCTGTGAAAGGTGTTGAGATAGGTGCAGGATTTGAATGTGCTGGCATGGCTGGCAGTCAGATGAATGACGCATTTATCCTCCAGGATGGCACTATTGTTCAGGATACCAACAATGCAGGTGGTATCATCGGTGGAATATCCACAGGAATGCCAGTAATCTGTCGTGCAGCTGTAAAACCAACTCCTTCTATATCCAAAACCCAGAAGAGTGTTGATATGAGCAGCATGGAAGAGACAGATGTTGAGATACATGGTCGTCATGATCCTACTATACCTCCGAGAATGGTACCTGTCGCAGAATCAATGATCGCTCTTGTAATTGTAGATCACATGCTAAGAAGTGGTCGTATTAATTCAGATTCGCTATATTGAAAGTTATGAATGGGAAATTTTCAATCCTTTTTTAAATCTTCTTTTTTATTGTTACATATATCAATTTTTGACATAGCTATATAGTATACATAGTGTCAATATAGTGTATGTGCACCTACTATCCACATATATATCTATGTAAGGAAGTTTTTTAATTAATTGTGCTTTTTTTTCTATATCATAAAACTGGATGGTATATAGAATGGATACGAGAAAGGTGCAAATTACAGGTAAGTCTACATACATTGTAACATTACCTAAAAAATGGGCTACAATGGCTCAACTGGAATCTGGTTCTCCTGTTTCTATGCTTTACAATGAGGATGGCTCTTTACTTATCATGCCACCTGCTATAAAAATAAGCAAAGATATCCGAAAGATAAAAGCTGATAAAAATGTGGAGCAATTGAAAAGGGATATTATTGGTTTGTACATAGTTGGGAAGTATAATACCATAGAAATTCAGGGTCCGAATATTTCAAAGGAAATACGGAACGAAGTAAAAGATCTCTGTAAACATCTGGTGGGCTTTGAGATCGTTGAGAATATGAAATCAGGCATTGTTATCCAAAATTACCTTGATACTGATGAATTCACTATTCAAAAAGGTCTCAAACGTATGTCCTCCCTTGTTTATCTGATGTTTGATGAACTGATCATGGCCTTTGATGGAAATGATCCTTCTATCTGTAAAGATATAATCAACAGGGATGACGATATTGACCGAATGTTCCTGCTTGTTTCAAAACAATATGTTGAAAGATTGAATTTTCAAAGACTATCAAAAAATGATAACCTCAGTATGATACAGGCATTTTACCATCGTCTGGCTGCAGGAAATGTTGAGCGTATAGGTGATCACATTTCCAAAATCGCTTTGCATGTGGAGTACACTGAAATGTCAGATGATGCCCGTGCATCAATGTCCGAAATCTGCCATGAGTTACAGACAATTTTCATGGATGCTATGGAATCACTACGTGAATCCAATAATTCTCTTGCTAATGATGTTCTCACCAAGGCCGAAGAATTCAATAGTAAATTGGTCATTGCAGGTCAGCTTAGTACAGATGGTTCCCTGGAGATAATAATCGATAGTTTCAGCAGGATAAGGGATTATGCTTCAAATATTGCAGAGCATGCGATCGATCTATCGCAATTATAAGGCCATTCCCCTTTTTCTTTGCTTTTCAGTGATAATTGACTATTCACTGACATTCTATTTTGCGGGAAGCATAGAAAATATTCTTGCTCATGAATTCAGTCCAACTCTTGTGTTTGCTGTCAAGCACAATATGGTACTACCATATCTTTCTTTGACTGTGTTGTTCTATTATGTGATGGGGTACATAATATTGAAATTGCTGAAAGATGAGGATATCTATCCTATAGGGGTTTTAATCATTTTGCTGATGAGTGTCACACATGTTTTGGGAGGTTTATCCTGGCTGGTCTTGAAAGAGACCTATTCGAATATGATATTCATGTTATCGATGACATCTGTTATAGTGGCACTTTCGGTTTTCGGGTACGAGGTATTGAAAAAAAATTGATATATATTTCTATATAATGGCTATATCTGATCATTGATATTTTTCTTCTATGTAATTCATTTGTGCAAGTACTTTATTAGTTCCAGAATATGCTAGGATATATGAAGAGGTTTGCCAGTTTATTAGCAGCAGTGATCCTATCAATATATACGTTTTATTCTACCTGCTGGTTTGCGCCATCAAGTTTTTTTAATCTGGCAATTCCTCTTGTTTTTATTGTTCTGTTTGCATATATTATACTGACTTTTCTCGCGCTTAAACGTGTGGCTGGAAACAAGTAGACTATTTAGGGAGTGTGATCGATGATAAAAACGTCTTATTTTAAATTTAGTTGGAGCTTTATTGTCGCTCTTGCTTTCATACTCATTTTTATGCCCCTTGTATCGGCAAGCAGTTTTTGTGATTGTGACGATCTTGATGATGATGTTGAATGGGTCAGTGTTGGAACTGTTACTGCTCAATGGGGAAAACTGGGTTACATTATAGTGGATGAAGTTGAATATAAATTCAGGCCGGATGATTTTAACGATGACCTTAAGTCGGTTCTTCTTTCTTCTCAGAGAGCTGAAGGCGAGGTCAGAAGTGAATTCCTTTTTCTGGAAGCTGCAGATGAGGATAAATGGTTTCATTGGGACCATGACATAAAGGTTGTATTAACTGGCATAACACAAGCCGGTGATAGCACACCTTCTGCAAGTTTTGAGATATTCAAGAGGGGAAAACCCGAACTTGAGATTACTTTTTCTTCAGAGTCAGATGAGGTTGATGGTGTATCCGTGGCAGAGGACCAGTACGCTCCCGGGGAAGAAAAAAGGGTATTCCTGGAAGTGAAGAACAGTGGAGATGCCTGGGTAGAAAGTGTTCTCATTAATGTTGATCTGAATGATTTCAGATTACGGGAAAAGGGCGAGTTCGAATACTTTGATAAGGTCATGAAAAAGAACATCGGGTGTCTGGAGGTCGGTGAATCCAAAAAACTGAATTTCACAGTTGTAGCTCCTAAGTGGGATGGCAGGACATCTCCTTATGAATTGAATTATGCAGTTAATGCATCGGCCGGTGGTTATGATATCAAGGGTGCATACTATGAGTCCGAATCTGATGACTCGATGATCTTTCATTGTACTGATCCTGAACTTAAAGTTGAGCTTGAGTTAGTTACCAGCCAGATTCTTGAAGATGGCTCAAGTTCCAGTACTATTAATATGACTTCCTGGTTCTCACGTTCTCTGGACCGCAAGACATCGACGTGGCAAAGCTCGGATTTTGAAATATGGAATGCATGGGAAACTGCTTTTCTCAGGACCAATATATACAACATAGGTCTCTATGATATTTCAAATCCGGTTGTTTCCTTTTCCGAGATTCCTAGGAATCTGTTGATAAATGAGGTTCATGAATCAGGGGACTATGGTCATATAACTCCCGAAGGTCAATATTACCTTGGACAGAGGTTGATTCCGATAAGACAAGGTGAATATACATTTCAGCCTGTAAAAGTTGATGTTAATTTCTTTGGCAAGGACTTTTCATGGAAGTCTGACTCTCAATCATTAACTGTAAACGGTGCAGATGTCAGCTTAAAGAAATCGCTTTCTCAAACAGGTGATGATTACACTATAACTCTTGAAGTTAAAAACCATGGTAATCGTGCTGCATGGGTAAAAGTATGTGACCATGTGCCCGAGTATGTAACTTATGTTGGTAATAGTCTGGAGGAAAGTCTTGCTGGGGAAAAACCTCTTTCAGAGTGGGATTGGTCAGTTACAAGGCAAAATTCGTCGTTGAATTTCTCAGTAGACGGTGTTCTTCTGGCTCCAGGTGAAACATTTGCTTTTGATTATCAGGTAAGCTCAGATGAATCTCCTGATCTTCCTTATGCAACATGTGAATTCCGCTCAATACCAAATTATGAGGGTGAGCTTCGCTCATCATTTTTTGTAGCAGGCGCTGAACATCAGCAGCATCTCGACCTTTCAACTGGTAAATGGGTAAATGACACTGTATCAGTTCCTATTCCGATCGTAGATCCTGAATCGGAACTTGAAAATGATGAAGATATCTTACATTCAACAGATGATGAATCTGAACTGGTAAGCTCTGAATATTCTCTTGGTGTAGAAGATGCAGATGCAACTCCTTCATTTTTCAGCAAAATACTCGATTCAATTGGTGGGACATTTGAAAAGATCCATAAGTTTGTAGGTAGTACATTTGGAAAAACACTTGATTCCATAGCATCATTATTTGGTGTTGCTGAAAATGCAGCTATAGATGCTGTAGAAAACTACCTGTATGTAGTAATTATAGTAATTGCACTGGCAGTGTTTGCTATAGTTTCGACTCTGATATCAAAGTAATTATTATTTCAATCCTTCTCTTTCATCTTATTTTTTCATTTTTATTACTGGCAATAAAGCTATATGATACCGATTTTGAAAATTAGGGAATCTATTTTTTACTTTCTTCATTTTAACATTATGTATATACACTGGTATATAGATAAATCACAAATCTATAGTTTTTCATTGCTATATATGTCATTTGTACAACGATTATATATCAACCATTCCTTCTAAGACTCAGAGCGATTAAAACCCGCTCGCAAATAGGAACATAAAATAAATTGGTGTACGATAAACATGAACTTAAAGAAAATATTCAACGATGAAGCTGGTGTTTCACCTATCGTTGCAACCCTCGTTTTAGTGGTAGTTGCAATCGCTGGTGCAGCAGCAGTAGGAACAATCATGGGATCATTCTCATCAGACGTAGCTGACGGTGCAAGTGTAGGTGATGCAACAAGTGCAGCATCAACCGAACTCCTTATCGCTGGTAGCTCAACTGTTCAGCCAGTTTCCGAACTCCTCGCAGAAGCATACATGGAAGACCACCAGGGTATAAAAGTAACAGTACAGGGCGGTGGATCCGGTGCTGGTGTATCATCTGTTGCAATGGGAATCAGCGACATTGGTGCAGCTTCCAGAGCAGTAAAAGACAAAGAACTTGCAAAATACCCAGACATCCAGACACACCAGATCGGCGGCAGTGCTGTAGTCATCATTGCAAACAACGATCTTAAGGGCGACCTTGGAACTTACAACATCACAATGACTGACCTTGTAGACCTTTACGTCAACGGTTCAACAACTGTTAACACTGTTACAGTAAACCCAATCCAGAGAGCTGAAGCATCCGGTACAGAAGACACATTCGTAGACTTCATTGGATCTGACATCGACGCAGCTGTAGAAGGCGCAGTAGGTAATGCAGGTGTACTTGCAGCAGTACAGGATGACTTAACTGGTATTGCATTCGTTGACTACGGATTCGCAGATGATGCATCCGATGTATTCGTCATGGGTATCGACGATGAAGATGGTCACTCATTTGCATCAGCTGACATCACAGCAGACGCAATCATGGACGAGTTCAACGCTGACAACGACTACTACATCCACGACCTTACAAGACCACTCAACTACCTCACAAATGGTGAGCCAACTGCAATGCAGCAGGCATTCATTACCTTTGCACAGTCTCCAGGAGCAACCGAACACTTCACAGCAGTAGGTTACTTCGCTCTCAACGAGATTGCTTAAATTAATAGTTGATAGATGGCAAGTCAGACTTGTACCTTCAGGTACAAGTCTTTTTTTTTGAAAACACGTTTTTTTTTAGGTGAGACTGAAATGAATCATAGATCAATAGACGATAATCTTCCTCACTACTTCTTTATTTTCTGCGCTTTAATAACTACATTCATAGCAGTTTACTTTATAGGTTTTATTTTTTACACAGCAGCACCTGTGCTTTTTGGTAAAGGGCTCATAAACTTTCTTACTGGCACGGTCTGGAACTATAATGATGGAATTTACGGGGTTCGTATTTTTATAATAGGCACTCTTGTGATGACGGCTATGAGCTTAACTCTAGCCGTTCCTGTAAGCGTTTTCACAGCAATTTTCCTTTCAGAATATGCACCCCAAAAAATAGCATCTGCAATCAGACCATTTATTGAATTACTCGTAGGTATTCCCTCTGTAGTTTATGGAATATTTGGTCTTTTAGTTCTTGAAAATTTTTTTCAATACTATTTGGATCCCTTAATCAACATGTTTAGTTTTATACCAATATTTGCTGATTTAACTCCAAGTAGGGGAAATGGTGTATTTCTGGCATCATCTGTTCTGGCTATTATGATTTTACCAACAATTGCTTCATTATCTGAAGATGCTATGAGGTCTGTTCCTTCTGAGTATAGGGAAGCATCATTTGCTCTTGGTTCAACTCAATGGGAAACAATTAGAAAAGTGGTTTTACCAAGCGCATCTGGTGGAATACTCTCTGCAACAATTCTTGGTATGATGCGGGCAATGGGTGAGACTATGGCAATAGTAATGCTTCTTGGAAATGTTGCTCATGTTCCAGGTTCAATACTTGATACTGGATACGCTATGACATCAAAAATACTCAATGACATTGGGTACTACTCTGCAATGGATGAGCCGCGTAGTGCTCTGTTTGCCGTTGCTGCAGTTTTGTTTACTATGGAAATAATATTTGTTGCGGCTGCACGCAGAATTGGTGGTAGATTATGAATAGAAGAAAAGTGGAAGGATTCATTTTTAAAAATATTTCTTACGCAGCAGTCACTTTAACTTTAGTCATTCTCTTCTTTATACTTGGTCGTATTACATGGGAAGCTATTCCAAGTTTGAGCCTTGAAAATATTTTTACTTCTGAGTCAGAGTCGAAAGGGTTTGGTGGAGGACTTGCAAATGCTATAGTAGGCACAATCATTTTATCATTAGGTTCAACATTACTAGCAACTCCATTTGCTGTGGGTACAGCTATCTACCTTAAAAAATATGCTAAAAAGGGAAGAATAGTCAGCTTTTTTAGCTTTATGCTAGATGTTATGTCTGGTACTCCTTCAATAGTTCTTGGAATATTTGGCCTTTTGTTTCTAGTATACATTTTGAGGACAGTGACTGGCGGTTTTTCCATGATATCGGGAATAATTGCACTTGCAATTTTAATATTGCCTGTTCTGGAAAGAGCAACAGAAGTTGCTATTGATACAGTACCTCATGAATTAGAGCATGCAAGCTATGCGCTTGGTGCAAATAAGTGGGAGACCATTAGACACATAACAATTCCTTATGCTTTAAATGGAATTTTAACTGGTTTTGTACTTAGTGTTGGCAGAGCTGCCGAAGAATCTGCAGTTGTCATTTTGACTGCAGGATACAGTCAATTTATGCCTGAATTTAAGATTGCAGCGAGTGACAAGCTTATTTTTGGTGTGAAAGTATATCCATTTCAAGATTTGATTGCAGCTCTCCCTATTACAGTTTATCATGCATTCGAATTTCCACATATGGTGGATAGATCAGAAAGTTTTGCTGCAGCATTTGTTTTGATAGCTATTGTAATGATACTCAACGCTCTTGCACGATTTTTTGTATGGAGGCGTAGAATTGGTTAAACTTAAATTAAAACCAAAATTAGGCAGAAAGAAAACCACATCAGAACCATCTATACCATCAGGTGAAACTGGTACTTCTGAAGAGCCAGAACTTGTTCATCTAGTTGGGGCTGAAGCTGAAACTTCTTTCAGGCCGGATGATGGTGAAGATACAAGTAAAGACATTTCTCCACTTCTGCCGGATGAGATCACCGGGGATGATGATCTGGATATTTCACTTCCTGTGCGGGAAGACTCTGAAGAAAGTACGGATGACAATGCAGTTGTTGATGACCTTTCTTTAGATGAGGATCTTATAGATGTTATTGAAAAAAAAGAAAAACCATCTAAAAAGAAAAAATTAAGCCTCGGTCTTAAAAAGAAAAAGAAATCCGGGAAATCTAAGGAATCTGCAGAAAACATAGAAAAGCAGGACACGTTTTCAGAAGAAAATGAAATATCGGATGGCAAGTCTTCAAAAAAGAAGTCAAAAGATAAATCAAAAAAGAAATCAAAATTTTGTCTCAAAATGGGGAAAAAGAAGACAAACACTGATGAAATAATTGATGATGCTAGCATTTTATCTGATTATGAGCAGGAAGGGGAATTAGAAAAAGAGTCCAGATTATCGCCTCTCCTGAAAAAGATAGAACAACTAATAACCCCTGCACCTGAAACCATTGAAGAGATAGAATTCGTTGTCGGTGAACTTTCAATCCCTGCTCCCGGAGTCACTCAAAAAGAAGTCAATATCACCTATGAAGTAACTCCAGAAACCCAGTATGTTCATATCGAATTTGACGGAGAATCATTGCTTTATCGGTGCCTGGAACCTCCCATGAGTGAAACTGAACAAGAGACTCTGAGAATCATAGAGAACGCTTTTGATAAGATGGCACACTCTGAAATATTGCTTGTGGAAGAGGAGGATCGTCCTGCAGCTTTAAGGGACAGGTTTGAGCTGATATTGGATATTTATCGGCTGAAGATAAGTGATACCCAAAAAGATAAATTCTTCTACTATCTACATAAAAAATACATGGGCTTTGACAGGATGGATATCCTGATGAAAGACCCTTATCTAGAGGATGTCACTTGTAACGGTCCTTTTACTCCTCTCTATGTGAATCACAGGGTTTATGGTTCTATTGCTACAGACGTGATCTATGGGGAAATCGAACTCAACAACTTCGTCATGAGGATGGCACAGGCAGCAGGCAGGCACATATCAGTACTGGAACCCATCAGGGATGCCACTCTTGTGGATGGGAGTCGTGCAAATCTGACATTGGGTAAGGAAGTTACAAAAAGAGGTTCTACATTCACCATCAGGCGTTTCAAGTCCAATCCTGTTTCCTGCATCGACCTGATGAATTACAAGACCTACGACTCAACGGTACTGGCTTATTTCTGGTTGATGATCGAGTACAAGCGTTCTGTACTGGCAGCAGGTGGAACAGCTTCCGGTAAGACAACCACTCTCAATGCACTTGGTGCATTCATCCCTCCTGAATACAAGATCGTATCCATCGAAGATACTGCTGAAATGAACCTCATGCACCCCAACTGGACCCAATCTATCACAAGAGCCGGTTTTGGTGGAAGTGATGGTGGCAAGGCTGCAGGAGATATAGAACTTTTCGACCTGCTAAAAGCTGCTTTGAGGCAGAGGCCTGAATACATAGTTGTGGGTGAGGTTCGTGGTGCTGAAGCAGGCACTCTTTTCCAGGCTATCTCTGTAGGTCACCCCTGTATGGGAACAATTCACGCAGGTTCAATTCATGAACTGCTTTCAAGGGTCGAATCTGAACCTATGAATGTGCCGAGAAACCTCTTCGCCAGTGTGGATATGGTCATATTCAATTCCATGATCAAGGTCGGTGAACACTTCCTCAGGCGTGCTTTGAGGATTGTAGAGGTGGTGGAACTTGATCCTGAACGTGGTGACCTGATCACTAACCCGGTCTTCAAATGGAATCCTGTAACGGATGAGTATGAGTTCAGCGGCAGTAGCGCACTTTTTGATGCCATTAATGATGAATTTGGTATCGAACAGGAAGAGCTGATCAGGGAAATGGATGTTAGAGGCAAATATCTTGAAGGTCTTGCAAATGACGGAATAACGGAATACGAGGAAGTTGCCAAAGCTATCAGGAAATACTCCAGGCAAAAAGACGAACTTATGGAGTCGGTGCACTAAATGGTAAAGACTCAGGATATTGATGTCCACGAGGCATTCAATGAAAAAAAACCTAACAAATACATAGAAAAATACAAAATGTTTTGCTATGTATTTGGTAAATATATAGATAAAAAGCCACAGGATGATGTTGCAAAGTCTCTTTATCAGGCTGATATGGTCTTAACTTCTGGTATGTTCATTTCCCTGGCAGTCGTGACGGCAGCTTTTGCCTCATTGGCTGTATTTATATTCTCTATTATCTTTTTCCGTAACTCTTCAAGTCCATTAGTTTACATAAGTGTCCTGACCTTTCTGACCTTTATGCTCACTGTGAGTGGTTTTCCATTCATGCTCTACAATAAGATCTCGAATAAGAACATGAACATTGAACATGATCTTCCTTTCACACTGGGTTACATGACCATTCTTGCGAGTGCGGGTTCTTCTCCCATAGATGTTATCAGGAAAGTTTCGATAGAGGATTATGGTGACATTTCAATCGAATTTGGTAAAGTGATGTATCGTGTTGATGTTCTGGGTGAAGATGCTGTCAGCGCCATGAATCATCTTATTCGAAATACCTCTTCTGAATCTCTCAGAGCTATATGTATTGATCTTGCCAATTCCATGCAGTCAGGTGGAGGTCTGCGTACATATCTTGAAATGAAATCCAATGAACTCATGGACATGCGAAAAAAGATGCAGCAGGAGTTCGTGGATTCTCTGGGTGTTTATGGTGAAGGTTATCTGAGTGGTGTTGTAATGAGCGTAGTACTTGTTGTACTTATGATCGTAGTTACAAGTGCGCTTGGTATTGACTTAGGGCCATTGACGGCAAAGCAGATGTTCCAGTTCTTTGTTTACTTTGCTCTGCCGTTCATAAATATTGTTTTCCTTATTCTGTTGTGGATGAAATATTCTAGGAGCACATTATGAATATCGCGGGAAAGCTTGAAAAGTATCGTTTGCAGCTACAACGCCATGTGCAGATATTGACCTTGCGTTATGATATAAAACGTGAGTATTTTACTTTGGGAATTCCGATATTTCTTGCACTGATGATACTGCTTGCTGCAGTTCTCACAGGTCATTCATTTGTGACCGATGATCCAGGGGTAGATGGTGCACCTATAAATGATGAGGTAGCTGCAAAACAGGCTGCATATGAAGCTCTTGTTGCAGAAATGGAGGCAGCAGAAGCTGCAGAAAGGGGTGAAGTTCTTCCTGTTGACGAGGAAGAGCTGGAACCTGAACCTGATGATGAGGAACCCAAGGATGATCTGGACCATATAATGGTCTTTGCTATACTTGTGGCACTTATTCCCTATTCCATTGATTCTTATATCCAGAAAAAACTTCTACAAAAAAGGGAAGTGGCTTTCAGTGAGTTACTGTACAAACTTTCTGAACTGATGAGGGGTGGTATCGACCCTGTAAAAGGCTTTGTAAATCTCTCAAAAACAAATCTGGGTGTGATAACTAAGAATTCACAGGATGCAGCATCTTCAATGGTTCTGGGTAAGTCCTTTGAGGAATCCATGCACAGGATGTCCCAGTCAATGAAAAGCCGGCTGGTGGCAAGGTATATTGATATAGTTGTTCAGGCTGCATACACCGGTGGTAACGTTGCAGATCTTCTCTTTCGTACTTCAGAAGACATGAGATCTGTGATAAATCTGCAAAAAGAGAAAGAATCGAATCTGAAGCAATATATCGTAATCTTCTATCTGGCACAGGGTATCATCATTATGTTAACCTATATTCTCTCAACATCCCTGCTTCCGTTAATTCAGGGTGTGGGTATGGAGATGCTCGGAGGTGCGGGACTTTCCGACATCAACTTTGAACGCGGCTTTTTCCATATGATAATACTCAATGCTCTATTTGGGGGTCTTATCATAGGCCAGATAACTGAAGGTGAGATCAAGCATGGTTTTAAGCATTCCTCAATACTAATTGCTCTGAGTTATGTTGCATGTGTGACACTACTGCTCCCGGCAGGTGCAGGTGGTGAATACGTGATAGGCGTCATGTCAGGTGATTCCCAGGAGGTATTTGGCGGTATTCCACTTCAGGAACCAATTATTTTCAATGTAACTGATATGGATGGAAATCCGGCAGCAGATGCTTTTGTTAAGCTGACCATCACTCCTTCAGGTACAGTGACAAGTTCTATGACCGAAGAAGATGGAACTGTAGTGGTAACTCCAATTCCAGGTTCCGAATCCGGTACATATATTGTAACTGCGAATGTTGGAGAATCAACAGGAACTGCTACAATAATAGTTTCTGGATTTGATGAGTAACTCTAACATATATTTAAAAAGAAAAAAGAAAATAAATAATAAAGCTGGAGTGAAGGGTCTAGCCAACCCTTTCTCTGTTATCCATCATTATTCCCTGGCTTGTGACATTGTAGGCTATCATCTTGTTCATGGGGATACTACCTTTCATTTTAGGAATATTGATGAAACGGTTGATCTTTCCCCCGAGATATTCTGTTCTGAACTGGATAATTCCATCAACCATGGATCGAACAATTTTTTCAGATCTTTCAGGGAGGATTCCCATGTCCGCTGAGAGGAGGAAGGTGATATTTGCTTCCCGGCTGATATTCATTAAAGAATTCAGAGCTTCTGTCAGAACATCCACATCTTCATGTATGAAAAGGGAGGAGAACATGTCTATGATGCAAACATCTGCATCAGCAACATTGTGTAGTGAGTAATCCGTTCCTGCATAGATCTTGGTACAGAGATTTTTTCTCCTGTGGCATATGTCAAGCAAAGTAATGGGATCTACAAAATTTCCAAGCACAGTAAAGTTGTCTGCTTTTTCGTTGATTCCATACTTTTTGAGTTGCTCCGAAATGGCTATTTTCGAGTCTCTCGTTGATATATAGTGCACTTTTTTACCGGATTTTAAGGCATCAGATGCAATCTTTTGAAAAAAGATGCTCTTAATGTCGCCTATATCCTCCTCCACAAGTAGTACCACGTTAGGAGGTACGTTTTTTAATCCGAAACTTGTCAGTACCATTGAAGACATAAAAGTAATCATTGTTTAAATCATTTTGGAATATTTTGACAAAAACAATAGTTAATTGAGTGCTATATATATTATGGGTGTAAAGTATATAGCACACAAGTATCTTTAATAGTCTGATATTCCGGGTGGTAATTTGAATAGATTTCTAAAAAGCGAAGAAGGCGTCTCTGTAATCTTTGGCACATTGCTGCTAATTCTAATTACAATAATTGCAGCCTCAAGTGTCGCATTTATGATATCCAGCATTCAAAAGGACACAATGGAACGTGAAAGTCATCAGGCCATAGTTGAAAACGAAGAACTGCAAATAGTTTCCATAGAACCACATGGCGATGGTAGTAACTGGACTTCAATGGACATAACAATATTGAATATGAATATTGCTGATTCTTACCTTTCTTCAATTAGGACAAACGATGGATATTTTTTGAATTTCAAGGCGTACGATGATTCTGGAAATTATGATGTTTACAATGATTACCCTGCAGTGTACAATGCAGGAAATAAGCTAAAGATACCTGCTACAAAAAGCAAAAAGCTCCACCTGAATGTGTCAGATATAGCTGTCCAAGGTAACGAATCGATTGACACTTCAGGTTGGCTAAACAATAGCCTTGATTTTACATATCAATTGGATAACCATCCATGGAAAGCTTACTATGGTTATGATTTCACTTATGCTCTAACAAACGTATCAAACACAACAATATTGCTTGATTCCAGTAATTTTAGCATTGACAATGAAAACCAGCAAATCACCTTCTTTGGTAATGATTCAGGCGGCAGTTTGTCGAACACAACGAATTACAATATATCATATGAACTTGATTTTCAGTCATATGCAGGTCAGCCTTTAAGGGAAAAAGATGCTCTTAAGGTTGAATTGATAAGCTCTTATATTAATGTATTTAAAGATCTTTTTACACCGCCGATGCCTCTTGCAGAAGTACAGTTCAGGTCTGAAGAGGTATACATAAATGGTTCTTTGATACCTCGAACCTATGTGATATTGGATGCATCAGATTCTATTGATACTGATGGATTTATTACTGATTACAAATGGACTGTCCAGGCAGACAACCAGTATCTCTATAATTCCAATCTCTCAGGTATGGTTGTAAGGGCTGAAAAAATAGATGTTTCTAATCACAACAATGTTACTATAGATCTTCATCTCACGGATGATACAGGTATGACCTCAAGTCTCAGTCAGGTCTCTGGCCTGATTAGAATTCTTTAATCGCTTCAAAAATTTCAAAGGTTTGGTTGCTATAAATTCTGAAAAAAGGAAGATCCAGTTGACGGGTGGTTCTACGTATATAGTGTCACTTCCAATAAAATGGGTACGGGAAAATGGTTTGTCTGCAGGAGATGCTTTAGTTCTCTCGTCAAATGATAACTCTTCGCTTATGTTAGCTGCAGAATCAATTGATTGTTTAACGCCACAACATTCGCAAGTTGAGATATCACTGACCGGGAACCCGGGAGATGATTTTAGGGTTCTTGTATCTAATTACTTGATTGGGTATGATGTCATAAGTATTGTTTCTACAAAAGGTTTTACAGCTGATGAGCGAAAATTTATAAAGGAATCTGCAAGAAGAAGATTGATAGGAATAGAGATAGTTGAAGAATCAAGGAATAAATTGGTGCTTCAAAGCCTGTTGAATTACAAAGATATTTCCCTTGAAAAGTCTATTAATACCATGTTCAGGATTATTTCTTCAATGCACGAGGATGTATTGATAGCACTGATGGATAATGACATGGAACTTGCCTATGATGTAATACAACGTGATGATGACGTAGATAGATTTTATCTGTTAACTGTAAGACAACTAAAAGCTTCAGTTGATAATTCTTCCCTAGCACAAAAAATAGGTATAGATTCGTCAAAAGATTGTCTGGGTTATCGACTTGTAACAAAAAGCATGGAAAGGGTTGGTGATCATGTACAGAGAATTGCACAAAATATTATTGAGATGGATTCTCCAATTGATAGCTGTGATGAGATCATTCAACTTGGAAATCTATCCCTGGATATTTTCAGTGATTCTGTAAATGCTTTGTATGATGTAGATTCTGATTTTGCAAACCGCATAATAGAGCGGTCGAACAAGAATGTTGATATTATCTCACGTATTTATCATAATCAGAGTGATAATAACAGCTTCCCGGGTGAGCAAAAAAGAAATATTCTTCTAAGTTTTCAGCGTATTTCAGAGTATAGTGCTGATATTGCAGAGATCATCATAAATATGCATGCAAAAAGATTGAAGGATTCCGCATCATAAGAATCCTATATATTCGAAAAGACTAATTCTCATTCCAATTACCATCAGGTTGTTAACTACAAGTACAAGCCCCAAAAGACCGAGTCCCGTTTTCGAGAAAGACCAGAGTGGATCATTAGCTGGGTTATTCGATGATTTTATTGTTCTGTAATTCCAATATACTATGGCAATAATTCCTACCTTCACAGCTGCAAGTGACCATATTCCATATTCGGACATGAGCCCTGCTAAAAATCCATTTTCTTCAAATCCGATTCCAGTTCCAAGTGCATGTGATGTTGTAAAGTAATCTCCGATAACATATAGTAAAATAACATACTTAATCTCGTAGAGGAAATTGAGGATATCTTCTGCACTATGCTTGTAGCTTATATATTTATTTAAGTACATAATGCTTGCATAGTTTGCTCATGTATATCTATGACATGTATTTATTTTAACTCTGCATGTTCATAAAAAACTCTATAATTATGCATTAAATTATGAATATGTATATAATTCACTTAATGTATATATATTAGATCTTAGACATTGAAATAATGAATAAAACTGTAAAAAGAGAAATCGAATTATCCGAATGGAAATAAAAAAGAAAAGTAAAGGGATGACTTCAAATTGTAAGTTTTTCCATCCTTGCCACAGCTTCAGATAATCTTTCTGCACTTCTGGTAAGTGCAAATCTTATGTATCCTTCTCCGTGTTCACCAAATCCGACACCCGGTGTTGCAACAATACCCGCCTCTTCAAGCAGGAGCTTTGAGAATCCAATTGAGTCATATCCGCTTGGAACAGGTATCCATACGTAGAATGTTGCCTTTGGTGCTTTTACATCCAGTCCGATTCCGTTCAGTCCCTTAAGAAGAACATCTCTTCTTTCTTCGTAGACCTTGTTCATGTCAGCAACACACTGCTGGGAAGATGAAAGTGCTGTAATACCTGCCATCTGAACTGCTTCAAATGCTCCGGAATCAATGTTTGATTTGACCTTTCCAAATCCCTGGATAGCTTCCTTATTACCAACTGCAAATGCAAGTCTCCATCCGGTCATGTTGTATGTCTTGGAGAGGGAATAGAGTTCCATTCCAACTTCCATTGCTCCATCAACGCTGAGGAAACTGGGTGCTTTGTAACCATCATAGCACATTTCTGAATATGCATTGTCGTGGATCACAACTATCTCGTTATCCCTGGCGAACTGCACAACTTCTTCGAAGAACTTTGTGTCTGCAGTTGCAGATGTTGGGTTGTTAGGATAGTTGAGGAACATCAACTTTGTTTTTGCAAGCACTTCCTTTGGAATTATATCAAGATCAGGGAGGAAATCATTCTCTTCCAGAAGAGGCATGATGTGAGCTTTACCACCTGCGAACTCGGTACCTATCTTGTATACCGGATATGCAGGATCAGGGCAAAGTGAAATGTCGCCGGGATTGATAAAAGCGAGTGGCAAATGTGCAACTCCTTCCTTTGAACCAATAAGTGTCAGTGCTTCTGTTGCAGGGTCAAGGTCAATTCCTCTGCTTTCCTTGCACCAATCGCATGCAGCTTCTCTAAAGCTAATCATTCCGGTGTATGATGGGTAACTGTGGGTTGAAGGGTTACGTACTGCGTCACACATCGAATCTACAATGTGGTCTGGAGTTGGCTGGTCAGGATCTCCTACTCCGAGATCTATAACATCCACACCTTTTGCTTTCATCTTTGCCTTTGCTTCATCTATGGTTGCAAACAAGTAAGGGGGTAATGAGTTAATCCTGTCAGAATACATGTGTTCACCTGTTAGTTTGATAATTATAATCTATATATTTGAGTGCTCATTTTAAAGAGCTAATTTAGCTCTTCTATTATCGCACATATATTTAAAAACATGCGTTAAAAAATCCATTTGCTTTATTTCTCATCTATTTTTAGAAATCATTCGAAATCTATTAATATGAATAATATAAATTTAGATTATATAATTTTGGACATAGGTGTGACTATCAACAGTGGGAATGAAATATCGTTATTGACACAACGAGAAAAAGAACTGGAGTGTATCTATAGTATTACCAATCTCTTTGATATGCATATTCCATTGAAGTCTCTTCTCAGGGGTATCGTTAAACGTATTCCTGACGCATGCAAGTTCTCTAAAGATGCCGCAGCATGTATTATGCTTGATGGTGAGTTCTATCATTCTGAAAACTATCAGGATACTCCATGGAAATTAACAGCCGAGATAATAGTACATGGAAAAGTAAGAGGCAAATTACAGGCTGTCTATCTGGATGAAAAGCCTGATTCTGATATAGGTCCATTTTCAAAAGAAGAAAAAAAGTTATTGGATATCATCGTTTCACGCCTTGGGAAAACAGTAGAAAGAAAGACTATTGAGGATGCATTACTCGATTCTGAGAAAAGGTACAGGGTTATTTTTGATTCATCTCCCCTTGGTATTTTTGTAGACCGGGATGGTATGATCACCCATTGTAATAGAAGTTTTATGAAAATATTCCGGACAAGCAGAGAGCATGTTATTGGAGCGGATGTTTCTGATTTTGTAAATGACGAAATGCTAGAGAAATCGCTTTACAGCACCACAAGAAATGATACTTTTCCGTATTATGAAAGTGAGTATTCTTTTGACCTTCCTGGAGGCACAGCTTATTTTAAATCATATTATGTTCCTCGTAGATCCTCAGATAACAGGATAGAAGGCGGAGTTTGCCTTATTGCTGATATCACTAAAGATAAGGTCTCAGAGGATGCACTGCAACAGCAAAAAGAGTTACTTTCAAGCACTTTCAATGCACTTCAGGATCTGATAGTGGTGGTTGACAGGGATATGAGGGTAGTTACAAGTAACTGGAAAAGCGATATGCCTGTATCAATTGAAGAAAAGCAGGGACATCCCCATTGTTATAATTGTTTTATGCAACGGGACACTCCATGTGATCCCTGTTATATAAAAGAGGTATTCTCAACAGGTGATGTTGCTGATTTTGAGCAGGTAAATCCTGAAGATGGAAAAATAATGGAATACCGTGCTTTTCCTGTTTTTGGTAAAGACAATGATGTTGTGATGGCGGTTGAACACATACGTGATATAACTGAGCTCAAGACAACTGAAACAGCATTGAAAAGTTCAACAAAAGAACTTGAAAAAGCATATGAGGAACTTCAGTCTCTTGATAAATTGAAAGATGAGTTCCTTTCAAATCTAAGACATGAACTTAATACTCCTCTTACTTCAATAAAAGGCTTCAGTGAATTGTTATATGACGGGACGCTTGGTAGCCTCACCGATGCTCAGCTAAATGCGATAGAAAAGGTTGTCACCAAATCCAATAGTTTACAGTCACTTATTGACTCTCTTTTATTTGCAAGCAGTTCTCAGGGTGGTACTGTTAAGTATCATTTTGAAGATCTCTTATTAAATGATATTCTAAGCTCTTCTTTGCAACAAATGGCCTCAAAAGCCATAGATAAGGATCTTTCAATCTCCACTGAGATCACTGATGACACTATTACTGTGGCTGGAGATTCTGATTATCTTCCACGTGTATTTTTGAACCTTCTGGATAATGCTATCAAATTCACTCCAAATGATGGCCGTGTGAAAATAGTTGCATCCTGTAATGGTGAAAATGTTTGTATAAGTGTGGAAGATAACGGAATTGGTATTTCACAGGAATATATACAAAATCTTTTCCAGAAATTCTATCAGATCGATAGTTCATCAACAAGGAGCTATGGTGGTAATGGGTTGGGGCTTTACATAAGTAAAGTGATAATCGAGGATCATGGCGGGAATATCTGGGTGGAAAGTGAAGAGGGTCTTGGTACAAAAGTCCATGTTGAACTCCCAAAAGTCAGCAAAACATAAAAATAAATTTATAAAAAAAATAATAATATGGCAGTATGCAGCCCACAAATCTCTAAAAAAATGGAAGGAAATTTGAATTCTAGCGATTTTGATTCTCTTTATATATTATAGTATTATGCTGCTGCTTCACTTAGTATGTGTTCCAGATTTAGGAGAATTAACATTCTGTCATCTATTTTTCCAACACCTTTAAGGTAATCAGCATTGATCTTCTGAGCAATTACCTCAGGTGTATCATCTACGTTCTCTCCATCCATTCTGATTACTTCACTTACTGAGTCTACTACTATTCCTGCCACAGTTCCATCGATGTCGACAACTATAATGCGTGACTCGTCGGTAATTTCATTCTTATTCATGTTGAAGCGACTGTCCAGATCCATTACCACAATTATCTTTCCACGTATATTAATAACACCTTTAATGTATTCTGGAGATTTCGGAATACGGGTTATTTCAGGAATTCGGATTATTTCCTGAACTTGCATAATGTCGACAGCAAATTCTTCAGTTCCCAGCTTAAATATAACAAGTTGAAGGAGGTCTTTTGCATTACTATCCTGAAATTGTGTTACTTCTTCAGTCATTATCTGCCTCACAATAGGTCAATTATGAACTATATCAATGTAAAGTATAATTAATATATGCATAAATATAGTATTATATTATATATATAATTTGTTAATATATTCAGCATCAATTGGTCTGGAAATCTTTATCAAAGGCAGCTGCAAGCTATTCATATTTTGAAAACCGATTCTTATTTAAGCGTTCAGACCATAGCACGCTGCAAGATCAAAGTCATTTTTATAACTAAAATATGAGGTTACTGAGGTTCACATGAGCGATATTTTACGCAGGGGGCGCCTGTCCTCCACTCCTGATAAGGATATAATGGATTTTTCATCTTCAATGGCAGCTGACAAATGGATATTCGAGGCTGATGTTCTGGTGGATATGGCACATACCATCATGCTGAAAGAGCAGGAAATAATTAGATCAGAAGATTGTAGTGCTATTCTTCAGGGCCTTTTTAAAATAAAAGATGAAGGAATTGAATCTCTTGACTATAGTTATGAGGATATCCATATTTCACTGGAGGCCAGACTTATTGATATGGTCGGTGAAGAAGTAGGAGGAAGGATGCACTCCGGACGTTCTCGAAATGATGAAGTTGCAACCTGTATGAGGATAAGGCTCAGGGATGAACTCCTTTCCCTTATGGAAGAATTGACCTCTTTGCGTAGCTCCCTTATTACTAAGGCTGCAGAGAATATCAATACCCTGATGCCAGGTTTTACACATTTGCAGCATGCACAGCCAACAACCCTGGCCCATCATCTGATAGCACATTCTGATGCACTCTCAAGGGACACGGCTCGTGTTTCAGATGCTTTTTCAAGAGTAAACAAAAGCCCTCTTGGAGCAGCTGCTTTTGCATCAACCGGTTTTGACCTGAACAGGGGAAGGACATGCTCTCTCCTTGGTTTTGGAGGAATTCTGGAAAATTCAATGGACGCTGTGAGCAGCCGGGATTTTCTCATTGAATCTGCTGCCGTTATGGCAAACATAATGATCGATCTCAGTAGGATGGCAGAGGAGATTGTTATATGGTCCAGCACGGAATTCAATTTCATAGAACTGGATGACATGTATGCATCCACATCTTCCATAATGCCCCAGAAGAAGAACCCTGATACCGCTGAACTAATGCGTGGTAAGTCCGGTGTTGCAGTTGGTTCCCTTATGACACTTCTTACAATATGTAAGGGTCTTCCATTAAGCTACAATCGTGACCTTCAGGAAGCCACTCCAAATGTATGGCGCTCTGTTGAAACGACCAGAAGCGCTGTTCGTATCATGTCAGGAATGATCAAAACCATGAAAGTGAATGCTGAGGCCATGGCAGCACAATCAAACACAGGATTCACAACAGCTACAGAACTGGCTGATACGATGGTCAGATCAGCTGATATTCCTTTCAGGACCGCACACCAGATAGTCGGTGTTCTTGCAAAGGGTAATGGAAATCCTTCTCTTGCTGAAGTTGATGAGGTCGCTAAAGACGTTCTTGGTGAAACTCTAAGTTCCAGAGGCCTGACTGCAGAAATGATAACTGAAGCTCTGGATCCGGTATTAAATATCAATAAAAGGAATGTTATCGGTGGTCCGGCTCCGGATGAGACGATCAGAGCACTGGATGAACGCGAAGACACTCTTGAAGAAGAGAAATTTGCCATAGATGAGTTGAACAATATGATCGAGAACTCTCTTAGCAGACTATTTGCTACAGCACAGGAATGCATTGATCTGAAGGACAATTAATTATTATTATCATTCATTGAAGGGATATCATGGCAAAGAATTGTATGTTGAATAGCAGAAGATTTGAAGAAGGCGACCAGATAAAAGTCGAGAAAGATGGTGTTGAATATGAAGGCATAGCAATGCCCAGCAGCACCGGACACATTGTGATCAAGATGGTAAGTGGTTATAATGCTGGCATTGATCCACGAGGTGCCAAAGTTTCAGTAGTACAGCTAAAAGAGGATATGCAAGTTTCCGTGAAAGCAGCTGAAAAAACTGAGACAAAGGTAAAGCGAAAATCCGATCTTCCTAAAGTCTCCATTCTTTCAACTGGTGGAACCATTGCCAGTAAGATCGATTACAGAACAGGTGCTGTAAGTTCTCAATTCTCAGCAGATGATATCCTTCAGGCAATTCCGGAGTTAAAAGAGATAGCAGATTTCAGTGGAAAGGTTATCTACAATATTCTTTC
>JAIPUR010000028.1 GCA_020055655.1 Methanosarcinaceae archaeon | reverse complement strand
CTCACAAGGAAAGCAAGTGAAACTACCATGATTCCTGCAAGAGCAGTGAATCCCGGAGTGTCCGGTGTTTCCTCTTCCTCTACAGGTTCTGTTTTCTCTTCAACTACTGGAGTTGATGCAGGAACCTGCTCTGTGGTTTCAGTAACTTCATCTCCAACAACCTCAAAGATGGAGAATCCAGGAGTTTCAGCGTAGAAGTAGATATAGCCATTTTCTTCTCTTTCCTGATAGGTTGGAAGATCATTCCATTGTTCACCATGATATCTGCTCATGCGTATAGTGGAAATGTCAATGTTATTCTCTTCCACCCATTCACGACTGACTTTGAAGCGGATCTGAATGTTGTCAGCATTATGAGTGGAGATAGTCCCACTGGCGCCAACGTCGATACCCATAATAGAATAGGAGCGACCTTGTGGTGCAGGTACATCAGATGGTCTTTCTTTAAATACCTGAACTTTTGAAACTATAAGACCTTCGTTGTCCTTTGCATCAAAGCTTATAGCCATTACAGGGTCTTCTCCATCAGAAAGATCGAACTTAACAGGCGTACCTCCCATAACATATTTTACAGACGTATCGGTTGAATCTACTGTTTTAGGATCCAGGCTTGGACCTGTTGAAACAGGACGGCTTGAATCACTTGTTTCATCTACATTAACAGTTAAAACAGAATTGTTTGTAGAGGTATTGTAATAGTAACTTGTGTTATAGAACATAACTGCGAAATTATAGGTACCTCCAGCAGATTGTGTGCTGTTAAAACTCACATTACCATTAGTAACAGCTTTTGGATCACCTATAGCATTACCATTTAGTGTCAAAACTGCATTACCTGCAAATGTTTCATTATACTCGCCTTTTGCGCTGGCATTGATCCATATCAGAGTTCCCGGATCGACAGAGTATGAAGGCTCAGGATCAGAAGTGATCATGATATCCCTGTTAGTAATGTTTACGGTGAAGATATCAGAGTCATTCACTGCAGAAGAATCAGTTGATGTTCCATTCAAGAGAACTGATATTTCCTGAACAGTTGAATTTGAAAGGGTCTGATTATGCCATTCAGTGTCTCCTGCATTCACAACACCCTGATTTCCATCAGGAATCCATGAAACATTGTAGTTTAGAGATACTCCATTAGCAGGATCTGCTGTTGCAAGAATGGAATGGTTTAAATTGAAGTTCCTGCCCCAATCACAGGCTACATCGTTTACATTTCCAATAGACAAAGTGGAGATAACATCTGTGACATTAACTGTGAGTGTATGAGTTGTTGTACCATCTACAGCCTGACCATCATCAGCCTCTATTTCTAATGAATAGCTTGTTTTAGTCTCATAATCCAGTGTGCTAACACCAACACCATTCAAACGAACTTCACCATCATCAGAATCTATGTCGAACAGAGTCTGACCATCTCCACCAGTGATAGAATAAGTGATGTCCTGGTCATCCGAACCACCATCTGAGTTGTTCGCCTGTGCATCATAGAATACCATTGTCTGATTTGTCTCATCCTCTGACAATGTGAATGCAGTACCTGAACTGAATGCAGGAGCATCTCCATAGACGGAAAGCGTGGTTGTTGCGGAAGATGTCTCACCGTCCGAATCTTCGGAACTGATGGTCAATGTTCTTCCTGATGCCACTGTTCCTGAAGGACTGTCATTGGTATAATTGTGGGTAACGGATTGTGCAAGTGAAGAAATTACACTATCTGTTACAAGCATTGCACGAATGTTGTCAATACGCATAGTAGCTCCAACAGCATATCCACCTGTATAATCATAACTACCGACTATAAATTGGAATTGTAAGTTACTACTATTCTGGGCCACTGTTACTTCTTCCGTCTGCCAAGAACTGGAAGAACCCTGATCTGCAAAAAGAACAGTAGTAATACTGTTATCATTATCGATAAGCAAAGCATAAGCTACGTACCAATCACCAGCATTAGTTGCCATCCAGTCAAACAGAATCTTGTCGCCAGCATCAGCTGTAAAATTAGAACTGGTTGCTGATGGACCCCAAACATAACCATACCCATGATCATTTGTATCAGCACCAGCATTGCTAAGTTGTAGGCAATGTGTACCTTGATTTGCACTTGTATTATCTATAGATGCTACTTGGGTTAACGTATCACCAGTATTATTAAAGTCATAACCATCATCGGGTATACTCGGGCCATCCAATAATGTTTCTTCCATAACCTCTCTTAGCTCAGGAGTATCAAGTACCGATGATACACTTGTGTCTGTGGTCCATCCAGTCAAATCCCCGGATTCAAAATCATTATTTGCTGGTACACTACCACTTTCGGTAATAAAGTCAATTTTAAGTTTCTGACCATCCTGACCATCATATGTGGAATTAATAGTACCTATCTGAACAGTACTACTGCCTGTACCAATGTATACATTGCTTCCGGATACAGAGATTGCACCACTTGCTGTGGGGGAGCCTGAACTTTGTATGTCCAGGTCATCATAGGAAGTTGATCCTGATATATTGAATTCGATGTAACCGCTTCCAAATCCAGTACCATCTGGATTGCTTACAGTAACATCACTATCAATGATCGTGACTGTCTGTTCTGGAATGTTCGCAACGCTTAAACTGGAATAAGAAGGAACTGCGGCCATTACTGGCATTAGAGTTCCCAATAATATTGAAAAGATCGTGATTATCACTACTGATCTACTGAATGTATGGCTCATTTTATTGCACCTTTCTATAAGAGTATATAAATGTATTTATTAGTATAAAATAGTATTAATGTATAAATATATAAAGTATTGCTTCCTATAAATAAAATACAATTAATAAAGCAGGATGATCAAATTCGGGCACTTTCCCCATAATCAAAAAAGAATCAGAACTTCTTCACTTGCAATTAATTAAATCGTTTTGTCTAATGAGAGTTTTCTAAAATCTTGACAAAGACGAATTTATCATAAAAGAAAAATGAAATCTAAAGTACCAACCTTTATTGGAAGAACTGTGATTTCCAACATGCGTGGCACATCAAATTCATAATTATATTCCAATTGTATCATGGAAGATAAATAAACTATACGCTTAGCAAACTGAAGATCAATATTCACTCAAAGCACACTTTCTGCCAGCAGCACCGAAACATCCTTGATCTTCATTTCCTCGTCCTTTGACTTGCATGCACTTCCCATATGATGCACACAGAAAGGACAGTATGAAGCCAGCATGTCAGCCTTATCCTTATAACTTTGAACCGTCAGCATGGCGATATCATCGGCTATCTCCGGGAAATTAGGCTTAAGACCCCCTGGTCCACCGCAGCATACCTGTTTGCCGTCAAAGAGCTCCTTTACCTGTACACCCATGCTTTCCAGTATACTGCGTGGGACATCCTTTGAATTTCTCAACGGACAGGCATCCCTGACAGAAACGCTCATGTCAAGCTTTTTTGGTTTGAGTGTACCTTCAGCTATCATATCCCTGAACATATTAAGGGAATGTTCAACCTCAAAGTTCAGTTCACGATAGAGTTTCGGATACTCCTTACCAAGAACAAGATAGCAACCAGGACATGAAGCCACTACTTTTTTAACTCCCAGTGATTCAATGTAATCCACGAATTTCTTTGCATGTTCTGCAAGATCTTCAAGGTGGCCATTATCAAGAAGGAAAAGTCCGCAGCATTTCTCTTCCTTAAGTATCATTGGTCTTATTCCTGCATGATTGAACAGGCGAATTGTAGATCTGGCGATATCCTGCTGGCTATATGAGACCCAGCAGCCTGCCATGTAAGCTACTTCAGAGCTTTCGGCAATATCGAGGTCATCGGTTACCCAGTCAAACCTTTTTGAAGGGTCCATGGCTCCCGGACTATTGTGCTCAATAATATTATTCGAGATTGCAGTGGTCTTTGCAGGCTCCCTTCCCTGCTGTGCCAGTAATTGCCTTTCGTACTGGATGATATCAGTAATTGGAATGTTTACAGGACAGACATCATCACATGCCCCACATCTTGTTGAAAGATAGATGTTGTCGAACTCATCTTGTGTGAGTTCTTCACCCATTATCACTTTGCCCAGAACATCGATCTTGCCCTGTGGAGTAAAACGATTGTCTTCTGTTACCATATTGACAGGACATACATCCCAGCATTTTTGACAGTCTATACATGAACTTATTTCGATCTGGAACTTGTGCACTGGATTACCTCAATGGGTAGATAACATTATAATTGATCAAATATCTGCAATTCCATGCAGATCTTAGTTGATGGGACCGTATTGAAGGTTCACTTCCCGGTATTCCAGTAATCCTTATCCCTTTTTTCATCACCTGAAAGTCGCAGAACCTCAGGGTAAGGATAGAGGAAGGTGTAATTATCTATATTATCTCCATCAAAACGCAGGACATAGAGTCTCAGTACCTCAATGAGTGCATCCTCTCCTATCCTGTTCAGGCTGAAGTTCTCAAGTAATTGCTCAAAGAAGATAATTTCATTTTCCGAAACCTGGTCCCTGAAATTTGAGAATATCTGCCTTGCAACATGTTCCCTGGAGTCTACATCTCCCGGCCTTCTCAATAATGTTTTCAGCAGGGACAGGTAGTTCTGGAAAACCTCATTTTCAGCTTGGCTCCCAGTGTCAGCCAAACTGCTTTCAGTATCGGAGTTCTCTAACAGTTCACACATCTGTTCATATATCGTGGGTTCATAACAGGTGAAAAGATACCGATTCTTTTCGTTGAAATCTTGTAGTTCCTTTATGGAGCCTGAACTGTAATGGGTCCTGAGATCGGCAAATGTATACAGCTGGGTCAGGAAATGATGACGTATGTGATAGTTACGCAACCTGTCATCTTCCTCTATAGGATATCCGTAGTATTTTTCAAATATCTTGCCAGCAAAGAAACCCATACCTTTTTCTATAACCGGTGCAGCTTCAGCTCCAGAATATACTTTGATATCCCTTACACCAATGGTGGGAGAGCGGGATTTGAAGATGAAACCGTCCACATCTTTAAGGTCCTCCATGAAATTCTTTGTGAAATTCTCCATCTTCTCTGTTACATCTTCACCTGTCTTTGGCTGTACCAGTCTGTAATTCCCTTTTTGTTTGACTATCCTTATCGGATCCCTGGGAACCCCAAGTCCTATCTCATACTCGGGACAGACCTTTAAGAAATCAACAACAGGTATCAGATCTTTCACTATTCTGCAAGGTACCACCTTTCCATCATACCTTACGTTATCAAATTCCAGGCACCTGCTTACCAGTACTATAGGACGTGCAAATTTTCTCATAATAACCCCACTAACAATTGGAGTGCCTTATATATCATCTTTTCCCGGAGTCTTTCTTATTATTATTATTATTATTATTATTATTATTATTATTATTATTATTATTATTATTATTATTATTATTATTATTATTATTATTATTATTATTATTCCTGTTACGCTTTTCATTAATTTTCCCGACAGCTTTTCCAGAACCCTTCTTTGCAGGTGTGTTCCTGTCATCACAGAAAGATCGCAGGAGAGCAAGAAGAAAATCCCATACCTTGATCACAGAAGGAATGTAAAGTCTCTCGTCAGGCGAATGAGGATTTTCAATGGTCGGGCCAAAGGAGATCATATCCATATCAGGAAACTTAGAGCCCAGAACAGCACACTCGAGTCCTGCATGTATTATTTCGATACTTGCTTCATCTGAGAACAGATCAGCATAAATATTCCTGCAACGCTCCAGCAATTCAGATGATGTATCCGGCTGCCAGGAAGGGTAACTACCATCATAACTTATGGCTGCACCTGCAGATCCTGCTATGGACCTTACGCTGGAACTCAGCTCATCCAGCTTTGAAGCTACTGAACTGCGCAGGCTCACAACTATCCTGAGTTTGCCATCCTCAATATCCATGGTAGCAAGGTTGCTTGACGTTTCCACAAGTCCGGCAGCATCCTGAGACATCCCAATAACCCCATGCGGCATTTCCATCAGAAGTTCAATGATCTTTTCAGACATGTCCGTGCTGACCATCTGCACCATTGCCAGCCCTTCTTTCAGGGACAGACCTATAGAAAGTGTGGGTTCCTGCAATTCAAGATCAGATGCTAGACCCTCTTCTGTTTCTCTGACAATGGACAGAGCATCCTCATAACTATCTAACGGCAGAGATATCAGGGCTTCTGCATGGCGGGGAATTGCATTATGAGCAGAGCCACCGTTTATATCCAGAATGTTTATGTCGAATTCAGTGATCAGAGCAGACAGTGTCATTGCAAGGATCTTGTTAGCATTGGCCCTGTTCTCATGAATATCAATACCTGAATGACCACCCAACAGGCCATCAACTGTCAGCCTGCAGACGAGCCTATCATCGGAAAGTGCTACATGATCAAGGGGAAGAGAGATCGTTGTACTCAAACCACCGGCACAACCTATTGTAAAAACACCCTCATCTTCAGAATCCAGGTTTAGAAGGACCTTTCCTGAAATAAAATCACCACTAAGCTCATTAACACCTGTAAGACCGCTCTCCTCATCTACGGTAAAAAGCAGTTCAAGCGGAGGATGTTTTATATCAGGATCAATTGCAAGCCGTAAACCAATGGCAATAGCAATACCATTATCACCACCCAGGCTAGTGCCATCTGCTTTTATCCAGTCGCCTTCAACGATGTGATTAATGGGATCTCTGCTGAAATCATGCTCCGAAGCAGGAATTTTTTCACATACCATATCCATATGTCCCTGAAGGATAACAGCAGGTGATTTTTTGCATCCGGATGAACCAGGAATGCTAATAAGGATATTGTTCACAGCATCAAATTTAACATTTAAATTATTGGCAACGGCCCATTCCTTTAGCCAGTTAGCTATTTTCTCTTCATGTCCTGAACATCTTGGAATACTATTGATCTTCTCAAACAGTTCAAGAACTTCTTTTGTAATTTTATCCATGCTGGATTTCTGCCCTGCTTTTTATAATTGTAGCGTAAAATTCCGATTTCTTTAGCATCGGGGATGTGATCCTCTACTATCCCTTATTCCGTATGTATTCTATTACTATGTCTTTGCTGATATTTTCTATGGTGCTGCAAAAATATCCATAGCTCCATAGGTTTCTTTCCTTCCAGTAATATATTTTCAAATGATTTTCAGGTAGTTGACACATTCGATAACTAGTTCCTTGCTTCAATCTTCGAATAATTGACAGAAGGTTCAAAAAATAAAGTAAAGGCAAGACTTGCGGCAGCAATACTGCATGAAAAAATAAGCGATCAAAGAAACGATTTTCAACATGGATCATCCTCTAAGCTCATAAGCGAGAATCAAGAGCTAGAATTGAAAACCTTAAACGTTAGCAGTATGTTGAAAAATCATTGCCTTGCACAAAGCATAGCAGATGCTTCATGGATTTCTTTCCTAAATAAGCTCGAATATAAAGCCGAATGGTACAAAAAACTGTACCATGCATTGGGAAATTTGAACCACCAAGAAAAATCTTTAATGTATGTGATCACTACAAAAAAAACATGACACTGACAATTAGAGAATGGGAATGTCCTGACTCTAATACTAAGCATGAAAGAGATATTAATGACGCTATTAATATCAAAAAGTTTGCTCTGGATAAGCAAAATCTAATAGGGCTATAATCCCTTGGAACAAGGGGAGTTAGCATGTGGACTTGTCCTCAATTGAGGGAATAATGAAGCAGGAAGCAGCTAAATATTTATTTTAGGTGTAGTTCACTAATACTTAACTAGAAATCAAGAATTGATCATGAGAAATTAACAAAGATGGAATCACTATTAATTACGTATTGATTCAAGTTTATATTATGATAATGAGAATAATTGGATTCCAGTCCATAGATATATTTAAATAGTTAAACTTATTCTTTATATTGTTGTCAAAATAACATGACAATTTAGATTATGAAGTATGGTACAAAAAACGTGGTGGTACGAGTTACCCAAAAACGGTAAAACGGAAAAAAGAACAAGAAATCGTTCCTCTGGAACCTGATATTCTTGTTCTTAAAAACGTACTTTTCTATTTTTCAATCTCCTGATCCTCAAAAATAATTATAGCACACAAATCATTTATTGAAGTAAGACAGAAATGCCTCCATGAAAGTGCTTATTATAAAGAACATTTCAAGAGAAGGTCCTGGACTTCTACAGAATATCCTGCTTGAGAATGATATTCTATATGATGTAATTGACCTTGACATAAAAGAAAAAATACCGGCAACTGATAGTTATTCAGCAGTGATGGTCTTTGGTGGTCCCGACAGTGCCAATGATGATACTGAGAAAATGAAGGAAGAAATTGCTACCATTCAAAAGGTCGTTGAAAGCAAAACGGCATATCTTGGTATTTGTCTTGGAATGCAGGCACTTGTAAAAGCATGCGGAGGAAACATCCGCAAGAATGATGTCGCAGAAATAGGCTGGAAAGGTGAAGACAATAAGTTTTTCAGCACTGATATACTTAATGAAAGACTATCAGATCCTATATTTTCTGATCTTGAAAGTTCTCTTCCCGTATTCCATCTGCACGGAGAAACTGTAGACCTTACAGATGACATGGAGTTGTTAGCTAGCGGAAAATACTGTGAAAACCAGATAGTTAAAATTGGCAGGTCAGCCTATGGTTTTCAGGGGCATTTTGAACTGACACCTGAAATGTTCAAAGAATGGGCAGACAACGATCCAGAATTAAAAGTACTTGACAGAAGTTCCTTAATGGAAGATTTTGACACTATCTATAATAGTTATCAAAAGCTTGGAAGACAGATCTTCATAAATTTCCTGAAAATTGCTGGTATTATATGATCTTTGATGCTGATCTGAGATATACAATTTCAAAAAAAGATGATGTGAGTGGTTCTTTGCATTTAGTGTACAATACAGTTTACGTTTGTATAAATGAATTATTTGCCATTGGTCTCAAGGCAATAATAAAGATTTGATAATTCATTTTCCTTGTATACATCACAGGTTGCACATATGCAGCCTTTTTCCTCATCAATACATTTACTCTTTTCAAAAGCACAGAATAAACCTTCCAGATGTTCGGTGTTCTCAAGGTCACCTTTCACCATGCTCATTACATTTTTTGGCATTGATTTCATTTTACACGCAAATGAATAAGAAGGACATTTCATACAAATGCACTTTTTAAGATTTTCCATACTTTTTTCCACATTCCCCATAAATATCACCTTTAGTTATTTTATAATAGCTTGAAATAATCACGACAAGATTATTACTGACTTCAGAATTTGGTCTGAAACCTACCCACATCACTCTTTAATTTTGTAAGGATTTTATTTATCGTTGTTGGTATGTATAGTACAAGAATTTGAATTGATTAATTTTGAAATTTATCTTAATAATTGTTTTTATAATAATTTATAAATACATTAACCACATAAATTATCCATAATATAGTGGAGCGGTTTGAGTGAGAATTCAAAAAAAAATCAATGACCTTTTCCAAATGATCAGTCTTTTTACTTTAGTATTTTTACTTTCTTGCTTTATATTTCAGTCAGCTGCAGCACAAACCACTATAACTGTAAGTCCATCTGATCCCCAGATTTCTCCAGGAAATGATTTTAGCATAGACGTTATTGTTGAAACAGATCAGACATTTGTAGGTTCGCAAATGAAAATCAAATATGATAATTCTTTAGTGAATGCAAAGGAGATTGAAGAAGGAGATCTGTTCTCAAAAAGTGGAGGATCCTACATATTCAATACCGGTACCATAGATAATTCACTGGGAACAGTCACTGATATTTTTGCAGTCACACTTGGAACGGGGGGAATAGACAATGATGGCATCTTCACTCATATTGATATGACTGCAAACAACATATCAGGAACCTGTAGTATCCACCTGGAAAATGTAATATTCAGTGACTCGGAAGGCATCCCCATACCTGTGACCATAAACAATGCAAATATAGAAATTATTTCCAGTTCACTCGAAGAAACTGAGATCACAGAAGCTGGAAGCAGTGGTGGTGGAGGCGGAGGCGGAGCAGGTAACACTGGAGAAAACGCCGAGAACATAGAGATCGTAGAGGCTAAAAATGTCTATGTCATGAGCAATAGTCAAACCCTGTATATTTTTGAAGAAGCAGCTAACCCCATTGCAAATATTGAATATCTATCACTCAAGAATGCAGGCACCATATCCGGTACGATCGAGATCTTAAAAGGAAGATCTGCGATGGTTGCTGAAGATCCTTCCGGCCTGGTATATAAAAATGTTAACATCTGGATTGGAAAAGCCGGATATGCAACTGAAAAAAATATTTATTCACCTGCTATATCATTTAAAGTACCTAAACAATGGATAGATGAGAATCAACTTTCCGAAGACTCCATTGTCCTCAAAAGATACAATTCCCATAAGTGGAATAGTCTAGCTACTGTAAAAACCGGAGAAGATGAGGAGTTTATATTCTTCAGGTCTGAAACACCCGGATTTTCACCTTTTTCTATTGTAGCAGAAAGCTCAAAAGATGTAGAAACTTCAGATAATATGATCCCGGAAGAAACATCCCTGGAAGATAACAGCAAGGAAGCTTCTGCAGAAAATGAAATGGATCGTGTAAGATCAGAATTGGATGATACATCCGAGATACAAAGCATCAATGAAAAAGATAAAGATGAAAAAGTGCTTAAACAAAACTCAGCATTTATTTCATGTCTGATCTTGCTGTTTATAACATACAGAAAAAAAATTCTTAAAGAGAAGGAATAACTCTAATATCCTCTTCTTAAAATAGCAGTTAATTCATCAGGATCTGACATATTGGTTTCTATTTTTCCACATGTGCAACCAATATCATATTCACAGCGTATGAGATCGACCTGAAGCGTTTGGGTATCGAACATTGCACAGCTTGCCCTGGGGTCATTATCCCTTGGTTGACCTACAGAACCGGGATTAACTATAGTGACACCGGCAATTTCCCTGACAAAAGGAATGTGTGAGTGACCTATAAAAAGGAAATCCGCATCTATTTCCTTGATCATTTCACATACTTCAGCTTCTGGTGTATCCGGCTTTATGTATTCATAGTTAGAGCGGGGACTACCGTGTGTCATATGAATTTTTTTACCACCCAATTCAGTTCTGATCTCAAAGGGAAGCTGACGCAAAAAAACTCTGTGCTTCTCATCTATTGAATCCCACGTGTACTCCCTGGTAGCTATAGACAAATGTTTGTACGTGTAACCACAACCACAATCTATTCCGGAACCGACTGCAACATCGTGATTACCGAGTACGGTTACTATCTTGTTTTCCATAATGTACTCGATACATTCTGCTGGGGAAGGGCCATAGTCAGCAATATCACCCAGACATATCACTTCATCATGGGGAATTTGAAGTACTGCATCAAGAGCTTCTTTATTGCCGTGTATATCTGATATGAATAATATTCGCATTTTTATGCCATCCTGATAATTTACCTAGATAAAAGCAGATTTTTCTTTTCAATAGATTGTTGTTTCAAATATAATTGAAATACTGTGTATTAAACATTAGGATGACTTGATTTTGAAATGTTGGTTTTTTATCCTTTAAGCACATTCTTAAATTATGTCGTTTAGATCAATTGGGACAGTGGTGAATTTTGCAGACTCCGAGACTATGGAATTGCTTGCTCTTTGGAAGGAGTCTGTCAGTGAAGTGGACATAAACAAACATGCGCATGCTTCATCCTACATTCATGATGAGTACTCACACTATATTGTACTTCATGATCCATTGGATATGGAATTCTCAAAGAAAAAAGATGAGTGGAATAAAAGATTCTGTGGTGACACCTGTGCCTCGGTCTGTAAACTAGTAAAGCATGACAACAACAAACTGTACTTCAAAGGACTTATTGCTGCAAACAATTCTTCCGTTTACGGAATAATGCCGTACACGTCTTTTGATCATCAGGAAGCAACATTCCCAAAGCCTGATATGGAAATACTAAAGAAAACCGTATTTGAAGAAGTTGTACCTAAGGTAAAAGGCAAAAATATACTGGATATCGGATGCGGACTTGGTGCTGGAACTGTTGAGCTGGCACAGAAACACCCATCATCAAAGGTAACAGGTATAGATCTTCTTGAAGGAACTATAAGACAATGTCGTGAAACTGCTGCAATTTTCGGTATTGACAATGTAGAGTATGAAGCTACAAGTGCTTACGATATGGATTTTGAGAGCAACAAATTCGATGCAGTGACATGCTTCTTCACGCTTCACCATCTGGATGATATAACAAAAGCACTCGCAGAAGTTGGAAGAGTACTTGATCATAATGGTAAAGTCTATGCTGTAGAACCTCTTGACCATCATCATGGTGTCAAAAGAGAAGAAGAGCACTGGATCGAGCTTTTCGAAGATGCAGGATTTACAGCAAAAGCAAAACAGATCAGCAAATCTGTATTTATAGAAGGAGAGCTCAAAAAGTGATATCGTAAACGCTTTCACTTTTTATCTTTTTCTTTATTTCATTTTCTACTTTTGCTTAGGAGGAATCGGGTACTGAATGTACCCGATCTCTTGTGTATGGTTGTTTGTGGTAAACTGTTGAATAGTAATATGTATGTCAGCCACACACATATGTACTACAAATTTACATTTTCGTAATACTATTTACACTATTACTTGATTAAATAAAAAGATTATGCAGGCTATCCAGATCAACTAAAGTGTTACCCATGAATCGAAAGAGTAATAAGCATGAGGCATGCTAACAACTATCACTATAAATTTTAGGTATGGTGCGACATGCTAGGAATAAACGACCCACAAATATGGATAGCATACCTTTTGTGCTTTGTAAGTGCAATTGGGTGCATAATATACGGACTGATCCACTGGAATGATGTCGAAGAGATTGGAGATGCTAACTAATGACTCTTAACACTCCATTACTTGGGATCTCAGTTTTGATATACATGATAGTAGTATTCTATCTTGGATGGATCGGATATAAACAAACAAAAAATACTGATGACTATATGCTTGCGGGCAGAAAGGTCAATCCATTCGTACTGGCTTTATCCTATGGTGCAGCCTTTATAAGTACTTCTGCAATTATAGGATTTGGAGGGTATGCCGGTGCATTCGGAATGGGAGTGCTTTGGCTTGTAGCCATGAATATTATCCTTGGGATTTTTATTGCATTCATTGTATTTGGTTCCAGAACACGACGTATGGGTGCAAATCTCAAAGCGGTCACTTTCCCTGAACTCATTGGAAAACGTTATCGATCACGCTTTATACAGGGATTCTCAGGTGCACTTATCACTATATTCATGCCGCTCTATGCAGGAGGAGTTCTCATTGGTGGAGCACGATTCATGGAAGTTGCACTTGGAATTGAATACAATACAGCAGTAATGTTGCTTGCTGTAATAGTTGCAGCCTATGTGATTACAGGTGGGCTTATAGCCGTTATGTACACCGATGCACTGCAAGGTGCCCTCATGTTTTTAGGAATGGGAATACTCTTTGTTCTTACATATGCAAAACTCGGTGGTGTGGTCAAAGCCCATCAAGCACTTACCGATATGGCACCCCTTGTACCTGCAAATTTAGCGGCCATAGGGCATACTGGATGGACATCCATGCCGGCATTGGGAACACCCGTCTGGTGGACACTTGTTTCTACCATCATACTTGGTGTGGGAATTGGTGTGCTCGCACAGCCACAACTTGCAGTCAGGTTCATGACCGTAAAGGATACCAGAACCCTGAAAAGAGCAGTTCTTTCCGGCGGACCTTTCATTTTCATGATGGCCGGAGTTGCATATATTGTAGGAGCACTCTCAAATGTTTACTTCATGGATACAAGGGGGGTTATTGCCCTTGATGCAGCAGGCGGAAATATAGACAAGATCATGCCTGAATATATTTACAGTGCAATGCCGGATTACTTTGTTATCTTTTTCCTGCTAACTTTGCTTGCAGCTGCAATGTCAACACTAAGCTCACAGTTCCATACCATGGGAACAGCGATAGGACATGATTTCTACCGGGAGTTCCTTATGAAAGGAAAGCTAGGTAACACCATTACCATCACCAGAATGGGAATTGCAACAACAATTATCATCAGCGTAGCTCTGGCATACAAGCTCCCACCGGGAATCATCGCACGTGCTACAGCGATCTTCTTCGGACTCTGTGCAGCAGCATTCCTTCCAATGTACACAGGAGGAATATTCTGGAAACGCATGAACCGTCAGGGCGCCACCGCAAGCCTGCTTGTGGGAACATTTGCAAGTCTTTTCTGGCTTACATTCGTAAATGGGAAGGTGGCAAGTTCACTGGGTATCAGCAAAGCCATCTTCGGAGTGGACACATTGCTCACAGGCACCTGGACATTTGTGGACCCAATACTTGTTGCAACACCTCTTGCATTCATAGTTGCAATAATTGTCAGTCTCATGACAAGGCCTGATCCGGAAGAACACGTAGAACTTTGTTTTAAGAAATAGAAAAGATGGCATAAAAATGCCATTTTATGTTCTTTTTTAAATAGTATTGATATTGGCCTCAGTTTGCGATTAGATAATGATTCACGCTGAGAAACATATATAAATAAGCATGACAAGGTATGACATGTTATTATATATCATTATTATTCAATTATAATGAAAAGAGGAGTTACAATTATGCTTGGAATTGATGATCCGCAAATATGGATTGCCTACGTTCTTTGCTTTTTAAGTGCCATTGCTTGCATAATATATGGTGCTTTAAAGTGGAACGATGGTGCAGAAGATGAAGAGGTGGTCTGATGGCTTTGAGTACACCTGTGCTTGGTGTTGTCATGTTGATCTATTTAATGGTTATTTTTTACCTTGGATGGATAGGATACAAGAAAACAGAGAGATCTGATGACTATATGGTTGCAGGAAGAAAGATCAACCCTTACATCCTTGCATTGTCCTATGGAGCAACTTTCATCAGTACCTCGGCTATCATCGGATTTGGTGGAGCTGCCGGAGCACTTGGAATGGGACTTTTATGGCTTGCTGTGATGAACATCATTGTAGGCATATTCATAGCTTTTGTTGTATTTGGTTCAAGGACAAGACGCATGGGTGCAAAACTTGGTGCAGTTACTTTTCCTGAATTGCTTGGAAGAAGGTTCCAGTCAAGATTCATCCAGGGATTCTCAGGTGCACTTATCGGCATATTCATGCCACTTTATGCTGGAATTGTCCTTATAGGCGGAGCGAGATTCGTTGAAACCGCACTTAGCATTGATTACGATGTTGCTGTCCTCCTTCTCACTGTCATTGTTGCAGCTTATGTGATCACAGGCGGACTTATTGCAGTTATGTACACTGATGCACTTCAGGGTGCACTCATGTTTGTTGGAATGGCTTTCTTGCTTGCATTCACCTATGCCAAGCTTGGAGGAGTTAAGGCAGCTCACTCAGCACTTACAGCTATGGACACCCTTGTTCCTGAAAGTCTCGCTGGCGGCGGACATCTGGGCTGGACATCGATGCCAGCATTCGGCTCACCAATATGGTGGACACTTATTTCAACACTTGTATTAGGTGTGGGAATTGGTGTGCTTGCACAACCTCAGCTTGCAGTCAGATATATGACTGTAAAAGATGACCGTGCACTCAACAGAGCTGTTCTTGTAGGCGGACCATTTATCCTAATGATGACAGGTGTTGCATTTACAGTCGGTGCACTATCAAATGTGTATTTCTTCAATAAACTTGGAGTGATCTCCGTTGTAGCTGCAAAAGGAAATACTGACCTTATCATGCCTCAATATATCAACAGCGCAATGCCAGAGCTTTTTGTTATACTCTTCATGCTTGTGTTGCTGGCTGCGGCCATGTCCACACTCAGTTCACAGTTCCATACAATGGGAACAGCTATAGGACATGATTTCTACCGCCAATATATAAAGAAGGGTGAGCTTGGACAGACCATAAACATCACAAGAGCCGGAATAGCATGCACCATCCTTGCAAGCGTAATATTTGCATACGTACTTCCGATCAGTATCATTGCACGTGCAACAGCGATCTTCTTCGGGCTTTGTGCAGCAGCATTCCTTCCAATGTACACAGGTACCTTGTTCTGGAAACGTATGACAAGAGAAGGGGCAATTGCAAGTATGCTTGTGGGAACATTTACAAGTCTCTTCTGGATCACATTCGTACATGCAAAAGAAGCAACACCCCTTGGCATTAGTCAGGCATTATTTGGAAAAGCAACATTACTTACAGGCACATGGAATGTTATCGATCCGATATTGGTTGCAACGCCTCTTGCATTTGTCGCAGCTATTGTGGTGAGCCTGGTTACAAAACCAGGTCCAAAAGAACATCTAGATAAATGCTACAAGTGAAATAGCCTAAAAATACTAACAATGTTTTGTGGGCTTATGTGCCCACTTCTTTTTAAAATTACCCAATCCAAAAGTATTAATTGCTTTATCATCCAAGCGCAAGGTCAAAATTCTGATCAAGAAATTAATGCCAAAGCTATGGCAAAATTATTGGCAATCAGGAAAATTATAAGAGATCAATAAAGTTAATGGCAAAAGCCTATGACGAGAACTTGAGGGGATATATGTTTTTATAAATACAACTCGACTTTTGCCTAAATATACATTCCGCATAATAAAATATAAAGCTATCTATATACCTATAAAATACAAGGACAAGATTTGCAATTTGTTTTCTATAGAACCATAGAATCGTTTACAGCCATGATCAATACTTCGGCTTTAGATAGTGTTTTTACAGAATTGGCAAAAATCATAGGATCCTGTGCTACTTCCTCAAATGTATTGTAATGCATTGGGATCGCCATATTTACCTGCAACATCTTAACAGCAAGTGCCGCATCCTTTGAATCCATTGTATATCTACCACCTATGGGAAGTAACGCTACATCAGGATGATACAATTGGTAAATGAGCTCCATATCCTTAAAAATTCCAGTATCTCCGGCATGATAAACAGAGATTCCATTACAGGTAATTACAAAGCCCGCAGCTTTTCCACCATCAAACCCCCAGTTGGCCTCATCTATGGATGAAGAATGAACTGCATCGGTCATTGTAAAGCTAATGTCATCTACCTGAACAGTACCACCTATGTTCATTCCAATTGTCTTAATTCCTTTTGATCTCAGATACTGGGATATCTCATGAATACAGACAACAGTACATCCTGTTCTCTGTGCTATGGATACTGTGTCCCCCAGATGATCCGAATGGCCGTGAGTTACTGCAATTATATCAGGTTCAAGTTCAGATGATGATACTGTGGCTGCGGGATTGCCATCAATGAAGGGATCGATCAGAACCGTTTTACCACAGCTTATTTCAAAACATGAGTGACCAATCCAGCTTAGCTTAACTTTATCCATACATCTCAGGTATAACTAATCGAACTAATAGTTTATTATTCAGGCCGATAAGGAATCATTATATCCATAGAGAGAAAAATGGATTATACAGGAAAATGAGAAAAATGGAAATTGGCATAGTAGTTCACGGACCACATATTGTAGATACGGGTATGGCGGCCAGATTAATTGAAATGCTAGGTGAACATGGAAACTGCAAAGCAGTAATGGCTGGGACTATTGGCAAGACCGCTGTACTTGATGCTCATATGGAAGATATCATTGATATTACAAAATACATGAAACCAAGTGAATGCATAGAGGATTTTTTCAGGACAAAAGATGTTGTTTTTCTTTTAAACCATGGAAAAAGTATTGAAAACGGATATTCTTTTGCAAATATAGTGGTTTCAAAGCTTGCAAATAAAAACTCTAAGCAACTTATTCAGATAGAAAGGCCTTCCAGTCCCGATGGAGAAATAATCCCATGGAATGAAAGGTCCATAGATCTGGCAGAAGATATAGCAGAGGCACTGGAAATACCCTTGTCCAGAGTTCCTGATCTTGTAAACCCCATTAACATAGAGGAACATGGTCACAGAATTATAAGAAAGGTCTATGGAGTGCATTCCGGTGAGAAAATACTTGTTAATGGTATCATTGTTGCTTATTCCAGATCAGAAGATATACAGATAATTACAGAAGATGGATTTATAACTGATATAATAGGTGCGGAAATTAAAGATCATGGATTGGAAAAATTGCATGCCTATGAAAAAAAGACGGCTATTGACATTACAAAAGCCTGGATCAAAAGCGGACCTTTGAGAAGCAATGATTTTTCACTTCGAGAGGGGATCTTATCTTGCCCCACAATTGATCCTAATTCAAGAATACGAGTAGTAATAATAGATCATGAAGCTGAAAGGACTTTTGAGATAATTGAGGGTGCACAACTTGCCCTGACCATTGGCGATGATACAACTGAAATAGCCGCTGATATACTCTACAGGCTTAATATTCCCATTATAGGCATAACAGATGGTGACAGAGATGGTTTTTCCCATAAGACGCATGTTTATCCAGGTTCAATGATATTCAAAGTGAGAGCAGGTTATGATGATGTGGTCGGAAGAATGATCAAAGAGAGGATCTTTATGGGAAAAACTGCAGCCTCTTTTATTTCTGAAGATGATATTCTAAATAAGGTACACAACATAATAAAAGAATTTACAGAGGATATCAGATATTATTAATAAAATCCCACTTTAAATCTAGGCATATATAACTTTAAATATAATAATGACATAGTGTATAGTAGAAGCTCGTATATGAGCCTAAAATAATAAGGGGTTATTATAAATGAAAGATTTCGAAGTAAAGATACTGGATGACACAGACTACAAATTCATTGATGCATTGAAGAGTCTGGGAATGTCAAGGAACGTCGCAACAACACTTACCTATCTCTCCAATGTGGATGAAGCATCATCCCAGGAAATTGAGATGAGCACAGGTCTTAGACAACCTGAGGTGAGCGTTGCTATGAGACACATGCGCGAAAGAAGCTGGATAGAGATCCACAACCAGAAAGCAATTGGAAAGGGCAGACCTACAAAGATCTACAAGCTTTCCGCACCTGTTGAGTCCATCGTCAAACACTATGAGCAGAAGATCATAGAAGACACAAAGACAACAATGGATGCTATCACAAAGCTTAAAGATATTACAAAAAGAATGTAAATAAAAATATCCGGTTAATTAACCCTGTGATGCAATGCACATAATGGTTAAGTTACCGGATGTAGCCATTCCATCAAATGGAACGGCTTGTCCTTCTTTTAAAATAAGAACGGTTTCTTGATTTAGATCAAGAATTTCCAGAATTTTTTCATAATTTGTCCCTTCCGAAACTTCTAACTCACGGCCAGGTTCTTCGGTATTTAACAATTCTATATTTATTTTTATGCTCAATCTGATAATTCACCGCCTTCAGAGACCAGATCTTCGAGGTTGTCCTGTATAAGCTTTTCTTCCAGTTCTATATCCTTCTTTTCACCCTTTCGCTCAGTACTCCGCTTTTGAAATTTAGACATACAAAATCACCTCGAATATCATCTGTTACTATAGCTTTTAATCTTTTCGGGTAGTTACTAAAAAAAGGTATATTGCAAGAATTAAGACAAAAAAACTTATAATAAGAATCAATCACCTGAACGTGCTAATCTGTACCAGTATATTAATATTCCAATAAAGGATAAAGAAAAATAAGAAAAAAAATAGTAAACAAGCATGAGGAAAAACAACAAGAAAATCAAATTTCCAGCCAGTTTTCTGGAATTGATAAATGGAAAAAATATTATATTCCAATATGAAGAAGATGTTGCAGTAATGGAAATACTGGACGGTGTCATTTATGACATCCATAATTACTTCCATTACCCTGAGATTTGTTTGTGCTCTGAAGAAAAAACTGTTCCTATGCAGGTACCCGATAATGATAGAGCGATCATCAAAGTATCAAGGAATTTAACCAGTACTATGATAAAGCTGGAGAAACTTATCTTTAAAAATAAATGTGTGGTCTTTACTGGCAAATTAGAAGAGATAATTACTTCAGCAAATACAAGATCTAAAGCCCTCTTTCTTGAGACATTGCTCTACAAGACTAAAGAGAATGAGGGAATTCTACTGTCAGCATATGAAAAAAATTATTTTGAACATGATTTTGAAAAGAAAATTCTTGACAAATACGATATAGTAATAAACATTGATAGTAATAAATTGTTGATAGCTAATATGAAAGAAGCTGAACCAATTTATTATACTCTTTCAAATGGAAAACTCGCTATAAGGTCTACACCAACAAGTGATACAGACAAGATCAAGGAGATCTTCCAATTGACATCTGAAGAAAGAAAAGAGTTAGATAGAATAGTAGGCGAGCAGATCAGAGATTTTGATATATCCTGAACATCAGACACTTACGAATCTATCTTGTGAGCTAATTAAATAAGTCCTTGGGCTATTTCTCTTAAGTGAGTGCAGTAATCACATTCAGGATCATCGAGCATAGCTATTTTTCGAGACCATGTTCTTGCTATTGACTCATCAAATGCTATTGAACCTAGCAAATTAGTACCTAGATTATCGCTAAAGTCCTTAACAATGCCATCAATTTCTTTTTGTTTGTCCCTCGGTGTTCTGTTGAATACCAGATTTGCATGTGTGCCTAATTTATCAGCCATACTAGAAAGAATATAAGTGCCCCTGATATCCTGCACATCAATGGTAGAGATAATAGTTGCCTTATTTACAATGTTCATTGTCAACAAACTTGATTTATTAATACCCGGACTACAGTCAAAAATGAATTTATCAATATTGAACTCATCTTTAATAAAATTAATAAGTTCCAGCATTTTATTTTTTGCATCCTGAGGAGTCTCGAACAACGCAGATATATCCTCCTCACATGCTCTGGAAGGTACAATAAAAAGATTAAGGTCCTTATATCTATAAACTACATCCTTTGCATTACATGTGTCCTGTAAGAAATCTATCAGGGTCTTTTCATACTTGATATCAAATAAAGAATGTATACCAGGACCACTCACATCAGTATCTACTATACAGACTTTCTGACCGTCCCGGGCAAGCATCGCACCAAGGTTACCGACAAAAGTTGTCTTGCCAGTTCCTCCTTTATAAGAATGAAAACTTAATAGCATGGATTCACCCAAGTAACTGATCTAATTTACTCTCAACTTCCTCAACTGCAGACCAGTACTCATCTTTTTCAGCAAGTGACCTGTTTCTCATTGAATAATATATCTTCTTACCCTTCCTGTTCCTCTCAAGCCAGCCAGCACGATAAAGTTCATTTAGATATTTATTCTCAATTGACCTATGCCTTCCAGTGATGCTACTAACCTCATCTGCGGTACACGATTCAAGCTTTGAGACCGCAAAAAGAGATTTGCGAATAGAATCAGGCACATTAAGAAAAACTGCCATCTTGTCATCTATCTGGGAAGAAGAAGAAAGTTCAAGCTTTAAAATACGTGATTCTAATGCCTCAATATGTTTTTCCAGATTAGCAAGTTTTTCAAAAAGGTCAATTCTTTTGTTTTGTTCTGACATAGATATCAACATAATGTAATAACTTAGCTTGAAATAATTTGATTAACGTAATGTTATATAAGCCTGCTTAAATACTGCATACACAACAATGCTCAGAATCCATGCATAATTGTACAATTATAAATACAAATAATAGTGTTATTAGCTTGATGCAATTGATCAATGAACATTTACAAAAAACATATAATATATCAAATCATTTTTGTATTCGGTGAGTTGTTTGAGGAAAACATCGTATATAAATGGACTGGATGAGATCCTCTGTGGAGGATTTGTTGATAATTCCACCATACTCATTTCAGGAAAAGCGGGTTCAGGGAAGACAAATATATGCTTGCAGTCATTATTCGAAGCTGCAAAGAACGGAGAAACATGTGCCTATGTTTCAATGCTTTCCGAATCAAAAGAAAAAATACTCAACACACTTTCAAATTTTGATTTTTTCGATCAGAGTATATTAGATTCTGGAAAAATGAGTATTCAATCAGTTGATTCCGACATTATTTGTAAAGGAGATTTTTCAATATTTGAATACATTAATGAAAATATACTGACTTTAAACCCCGATCGCGTTGTTATTGACCCCATAACTGTCTTCGAAGAAATTGATAGTACGTTTGAAGAAAGACAGTTTAGAGGATGTGAATTAAGAACTTTTGCCAGGAACTTATTTTCAGAGTTTGAAGAAAGGAATATAATGCTTATCATCACAGCAGAAGCATCAGAAAATCCAATAAACACCTGCAAATGGTCCTATATGGTAGATACGATACTTACACTGGAAAATGTAATTAATGGAAATAAAATGCATAGATACCTTGAACTTATTAAGGCCAGAAGAAGTGATTACATCCCTGGAAAACATGCATACAGCATGACTAGAAATGGGGTCAGAGTGATCTCACAATATTAATGCAATCTATACAATACTGATTTTCCGGATGATAGACGTTATTTCAGATGATAATTTATCGTCCAGCAAATGTCCGGATTCTTCAAAATTACTTTTAAGCTTGATAATATCACTTTTAAATAATGGTTTACCCATATTTGATTTGAATTTTAATGATTCATAAAGATCCACAAGTTCAGGAAAAACCATTCGCGGATAATTTCTAGCAAGTGTTTTCAACAAAATCCTTGATTTCGGATAAGGAAGCAAAAGACAATCTTTATATCGCGATGAAACTTTGCAACCTGCATGACCTATATCTCCAAATTGCAGCTTATTTCTAAAAAAACGAGCAGCTTCAGCATTGTCTGGCATAGCCATAATATTTGATTGTAAATGTCCTACAGCAACAGCAAAAAGAATTCTTCCAATTCCTATATGACGATATGAAGAATGAACTTCCATACTTCTCAACAAACAAAATGAATGCTCAACTATTTTAATGCCTTCTCTTTTTGTGACGTCAAGAGCATTATCCGCATACTCAAACCTGGCAAAGCCTAAAAGCCTATTACTATCATCCATTGCTACAAAAAGAAAATGACCGGAGTCTATTGAACATTTTAAAAGAAAGTCATAAGGCATTCCAAATTTATTATGAAAATAACTGAATCCAACTGAATCATTGGCACATATATCTATGTTAAGATCGTCTACTCCACACTCAAGGCTAAGTAAACCATAGGAAATATTCCCAGCCCTATGTAATTGATCCATGCCTTCAAAATTCATTGTTTTTCACTTTAAGTGCTATTATTCAGTCAGTGAGAAGTAAACATATCTACCTTTCTTGAATGAACTTAGAACATTTTTCTGGGTCATCTGATCTACGATCAGAGAAAGTTCATCAAAGCTAGAAATGTTATCTTTCGATTTTACCTGTTTTTCTATTTGCTTAAAGGTAGCAGAGCCAAGTTCACTCAATTCTTGAATGATCATTGACTCAATATCCTGAGATTGAGATGAAATCTTCTCTGTTTCAAGCTCCAGAGCCATGATTGGATCATTATTTCTACCACCTGTCATTTCTTCACGAAGCTGTTGGATCTCATTTTGAATACTATTGATCACTTCGCAATGTGATTGTGATTGTTCCATTCCATGACTTATAGATTCAACTGTATCATTCATCTCTTCCCTGAACACATTTAATGCATTGGATATCGCTATAAGCTCATCTCTGTCAGCTTTTGAATGAACGCTGCCTTCAAGTTCTGATAGGTCAATATTCAATTCAGGAATTGGAGATGATGCCTCCCGAATTGGAGATGAATTAATTTGCATAAAGTCCTCATTTAGCTTTTTGATCGCTCTGGTATGCAAGTTTATAGCTTTGGTTATATCTTTTATTTGCTCAGATATCTCAAGAACAGAGTCCTGAGTGATTTTATGATCATCAAGTTGATTATTCTGCAACTCAGCAATAAATTGCATATTTTCGGTCAGGTTTGAAACTTCCTGAGATATACCTTTATGTTCAGATAGAATATCTTCAATTGCCATCTCATGTGCAACGACCTTTTCTACAGCGTATTCACGACTACCTGTTTCTACAAATGATCTGAAATCCTGTGAGTCATAATTGGGAACATACTGATGTAGTAATTTGAAAAGTTCAACATAGGTTCCATGTATTTGTTTTACAGAAACTAGTTTTGAATTGATCGCAGTTGAAAGGCCTTGTATTCTAAAACTTCCTTCTTCAAATATGAAGAAATCTACCCCTGCACTGAACTGGCGAACTTGATCCCGTATATTTTCAACTATATCAGAAGATTCATCTCCTCCAAAGATATCCGTAATAGCAGAATAAAGATCATTTAAAGTCTTAGCATACGTGATCTCGAGAACATCCGGCGGAACCTTCTTGGCATCGAGAGTTTCGGCATTTATAGAATCTTCTGATTTAACAACTCTTTTCAAGCGTTTGGAAAAATGCTCGAAATCGCTTTTGAGATGTTTTAGTTCAGCATCATCTGCACGTGTTGATAATTCATTTGAAAGAGAATTTATTAGTGTGCCGTTCTCGGTCACACCTGTACTGATCTCTCGCTTCAGGTCAGCGAACATTTCCTCGAACATCATGACCTTTAGTTCAAGCTGGTTACACCTTTCCTCAAGTTCAGAATGATCAGGTTTAGCAGGACACAGGGTATCCGATCCATCACCGGATCCAATATCCAATGGATCATTAATTGCATTATCAGATACACCATTAATTGTACCATCAGAATCAATATTTTCATTGATACCACACTGATCATGAACTACTTCATCAGCATCATTTTCAATTACTGCATCTTCAATATCGATATGAGAATCAATAAGCTCCAGATCACCGGTAACATTATCACCACTATCCGTATCAAAATCGGATGTATCACAATAATCAGAGTGAATATCGTCCTCAATTAAATCAGTGCTAACTAATTGATCAGGAAGTATCTGTTCATCTTCGATTCTACATTCATTTTTCAAATTTACACCACCACATTACACAAAAGATTCAAGTTTGTGCTTTATGTCTGGAATCCACTCAGCCTCACATATATCAGCAACATAATCACCATGTAAAGGACGTATTTGCTCCCTGATTATCATTTCAACTAATAGTGGCCAGAGATCTTCTGTCATCCATTTTGGAGAAGAGGCTATTTCATTAAATGCCATTGCAAGTACCTGATCTGCTTCACCACGTCCCATCACACTTGTGATCTTTTCCTTGATATCAGCCAGTAGTTCCATATTTTTCTTGTATTCTGAAGATTGTGTGTACATTTCATTGAATACAATTTTGGAGAGGGAACGTAGTTCGGCAGCAACATCATCAGAATACTCTGATAATTGTTCAGGAGTCATTGGGCGCTGTTCGAAAACATGGAGTATTACTTCTCTGGTAACCTCTATTTTCCCCATATTCTCCGAAAGATCAGCTTTTCCAGTAAATAGAGATATCAGCAACGCACCTTTGCCAACAGATGAAAAAATCACAGTTCCGAAATCATACTCGATCACAGACTGTTGCAGACCCATTGCAAGTTCCTGGCTTACGTGTAGTAGATTACTGCTGATGAGGTTTGTCAGCTCGAATATCTTATGACCTATGCTATCTGGAATATAAGATGCATATATCCTGCCGTCTGCACCTGCAAACAGCAATACATCAACATCACTTGACTCATATGTCCTCTTTAGCTGCGATACTAGAGCAAACTTCAGTAGAGAGACATCTTCAAGGTCATCTTTTATCTTTTTAGCCAAGTTAACCACTACCTGCGAAATTATTGGATCATATCTTCAAGGTCACTTAGATTATCGATTTCTATCAACCCTTCTTCATTTGAAGTTTCATCAGATACAGGACTTAGATCAGGCATCACAACATCATCTTCACTTGCACTCAACTCAGTCATGTCAATTGCTACATCTGCAGCAACACTGCTTTCTTTCCGTTTAGCAACTTCATCTTTGGTGAGTGCATCTGTAAGTCCCTGGGATTCAAAGAATATCTGTAATGTTTCTTTTGGAGAGAATGGGTATGTCCAGTTCTCTTTCACATACGCAAGGCGTTCAAGTACAGTATCACTTGCACCAATATCAGCTGCTGTCCTGATCGCTTTATCAAAGAGGTCATCGTATTTGCGCAGGTCTTCTGCAGATACCAGTGGTGTAGTTCTTACAACAACTCCTATACCTCTCACAAAAATATATGGATAAACCTCTTCTCCATGTCTTGTTGCTCTCATCTTCACAATTTCAAGAGATCTGTTAAAAGCACCGCCTATCGGACGGTATGTAAGGTGTACAGCACCATCTGACATGTAAATGGGGATAAGCACATCCTCTCCAACGGTCTCACCCGGAGATGCATGTTCTTCTGTTGTTATAAGCACAGGCCCAAGCTGTTTGAGAGTATAGAACAACTTCGTAATCATCTCACGCTGCTCCTGCTTATCACTGATAGCCCATGTGAGTGGAGTCAATGGGTCGATGACAACCCGTGTCTTTACATTAAAATTCTTGTTCATCTCCACAAGAGCAGGAAGCTGTTCATCAACAAGCTTCACAAAATCCTTACCTTTTGAATGGAAAAAGAATAATTCCTTTTCGTAATACATATCCAAGTTAAAACCAAGCATCTTTGCTTCACGCAATATCTGCTCAGGGGGTTCTTCCATACTTATATACAGAGCATTTTCACCATGTTCAAGACCATAATTTAAGTATTGCATAGCAAATGTTGACTTACCGGTACCACTTGAACCGACAACCAGTAAAGTAGTATTATCGCGAACACCGCCTTCTATCACCCTATCAAGACCGGCAATACCTGTAGGTATTCTTAGCTCTGAGCTCATCCAATATCCTCCACATCATTTAGGTCTGCAAAGTTCGAATCAAATCCATGGGTAACTTCACCCTGTTCAACAGCGAATAGCAGTGATTCATTGCTATCAAATGGGAAGCTCTTTTCAATATATATCGACTCTATTGAAGAACCCGTGATAACTATATAGGTACTTATATCAAGCCATCCCATTTCATTTTTCTTCACAGCATCCTTAAGCACTACATTATTGTTTTCCGAGTCAATTTTGAAACACTCACCGCGGTAGTGAGATGTTGTGGTTATAACTCGCACATTCTCTCCAATGAATTTAAAAAAATAATCATCCTGAGAAACGCATTCATGATCTGACATATTTAAACCTCAGCTTTTCTTCATCTTGGCCATTAATTCTGCAAAGCTATCAGAACTCTTTGCTTCTTCCTGCAGTTTGGAATTTTCTTCAGATACAGAAGCTGGTTTTGCTACGCTATCAGTTGATGGCTCTCCCTGTACTTTTTTGGTCATTTCTCCAAACGCGGAGCCAAATGTATTGTGTGATGCAGCAATTGAAGCAAGTTCTTCTGCCTTTTTCCATGGAGGATCGAATGTTTTTTCCTCAACTTTCATGGTATTGGCAAATTGCATGTATGCACCACCAATCTCTGAAAGCTTGCCGTTGTCCAATAATTTATAAATTGTTAGTGATTTCACACGATCCATGAGTTCAGTATCATCAACAGGTGGCCTAAGCCCTGAAAGTATCATCTTATCATGCTCATCAAGCATAACCTGATATGCAGATATAGGCTGCAGGTCTACTTTGAACTTGCAAACCTCATCACCGTTTTTGATACATTCTATTTCTTCCACTGAACAATCAAGTTCAAGGTTTTCTTTAAAGAATCTATATAGTGCATCTGTTGTAGCTACACAGACCTTTTGATTGTTCAATGCAGGATAACAGTTGCATACGGGATTATTTGGCACAGCAAAAATATAATGCATTGGAGCGTAGGATATTAATTGCATAGACCCAAGCCCCATTTCATTAAAGAATTTAATATGGAACTGGTATAATGAGCTGGCTTTTATGGCATCAATTGTTAATGCTTTGAGGAATTTGCGAGTTTCATTCCATGGTACCTTGGACAGTGGAAACCTTTCACTGATATTCTGTTGTATTTTTAGCAAGGCTCCAAAAGCACCCATGGATTGTGCAAAACCTCCGCCACCACCATCCATTGGAGGTGGCGCACCTGCAGAATTTTGCATGAAAGGAGGTAAATTAGGTGGCATTTCACTCATAATCTCACCCTTCCTGACAAAAATTCACTGTAATCTATCATCATTACATCACTTCCTGTAGTTGTCTTCTACCTTCGTCAGTTACAGCACCCGATGTATCACACAGATTCTGCTCCCTTAGATTTTTGAAGCTTGCAGTTAAAGTCTCAGAATCAGCACCAACGAAAAACGCAAGTTTTTGCATATCGTTGATACCGGTTGAAAGCATGTACAATAATTTTTTATCGATATCCGAAAGCGATTGCTTCTTTGGAGGAGTTCCACACATAGGCTGAAGATATGACTTTAGTGTGTGTACTACAGCTTCATTGCCTGCCAGCAAAGCAATTGCAGGCGCAGTTGCACCTTCAACTACACTTGAAGATTGAAGATAATCAATTATTAGCACATGTGTTGTACCTACAGAGCGCTGCGCTTTCATTCTTATAGAATCACTAACATCCCTGCCAACCATGGTGATATTTCCCAAAGGTAAGGTCAGCCAGTTCTGGCCTTCAGAAAACCATAAATTCATATTAGTAAGGTACATAACACCTTCTTCCCAGTTGTCGGAATACAAGGAGCTACCCATCATTACAGCTTTAAAGATATACGATAAATCTACTTTTGCAATACCCTGTTCTTGACTCATCAACTGCCCTCATAATAACTTTAATACGTAATATATTGCCAATATTATAATTATAATAACTATTGCTCCCCATATATTAAAACTCTTCTATTGAGCAAAATACAAAGAAAACAAACTAAAAGCAGATATTGAGAAATTACATAATCAATTGAGAAAAAAGACAAATTGAACAATGCCAAGCAAAAAAACTCATGTAGATTTTTTCAGTGGGAGGAAGTAACGTTCTTCTTTGCAAGAAAGGCAGATATAGGCTGTACCCTCCCTATTATCACTAATAAGATATTTTGCAGTTTGATAGGCCCCACATTTGCAAGGAGACATCATTTTCTGCTTACCCTTGAGCTGGCCATCGATCAAAGATCCTGATATAGGCTCCTGCCCCTCTTCCACAGATTTATCACATGCATCAGATTTATTTGCAGTACTTGCCTCATCAGAATCTGACATCACTTCTGATACTACAGCCTCTGGCAGATATTCTCCAGGAAAAATCTTTTTGTACCCGTTCTCAAATCCTTCATTCAAAATATTAACATCGTCGGAGAACTCAACTGGTTTATCAGACTCTTCCAAAAGCGCATAACCAGGATAATCCATAAGTGAAACAGCAGAATTTGAATCAGGAGAGACGAAGCCCAAAGATTTGAAAAATTCTTTTGCATTATTATTCACAGGTTTAGTAATGATGTGACCAGGAATAAAACGTGAGACAAGATTAAAAATTATTTTCCCATACCCTTTGCGGGAAATATCATCTGATACCTCAATAGCACGTAGCACATGAACAGGCCTTCCATCCTGGGAGGGAGGAGTCCATTTCTCGTTCATACACCAACCAACGATAGTTTTCCCGGACATTGCAACAAGCAAGATGACAGAAGGTCTTTTAAGCCAGCTTTTGAAGTTTGCCATGTAATTGGTCATACCCAGATGCTTCTGGAAATATGAAAAATTTCCTACTTTTAATTTCTCCAGCTCAAACGAATGTTCAAGTACATGAAATGACAAACCGTCTTTTGTTCTTGCTAACTCAATCATTTGATCAACCGTTTATTATATCTAAAGAATCTAATTGCCAATATGTGCTCAAGATGAATTTCAATTTAGATAAGTTATCATTAAAGTCCTTTCGTGTATTAGCACATCTGGATGCCAGCAATTCTATCTGATCCACATCATCAACAACAGATTGATCCCCCTGCATTCCAGAGAGAATAACTTCTACCAATACAGCTAGATCTTCGTGGTAGCCCCCTTCAAGCAAACTTACCACATTCCATTGCTTAGCAAGCTTAAAAATAATGTGGTAATAACCATTTACTGTGAGATTCAATTTTGAAAGAGATTCTTTATAATATGCATCAAAGCCACATTCCAGAATGACCAATTGTGGATCGAACTGTTTTAAAACCTTTTCTACAACTTCATCAAAAAAGATAGAATATTCCGAATTGCCACACCCTGGAGGCATTTCCATATTAATATTATATCCAAGGGCAGGTCGAAATCCTATTTCCTGTATAAAGCCTTTGGAAGGATAGCTTGTCAATGGATCCTGATGAACTGATATGCAGAGAACAGATGGATCATCACTAAAAATACTATGTGTACCATCAGAAGCATGCGCATCAATATTGATTATTGCTATTCTTTTCATGTCATATTCTTCTTGCAAATATTTTGCAAGAATCGCAGAGTTATTGAAGATGCAAAAACCACTAAATGAATCAACGGAAGCATGGTGCCCAGGAGGACGGATCAGAGCAAACGAATGATCATATTTTCCAGAAGCAACCATATCCCCTGCATGAACAACACAACCTAGCGCCTGCAAAAGTACTTTGAAAGAAGAATTACAAAGGTAAACATCATTACCAATGTATTTTTTCTCAGTTTCAGCACTCTGTTTGATATCCTGGACATATTCACTTGAATGGACCCTCAATATATCGGAAAGCTCTGCAGGATCAGAGTCCAAAAGCTGACATGAGTTACCATTTATAAGCTTATTATCATGCAAATAATCATAAATTCGTACCAAACGTAATGGGTTTTCAGGACTTGGAAAACCATTTAACAGAGGGTCATGCAAAAAATGATCTTTATTGAAAGTTAAACCTACAGACACCATAATATGGCCTCAGGAGAGAATGGGAATCATACGTTTCAATTCATCAACTTTAGCCTGGGTCTGCTTGAATATCTTTTTTTGCTGATCAGCTTTAAAGCTTGATACCTGAAGTTGATCATCTATAGGATTAGGCATTCCCATAAGAGCACTTAATACACTATGACAAAGTTGTCCATTAAAATCGTGGTAACCACCTTCCATCAAAAGAACAAAATTATTAGAGAACTTAGAAGCTACCCTCGAAGTCATTTGGTAATAGCCAGTAGAAGTCATTTCCATTCCAATATTCTTTTCCTTATGATAAGCATCAAAGCCACATGAACATATAATGAATTCGGGATGGAAACTATCCATCAGAGGTAGAACTATTTCATCAAAAGCAAATATATATTCATCATCTCCGGCACCAGCTGGCATTTCAACATTTACAGTATAACCTTTGCCTGCCCCGGTACCAACTTCTTGAGTAAAACCTTTGCGTGGATAAAAGCCATGCGGATCTCGATGTAAAGAAACAAAAAGAACCGATGGATCATCGTAAAAAATACCCATGGTACCATCACCTGCATGGGCATCCCAATCAATGATCATTATTTTTCCAAACTTTTTTTCTGTTTGAAGGTATTTAGCTAAAATGGCTGCATTGTTGAAGAGACAAAAGCCACCATATTTATCCTTACTTGCATGATGCCCAGGAGGACGAGTCAATGCAAAAGAGTAAGAATAATCTCCATCTGCCACAAGATCTCCTGCTTTAATTGCCCCGCCAGCAGAACATTTTGCGACATCATATGATTCAGAAACAATATAAGTACTATCCCCAAGGAATCCACCACCTGCTTTTGCGTAAGAATTTACAAAATTGATGTATTCCTCATCATGAACCTTCAATATATCTGATTCATCCACAGCATCAAAATCATCGATCAAAGAGCAACTACCATTAGCAAATACATCGCTCTTTTGCAAATACCACATTGCTTTAATAAGGCGCTCAGGACGCTCGTGAGTCTTAATTGACAACTGACCGGATGCATGCTTAAGATGACTTTCATTATACAGGAATGCTATATTCCTATTATACCTATCATCAACACGAACTGGTTCTTTTGTATCATCAATTGCAGAACAAGGAAGGACAGTTTTCTCTTCAATTGACGGCTCTAAATTGCTACTAAGTACCTTTTCTTTCAACTTATCTAAAGAAGCTGTAGAAGATGATTCTGGAGTTTGCTTATTAGTTTCAGGCAGTGGAAATTCTTCTGATCCAGTTTTCCCCTTAATGGAAACTGAAGAAATAGATAGTACTGCTGATTCATCTTTTAAGACTGATTTATCTTCAGGCTCTTCGTCCCATATAGATGAAGAGTCAATTGTTTTTTGTCCTGAAGAACTTGTGTTATGAAGATTTTCGGTATGATAAGATTTTGGAGTTTTTTTCAATGCATCCGAAACTACCTGGGAATAACGGGATGAAAAATCATCAATAACAGGTTGAGAGTCGTTATCTGCAATATCAATATCTACTGACTGATAAGATACTTTATCGAATGCTTTCGAAAAAAGATCAGGGTTTAATTCATCATTAACAGCTTGTGCTAATTGAACTTCATTTTCAAGATGGATATTTTCAGCCTCTTTAATCTTATCAATATTATTCACTGGATCAGCATCTAAGCTCAAATGTTCTGACTTTGAATCTGAGTCGTCAGGAGAGCTACAAGTTTTGGATTCCGCACATTCATCTATGATCTTTTGAAGATCTTCCAGACTATCCTCTGATGGATCGATATGTTTTATAGAGTTTGAATCTGAAAAATGAGAAGATAATGTATTATTCAACTTTTTTTTGATGTCATCTACTTGCTGATCTTTGACATCAGCGTTATCATGCGTCGACATTTTAAAGCTCCATATAGTAAAAAATCATTGAACCTGCAACCATGCAGGGTCAAGAACACCTATATATTTTGTACTTGCATACTCGAAAACTACAGTTGGTTCTTCTATTGACGCCCATCCCGAGCTTTTCGGCTTTATTATCCAGCTTTTTTTTACAGTTTCTCCTGGAGCAATAGTATCAAAGAAGAGGTTTGGATTTTCAATGTCAACAGTAGTTCCAAACTTTGCCTTCATTGCGAAATTATAGTAAGGTTGTTGGGTGAAATTCTTGATCCAGACGTCAACGGCAACTTTGCCACCAACCTTAATTTGCTGTGGAGGAATGATTTTTATATATTGTTCAATAGCTTCTTTTTGTATAGGAGTGGCACCAGAGAGATCTATAACTCTGTTTTTTTCTTTTTTCTTTGCCTTGTCCTTTTTATCCAGATAAAGACCAGATACCAGCATAATAACAGAAGCCACTCCGATAAATGTAGCATTATCAGCTATCAAGTCAATTGAAGTTTTTTCAACTTCAACTTCAACAAGCTTAGCATCCTCCATACTAAGAGGATAGTCAAAAGAAACACGAGTAATGATCCAGCCAAGCTCAGAATCCTGAACCCGGAAATAGATAGGAATTATGGAATTATCCTTCACCTTACCGGTAAGATCAAAGGATGAAACACTACATTCAACTTTTAAGATTGCTAAGGATTCTGATATTTCATTGGAGACAACATTTATCTCTTTGATCCCACCTTGATCAATACCTTTATTCTCAAACATCATCTTAATACTTGCAGGAGCCAGAAAATCTACACCCTCATACATACCATATGCAGTGCCAGTTTCACCCTCATTAACAGCATTTAGAAAAGCAATGACAGAAGCTTCAGATGCATCTTCCGGAGAATTGCTGGCACACCCACTAGTGGAGATAAAAATTACAAGAGTAAGTAGAATAATAGTGTAATATCCATATTTCATGTGTGCACCTGATGATATCTTAATATGAATAAATAAGATGTAATACTATTTAATTTTATTCTTGTTAATTATATAATACCCCGTTAATGCTAATAACAATTCCACAAGCACAAGAAGAGGAATAAAATATGCTTTTTCATAAAATGACTGTTCAGAGGTCTCAAGAAAAACAGCATATTCAAAAGTCGGTTTTTCATCTACCATAAAAGAACGTATTCCACTACTGCCCTCAAGCACAATTCTTCCACCATTTGAACTCTGAGTTATATTATCAATACCTGCATGAGACTCAAGTTCAATATTTTGCGGAAGAGATATTTTTATATTGTTAATTGATGGATGACCAAGAATCCATATACTACGATCCCCTGAAGACAATGACATATTGGAGGCAGATGAAGCAAAACCATAAGACACCATCGTAGTTATGCTCATATTGCTGTTATCAAGTTCCCCCTCAACATTTTCAAACTCCATCTCTATTGACTCCAGAGTCAATAAAGAATGATCATCATCCAGAATAATATATTCCAAAAATTGATTTGCGCGATGATCCAAGAAATCGGACCTGAATACATCCATTTCTGAGTCTACAATAACGCTATTATTATCAATATCAAAATCTTTTTTGAAAACTTTTGCATCTTCACCTGTGTAATTTTCAGTGATGATCAAATTAATAGCTTTATCTGATATATCAATATCATTAGTAAATGAAACGTCAGCTGAAGCATTGAAAATCGATAATAGAATAATAATACATATTCCTGAAAAAACAATTGATTTGCTCATTTTACCACCATAAAATAAAAGATGACCCTTTAGTCATCTTAAGGATAAAGGGCTATATTTTCTTTGGTACCATATGAAGACGGAGTTACAAACTCTGCAATTGTAGATGCTCCAGCCTCAGGGGTAAATACAAGACTTACGGGAGTCCTGGGACCTATATCTAAACTAGTATCTTTTTGAGAGCCACTTGTGGACACATCACCTATTGTAGTGTAAGAGGTATCACCATCAGATACTGTTGAGATGTATATGGTCACAAGGTCACCAGTATTCATTACAGGACTGGATTGTGAAAAGGAAATGTCCTCATCGCGCACCTTTTGTACGGTGAAAAAATATTCACCATTTGCACCCGGAGATGACTGTGTGTCAGTCAAAAGTTTAGCAAGATTCACAGATGCAATTGCAGATCCTGAGAAGTTTGCCATTGCAACACCATAGGTTTTCTCATTATTAGCGTAAATGAGATCATTGGTGTTAGTACTGTCTGTGATACTGATGACCAATTGATCTAGATCCACAGGAGAACTACCGACATTCAATCCAACTTTCAATTTGAACATAGACATATTAGACGCCATGCTGGTAGCATTATTCTTAGCACGCACACCCTCAATGCTTTTTATCACAAGATTCGAAGACACTTCCTGAGTTGCCTGCTTACCCGTAGATTGAGCCTGTTGCTGAAGCACACCAGAAGTTTGTATCAAGACAGAGGCAGCTACTGCTGCAATCATGACCATGGCAATGAATATAATAAGAGTACCAATACCGATTTGACCTTTTGAATCTCGCAATAGCCTAGATGTTACTTTTGATCTCATTCAAATCAACTCTAAAAAATAGAATAAAAGTGCAGAATTTCCTGCACTTTAGTTTAATTATGGGTACAATGATACAGTTTCTTTAACACCGTATGAAGAAGGAGTTACGAAATCTGCAGAAGTTGCTGCACCAGATTCAGGAGTCAGGACAATGCTGACCGCCGTACGAGGGACAAGGTTCAGACCTGATGAGACTATATCCGTCATTGTAATAGAACCCATTTCTGTATATGCAGCTGTTTCAGCAGCATCTGATGTAGTTGCAATATATAAGGTAATAAGGTCACCAGTGTTCATTACAGGATTTGATTGTGAGAATGATGAATCTTCATCACGGATTTTTTGTACAGTATAGAATTTAGAAGGTTCATCTGCTTCAGAGAGCAATGATTCAAGATG
>JAIPUR010000027.1 GCA_020055655.1 Methanosarcinaceae archaeon | reverse complement strand
AGGGTCTTTGAGATCCACATGAACTTTCATGCTCTTGGAAAACTGGTCTTCATCATCAACATCTTTGTACTTGATCTCGCTGTCAATACCATATGCCTTCTCAACTGCCAGAAGCTCAGAAGATATTACGAACGACACGGTTTTGCTCTCACCCGGCTGAATATCCCCAATTGATCTGATAGAGTGAGTAGAGCTTAGGGGTTTCATGACAATAAGCCTTGCAACAGCATCAAATGCCGGTAGTTCACCAGTATTTGTATAAGTTACATTTACTTCACTTTCACTGCCTTTGACCAAAGTGCCTGAAACATCGGTCACATCGAATTTAGCCTCCGGTTGAACAATAACAGGTATCTGAATTGTGCGATTTGCAGTTTCATAGTAGCTTGCATGATCCAGAGATGGTAAACCAAGTCTTCCAGACTCACCTGCTGTCATCCTTACATCACTCTGATACTCATATGTCATTGGTATTTCAAGCATGTATGCACCTGCAGGTGCATTGTCCGAAATAGTCACTATAAATACCAAAGGATTCTCTGAAACAGCACCAGGCAAAAGTTCCTGCATATACTGGCTATTTGTAGCAGTGTCAACCTCTATCAATTCACTGGGAGATACAAGACTGGCCTTGATACCATATGCAGTGGTCTTCAATTTCTCATATTCCATCTCCTGAATTGCCAACTGATGTTCAGCTTCTGAATTGTTGATCATTTTCACAGCTTTAAAGCCATACAATACACCTTTGTTGGATAGTGATACCCTGATCTGAGCAGTTTCACCACGTTCAAATTCAGTGTCCCCAATAACTGATGCATAGATATCAGGCTCACCATATGTCTTGTAATAATTATTTGTGTACTCATATCCAGGAGGAAGGTAATCCTTTGCAGCTGCCATAGGTACAGACATAAAAATGGAAACTGAAAGAACACATGCCAGTAAAAGGATAAATGACACTTTGTATCTATTCGTCTTTTTGGAAGTCTCTTTCATGGAGTAACTACCTCCGGAATATTGTTAGAATCATTCGTTACAGTGATGTTTGATTTTCTCTTATCCCTGAACTTGTCAAGTGAGACAATCACAGGAGGGAAAATCACAAATGTTGCCATCAAAGCCAGGAATACATCAAGTACAGTTATCAAGCCAAAATTACTTGTAATACTGAAAGGCGATGCAATCAGTGCAGAGAATCCAAATACAGTAGTTGCACCGGATGTAGCTATGGCTTTTCCGATCTTCACACCTGCTTCCTGCATAGCCTCTTCGGGCGATGCACCTTTTTCCTTTTCCTCAAAGTATCGCTCCATCATAAGGATAGCATACTCAGAGCCTACACCAAGGATCAATGCACCAAGGGTTGCTGTCATTGGAGTATACTCAAGTCCTGTGAAGAACATGATACCTCCCGACCAACCTACAACCATGAACATGGTTATGACAGGTGCAAGCGCCTTCACCAGATCACGATAGATTGCCACAAGCCCAAAGAAGACAAGCACGATACCCAGCATGGTCATCATTGCCCTGCCGGAAGTTAATGCATCAATGACCTCTACGAAAACCATAGAATGGCCAGTAATAGTTACCTCTGTTCCAGGTGGAGGTGTCATCCACAGGAGATCATCTTTTACAATTTCAGCAAGATTCCCAATGCCTTCAAGTCCAAGTTCTCCCATTGCATTACCGATATTGAGGTTGACCATCATGATGGAGTTTCCATGCAGATACATATCCTTCTGATAATCAGGCATCTGCTCATAGAGCATCCTGACCTCCCCAGAGCTGGATGGTATAATACCACCATTATGGGATTTGACAACGTCCACTACACTGGCAGAAGCATATATGTTACTCCTCCCTTCCACTTCATGGTCTGAAAAATCATCGATCCATTCAAGAATCTCAGGATCGGCATTATTTTCGGTTTTAATAATAAGATTTAGTTCATCCTCCCCACCAAGAATCTCACTCATATGATTTATTGCGATCAATGCAGGAAGATCCTGAGGTACAAAAGTTTCCGTATCAGTCTGGATATCGGTCATGGTATCTACGAAAAGACCGGTAAGACAAAGGGATCCGGCAATTCCTATGATAATTATAGGGTGCCTCATTGAAAATGTAGAGATAGCCTTGAGAAACTTTTCCAGATGATCAGGGTCATGGTTTATAGGAGCATCAGATGCTTTTTTATTATTTTTAGACGCTCTTGTAATTCCCAGCTTTGAGAGAATGTTCTTTTCTGAGAGCTTATGGAATCCATATAGTACAGTAACTCCCACAAACAGGGAAGATAAAAAACACATTACGATTCCGATCATCAGGAGTTTTCCAAAATCCTGGATCATTGGGACCGTGGATGTGAACAGCGAGAAGAAACCAAGGGCTGTAATAATGAGTGCAATAAGAACAGCTGGACCAGTGTGTTTTATAGTTGCAATTACTGCTTCTTCATCACTTTCTCCATGTTCGAGTTCTTCCTCTATACGGTTGTGGAACTGGATAGCATAGTCTATTCCAAGTCCGATAAGTACAGGGAAAGCGGACATGGAAACCATTGTCATAGGGATGCCAAGGTAGCCCATGGCACCAAATGTAAAGACAATACCAAGGATAACAATAGGAAGTGGAAGCAATCTCCACCTTACATGCTTGAAAACAAGATATAGAACAACAACCATCAATAACACGGAGATCATGAGCAAAAGGCCCATACTTGAGTTCATTGCATTGTTCATTCCAGCATTAAATGCAGGATTCCCAGTCACAATTATGGTATAGTCTCCAGGGAAGTTTGCAAGCTCTATTGTTTTTTCTGTTTCCCTGAGAATCTCTTCCTGTTGCGAGTCAGATGTTGTACCTTCAATATTCACAGACATTGTAGCATGAGTTGAATCCGGCACAAAATATGCTGGCATCCATATGTCGATAAGTTCCCTGATAAGTTCCCTATCATCAGGAATCTCACTTCTGCCTGTCATCTCGTAGTTTGCGTCTTTAATGATGTATGCGGGAGAATCTACCCCTATAACGCCAGGTATATTCAATGCAGAACTATGAGCCCTTTCCATCGCCTTGAGAAGATGAGGATCTGTAACGTCACTACCTTCTACCATTATCACAATGGATTCCGTACTAAAAAGATTCAGGTAAAGGTGATCGTAGTCCTGATACAACTGAGAGTTCTTATCTACAAATGTATCTGTTCCTGATGCATTCTCTATGTACTGTGCACCCTGAAGCGAGATAACCACAAATAGAAATGCAATTATGAGGGTAGGAATGGTATTGTTCTCAATAAAAACACCCAGCTTTTCAAAGATATTTTTAATTTCAGACTCTCCCTATTTTTGATTTTAATAATAAAACTATTGCGTGGTTGTTTTAAAGCAGGGTTTCATATATAAGTATTTCACCCCTAAAAAAACTTAAAGTCAGTGAAATACAATTATATCTGCACAATATATCAATTCTTAGCATCACAGAGAAATACATAAATTTATTTCTAGTTACACGACTCAAAAATACCACTAAAGTGTAACTGTGCATCTTCAAATAAAATAGAAAAATAGGATACCTTTTGTAAAGGCATCCAAAGGGCGTGATTGAATATGGTGGTACGCTTCAGACAAACGATATTTCTGATAGTACAAGTAATAATAATAATAATTATTGATATATAAATCTAACTAATTAAAGATTTGTTTGACTATTTTAAATATTACTTGTCGATAAATATTTAAGTATGGACAGATTTACGGAAAATATATTTAAAACAACTCAGCACTTGATAAAAATAGAAATTAATAACTGTTCCATACGTAAAAAACTGAATGAGAGTTAAAATGGAAAGTGAAAAATTACTGCAAGATCTCGGGTTAACGAAATACGAATCCACAGCTTATGCATCTTTACTAAAAGAAGGTGTAACAGGCGCACAGGAGCTATCCCGCAAATCAACAGTGCCTGTTGGTAAAATATACGAGGTACTTTCAAACCTTAATAATATGGGTCTTGTGGAATTTCAGAGATCAAGACCACGGAAATACAAGGCAATAAAACCTAATGTTGCATTAAGTAACCTTTATTCTAAAAGAGAGGAAGAAACTAAAAGAGAACTTGAAGAGTTCCGATTGAAAATCTCCGAAATAGAGGATAAATTTTCAAACATTGCCCATCCAGACCATACAGAAGTAAAATTCTGGTCAACGAAAATGGGAGATGAAGATATCATCAAAGATATGAAAAATATGATATCGGAAATCGAGTCTGAAATATTACATGTGAAACCATCAAAAGCAATGGAAAAGATAAAGACAGGAGAATGCTTCAATGCTGACAAAATCATACCAGTCATTCTCGATGAATTTATTAAAGCTGCAAAAATGGATATAAAAATAAAAGCCATAATCCCCGGAAACATATTTGCTAATGCGATGAAGAAGAAGTTCAGAGAGATAGAAGATATCGATACAAAGCAAAAGATCGTTGAAAACATAGACAGCCGCATACTAGACTGTGACTATGATTTTACCATCATTGATGAATATCTTGTCTATGTACCCATCCCGGACCCACTTGATCCGGGCAGGATGTTTGGAGAGATGAAGATGTATGATAGGGAATATGCGCAAAAACTGAAAATGAGATTTGTCGAGCTCTGGTCCAGAGGAGAAAAAGTGGTATTTGAATAAAATACCCCTTTTAAATTTTAACTTTACGTGTTACTTTTTTAATTTACAAATTATAGCACACCATTTATTAATAGTGCACACTAAAAATAAACTGTGTATTCCACAGTGGGAGTGAAAGGGTACTATCTAGTGATGCAAAATACATGAAGAAGTGAAACTAGAAACAAATATCCCCCATCATGTGGCAAAAAAGGAGAGGAGAGAATATGGCATGGTATGACGTAGTTTTGGGTGTTGCTACAGGCGGTTTGTACACCGCTGGAAAAGCAATCTATCAGGCAGGTAACGCAGCAGATGATGTTGGAGGTGCTGCAGAAGAGGCAGGTCTGGCAATTGCAGTGATTGGATCCACATTGCAATCTCTTGGAGAACAATTGGAATCCACACTGCAGGAAGCTGAGGAACTGCTAACAATAAAAAGGCTGACACCAAGAAGTGAAGATGATCTCTGGGATGAAGAAAAAGACAGACTAAAAGCTCTGAGAGCTGAAAAGAAAAGGCTCGAAGACAAACTAAAAGACAACGGTATCGATAATACCGGCAACTTTAACTTCAACTTCTGGGACATCCTATCTGATTTTGAAGATGTTATCGAAAATTTCGAGCTTATGGCAAGGCTTGCTGCTGTAAAAAAAGAGATTCACGACATATATTACCAGGAACCTGGAGTTCTGACAAATACCATCTACAACGCTAAAGAGACACTTGAACGCTTCAATACCATCGAGCAACCGATGATAGAGGACATTCTGGATTCCCTGGACGATAATCTGGATGTCAGCGAGGAAGTTCTACAGGAAGCAAAGAAGCTTTTTGTTGTCAAGAAGAAGATACCCATATCAATAGCGGAACTTAGCCCATCGATACAGGATCATCTAAATCTGATACAGAACAATAAGCAATATTATGCAGGCCTTATTGAGAGAAAGGAACCCATCACTGCCCAATTTGCAGATGTAATAAAGACGTTCCCTGCGAATGAATTTGAGATAAGTAATAGCTCTGTTGCAATGGCAGGACTTAACATCAAGGATCTTGATCTTGAAACTCCTGATGTTGGTGGAATTGTGCGGGAGGATATTGGTGATACCGTACGCGATGATATACGAGATACCATACGTGACAGCAGAGATGACATTAGAGTCAGAGAACCTACTGATTCTGACAGAAATATCAGTGTTGAAAGAGATATCGATACTCCAAGAACTATAAACATTGCAGATGTAATTGCTGAAAGAAGAAGAACGGAAACTTCAGCTAATATAGAAACTGACAGAAATATATCTGCAAATCAACCTGACACTACAACTATTTCATCAGATAACAGAATAAGAGCTAGAGCATCAGACGTATCGGCAATTGCTAATATTTCTAAAAATAATTTTGCCATAAATAATCTGCCGGCATTTTCCAAGATGGCAATACAGCCACACGGAGCGAAGATATCTGCATCTGTAAGCACTAAGTTCGATGGATACCAAAGAAGTTTCGACCTTATGAATGCACAAAAGGTCTTCTACTTCAGAAAAGGGTTGAAACTTGAAAGAAAATATGAAAAACTGGCAAACAGATGGGAAGAAACTCCAGGCATCATTCCTAAAACACTGGATGAAATGCACGGAGTCCTCAAAAATGTCAGGACAGAGGAACAACCACGTATCGATAAGGTTCTGGACAATGTTAATGCAACGCTTGAGGAAGCACAGGGAACCGTTTCAAAAGCAAACGATACCATGGATTCCATCAGCAATGCCCTTTCGATCCTCGACTTTGATACAAAATATATCAAGCTTGGAGCAATGGTAGTTGGCGGACTCTTAGCCCTAAATCTCTTTTTCGGATTGTTAGTACTTATCAGAATGGCCTTTGGCATATAAATTGAAATATTAAAAAAATAGATGGGTAATACTCATCTATCCTTTATATTTTTACCATTTTAATTGTCAGTTAGCTTTTCTTCAACTGTGACGGAAATATTCTCTCCATCAAACCCGACCAGCACTGTAGACCCTTCAGGAATCTCACCTGCAACTATATATTTGGCGATCAGGGTTTCAACCTCATTCTGAATTACTCTTTTAAGTGGCCTTGCACCGAAGGTTTCACTGTAACCCATAGTTCCAAGGTAGACTTTGGCATCATCAGTTATTTCAAGATGGATCCTCTTTCCTTTCAGCCTCTCAATAAGATCGGCAGCTTTAATATCAACTATGTGTGCCAGTTGTTCCGGCTTTAGTGCATGGAACAATGCAACTTCATCAATACGATTCAGGAATTCGGGCTTGAAATATTTGGCAAGCTCATCCAACGCCTGAAGCTGAAGTTGATAATAATCAAGGTCACCGCCACCTTGCTCCATTAGAACCTCAGTTATATCACCTGCAAATATATTAGAGGTCATGATGATCAGAGTGTTCTTGAAATCCACAGTCCTGCCTTTGGAATCCGTCAGTCTGCCATCATCAAGTATCTGAAGCATGATATTGAACACATCAGGATGTGCTTTTTCGATCTCATCGAAGAGAACAACTGAATAGGGCCTCCTGCGGACTGCCTCTGTAAGCTGCCCTCCTTCATCATGTCCGATGTAACCAGGAGGAGCACCGATCATACGTGCAACAGTATGCTTTTCCATATACTCAGACATATCGATCCGAACCATATTGCTTTCATCATCGAACATTTCAGCAGCCAGTGCCTTTACAAGTTCTGTTTTACCAACACCGGTAGGACCAAGGAATATAAAACTACCAATTGGGCGCTTGGGGTCCTTGATTCCGGCATAATTACGAATAACAGCATCTGCCACAGCTTTTACTGCCTCATCCTGCCCAATGATACGATTATGAAGATTTTCCTCAAAGTGCATTAGCTTCTCACGCTGTCCTTCAAGCAAACGAGTCACAGGGATACGAGTCCAGTGGCTGACAACTTCTGCAATATCCTCTTCTCCCACCTCCTCATTGAGGAGCATCTCACCCTGCATATCCTTTAGGCGATTTTCTTCTTCGGCATAATGATGTTGAAGTGGAATGAGTGTACCGTATTTCAACTTTGATGCAAGTTCAAGATTATTGTCATTCTCAGCAAGTTCCAATTGAACCTTTGTATCTTCCATTTCCTCTTTGAGAGCACCAAGTTTTGAAATGACCTCTTTTTCCATATCCCATCTTGCACGCATGGCATCAGATTCAGCCCTGATGTCTGCAAGTTCCTTTTCAAGGTCGGAAAGTCTTTCCTTTGAAGCTGCATCCGTTTCCTTCTTCAATGCCTCACGCTCGATCTCAAGCTGCATGATCTTACGGTCAGCCTCATCAAGTTCAGCAGGTTTACTGTCAATAGCAGTCCTTTTCTTTGCAGCAGCCTCATCCACAAGGTCTATAGCCTTATCTGGAAGGAAACGGTCTGCAATATAACGATTACTCATGACAGCTGCAGCCACAAGTGAGGAATCCTTCAAGCGAACACCGTGGTGGACCTCATATTTTTCTTTCAGTCCACGCAATATGGAAATAGTATCTTCCACTGTTGGTTGCTCCACATTAACAGGAAGAAAACGGCGTTCAAGTGCAGCATCCTTTTCAATATACTTACGATACTCATCAAGAGTAGTAGCACCAATACAATGTAGTTCACCACGTGCAAGCATTGGCTTTAGCAGGTTTCCCGCATCCATTGCACCTTCTGTGGCGCCTGCACCCACAATGGTATGGAGTTCATCTATGAACAGAATTATCTGGCCTTCAGAATCAGAAACTTCCTTGAGTACTGCCTTTAATCTCTCCTCGAATTCACCCCTGAATTTCGCACCTGCGACAAGTGCACCCATATCAAGAGCTATGATACGCTTATCTTTCATTGCTTCAGGCATATCCCTCTTTGCAATACGCTGTGCAAGTCCTTCAACAATAGCCGTTTTACCAACACCAGCCTCACCAATGAGCACAGGGTTATTCTTTCTGCGTCGGGTAAGGATCTCAATTGCATGCCTGATCTCTGCGTCCCTACCGATCACAGGATCGAGTTTACCCTGTGATGCCAGTTCCGTAAAGTCGATACCATATTTCTTGAGAGGTTCCATAGTATCTTCCGGATTATCTGAAGTAATTCTTCTATTCCCCCTTATTTGTTTGATAGCCTGTAGGAGCCTGTCTCTTGTAACTCCCTCACTTGCAAGCATCTTGCCTGATTCACAAGAGCTTTCATCGATAATGGCAAGAAGAAGATGTTCAACACTAACATATTCATCCTGCATTTTTCCGGCTTCCTGTACAGCTGAGTCAAGAACACGCCTCATAGTCTGAGTCATATAGACCTGCTCTCCACCAGGACCTGAAACTTTTGGAAGCCCATTTAAGTAAGATCCAACTTTTTGAATAAAATGATCTGCGGAAACATCCATATTTGAAAGTAAAGTAGGAACTAAACCACCACTTTGTTCAATAAGTGCAAGGAAAAGATGTTCACATTCGATCTGCTGGTTGCTGTACCTTGCTGCGATTGTAGTGGAACTTTGTATGGCCTCCTGGGCTTTCTGAGTAAAACGATCAATATCCATAAACTAACCTCCTTTCACGTAACTGTGAATCAGTTACAGATTGTAAACTCCCATTTAGTTTCTATGAACGATACATAAGTAGGTTTTGATAATATAGCATCTACATGATCAAAATAATTTGTAGACGATTTTTTATTACGCTTCATTATTGTCGTTTGAACATATAAACCTTTTGTAAAAAATAGCATTTAATTGAGTTTTATCGAAACAATATCGATATTTTATGCAAAATTATAAGTAGATACAAAAGATATGATTGAACATGCCACAACAGATAATTCTCCTCGATCTGGAAAAACCCAGAGAGAAAATAATAGAGCATGATATTCATTGGCTATGCAATAGCTTCGGATTATCAACAGGACGCGATACTGAAAACATTTCTACAAAAATAATGCTTGACCTTTTAAACCAGATGGCTGCAAACGAAGAACGTATTTCTTCAGAGATGATAGCACAAAATCTGGATGTGAACATCTCAAGAGTGAACCATCACATTAGGAACCTGATCAAATCAGGAATACTGTACAGAAAGAAAAGAGCCCTCTACATTCGCGGCGGAAGTATGAAGTCGGCAATTCAGGAAATGAGAAAAGATTCACAGCGGATATTTGATGAACTTGAAGCAATAGCTGAAGAAGTGGATAAGGAAATGGGGTTAAAGAATAGATAACCCCAAACAGCCAGAATTACTTACGTGACCTCTGATTTCCTTTTTTATGTGAAGTGCTTCCGGATTGTCCACCTTTTGAGTGTGATTTTCTGTAAGTACCTTTAGATCTACCTGAACGATCATCATTTGAGCCTGAATTATCAGAGTTTTTAGGCTTGTTGGACTGTCTGCCCTTAGGACCAGATCCACCAGACCCACGAGAATGTGCGCCTTTTTGACCTGACTTTTTGGAATTACCTGGGCGACCCCTACCCTGGGCACGAGGTGCAGGTTTTGCTGCAGCGCCTTCTGCGAACTGTGCGGTATTGGAGTGGTTCGGGTGTTTCCTGATATTCATTTTCACGCCTGTGAGCTTTTCTATCCCGCGATGGTCTTCGCGTTCTTCTGCTGCACAGAATGAATATGCAATACCTTCCGAACCTGCCCTTGCAGTTCTACCGATCCTATGCACATAAACTTCATGCTCATGCGGAAGATCGTAATTGATCACATGAGTGATCTCATCTACATCAATACCACGTGCAGCAAGATCAGTTGCAACCAGCACAGAAAGAAATCCTGATTTAAAGTCATTCAAAGCCTTAGTGCGCTGATTTTGAGATTTATTACCATGAATAGCACCTGCATATATCTTATTGTTATTCAACATTAGGGCAACTTTGTTGGCACGATGCTTGGTACGCGTGAATATAAGAACGCAGTTATGATCCCGTTTTCTGAGAAGACTTAACAGAAGATCATTCTTATGCTCCTGATCCACGAAGAATACATCCTGATCGATACGCTCCACAGTAGTAGCCTGTGGAGTGACTTCCACATGCACAGGATCTGTGAGAAAATTCCTTGCAAGCTTAGCAATTGGTGGTAGCATGGTAGCTGAGAAAAAGAGAGATTGGCGTTTCATAGGGAGCTCTGAAACCACTTTTTTAACATCATTGATAAAGCCCATGTCAAGCATTCTGTCAGCTTCATCTAGCACGAAGAAATCAACATCATCAAGTCTGATAAAGCCCTGGCCCATAAGGTCAAGAAGTCTTCCAGGTGTTGCCACAAGGACATCCACCCTTCTGGAAAGTGCTCTTACCTGATGACCCTGATTTACCCCACCGAATATGACTGTATGTCTGAATTTTAGGAATCTACCATAAGCTTCAACACTCTGGCCTATCTGTGCTGCAAGCTCCCTTGTAGGTGCAAGTACAAGCATACGAGGTGCCCCTGGTGCAGGAGTCTTTTTGTTTGCTTCCATTTCCTGAAGCATAGGTAGAACGAATGCTGCTGTTTTTCCAGTACCTGTCTGTGCAATTCCCATTACATCCTTGCCTTCGAGCAGGTGTGGAATAGCCTTTGCCTGTATAGGAGTCGGAGAATTATATCCTTCTTTAGCGAGTGCCTCAAGTAAAGGACTTATGAGATTTAAATTTTTGAATGTCATGTTATCAGCGATTATTTTAAATTATACAGATGATCATATGATCGGGAATAGCATAGCAAAGTCCCAAACAACGTCTTTCATGCCAAGTCCTTTGAGCATGACCCGTACGACCTGGTCTGTTTATCACTTTATTAATTGAGAAAGAGTGAAGAGTGTTAAGATAACACTGCAACCCATATCAAAGTTAATTCCGGTAATAAAATTGTTTTGTTCATATCTGAACATATATTATATTCTCTAATACCAGTACTTATTATTTAAACATATAGCATGAATAATAGATTCAAATTATATACTGCCATGCTCCTGGTCATGTACCCAGAAGTCACCATCGATAGTATACTCTTTCTTCCAGATAGGCACATCATCCTTGACCATTTCGAGTGCATCGATCAAAGTAGCAAACAGCTCTTTCCGACGTTGTGCTGCAACCACAATATATACAATATCTCCTCCAACTTTTATGAGTCCACTCTTATGATGGATAAGAACATCAATGACATTTTCCCTTGTCCTTAGTTCATTGCAGATATTTTCAATGGCCTTATCAGCTACACCCTCATATTTTTCGAAGTCGATGGCAGTGGTTTCTACATTGTCTGTGATCTTGCGCACTACTCCGGTGAATGTTGCAATGCCCCCTGACATTTTAATATCAGGGTTTGATCGAATTTTTCTGACAAGCATAGTAAGAGTCACCCATTCGTCCTGCATGAGAACTAACTCCACAAGACTATCGACATCCCAATCAGCCTTTGCAGGCAACTGTTTTACTACATTGGAAATATCAGCACCATCTTCGATATCACCAAGGAATATCTTAGGAAGAGTACTACTTTTAGCACCCTCAACAATAGCGAAATCCATTCCGGCATCTGCAAGAGTATCCAGTGCCTCCTGAACTGAGGAATCATGGTCACGCTTTATTGTTACAAGTTCTGAATCGGTCATGGCAACAACGGCATCTGCCCCTGCATCAAAATGCTTTCCGGTATCTGTGCCTTCAGGGTTGAAGCGATGATGGAACATCTGCTTGACCGTACCCACAGAACCCTTAGCTGAAAGAGCTTTTACCAGACGTGTAACCAGTGTTGTTTTACCCGTATTCTTGTAACCTGACACGCAAATGACTTTCATGAATTTGCCTATGAGGACTTATTATAAGAACACACCGCGCAAATTAAATAAAATTCTTTAAAATTAGAGTAAAATTATAATTAACAAATATCGAATAATTTATATTACACGTTTGTATAGACTTTTCAATGAGCGAGTATAAGATCAGTATTCATGATATACCAGAGGCTGAAAGACCACGGGAAAGATTGGTTAAATACGGACCTGAAGCACTTTCAAATGCAGAATTGCTTGCCATAATCCTTAGAACCGGTTCCCGAAAGGAAAATGTTGTGAATATGTCCAGTCGCATATTATCAGAATACAACATCAAACAATTGAGTCAGGCAAATGTGGCAAAGCTAACCCAGATACACGGCATAGGAGCAGCAAAGGCCAGCCAGATAGCTGCTGTTTTTGAACTTGCCAGAAAGCTTGAAGGCTTTACCGATGAGCCTAAAAGAAAAATAAGATCGCCTGCAGATGTCTATTCGTTGCTTTATCCAAAGATGCGGGAACATAAGCGCGAAAAACTGGTGGCATTACTTCTTGATACAAAAAACAACGTCACACGTGAAGAAACAGTATCCATTGGCAGCCTCAATGCAAATATAGTACACCCGCGAGAAGTCTTTAAGGCAGCACTTATGGAATCATCTGCGTCTGTTATAATCTCACACAACCACCCATCCGGCGACCCAACACCCAGCAGAGAAGATATCGCAGTGACAGAAAAACTTGTAGAAGGTGGAAAAATGCTTGGTATTGATGTACTGGACCATGTGATAATTGGGGATGGTCGCTACGTGAGCCTCAAGGATGAAGGACTTGTGGAGTAGATCCCTAACAAAACCTTTAAGGATTTATCCGATAATTAGCACTCAGATGAAAGAGATTGAACTGAAAGACCCGTACACTATTCCTTATAAAGGAATATATGCAGTATGTGACAAGAGCAATGAGCATGCAGAGATCATTGAGCATACTAACTGCTATGCTGGTGCAGCCTGGTCAAAATTCCATTATTCGCATTCACCACTTATTCTAAAGACAAGTTCCATCGGAAATATGATTCGATATCTTGTTAAAACAGGCACATCAACCCTTGAGCTAAAACCTTCAACTGCAGCAGCCGGAATTGAATCTGTTGTTGTGGAAGGAGACGATATACACATCACCTATGCAGGACTTGGAGGCGGCGGAGTTGGCGCCACAAAATGCAGGGCTCTTGCCGATGGAGTGAATCGTTATGAATGTAGCGAATCAGGTGGTGGAAGGGCAGCTAAAGGAACTATTATAGTACCAAGAAGAGAAAGAGTTCTTATTGGAATTGATGACACCGACACAAAGGAAGAAGGTGCCACATGGACCATGACCCACAATATTGCAGAGGCACTGAATTGTCCTGAATCAGTTTACATATCACAAACCCTTGTCCAGCTTTTCCCTGTATCTGCAAAGACCCAAAATTGTGTATCCACAGTACTGGAATTTGGATGCATCAACGAAAAAGCAAAACAGGAATTACTTGAGACTCTCAAGGCAGCACTTTTGAAATACAGCGTATCCGACCAAACGGGCATGATTGTCCTTGATAGCTTTGATGCGGATATGACTAAAACTTACAGCAGAGAATGTCGCAGTGGAGAGCTTACCAGAGATTACGCGCTTCAATATGCACAGGAGTGTGGAGCTGATGTCTGGCTTGACGGAAATGGTGTGATAGGTGCATTGGGTGCACTTGCATGGTTCGCGCAACCGGATGAATCTGTAAAACTTAGTGCAAAACTGGAATAAGATCAGAAAATGAGTGGCAGTACTATTGCAACTGGACTTGAAGCACTTTTTTTTGCAGCTATTGATAGTAATGTCAAGTTCATTACTGCAGTAGCAGGCTTTCCTATCACTGCCGTTGCGGATAAATTCACTCTTGAAAAAGAAAATAATGAGTATAACATCCACTGGATAACAAATGAGAAATCTGCCATGGAAACAGCACTTGGTGCATCCGTTTCAGGACAGAGAACCCTTGTACTTGTTAAACATGTGGGGATGAACGTACTTTCCGACCCACTTCTCACTGCAATGACCCACACAATTGGTGCAGGTCTTGTAATTCTTGCAGGAGATGACCCTGCAGCTCTGGCATCCCAGAATGAGCAGGACTCCAGATACTACGGACAAATATCAGAAACTGCTGTATATGACCCATCCAGCCCGGAGAATGCATATGAATCTGTCCTAAGTGCCTTTGAGCTGTCTGAAAAAGCAAAGGTGCCCGTGATTGTAAGGGTCACAGACAGACTTGAAAAAGATGAGTGTGAAATTGTAAGAAAAGACAATGAGCCCGAAAGATCAAACTCTACTGAGTTTGACAGTTCAATATGGAAACTCACCATGCATGGAAAACATCAGCGTTTCCACACAAGATCATACCCACTGCTTGAAAACACAGCCGAAGAATGTTCTCAGAATGGATCACTGATAAAAGGCACTGAGATAGGCATTATATCATCAGGATATCCCAGTAATATCATAAGAGAAGTAATCCTGCAGGATGAAAAATGGTCTAATGTATCCCATTTATCCCTTAATATCGTCTCACCGTTCCCATACAAACTAGTATCCAATTTCATAGGAAAACACAGGAAGATACTTGTTGTGGAAGAAAGTGAGAATTTTATCGAATCATTCATAAAAATAATTGATAAGGTGAAAGGAAAAGACAGCGGGCATCTGCCATTCGGAATTATCAAGGCCGAACACATTGAATTTGCACTTGAGAACATCTCAAAAGATAGAATTGTAAAATATACCGAGATCCAGACCATAAAAGAAAGAGGTTCACGCCCAATATGCGATGAATGTCCTTATGTGCCCCTCTATAAAGTACTGAAGGAAGTGGATGTAATGGTAGCAGGCGACATGGGATGTTCCATACGCACAGCACCCGAACCACTTGGAGCAGTAAATACAGGATTTGCCCTTGGAGGTGCCATATCAACATCATGCGGATTTAAAGATAAGGGGATTGCAGTGATTGGTGATTTCGGGCTTGCACATTCAGGAATAGTCGGACTTATTAATGCAATTAATTGCAAAAACGAAGCCCTGATAATTGTTTTGCAAAATGATGTAGCTGCAATGACAGGTGGACAGACAACACCGAACATATACGATTCAGTTAAAGCCCTTGTATCAGACACATCTGTCCTGGATATCGATAAGATGATCGATGATATGAACATAACTGAAACCGAGATTGAACTCAAGAATATCATTCTTGAAAAAATGAGTGGAAATGGTATTTCAGTCCTCTACATTAAGGGAAAGTGCATTAAATTTTAGCTGTAGAGCCCGTGGAAGATTTTGGTCTTTTTGCTGAAGTTGCGGATACTGAAGGAAATGTTATTGGTCTATGGCAAGACCTTATGTGAATTCTGTAAAAAGCTGAAGATACAAAATACACCTTTTTATTTATCCAAATATATTGTTTGCAGTTTATAATTTATTGTTTTAAATTACAAACAACAAATAATAAACAAGAAAATGTAAAAAAACTTGGAATTTGAAAACTTAAAGATTCACAGGAATTCCAAGTATTTCTTTTTGCCCTGCAGCAATATCCCTTGCAATCTCAGCGCACCCTTCAGCCGCACTCCACCTGTCAAGCACATGACATTTCACATCAAGATGTTTGTTTATTTTTTCAACTACTGCAAGCATTTCACCAATTGACCCTTCAAGAATTATCTCGCCTAAAGTATTATAGTCTTTCAACAATATCTGCATACTTGAAATTTCCATGGCCGCAAACAACGCAATGGTATCAAGAGCAAGAATAGCATTTTCATCACCATTTTTGTAAGCTTTTAACAATTCATGCCTGTCCGAGAAAGAAGTATGTTTAAGGACACCTGCATTCATAAATGCATCATTTGCAGATATCTGCCCTGCATCAACATCACGAAGAGCCTGGACATCCAGAGGACCATGACGCAGCCCGGGTGCAAATATACATGCATCAATAGCGCCTATGACCTTATTATTAGCAACCGCAAGAGTAACTGTGTTTGAGCTAATATCAGATAGAATGAAGTCTTCAAAACCCATGCACATAGCATGATAAGCTATACCCAGTTTTTCAGGGCTTGTTGAATGTGAAAATATATTCAGACGAGAATCTGTGTTGCTCATATCATGAATACCGGGAACAAGCACTGCAGGAATTGCAGAATCACTTATGGCATCAAATATGCGACTTCCACCACCCGTCTTCTTTCCAGCACCTTCTATACTCCTTACACCGCGACCTTCAACAGCATGCATATCCTCAAAAAAAGTCATACCATCACCCATGGAATATGTCATAGCCACCATTTTAATGTCATTGAGGTGAACACTAAAAGAATCACATATCAATGACAAGATCTCATCTTTAGTCATTGAAGCAGCCTTACCTCTTGATATTTCCAGCTGAAGCGGCTCTACCAAATCATCATCTATTGCCACAAAGCGCATTGCAGTTGTGCCATGATCTACTCCGATAAACATAGTGTACAAACCTTTAATGATCAATCATCTACAAGTACTGAATTAATTTCATCCATTATACGAAGTCCTTCCGAAGCATCTCCAACCGTAGTAATGATCCGAATCTCCTGAGATGAAGTACCATGTGATAAAAGCAAACGAAGATTGCCTCGATCATCCGGACGCTGCACCTTTCCTGTAATAACTCCTCCGGAGTTGCCCTTCCCTTTTACGGTTATTACAGAAGGAATGATCTTCTTTATTTCAGGGTGCTGACTGATAAGACTTACGATTTTCTTTCCATGACGACCACCTATTATTGTCGTATGGGCACCACCAAGCTTATTTTTGAGCTTGCTAGCATTGGAAGATATATCAGCACTCATTTCAAGGAAAAATAAAGGATGAACTATAAAGTGTTAATGGTTGAAAAAATAAAAATAAAACATATCAGGAGAAATCAGATCTCCTGGATATCAGACATATCTATAAGTTCTAAATTCGAGTCCATGAGTATTCCTATAGCAGCTTCGATATCATTTACCCTAAGTATCAAAAGCGCTTTTTCGGTTTTGGTCACAAATGCATATGCATAATCAATATTGATATCCTGTTTGCCCAGAACATCAGCTATCATTCCAAGACCACCAGGAACATCTTCCATCCCAATACCAAGAACGTCGGTTTCTGAAACAGTGAAGCCAGAATCATGCAAAACATTGTGAGCTGCATCTGGCTTATCAACAACCATCCTTATTATACCGAAATCTCCTGCTTCAGCAATTGTGAATGCTCTTATATTGATACCAGCCTCCCTGAAACTGTCAGCAATATGAGCAAGACGCCCCGGCTTGTTCTCAGCAAAAAGAGATATCTGTTTGATAATTTTATCTTCCATTAAACCACCTGTAACACATTGAATACGCTGTATAGAATATTATAAGCTCCTGTTATCAATTACTTTCTTAGCCTTACCCATTGAACGAGGAATAGTACCTTTTTCCACGAGTTCAACCTTAACGGCAATGTTTAATACGTGCTTAAGATCAGATGCGACCTTCTGTTCAAGCTTGATAATGTCATTGACCTTATCGCTGAAAGCTTCATCAGTCATCTCGATCTGCACTTTCATGATATCAAGCTCATTAAGCCTGTCTACAAGGATCATAAAGTGCTCACCGACCTCAGGTATCTGCATCAGAACTGATTCGACTTGTCCTGGGAACACATTGATACCACGGACGATCAACATATCGTCTGCACGGCCAAGAACACGCATTATACGCGGATGAGTCCTACCACATTTACAAACCTCTTTGCTAATTACAGTTATGTCACCGATCCTATACCTTATAAGAGGAAGAGCTTCTTTTGCAAGGGTTGTGATAACAAGTTCACCACGTTCACCTTCTGTTAGTTGTTCACCTGTTTCAGGATCTATTATTTCAATTAAGAATTGATCAGCCCATATGTGAATTCCATTCTGGCAATGGCATTCAGTGAACAAAGGACCACTGAGTTCTGAAGTTCCATAAATGTCATAAGCCTTGATACCGGTTGATTCCTCGATCCTTGTCCTCATTTCTTCAGACCATGGTTCAGCGCCGAATATGCCGACCCTGAGAGTAGTATCATCTTTAATGCTGATACCAAGACCATCGGATACTTCGTTCATGAAGAGGAAATATGAAGGAGTACAGGCGATTACAGTTGATCCAAGATCCTGTATCAGCTCTATCTGCCTGTCTGTATTACCTGAGCTTGTAGGAAGAACGGTGGCACCAACCTCTTCTGCACCATAGTGGGCGCCCAGACCACCAGTGAAAAGACCATATCCATACCCTATTTGCATAATATCACCCCTTCCCACGCCTATAGAGGTCATTGCCCTTGCAAGAGATGTGGTCCATACATCGATATCATTCTGAGTATAACCGACAACTGTAGGTTTTCCTGTTGTACCTGAAGATACATGGAAGCGTACAAGTTGCTCGTTGGGAACACAGAACATTCCAGTAGGATATGTGTCCCTGAGATCTGATTTATAAGTAAATGGTAGCTTTTTCAGATCATCAAGACTTTTAATATCTTCAGGTTTTACACCAAAGTCATCAAACCTCTCTTTGTAAAACTCTGAATGCTGATAAACATATTTCACCAGATCTTTTAACTTTTTTTCCTGTATAACTTCCAGCTCATCGAGCGGCATTCGCTCAACCAGCGGATTCCAATACTCAATCATTTGATAGACCCTCATTTATTTGATTTATTTGAATCGTTCTGAATATTATTGCAAATAGATGGATTGTTCTTTTCATGAAGTACTTCACGAACCTTTTCCTTGCATTCTTCAAGAATAATGTTCATATCAGCAGCAACATCTATTCCGGCTGCGCCTGCATGACCACCACCCGTACCCTCATAATTAGAACTAACATCTTCCATTATTTTACCAAGGTTGACACCTGCGTTCACTGCCTCACGTTTGGCCCTGCCACTCACTCTGATAGCATCATCTCTTGAAGTACCTATCAATGCGACATCTGCACCTATATTAAGGAACATAGATGATGATGCACCGCCAAAGGAATTTACATGAGAATCAACTAGTAACCAGTTATCAACACGCTCGATATTTGCCCTGGTGGCACATTTGAGCATGGCAATACGCATAGAAATATCCTGTGGTGTAGAAGCCATCATTTCAAGGACTTCGGCATATTCCACCCCACTTAATTCGATTATCTCGGAAACTGCCTGAAAGGTATCATAGGTTGCATGCTTGAAATGACCTGTGTCTGTAACTATACCAGTCAGCAGACCAAGTGCCACACGGCGCATGATGGGAGCACCCATTATATTTAGAATGGAAAATACCATCTCTGCAGTAGAGGTAGCATGATGATGAAGGAAAAATTCAGCATTCTCTATGAGAGCCGTGGTTGCATGATGGTCAATAACACAATACTTCCCAAGCTGGATATCATTCAGTTGTGAACTGGTTGAGGTATCAACCACTAGTGTAATATCATATTCAGATGGATCCGGATGATCCACCACATCTATTTCGAGTTTATCAATTAGAAGTGATGCAACCCTATTGCAGCCATCCACAAGTCCTATAGTCCCACCTATAGCCTCAGATAATGCAAAAGCACTGCTCACCGCATCTGGATCAGCATTTCGATGACACAAGTAAAGAATATTTTGATAATCCAGAAGTCTATTGTAAAACTCCATTTCTTCAACTTGCATGGAAACTCCTGACAACTACCCTGAATTCAGTAAAAAAAGGGAATGTCAGTAGTGGAAAAAGGCGTTATTGTGCCTGATTCCCCATTGATTGCTCAATCTGTTCCTGAAGTTGTGTGAAACGTTTGGAGATGCGCTCTTCCTGTCTGGTTACGGACTGAAGTCTAAGTGAAAGGGTCTCTATCTTGTCTTTTAGTTTAGCTACTGCTTCTTCTTTGTTTGACTTGACCTGCAGATCACCTACAGTTCTATAGATAACTGCATCTTCTTCTACCTTTTCAAGTTCTTCTAATGCCATTTCAGATTCTTTTTGCAAAGAGTCCATCTGAGCTTTCTGCATAGCAAGAGACTGTGCTTGCTGCTGCACTTGCTGCAACTGAGCAACCTGATTCTGTATTTGTGGGGGTAATTGTGTACTCATTTGGTTTCACCTGGCATACCAATAAACCTGAAATGATTTTAATGTTTCCATTAACAAAGATTCAAAAAGAGCAAGAGGATAGAGAGATTTGAAAATGTGAGATGATATGATCAGAGATTATAATGCACGTTTAAAAGTCCATGGAGCAATCATAGACCTCAGATGCAACTTGTATCAAACGAAGCCAGGTATTCAGGGTAGAGCGCATTGAGATGATATCGAATGCTATAACCTTTAGTATCAGCCTGGAGCCATCTGAATCAAGATTTATAGAGGAACGGTCAGTAACAGGAGTTTCTAATTCAGGCCTGAGTGAAAGATATATCGGATCTGCACCATCTGTTTCAAAGACAGATTCTGCGATCAATTGCAATCATCATCACCCCGATATAAACGATATGTCCTTAGTTTCAGACTAAAAAAGACCTCTGAATCGTGAATGAAATCAATCCGATCATCATTTATGACTATGCTTAGTAAAGAAGAGGGTTCTTTAACAAGAGCTAAAGAAATAATGTCGGAAAAAGCAGAAGCAAACTCGCTGCTTCCAACTACTTCCGGAACTAGCTTTTTTGAAATAGAATATGTCCTTTTTTCAAGTGGTAATAATGAAATATAAGCGGACATTAAGCAAAAACCATCGGCACCATATACGGTTATGCTTCCAGGATTTCCATGATACTCACCCAGGATCATTAAGATAGAACCATGAGAGAGCTCTAAAGCCCCATTCATGCTCATCTTACCGCGGTTGAAATACTCACAACCAAAAAAAGCCGCCATGTACTTGCATAATATGCGAGTACTAGCTGAAGGTTTGCGAGAAGAAGTTATTAACATCTAGCTTCTACTCTGCTTTGATTCGCTTGATGGTTGTTGGACGTTCTTTAGCAAGGATACGGTGTCCGCAATAAGGGCAGCGTACACCAGTATACTCGTAGTCGATCTCAACATTTCTTTTGCAACGTGTGCACTTGTAGTCCATACTCACCTACTCAATATATTTCGACTTTCTCAGTAGCCTTCTTTACAGAACGTGCAACTGTATTACCAACAGTTGTCTGCGGAAGGAAGGTACCACCGGCAAAGGTGTAACCACATTTGGTACATTTCCATATACCCGTACCTACTCTGTTTACATTAGGACGAGCACAGTTTGCACATTTGTGTGGCATGCGCATCTTCTGTTCAAGATCTGCTACTAATTTACGGTCGCTTCTACCATAGCGTGTACCGAATCTACCAGCGGATCGGGATACACGGCCTTTCCTTGTATATTTTTTACCCATGAATGTAAGCTCCTTAAATTGAATAATTTTGAGTATAATCGTTATTATCAGATATTCAAGAGATTTGCTTCCCTAATCTGGGACGCTTTCTTGCATGCCATCTCAACAGCAGATAGCAACTGTTCTTCGGTTAGTGCACCATCGCCACTCTTTTGCATTCCTGAGATGGAACCATCCTGATTAGACACAATGGTTATTCGAGTCCCACAGACTGCTTCTTCATCAAGTCCGGGATCTACGAGCATTGAGCCGCCAATGTTTACCAGAGTTACAGCCAGAGGCATATCCCTGATAGGCAACGGACTGTCCTCGCCTTTGCCTTCACGTTCAGCTGGAATGGTTGCAGTCATCAGTGCTGCAATTGCACCTAAAGATGCTGCATCCTGAATATTACCGTAATTATTGAGAACATGGACGTCAATGAATACCATCCATACTTCTTCTCCCTCCGTAATACACAACTTAGTTAAATCAATTGCGCCTGACTCACGGATACCCCTGTCAGCAACACGGGCCATTTCGATAGCATTCTCCCTTGGAGGACCAGCTTCGAAATCAGGAGATGCGATCGGGTTCAGTTCAAGACTTGTGATAATAACACCCTGATCAGCAGAATCAGGGAATGGTTTACCCACCTGTAATTTCACACCAACCAGAACTTCGGTCTTACCCAACTTAAGCCAGGCAGAACCTTCTGCTTTCTCTATAACATTTGTTCTTAATTCAATATCCCTGAATTCGTCAAAGGCACGGCCATCAGAACGCTCTCCCTTAAGGATCAGGTTATAAATGTAATCTTTTTTCAACGCAGACATTACTTCATTGCTCATTGATCTCACCACGTATCAAGCAGTTTCCTCTTCAGGTTCGTCTTCTTCAGACTCAGGCTCGTCTTCAGGTTCGTCTTCTTCAAACTCTGGTTCATCAGCTTTGATCATAGAATCATCTTCTACATCGTCCTGAGACTCTTCGACATCTTCGTCCACTTCTTCTGGTTCTGCAGCTCCTTCATCCACATCATCGGATTCAGCTTCAACTACATCCTCTTCGATCAATTCTACATCAACTTCATCAGTTGACAATTCACCTGCGAATTTGTTCCTGAGAGCTTCTTGCTGCATTCCAAGGATCTTCTGACATCCCTCTTTACACATCTCAACAGCCTGTTTGAACTCTTCCTGAGTGAAATTACCATCCATCTGGACAAGTGAGACTTCGCCATCCTGAGTAAATGTCATTGGGAAGTCAGCATCTCCAAAATTATCCTCTGCCTTGTTAAGATCGAGAACAAGTTGACCGTCTACTTTGCCCACAGCACATGCTGCAACAAGACCCTTCATCGGAATTCCGGCATCAGCAAGAGCCATTGATGCTGCATTAATAGCAGCTGTCCTTGTACCGGCATCTGCCTGGAGCACTTCTGCAAAAACATCGATCACAGCACCAGGATACAAATGAGTAAGTACAACAGGTTCAAATGCCTCCCTACTTACTTTTGATATCTCAATACTTCTTCTGTTGGGCCCAGGCCTTATGCGGTCCTCCACAGAGAAAGCTGCCATATTATATCTATATCTGATAAGAACAGAGTCTGCCTTCTGCATCCTCCTAGGATGAAGTTCCCTTGGACCATAAACAGCAGCCATCACCTTATTCTTGCCCCATTCCAAATAGCAAGAACCATCTGCTCTGGAAATGACGCCAAGCTCCATCTTCATGGGCCTCATTTCATCAACTTGCCTTCCATCAAGGCGTAAACCGTTCTCATCAATGAATTTTTCAGGTTTATCACTCATACTAATTCTCCAATATTCATACAATTGGCTTTTATATCCAGAAAATACCCTTACTCATCTTCAGCATCCAAAAGAGCATCGACCGTTCTACAGGCATCACCATGGACTTTGCATTCATCTTCTTCATCCTCTGCAAAGTCGCCTTTCTGGGTATTTTCATCATTCTCGGAATCATCATCCGATACATTTCTTAAAAACCGACATACACGATCAGTCAATCCGGAGGAATGTGAATGCTCCATGATCATCTCAACAGCTTCAGCGAGACGATCCATATTACCATCAGTTCCATCGATCCAAATCCTTCCGTTCTGACCTACGAATATTTCACAATTTGTTTCCTTTTTAAGCATTGAGACCATAGAACCACCATGTCCTATGACCCGCGGAACCTTTGCAGGAGACACTTCTAAAATACGTCCCGTCTTAAGAGCCCTTAAACCACGCTCACGCATGGACAGCTCAACTTTCATGGATGAACTTACATCTTTTACACGAAGTAATGCAGAATCCGATATGCCCATAATTCCAGACATCTTGTCAGAATCCACACGTCGAGGATATTCTGAAACATGAAGCAAACCATCATAAGGAGAACCAATGTCAAAAATCCAATTTGAAGGAGTGACATTGATTACAGTCCCAACAACAAAATCTTTGCGGGAAGGTATATATTTGCTTGAGAATGGGATTACAGACATCTTGTTCTTTGCATTCATAATCCCATACAGAAGAGAATAGACCTTTCCGTCTTTAACATAAGTCCCATGGCCGGACTTACCTGCATCATCAGATAAAAATTGGCCAGGGATTACAATATTACATTCCATTATGCATCCTCATAGAAGTTTTGTTTCGGCATCACCTTTTGACAGATGATTTACCAGACCATAGAAATCATTCTGAAGTCCGGCAGGTATCTTTACGACTGCTACCCAGGAACCATCATTTTGCCATTCATTTTTAAGAAGATTGCCGAATTTGGCTATGTCACCATATGCCTTTGCAGCATAATCTGCAGGTATCCTTACAGCGACATCAACCTCTTCAAACCTTATAGGAATGACAGGACGTATTGCTTTCATCACAATGTTGACCTGCTCATCCACACCTTTGATAGGATCAATGTGCACTTTAGCTTCTTCCATTGCCTTTGAGATTCTTCCTGGAGGATGCGGAGCCTTTGTTTGTGGATTTATAGCATTCTGCGCAATGATAGTTATGACCTGATTGGTCTTCTCTTCTAGAATATGCTTCCTCTGCTCTTTAGTTAGCTGTATATCACCATGCAATATGATCTGCTCTGCAATTTCCATTACATCGGTGGTATTAAATGTACTCTCGAGGTCGGATTCAGAAACATGATCCCCTTGATGCGCATCAGAAAACACCGATTCAACAGCAATTATATCCTCAATATTAACCGTTTCACCCCTTTTAAGAGCAAAAGCACCCTCAGGATCAACAAAGACCTCAAAGTGATTCTTTCCTTTCTTGAGTCTTGCAATAAGAGATTTATCAAGAGATACCATGTTCATTCACCTCATTTTTATGATATTTCAGTTATTTATTCAGTAGATTCATCCTTCTCTTCAGCGGAATCATCCTCATTTTCTGCAGATTCTTCTTCCTCAGCTTCTACATCGAGTACTTCAAGTGCCTTATCAACATATGCTTTGACCTCATCCCCAGGCAGTTTTCTGAACTGTTTGTCTTCGACAGTGGCAACACCTAACTCAAGGGTTGTCGGATCGATCTTACCTTCTGTTGAACTGTAAAGAGCCTTGAGCCCTAGCATGATAGCATCGTCCATTCCCATATTTTCATCATAATCAGATTCAAATGTTTCCATGAACGTATTTCTACCAGCACCAATAGCGGTAGCCTTGTATTCAAGTAATGCACCGCTTGGGTCGCTCTCAAATAATCTTGGCCTGTCGCCATCAACACCGGCTATTAGAAGTGCGGTACCATAAGGGCGGACTCCCCCATATTGAGTGTAAGTCTGCTTATGATCACAGATCTTCTTTGCAATAACTTCCACTCCTATAGGCTCATCATAAGATACCATATTCACTTGAGCCTCTATTCTCGCCCTATCTACCAGAGCACGAGCGTCTGCAACCAGTCCGGAAGTAGCAACGCCTATATGGTCATCTATCTGGAATATTTTCTCAATAGACTCTGCTTCTATGAGGCGGCTGGTTATTCTTTTATCAACAAGTAGAACTACACCGTTCTTGGATTTTACACCTGCTGCGGTAGTACCTCTTTTAACTGCTTCTCTCGCGTATTCTACCTGGAAAAGACGACCGTCGGGACTGAATACAGTAATTGCCCGATCATAACCCATCTGTGGTGTCATTTGCATATCGCTTAATCTCCTAATTCATAATAAAATAATAACAGTAAATCATACTATACACTATAAATTATATCTTCTATTCATTTATATGTGACTGTTCTGCGGACTAAATACATCCGCACCCTCTAAATACTTTTTTGTTGCACCCAGTACTGTACCCGATATTCCAAGCACGTGGAACAATACTCTCTTTCCTTTTATACTTGTGATACTGGCAAGTACCGCACGTGTGTTTTCAGTCCGATCGGACTCACAACGGACAACACCATTAGACTCCTCAAATGCAAGCAGTCTTATAGCACATTCACTTGCACCCACATCACCGAGAAGATGAGATGCTGCGGAAAATATTTCCCGTATCAATTCATCTCGTGAAATGGGCGACTCTGCAATTAATTCAAATGCAAGGTATCTTTTTTTAGGGCGCAGTGTTGGCGGTAGTACTTTCATACATGTTCACCCCTGAGATCATCAGATACACATGAACTATCTAACTCCAGCACACCTTCCATAATGTAGCCCGGTGAATGATTCTTCTTTAAAGCTATAGCGCCCGGTGTTTCAGAAAGTCCGGATATAGCCTCTTCGCGGGTCATTCCAAACAAAGCAGCCAATGCGATCATCTCCCTCGGAGCACGCATATCAAAAATGGATACTGCATTGCTTGTTAAAATGAAAGGAACATCGTATTTTCTCACGAGTAGAAGATTTTTTCGGAAATTCATTAGTGAATGTACCCTTCTTCCGCCCCTCAAATGGATAATATCGCCAAGATCAAATGAAATTGCAACATTATGGTCAGCAGCTTCTTTTGCAAGCACATGGTTAAAGCCATTGTCTTTTGGTGTGGCTAACCTCGTAAGAACATCTACATTAGGATTTTCCACTGCTGCACGATTAATACTTTCGTTTCCACCAACTACAGTAATTACATCTACCTTGTTGAGGTATTTGCCAATCTGACCATGTAATTTTGACGCGTTACTAATTTTAAGTTCAACGGATGAGAGTAAATTAATAGTGTCAATCTCCATAGATCGCACAAGCTTTGATGAATTATCCACACTGTTTATAGCTATACCACTATAACCCAGATGTTGTGCAAGATTAGATAATTTTTTGAGAACAACAGGGTCCTCGGATTTTAAATGAATGCTCAGATCGTAAAACAAAGGTTCAGCCAAACAATTCCTCCACGATCAGTCCGGCTTTTAGCCGATCCTTCGGATATGTGGCTATTTTGACCTTTACAGTTATTGCATCTGCTGAAGAGGTCAGTTTTACATTTTCTTGAAAAGCAGCTTGCTTGTCTACTCTGATATGAAATACTTGGTCATCATCCAGACGATCCGGCATCTCGTCACGTAGACGCAAAACATCTTCATCAGACATATTGTCCCTGATGAAATTTGCAAGAGCTTTAGAATCGGATTTACGAGCGACCTGAGCACTAAAGATCTTAATCAAGTTCCCATAATGACCTTCAACATCCAATGCTTCAACAAGATCATCAGTATTCTTGCCATTGGAAAAACTTGATAAAAAGAATTCCAGGGATTTTAATACCCTGGATCGATCTTCAGTTGAATGCGCGATCACACGCAAGTTAATATAGTGGATCACTTGCCTCTGTTATGGTTTGATCTGATACTTGGTCTGGTCTTTTCTGTACCAGTTCCACGGCACATCATACCTCTACCCTTGCGACCTGCACTGGTCTTACCACGGTTTGCACGGCCCTTGTGAGTATTGCCGCAAATCCAGTTAAGATTCTTGTCGCTTTTAATAACAGGATGGCTTGGGTCTACGAGAATTACTTCGTACCACTTCAATTTACCATCTTCGCCAACCCAGTAGGAATTCAAAACTTCCATGTTAGGGTATTTTCTTCCTGCACGCTCTTCTGCGATCCTCTGGATGCTCTTACCTGCAGTGATCTTGTTCTTACCCATGCGCTGGGAACGTCTTCCACCAATGAATCTTGACTTTCTAAGACTTCCTCTACGTACCTTGACACGAGCTACAACGATACCCTGCTTTGCCTTGTATCCAAGGGAGCGTGCTCTGTCAATACGGGTTGGACGTTCTACTCTTGTTACAGAGCCTTCTTTTCTCCATCCCTGAAGTCTTTCCCATCTAAGTTCCCTGACAACCGTGTTGTCCGGGTCTTTCCATGCATCTCTCATGTATCCGTATGCTGATTTAGACAAAATATTCACCTAGTTTCATTTTATTGTTTCACGGTTCAACTTTCAAAAAGCTACATTCCCACGGGACATATCCCGATAATGAAACAGGTGTACTACCGAGTAATATGATTTAAACCTTTTTGATGCATAGAAAATTGCAAATATTTAAAATCACAAATATGCATATACAAAATCAGATGAATAAAACAAAGTTAAATTATTTTTTATCGACATAATCATAACATTACTTTTTCTAATAGTTGCATTTACAGGATTCTTTATCTATTTATTTATACCAGAGAGGGTATCACGTGGAAGATACCAGGAGTATATGGGAATTATAAAGGCCCTTTGGACACTAATACACAACAAGGCCAGCATTTTGCTAACAATTGGAATGCATGTGATTCTGCATAAAAATGGATAATTTGCGTTACAGCAAGTTTACTGAAAAGAAAAAGCGAAGAGAATTCCTGCAACATATATGAAACAATAGATAATAAGGGAAAATTAATGAATTACTCCCCGCCATAACAGCTACTAAGATTCTGACCGGAAAGTACCATTCCTGTTACATTACCCTCTGAATCCTTCAACAATGCATCAAACCACCTTACAGAGAGTTCAGTACCATCCTTACAGACAATTATACGCTCTGCAAATGTAGAAACATCATTGACACCGGAGATTACAGATTGAAGGTTTTCCTTAACAACTTCACGACACTCAGGCGCAAGAAGGGCCGTCATAAGATCACGACCTATCAGTTCAAATTCATCAAATCCAAAAAGGTCATTACATTTCTTGTTAACCAGATGTATCCGAAGATCAGCATCGACCACAATCATTGCAAAGTTAGCAATATCAAAATAATTCATGACCTCGTTCCTTTCAGCCAACACCTTATCTTGTAAGTGTTTGATTCGCAGTAATGACTTGACCCTGGTAACTAATTCAAGCCTGTTAACTGGCTTACCAAGGAATTCATCTGCACCAACTTCAATACCTTTGATACGATCATCTTTGCCAGAAAGAGCAGTAACCATTATCACAGGAAGGAACTGGGTTTCAACTGATGTTTTAAGAATACGACAAACTTCATACCCGTTCATATCAGGCATCATTACATCAAGAAGAATTATATCAGGCTTATCGGACTTGACCTTATCAAGTGCCTCCTGACCATTATATGCAGTGAGAATTTCATAATCAGACTTAAGATAGAGTCCCATCAACTCCACAATAGCCACTTCATCATCAACAATGAGTACTTTATCTTTATTCTGCATGCACCATATACTCCCTTACTGCACGATTATCATAGATAAATGCATTTTAATATAAACATGATGGTTGAAAACCACCCAAGTCATGCGAAGCAAATCGCATATATTAATGCATCAATATTTTTAATTATACTCCATATGATACATCCACATATATAAGTTTCTCAGATATAATAAAAGATTACAAAATAAAATAAAAACGTGGGGCTGGTGCGATTCGAACGCACGATCGACGGGTCTCTCCGAACTACTGCGGATTAACACAGTAGAAAGTTAGTGAGCACATATCAGTGCTCCAACGGCTCCTCACCGGCTAACCCCGTCGGGTTGAGCCTCAGTAGACCCGTTGTTCATCATTTATCCGTTGGAGCCCGTCGCCATTCCAGGCTAGGCCACAGCCCCTCGATAATAGAGGGAATCACCCCAAAATACACCTTATCAAAGATATACCTAGCGGTAGTTTTCAAGTAATCATCCAATAATCACCTAAAAAGAATACAAAACAGCAAAATAAATAAAATGAAAGCTTAATGATCAAAAATAAAAAGAGAAGCTGTAAACTCAAAAAGAAAGAAGTGATAATAAATCAATAGGATACCCCCAGCATATTATCCAATTCTACCCTTATTCTTCAACCCGAAGCAGATCCCCAAGTTTGCATAATTCATGGCAAAGGTCTTCAATCCCAGTACGCAGATCCTCAAGAGAATGGCCGAACATGCGCGTAAGATAAATTGCAGCTCCGGCACCTACACCTTCCTTAACAAAACCAAGTTCATATTGACGCAGTCCCTGTGACTTTGATTTACCAAATTCAGGATCGATACCATAGTATTTTGCGCCAAGCTGATCTGCAATATTACAGAAACTTGCTGATTCATCATTTGAAACATAACTGGTAGTTATAATAGTCATATTATCAGTGGTATAACCAAGGTGTTTGACCACAGCAAAAATAGACTCCATCTGAGTACCGCCTGCAAGTATTAGTCTTGTATCACCAAGACCCGCAGCAATTCCTGCAACTACAACCATCATGGGGTCGCCAACACATTCAATGGCCCCAAGTGGATCATGGCGCATAGAGCCATGGGTGATACCTGAAACTTTTAGAGCTTCAGAAACAACTTGTTTTTTCAGATCGAGCGGATTGGATGAGGAACTGCTACTTACATTCCCATCGTATCCAAGAGACTGCAAAACAGCATTTGCAGTAGTTGTTCCAGCAGCTATGCTTTCACCAATAACAACAAGATCATGCTTTCTGGAAAGATCCTCACCGAGCTTGTAAGCATTTTTGAAGACCTTTTCAACATTATGAACTGCAAGCTCACCTCTGATATCATCCCCAGGCAATCCACCCAGATCAACAAGAGGAACCTTCTCAGAAGGAAGTACCCTGAGGCCTGCATTCACAAGCATATGAGGAACACCAGCCATTTTTAATGCCACCCTCGTAATGAGAGCAGGCGTAGGAGTATCATAAGGAGGAGTCATTGGAAGAATTGGAATGTCTATGATACATCCAGTTTCCAAAACTTCGGAATCTCCCGCAGGAGTAAGATCAGTTAGTTTTGCAGTCTTTCCTGCTGCAGATAAACCTTCAATATAAGCAGTCGCCGTATTTCCGAGCACACATACGAACAGAGGATTCCCCGGCAACTTGGCATTTTCGGGAGATAATGATTCCATAATAATCACCTACCTTATTTTCGAGAGTATATATCTATATTTTCCAATTCATATCAATAGGTTCTGGCGACGTATACCTGAGTATCAGAATCTGCACCACATACAGGACATTTACCAAAACTATTATTCTGTTCAGTAGGTATTCCAAGAATACCTGCACCGATCTCCCCCTCGAGCTTCAGGCCACACCCCTTGTCGCCGCACCAGAAAACACGAGCGATACCGTTTGATGTTTTCTCTTTTACATCATCAAGATCTGAGCAATCAAATATACGTGCTTCCAGCTCATCTTTTGCTTTGTTGTAAAGGCCATCCTGCACAGCATCCAGCAAAGAGAGAACCTCATCCTTGATATTGTCAAGAGAGAACTGGGATTTCTCACCAGTATCACGGCGTGCAAGCATAGCTGCGTTGTTCTTAAGATCACGTGGGCCAAGCTCAAGCCTCACAGGAACACCTTTCATCTCCCATTTATAGTACTTAGCACCAGGACGACCTTCACTTGCATCCATCTTCACACGTATGCCTGCACCTTCGAGCAGAGCCATTACATTCTCACATGCTTCAAGGACCTCACCTGAATCTTTGAATATAATAGGAATGATCAGGTTAAGCAGGTCGTATATCCATGAAAGCTGAAATACCATCTCGGTATAGGGCAGTGAAATCTGATCAAAAGAGAAGATGGATAGCAGCGAAATGGCTAGACTGAAAAAAAGAAAGACGCCTCCCACTAATCCAAAAGTGAAAAAGTTGTAGACCATTTCGAGAATGGGATGCCGCCGATCTTCAATTTCAAAAATATCGAAAATGACATGTTTGAGACTGTGGAAAAATCCCAGTGAAAAGAATATCAGGATTACGGTACCGATGATGCCAAAAATTTGGCGCGCCCCTACCAGCGGGTTCAGCAGCGACTCGAGCGTTATTGCGCCGCGATACACATCTCCGGACTCTGATTCATAGGTGAAGCTGGGGAAGAGCTCTTGTCCATAGCGGACAATTTCGGCAAAAGCCTCTTCATATGAGAGCACATAACCAATGATAGAGATCATCAGCAGAATAAAGGGAATGGCACAAATAAACAGGTTAAAGGTGATGGCAGACGCACTAAAAAAAACGTCCTTCTTTTTTATCAAGGTTACGATGAGCCGCCAGAAATTCTTATACTTCTGCACTGTTAATGAATGCTGATTTGTTATTTTTTTGGGCCGGCATTTCTGAAGTTTATGTTGTGAACGGTCCGTCTTAATAGTACTGAAAAATTAATAATAAAATAACTGCTTGTCGATGAGTACCAAAACGAAATCGCTTACGCCGTTGATGCGGCAATATCATAAAATTAAGGAAGAGCACGAAGGCGCTATTTTGCTGTTCCGTGTGGGCGATTTTTATGAATGCTTTGCTGATGACGCTAAGCTGGTGAGCAAAGAATTGGGCATTACCCTTACCAAGCGGAATAATGGTAGTGATCAGACCCCCATGGCGGGATTTCCTCATCACGCACTAGATACATACCTGCCCAAGCTGGTTAAAAAAGGGTACCGGGTGGCCGTTTGTGATCAGGTTGAAACCCCATCCGAGGCCAAAAAGGGCGGCCGGAAAATTGTAAATCGAGAAGTGACTGAGATTACGACACCCGGCGTGACGATGTCGGAAAAGTTGCTGGAACATAAGCGCAATAACTATGCGGCAGCGATTTATTTGGAAGGGAATAAAGCGGGTATTGGCTTTGCGGATGTATCCACCGGAGAATTTGCGCTCAGTGAGGTACCCAAGGAACAGCTGAACGATCTGTTGCAGTCTATTACACCGGCGGAACTGCTGTTGCCACAGTATCTTAAAAATGATGTGCCCGAGTATCTGCTCGATTACAACATGACCTTTATTGAGGAGTGGGTGTATGAAGGCGATTACGGATACAACCTGCTGACTGATCATTTCGAAACGCATTCGTTAAAAGGATTTGGCGTCGAAGATCGGGAGGTGGCTCAAGTAGCGGCCGGTGCGCTGATGCACTATATCCAAGAAACACAGAAGGCATCGCTGGGACATATTAAGCGTCTGCAGAAGTTTGAGAACAATGAATACATGGCGTTGGACGGTTCAACCAAGCGCAACCTGGAGCTGACGACTACAATCCAAGAGGGCGCCAGTGAAGGAACCCTAATTTCCATATTAGATGAGACCAGCACGGCCATGGGTGGCCGCATGCTCCGCAAGTGGATTATGCGTCCGCTAAAACGCATGAAGCCTATTCGTGAGCGACTCAATGCGGTGGAAGCTCTGAATGTTAATCACGATGTGCGTGATAAGCTTAGCGAAGAACTGGGACAGGTCGGAGATCTGGAACGACTGATTTCCCGGATTTGTGTAGGACGGGCCAATCCCCGTGATTTGGTGAGCCTCAAACAGTCGCTGGCGCAGATCCCGCGTATTAAAATGCAGTTTAAGCAGCTCGAAGAACCTCTGCTTATTGATATTTTGGAGCGTTTGAATCTGCTGATTGAAGTGCAGGAAATGATCGAAAATGCTATTGCCGAAGATCCGCCGACCAGCCTGCGCGATGGAGATATTTTCAAGGATGGTTACAATGAGGAGCTCGATGAGCTTCGCAATGTCGCCCGGAACGGTAAGGATTATATTGCCGAAACCAAAGATGAACTGGCTGCGGAAACGGGTATTGATTCGCTCAAGATCGGTTACAACAAAGTCTATGGCTATTATATTGAGGTAACCAACACCCATGCCGATAAAGTGCCGGATCATTTTATTCGTAAACAGACGCTGGTGAATTCTGAGCGCTATATTACGCCAGAACTCAAAGAGGTGGAAGAGAAAATTCTGTCATCCGAAGAGCAAAGTAAGTCGCTCGAATACGATCTATTTGAAGAACTGCGTGTAGAAATTGCCGGTTTCGCCGAAGAAATTCAGCAGGTAGCAGAGGCATTGGCTGAGCTCGATTGTCTGCAGAGTTTTGCCGAGGTATCCTACCATAATAATTATTGCAAGCCGGCTATCGCAGATGATCAGAAAATTGATATTACTAAAGGACGTCATCCGGTGGTGGAGAAAACACTGCCGCCCGGTGATCCCTTCATTCCCAATGATATCCACGTTGAGAATGAAGACGAGCAGATTCTGATTATTACCGGTCCCAATATGGCGGGTAAGAGTATTATACTTCGTCAAACGGGACTGATTGTGCTGTTAGCGCAGATCGGTTGTTTCGTACCGGCGGATGAAGCACATATTGGGCTGGTTGACAAGATCTTTACGCGCGTGGGTGCCTCGGATAACTTGGCTGCGGGAGAAAGCACTTTTTTGGTTGAGATGAATGAAGCTGCCAATATCCTCAATAATGCCACGCGCAATTCACTGATTTTGCTCGATGAAGTGGGTCGTGGGACCAGCACCTTTGATGGACTCAGTATTGCTTGGTCACTGGCAGAGTATCTACATAACCAACCATCGGTAGCTGCAAAGACGCTTTTTGCTACCCATTACCACGAGCTGAATGAGCTCGAAAATATGTACGACCATATTGTAAACTACAATGTGTCAGTAAAAGAGCACGACGACAAAGTGATTTTCTTGCGGAAGCTGGTGCGCGGCGGGGCCGATCACAGTTACGGTATTAAGGTGGCTGATATGGCCGGGTTGCCCTCCATCGTGATTGAGCGAGCGAAGGAGATCCTCAAGAATCTGGAAAGTCACAGCCTGGATGTCACCGACAGTAACGGCACGCTTGAAGAAGGCGCAAAGAAAAAGAAAGCGGCCGTCAAAAAGGCTGCGAAAGATCTCGACAAGCAGCAGCAAATCCAGCAACCATCCTTATTTCAGACTCAGCTCGATCCACATGTAGAGCAACTTATTGACAAGCTCGAAGCCAGCGATCCTAATCGCGTGACACCCATCGAATCGCTGATGCTTGTTTCTGAGCTCAAGAAGCTGGTGGATAAAAGGTAATTGGCTACACTTTTAGCTGTAACATCTACTTCCTGATGTCGTAATTGGTTACCTATAGGTGGGAGCCAAAGCCGCTTACCTTATCCCGGATTTCACGTTTAAAACCAGTCAGAATGGACACGGCAAGTATCATCACCACCAGTCCTAATGCAATCCCGGTAACGGCTATATTGACAATTGGCCGGCTGTAATTGCTTTTGTTTTTTTTGCCTTTTAACAGGCGGCGTGCTATGTATAATTCCGTATTCATTGCTTGTGTTGGTTACAAATGTAGCATTAAAAGGTGGAATTTGAAAGCCGCTGCCTTGGTCTGCGCCTTTTTTGTATTTTTGGTCAAAATTGCAATGTATGAAACGTCTTTTTAGTCTCCTTATTTTTACATTACTGGTGTTGCTAAGCACAGCACAGGAAGATACCATTACCATTAATGTTTTTGACTGGAACAAACCATCGCCGGAAGGCTGGAATGCCAGTTACGAGGGAACTGCTCATTTTCCGGACAGCGGGCAGTGGCGTCAGATTCTGATGGTAAAAACCCTGAAATGCGACGAACGAACCCGGGCTGATAGCTTTCCCTGCGGCGAATGGGATTACCTGACAAAAACAAATGTACTTATTCCCAAAAACGATACGGTTGAGCATGTTAACCTCTCTGCCTTTGTAACGCCATATGGAAAGGGCCTTGACCTGGGTGGCAAAAACGGCTGGCAATGGGTGGTGGATGTTACCGATTATGCACCTCTGCTGAAAGGAGAGAAAAAAATCATTTCAGG
>JAIPUR010000026.1 GCA_020055655.1 Methanosarcinaceae archaeon | reverse complement strand
TTATTCCCAACCAGGACCACATCCTTTCACAGAGATAGTTGCCTTTAATTTTTTTTCATTATATCATAACTTCCTTGTTTTGACAAGGATATTAATCTATTTAAAAAGAATCTTCTAATATTTTAAACATCAAAATCCCTGCAGCAACTCCCGCATTTAAAGATTCTATATTTCCTCTAAGCTGTATTTTGGTTCTTTGGTCAGCCCTATCAAGAATTTTTTTTCTAATTCCGTGTGCCTCATTACCTATAATCAAAGAAAGGGGCTTTTTATATTTAAGATCATTATAATAGCTGTCTGTTTCTAAATCAGCTGCATATATAGTCTGCTCTTTGGCTTTTAATAGTTTGGTTAGTTCATCTATTTTAACATCTTTGATCATCGGGAGACAAAAAACTGCCCCCATAGAGGCTCTCAAAACCTTAAGATTAAATATATCCACAGAACCCTTAGAAATTACAATGGATTGAAAACCGGCCGCTACAGCCGTTCTGATGATAGTACCCATGTTCCCGGGGTCTTGAATTTGATCTAAAATTAAAATATAATCCTTAGCAACAACCTCATCTTGTGTGAACTTAATTTGATTGACCACAGCGATAACTGATTGAGGATTTTTGGTATCTGCCACCCGTTCAATTAGCTGTTCAGTTACAAAAATTAGTTTGTCTTCATTATTTATTAAAAATGATTCTGTCTTGTTGCTCTGATAAAATTGACTGCTTAAAAAAATATTATTAATATCAGCCCCAGCCTGATAAGCACCTCTAATTAATCTCAGTCCTTCCAGGATGAATTGGCCTTTTTCTTTTCTATATTTTTTTTTATATAGTTTGCGCAGTTCTTTTACTTTTGAATTCTTTATACTTTTAATATCATCCATAAATGATCACCTAAATATATAAAACCCGGTTAAACCGGGTTTTATCAGAAATTTATAATTCTCCCTTGGCGACATTAACTAATTCGCTAAAGGCATCTTTATCATTAACTGCTAAATCAGCCAACATTTTTCTATCAATTTGAATATCAGCTTTTTTCAAACCGTTGATAAACCTAGAATAAGAAAGACCATCTTGTCTGGCAGCTGCATTTATTCTGGTAATCCAAAGGCGGCGGAATTCCCGTTTTTTAGCCCTTCTATCTCGATAAGCATACTGTAATGATTTAATGACTGCCTGTTTGGCAGGACGAAAAAGTGTACTACGCGAACCTATAAAACCTTTGGCAGACTTTAAAACTTTCTTTCTTCTTCTACGTGCTTTTGAACCTCTCTTAACATATGCCATAATTATTCACTCCTAATTCTCTAATGATCTCATTGTGGATTTCACGGCTTTGACGAGTTCGTTCAGCTTTTCCCTTGAACATGATTCTCCTCGTGTGATACCGGTCACAATTTCCATCACCCTTCCTTTTGCTAAAATATCATTATCTTTTGGCTTCACAAGTCTTGTCTTTACCCCTGCCATTGCAAAATCCTCGAAATCAACGAGGGTTTGACAAACAACTACTGCAGGAACATTTGCTTCCTCAAGAATTGCTTTTACTTTCCGTACCACATGATCTCTTATGTTACCAGTGTGGATAACAGCAACTTTGTGTCTGTTGATCTGTGCTATCTCTTCAGGATCGATCCCGAAAGAGCCGGAGCCCATATTGTTATCCGGTACACCTGAACCGGTGTTAAGCACTAACACACTTACCTGGATCTCTTCGCGACGCATTCCATATGTGAGTTCACAAACAGGTTTTGTGATATGTCTTCTGCCGGGACTCATTGCAACTGCAATAACATCAGGCCTACCGGTTTCAGAAAGAGTTCCTCGCTGTGCAAGTCCTCCACCTTTGCCAAGACCCATACCATGTCTGCAATCAACAACCTGTGTTTCCCGACCAAACATGATCATTCGTCCTCAGATTTCAAGATACATACTGATTGATGTTTCAGTTTTCCTTTTGGATCTGTCATACCTGTCATCAATGGATCAGCACCTGGACCACGCTTTGCATAGTCACTGACTGTTTGTTTTCTAGGAATGAAGAGTCCTTCTCTGAATTCAAATGTGAACGGAAGTACTTTATCGCAAACTTCCCTTACCTGCTCTTTCACATCTGCATTTACAACCTCTAAACGGATGCTTCCAACAGATACCACAAGTTCGATCGCCTGACCTGCAACCTCAATAACTTTACTTCCACGATGATTCACAACTTCTCCTGAAGCCGGACCATATGGAACTGTTTGAGGAATACGAGGACCGTGAATAAACAGTCTTATAATACCATCTATCTCAGCAATCTCACCCAGTAATTTCTGAGCGGTTTCTGGTTTGAGCAATCTTGAAGGATAAATTTCAAGCTGCACATAATCGTTTTCGGGGAAAGTTTCTGCCATATTTATTATCCTTTGATATTTTAGGAGAGGGTTGCGTCTTAGAGAGCTCCTGCCACTGCTTTAATTGGCTCCTTAAACTCTGGAATAGATCCGAATACGTTACCTACAAGTGCTGAGGTCTTGTCTATTGAGAACATCTGTGTTCCTGCATCAAGTGAGCAAGCTGCACATACACAAGGAATTGCGAAACCTCTGGAGTGCCTGGTTACAACGTGGTTACCGTTGAAGATACCTGGTCCACCGCCACCATAGATGGAGTGACTGAAGAATGAGAAACCTACTGCAGTACCCTGTGCTCTACCCATGTCAGTACCTGGAAGACCTGTTTCCTTCTCAAGCATATCATTGAAGTAGAGGATTGTTGAGGATACATTCTGAGCTGCCCTACCAGCACCACAGTTTACAAGTGTTGCTGCAAGCTGACCTACTGCTGCACATGCATTCCACATGGAAACATCGTTTGCCTTGTAGAAGTTGTATCCGGATGGTGCGGTCTTGTCGACTGAAATTACACCAAGCTCAAGAGCTCTGTCTACAACGGACTGGATCACAGTACCGACTGTACCGTCCTTACCGTTCTCTTTCACAATGTCATAAGCGACGTTGTTTGCGTTAAGACCCTGGTAAGCGAGACCAAGTAACTGGTGTCTCTCGAAAGGACCTACAGCATTACCCATTTCGTACATACCTACCTGTTCAAAGATGGATGAGAGTGCTGATGCATTCAGTGCTTTTCTGCCTGTGATAGCTGCAATGTGGTTTGTTGTAATATTCCTCATGGAGTATCCGAGACCTTCATTCTGCTGTGGGATATTAAGAATGGACTGGACGTTTCCACCGGACATGTCCATTGTCTGTGGGTAGCTTCCCCATACAGCGGACTTTACGATAGGTGCATCGAACATGTCAGTGTCGAACATGTCTATGATTGTCTGTACAACTGCTGCACCGGTTACGGTACTTGCGGATACGTAGTCAGCACCAACCTGTGCTCTTACGCCAGGTACCTGAACTATCATCTGCTTTCCGCCACCAAGTTCCTTTACATTGGTGTCGTCGCCTTCGTCTACCATGACGAGCTTTGCGACTGCGTCCTGGATTGCACCTGCGTTGTCAACAATATCATAGTCAAGACCTCTTCCGAGAATCTGTTTCTTCTTTCCACCCATTGTACCGTTCTTGAGTGCACTCTCAATACCTGAGAGATTGACTGCAACGGTCCTCTTGGTGTCTTTTATGATATTCTGTATTGCTGCATTTCTAGTTGGCGCAATGCTAAGAAGATCAACGCCACTTTCCAACAGTTTACCTCTGTCGTCGTAAATGTCTATTTTATCAGACACGTATATTTTCCTCCTATGTTTTCAAAAATCGCACATTATGGGAAATGTACAGTTGAGTAGCTGATTTTCAGTTCCTCTGTACCACATGATTATACCCGTACAAATCGATTCCATAAGGATGCTCGGATTAATTAAGATACTATGACGTTTAAACCTTTTGGATTGATTCGACCAAATTCCGCATACATCGAGGACATAATAAATATTTAAAAAAATATAATTTTCAATGTGTGCGATAGATCACTTATACATATTAATTCACACAGTGAACTATAAAAAAATATATAGGTAAGTGGCTCTCACAAAAAAACCAAAAAATACAGATATATAAGCATAACTGTTGTGCGCGATAAATCACCGGATTGCATCAAAACTACAAAAGTTTATTATATACATATTATGTACAAAGTCAATATGGAAATCACTGCTGATGTTGGAGGTAGCCCTGGAATAGACTGTGATGGGTTCTGCACATACTGTTACTTCAAAAAAGTAAAAGACACAGAACCTTTCGGATGCAAATACTGCCTTCCATTTACTAAAGGTTGTAATTATTGTACCCGGGGCGTAAGAGAGGCATATTCTAGTTTCAAGTCTGCAGAATACGTATTCCAGGATACATATCATAAGCTGAGAGAGTGTCAAACGGATATTGACAAAATAACGATCAGTGGTGGCGGAGACGTTAGTTGCTACCCTGAGCTTTTAAACCTCGTGGCTAACCTGGCTAAATTTGAGCTGCCTATCCACCTTGGATATACAAGCGGAAAAGGATTCACCCAGGGAGACGAAGCTGATTTCCTTATCCAGTACGGAGTAACAGAAGTATCATTCACAGTGTTTGCCACAGACCCTGAGCTAAGAAACAAATACATGAACGATCATGATCCGGAAATATCACTGCAGGCACTTGAAAAACTCTCCAAACATTGTGAGGTATACGCAGCCATAGTACTAATTCCAGGAATTAACGACGGAGAAGTTCTTGATAAAACACTCAGTGACCTTGAAAAAATGGGTGCAAAAGGAGCAATACTTATGCGTTTTGCAAATACGCGCGAAGAGGGTCTAATACTTGGAAATTCACCAGTTATGGAAAATATCAAATCACATAGCATAGAAGAATTTACTAACATAGTTCGCAGCGCAGCCAAAAAATTCAGCAGCATGAGAATCACAGGAACACCACTTGAAGATCCACTCATTGGCTCACCGTTTGCCATCAGGAATGATGCAGAAGCACTCGCAAAAGTTCCTGCCGTAACAAAAGATGCAACGATACTGACAAGCAGGGCATCTTTAGAACGCCTCAAAGAAATATTTGAAAAGCTTGGAAGTGCAGTCAATATAGTTGCCCTTGAAAAAGACATCGGGTGCCTTATAACTATAGAAGATCTGCAATCACTTGATCTTGGAAATATAAAAGAAACAGTAATTGTCCCAGGAAGAGCTTTTGTTCACGACCCTGAAGTAAAAACAGTACTTTCCAAAGATGGTGTTGAGAGATTCATACGCAGAGGACCTGACATGCTCACATATGATGGAGAAATGTCAATTGGAATGACAAAAGAAGAAGTACTCAGCTTTGAGATCAAACAATTGACCGAGCTCATCGGGGAAATTAACACAATTGGATTAAACATAAAATAAATCACATGAATTCAGACAGGCCCATCTGTTTGGATCTGTCATTTTCAAACAATGATTTCATGTCCAAACCAATTATTTCAATTCTCTGTTTGGTATAATTGGAAACATTGTATTCTTTAGCAACCTTTTTTGATACTTCCAGATACTTCTTGACAGAGCCTTCATGGACTGTCAAAATAACAGTGCCACCGCATTTAGGGCAAAGTCCTGTCAATGGTGGACGACGGAATTTTGCACTACATTTCAAGCACCTGGTACTTTGTCTTGAAAAAGCCCTAAGGTTACCGAACATATCAGGAAGGAAATGTGAAGTAAGAACCCTTTCTGCAACATCTGAAGAATCAACTGCACGGATCTTGTCAGCAAGTGCCAGTTGCGCATCCATTTTTTCCACCATACTTCCAAGTGTCTTGTATGCACTGTTCAGCGGGCCTGCGGCAATATCAGTTGTCCCATGTGTGAACATGAAGTGATCATATTGTTCAGGAGTACCCAGCCTGCCACTAATAAGGTCGATCGTTTTCTCAAACTCTTTTGGATTGGTATAATTAAGAGTAGCCTCATAGAATTCAAGAGGATAGTGGGCACACACATCAATATTATGCGCCTCTTTATCAACTTCACTGGGGTCAATACGAGTAGAGAGAACAAGTGGTGCATCCATTTGCCCACCCCTCCTATCGGGAAGATAATCACGTGAGAAATTGATCAGGCCATCCATTAGTAGCATAACACAATCCTCATCCCCATCGCAGTTACGGCGCTTTGCCGCATGGAAGAACGGATGCGCATAGCCAACAGAAGCTTTGGTGAAGCCCAAAAGTCTGCCAAGTACACCAGCAGAAGTGTGCGGCGCAAGTCCCATCAAAAGAATTCCAACAATATCATCAATGGTTTGTGCTTTGTAAAAAGGCTCTTCTCCATAGTATTTCACGAGAAGGTCATCAATATACTGAGTAGTGCGCAAAAGATATTCAGCGCAGTCATAAGATACAACAAGATCCTGTACTTTCAGGCAAATTACCTGATCATCCCGTTCAAGTTCATTACCATAGATATCTTCAGTATAACCAAATTCTTTTAGCTTCTCAAAAGAAACATCGATCTCATCTGGCCTGATATGAGTAAGAGGAATATCAGACATATCGTATCTGATAGTACCATCCTTGAATGTAAAAAGATCATGCTTTGCCCGGAGTATCCCTTTTTCAAGTGGTTCGGGTGTCATATGCCGGGACATCATGCGCTTAACACCTTTTACTTCAACATTTTCCCTTTCGCCAATTTTTGCAAAGGCATTTTGATAAATGCGTTTGAAATCAATATTCTGCATGCGAACACATGTTGTACTCGAATTGCATTTCGGACATTCTTCCTTCTGAACAGATATACCACAACGCGGACAGAAAAGTTTTGGAGTAGTGAATTCCCCGCATTCACAACGATGCTGGAAACTGTCCATACCACATGCAGGACATATCCGGTTGCCAAGCTCAACACGTATTTCCCCCACCTTGCTGTTCATTGAGAATTTGTAAGCAGCAGATGCTTCCATTTTTCTAGTATTGCCGCCGGTTTCCCCTATTGGGAAAAGAGAATGTGGAGCAGGAGTCATTTTTCGCTTATTGGACTTTTCAGGTCGCCCCATCCTTGCACCAATTCTCATAGGAGCACGGGCACGAACTACTAGGCCGCTAAGTTCATTGACAGCACCAAGAGTATTGTCCGAATCGAACGAGATCCAGCCTTTATTCAGATCATTATCAAGACCAAGGCATTTTAGCAAAGGCAAGGGTTCACTAATATAAATAGAACCATTTCTCACCTTATGAAGTACAAGCAAATGTTCAAGAATAGTCTTCACACCTGATTTCACAGCCTGATCAAATGGAAGTTCAAGACTCATCCGATCATCAGAAAGTGAAGCGTGATCAGATATGAAAGAAGAAAGCAATACAAAATTTCCTGCTTCAATGTCATGCCATAAATATGTGAACTTGGGATGAAGAGGAACATTATAATTTTCACACAGTTCAAGTACATATTTCTGTGATGGATCCTTCAACTCTGCAACATTTGAAATATCCCCGCCCAGTTTTTCATACTCCTGTATCCACCATTCAAAACAATAAGATGCAGGAATAAGCGGATGATTATTCTCAAGAAAATCACCGTAATTGATCAGGATCTCACCTATATCTATAATGGATTCAACTTCAGAATGTAAAAGAAGAGCAGATCCATGGTCATCGACCCGTACAACATCACCCGAAAACAATTTGACAGTTGGCCCTTCGATCGAATCTACAGGAGCCATGCCGGCAGCCTTACCTGGCCGTTCCACCTTAAGCTGAGTACCAGCAACTATGAAGTCGTCCATTATAACCATACTTGCAGGACTTATTCCCGCTGCAGCAAACGAGGTGTTTCGTGATCTTCCATATCTCAGCCTGAAACCACCAGGTCGCATGGGGTGTGAGAAAACAGGCCTTCCGGCAATTAGATCACGCAGGTATTTATCTTTAGGTTTTACACCTATACTTTTATCACCATCGTCGTCATCGCTGGTTTTGGTACCGGAGATAAGTTTGTCAAGCCATTCCCAACCACCCATCTTAAGATTTCGTACATGCTTCTGAACCTTTGGTGCCTTTAGCGCAAGACCTTCAGCCAGAACAAGAGCCATACCACCTCGCACCCTGTTCGATGCGAAACGCTCCAGATTACGATATCCTTCAACTTCTTCAGCTTCAGTAGGCTCTCCATCTATACAAATTGGACAATTTTCAACAATAAGTCTGATCTCATCTTCACTGGGAGTATATTGCAATGTAGCTACTCTTCTGTAAAGCAGGATCTCCTCAACGTATCTTTCAACCTCTTCCTTTCGAGGTTTATACCGACCAATGCCCACGGCCCTTCGGACATAATCACCTACAAGAACAGATAGAGCCTGCGCAGTACCTCCCGCACTACGAATCGGACCAGAGTAAAATATCCTAACAAATTCACTGCCATCATCATTTTTGTCCACAGTCACCTTGTCGATACCTTCGATAGGAGCAGCAACAACACCTTCTGTCAACATGGCAACAGACACACGAATAGCAGCTTCAATTGCATCAGACTTAGAATCAAATGTCTCAACAGCACCTTCTGCTACAGCCTTGCCAATGGCAAGTGCACCTTCTTCACGAGACATCGTCTCCTCGAATATGCGTATCTGTTCAGCTACACCTTTGACACCAATTAGATTTTCCACCCTGTCAGCAAGGTCTTTGGCAAGAGGAATTTCCATACGGGGTTTAGGGTCCCTACCCCTGGAACGTGCACTGTTTGCAATTTTAATTTCATTATGCAGTCGTGATTCAAGATCATCAAAATAATCTCTCATTGAATCACTTAATATTATCTCACCCATTGGAATAGCCCTCTATGAAGCATCTATATGGCATTCAGGGTTTAAAGTCTATTGTAAATGCAAACATCATAAAGATAAGATTATACTTTATAGAATCGAAGTCATAAATATAAATTGTATACTTACGGATAAAATGTTGATATACAGGAGGAGTAAAATGAACAAAATACCAGGAATATTTATTGTTGCAATACTACTATTAATACTTGTACAGCCTGCGAGCGCAGATATATTCAATGATCTGGACCTAAAGGTCAACGAATATAATGAACTTTCTGACCAGGTCCCATCATTTCTTAACAGCCTGCTGGGAAACGAGGTCATACAGCTTGTTATTGAAATGAACGATGGGAACGAAACTCAAATAAAAGCTATCACTGAAGATTCAAAGGTTACCACTTTTGAAAAAATGGATGAAGAAGACGATATCGGAGCAACCGTCTTAGTCGGAACTAATGAAGATACAGTTTATGCTGTACTTGGATCGGAAGAACCACTGAAAACTTTTGTAGATGCAATGGATACCGGAAATATAGTAGTAGAGCCAATAGGTTTTTCAAATACAGTAACTTTTACAATTGCAAACGTGATGCTAAAAGTGTCAAAGATACTGGGTTTTATTTAACCAGTATCATATTAATTTTAAAAACTAGTATTAAAAGCTCAAATACACAAAATTCAGCTAATATCTAACTCACTTGCCATTTCCTTATATACCCGGCCTTTGTCAGTCGTTAAGAAGATATCACCATTTTGAGTAATTAGATCTTTATTTTCCAATCTCATAAGATATTTATTTGCTATTGTTGAATTCAGGTTTGCTCCATAAACAATCTGTGTCTTTTTTGCACCATCAGCAGCAATCTTTAGTATTTCAAGTGTAATGTCAAGTCTACTCCGCCTAATAATAATGCCCCCAGCATTGAAATTCATATACCACCATAGCCATTTTGACAATGACTACCATTTAAATTAGACATACCTAATATTAATTGTTTTCGCTATGAATGTGCATATCTATATATTTATATAATTAATTAGAGGACATCCAGAAAAATAAATATACAAATATGATCATGATAAATAAAACTTATTTCTTATTAAAAGCATAAAGATACATTAATTTGAAGAGAACGGATGGTCAGCCATGCAAAAAAAAAAGAAATATTCAATATTAAAAGTATTGTGAACCAATCTTCAAACAACATAATCTGCACTGATGAAAAGCACAGAATTCAATACATCAATAAAGCATTTGAAGAGCTTTATGGCTGGAGCCTTAAGGAACTTTTAGGAAAAACTCTCTTTGAAGTTTTTAGTTCCGAACAGTTACCAGAAGAAGCACGAAAGAATTTTTGTGATTCAATAGATTCAAAAGGTAGATGCGTCGGTGAAACTATGTTTCAGCGAAAGAATGGAACCTTTCTTTTCTGCAAATATAATATTACACCAATGCTTGACGAAAAGGGCAACATATATGGATATTTTGGATTATACAGTGATATCAGCGAGCAGAGAAATATTAAAAATAAACTCAAGGAAAGTGAAGAGCGCCTTCAGACATTGTATGAGAATATGCCTGGTGCAACATTGATCATAGGCAGAGATTACATCATAAAAGATGTAAACTACAGGACATGTGAGATCACAGGCTTTAAGAGGGAAGAACTAATTGGCCAGTTATGCGATAAACTATGTCCAAAGGGTTCAGCTTCGAAAAAATGTCCAATATGGGAAGAAGGAAACAGTGGATTCCAGGGAATGGATACCGCAATAAAGTGCATTAGTTCAGAAAAAAAGCCCATTATAAAGAATGCAAAAGTTGTCACAATAGATGGTGAAGAATATATACTTGAGAATTTCCAGGATATTTCAGAGCTTAAACAAACACAAGATGATCTGACTGCTGCAAGGATGACTGCGGAGGAAGCAAGCCGTACAAAATCTGATTTTCTGGCAACAATGAGCCATGAACTTAGAACACCTCTAAATTCCATAATTGGTTTTTCACAAATAATGGCCGATGAGATATACGGTGATTTAAATGATGAACAGAAAAGATATTCGTCCCATATAACGAACAGTGGAATACACCTACTAGGCCTGATCAATAATATTCTGGATATTTCAAAGATCGAAGCTGGAAAAATGGAACTCAATTGCGAGCATTTCAATCTAAAAGAGATATTTGATGATGTTGAAGCACTTATTTACCCAATAGCAAATAAGAAAAATATAACTATAAAAATAGATGCTCCGGAAAATAATGTTGAAATATATGCTGACAGAACTAAATTCAAGCAAATGATGTATAATCTTTTAAACAATGCAGTCAAATTTACCCCGGAAAATGGAAGCATTCACATTTCTACAAAGAATGATGACGGATACATGCTAATTGAAGTTACCGACACAGGAATAGGCATAGACGAACATGAGCAAGAAATAATATTCCATCCTTTTAGACAGGTAGATTCAGCAGAGTCGAGAAAATATCAGGGCACAGGGCTTGGGCTTGCACTTGTCAAACAATTTATTGAACTTCATAATGGTACTATTGAAGTAGAGAGTGAAGTAGAAAAAGGGTCTACTTTTAAATTAAAAGTGCCAATAGAACAAGTCAATGATTAATTTAAAGTGCCTCATGCCAATAGATATATAACAAATAATGCTATACAAGAGTCGGATATTTTGAATATGAGATAAGTATAATGTCAGCAAAGTATTCAGGCAAATCATTATAATTTAGTGATATATCCACTAAATACAATGTGCGAGAGTAGCCAAGCGGTCAACGGCGATGGACTCAAGATCCATTTTCGCAGGAATTCGTGGGTTCGATTCCCTCCTCTCGCATCATTTTCAATTACAATACCATTCTGAAGCAGTTATTACTTCCCGTTTCGTTCTATAGTTAACACGCATAGTAAATACAATAAAGACCTACTATTCTGAAACTGTCAGAGTACAACCATTACATCAGTATCCAGGAACGAAATATTCATTTCTGAGCTAAAATACAAATGAAGGTGACTTTTATTGTCAAATGAAGTTTCTTACAATAACGTAGTAGAAGCAACGGTAAGCATTCTAAGAAAGGCTGAGACAACCCTATCAGAAGATGTTATAGAAACTATTCAAAAAGCTAAAGATGGTGAATCATCCACTGTTGCCAGAGAACAATTGAATGCTATACTAAAGAATATCGATATTGCCAGTCGCAACAAAGTACCTATTTGCCAGGACACAGGAATATTGATATTTTTTGTAGAGATCGGGAGAGACTTAGCCATTGATTTCAATCTTGATGCAGCAATTGAAGAAGGAGTTAGGAAGGCAACAATATCCATCCCCCTAAGACCAAATTCTGTAGATCCCCTTACACGAAATAACAGTAAGGACAACACAGGTGATGGGATCCCTGATATCAAATATAACTTCTGCGACGGAAACAAGCTGAAGATAACTGTGGCTCCAAAAGGTGCCGGCTCTGAAAATATGAGCGCGGTAAAAATGCTAAATCCAACAGAAACTGATCAGATACGGAACTTTGTTCTTGAGACAGTCCTTAATGCCGGAGGGAAACCCTGCCCGCCAATTGTAATTGGTATTGGTATTGGTGGATCTTTCGATAAAGCAGCAAGGCTTGCCAAAGCATCCTTGCTTGAGAACATGACAGATATGAATGAATTAGAACTATCCATACTCAAAGATGTTAATTCCCTTGGTATAGGACCAATGGGGCTTGGTGGCGACACTACTGCTCTGGCAGTGCACATGAAAAAAGCGCATTGCCATACAGCATCCCTTCCTGTAGCTGTGAACATTCAATGTTGGGCCAATCGCCATGCATCCATAATACTTGGAGGTGAAGAGTAATGGAATATAACCTGACAATGCCACTGAAAAAGGAGGATATTACAAAGCTTTCAGCAGGCGATATTGTACACCTTAACGGAACTATCCTCACTGCCAGAGATGAGGCTCATGCTCATATTCTTGAAAAAACAGAAAATGGAAAAGAGATTCCATTTGGACTTGATGAATCAGTTATCTACCATTGCGGACCATTGATGAGAAAAATAGAAGATAAATGGGAAATCGTTGCTGCCGGACCAACAACAAGTGCCCGAATGTCTAAAATGACACCGGAACTACTTGACAAATATAATGTTTTTGCCCTTATTGGAAAAGGTGGAATGACAAATGTTACCGAAGCAATGCAGGATAAATGTGTCTACCTGGCATTTACTGGTGGATGTGCTGCACTTGCTTCGGAGAACATAATAAACGTAAAGGAAGTACATTGGCTGGAACTTGGAATGCCTGAAGCGGTATGGGTTCTTGAGGTCGAGAATTTTGGACCTCTGGTAGTCGGCATTGACGCAAAAGGCAATGATCTTTTTTCAAAAATAGATGAAAAAGCCAGAAAAATATATTCTGGCCTTTGATCTTACTTTTTTATTTGAGTTTCAATTTTCACTTATATCAGGAAAGTAAATACTGTCCAGGCTATAAGTGTTAGAACTATCGAGTGTTTGAGACCCTGATATACAGAACCTTCACCCATCTGTCCGGCAACAAGACCACTCATAAAGCCTTGAAGTACAGCTGTGTGCATCATCAGTCTGCTATATACAGATGGATCAAAAGCACCTATGAACTGTGAGCCTGCCCCTGCAGCAGAAGCAGCTTTACCAGCTTCTGCCATTGCGGGTACAAATGATGATGTTAGCATTGCGATCACGAAAATGAACACAAAGAATGACATGTAGCTTATAACCACATACACCATCATGTTCCCGTTTCTTTCACGTTCCAGGACCTTAACTTCTCTTGCATCACGGGCAGCAGCTTCCAGAACGGATGACACTTTACCACCGGCTCTGCTTGCCTGAGTAATGAGAGCCACAGATCTTTCGATAATAGGCGTATTTACACGCCTGGCAAAGTTGAGGAGCGTGTGCTCGAAAGAAACACCCCATGACATAGAAGAATCCATGTGTTGAACTTCTTTAGTTAGCGCCCCATATTCACCTTTTGCAACTGTGTTAACAGCTCTTGGTAAAGTTAGACCTGCCTTACTCATCTCAGACACATCTCTAAGGAATACGGGAAGATATTCCTCCACATTATCAGTGTTCTTGTACTTTTTATGATATGCAATTGCAGGCGGAGTTATAGAAATAAGTATTGTGAATATTATCACATCATCTATGAGAACCGTACCCCATGCGAAGATCATACCGACCGTAAAAGCCATTAAAGCCACAGGAATACTTATGAGGAAAGCATATTGAGGATGTTTATAAATTGTTTTAGCTGGTTTTTTGAAAAATTCCTTTACAAGTATATTTTTCTTGGATTCTTCTATCCTTGAATCAATAAGTGCATCCTCAAGTTCACGCAATTCATCTTCTGAAAGTGTATTATCTTGAGCCGGAGATAATGATCCTACCGACAATAACAAATCTTTGAAATTCATCTTATACCTCCGGAGTCATAGCACTTATCAGGATCACGTACATTGTGTTTCCAAAAGGTATCATGGCATATATGATCAGGTAAAGGAAGATCATCTGCACATTACCCATGATCGACATAATAGAGATTACCACAATGAGAAACAATGGACCAGCGACAAAAGCTGTCACGTAGGTTTCACCCAGAAGGCCAAGTGTTTCCAGGAACTCTTTCTGGTTTTGGCGGTTTTCTACAAGATACTGTTCCGTCTTTAGCTGAAAATAAGTTTCAAGCTCTCCACCAGAGGTAATCACAGTAATTGCACCCTGAAGGAAATCCTGGAGAGCTGTTGAAGGAGTACTGGCTATAAGATTTTTCATAGCTCCTACCAGATCATGACCCAGTATCTCAATATCCCGTACAAGGTACTCACATTCAATCGCAACCTCACCATATATCGGGTTTTTTGCAAGTGATCGGAAAAGGTCAACTGGTAGTACACCTGCTCCGGACATTGCAGACATATAGTTTATAGCATACGGCAGTATAGCATCGATTTTTCTCTTCCTATCGCCTGCAATCACAAGAGGATAGGTCATGAAGAGCTTATAAACGATTGCGAATACAAGAACTGAAATAAATATAGCACCGAACATTCCGAATACAATTGATTTGTACTCAAGATAAGGTGCGAACCACATAGGAAAAGTAAGTCTGGTTGCCCGAAACTCAGGTACTCCAAATATTGCAACTACCAGAGTGAAAAATACCAGAGCAGCTATGGAAGATAGAATACCACTTAGCAATGCACCGGATAGATACATATCGTATCTCATATCCTGCCTGTTCTTTAGCAGATTATGCCGAAGACCAAAGTACTCAAGCCTCTTATTCTCAAAATATTTACCAAAAAGGTTGTACGCAAATAGGAAATACAGACTAGCCATCTAACCCCTGCCTCACCATTTTCATTATTGTCTCAGGTTCACGATTATATGCAACTACGATCTTAGCAAAGGAGTCATATTTTGCGATCTTCTCCTTGCGTAACCATTCAAGTATGTCCTGTCTACGCTTTAATTCATCCCGAACCCTTTCTTCGGTCCAACCCCTATTCTCCATGACACTTTCAATAATATAGGACCTACCGGAATACTGGAACATATCTCTTGCAGCATCCCATGTAAATACATCATTGGTAAGAAGTTCACCCGTTCGTGGATCTACACCAACTATTTCAGTTAGCGTTTTACATCGCCTTACACGCTCACCATTTACCTTTACCTGGACCTGGATTGCAACAAGGTCTAGAGCCTGTATCATTATCCTTGGAACATTTATCGGAGGATTTTCCAGCCTGTGAACTACAGATTGTACGGAATCAGCATGCATTGTTGAGAATGTGGTGTGTCCGGTAGACATTGCCTGAAATAGAACATATGCTTCTGCACCTCTGACTTCACCCACCAATATATATTCAGGCCTTTGACGAAGTGAAGCTTTAAGAAGTTCGTACATTTCAATAGAACCCTTTTCATCACCAGCAAAGGACGCACGAGTTACTCCAGGGATCCAGTTAGGATGAGTGAGGTTCAGTTCTCTGGTATCTTCAATTGAAACGATCTTCATTTCAGGCTGAATGAAAAGAGAAACTGCATTCATAGCAGTGGTTTTTCCAGATGCAGTACCTCCTGCAAATATCAAACTCTTACTGGAATCAACTGAAAGCCACAGATAGGCCATCATTGCAGTTGAGAAGGTGTGGAAGTTTACAAGGTTCGTTGGAGTGATTGGATCATCCCTGAAACGCCTTATGGTAAAGGTACTACCGCGGGTTGTGATCTCTCTTCCAAGAGTTAGCTGAATACGAGAGCCATCCGGCATAGTTGCATCCAGCAAAGGTCTGGCAATGGATACGTGCCTTCCACATATTTGTGCTATGCGTATTGAAAATGAATCAAGTATATCATCATCAGGGAACACTATATTAGAAGGAATGGAATTGTATTCCCTATGGTAAATATAGATCGGAGTGTCAGGACCATCACATGAAATATCCTCGATATTCGAATCCCTCATCAATATATCAATATCACCATAGCCTACATAGTTCCTGACAATATGATACATGATACGTTCACGTTTTCTAGGAGAGATATCGATCTGGAACTCTTCCAGATACCTCATTACATTTTCTCGAAGATAAGATTCTGCATTCCCCCTGGAAACATTATTTAAATTAACATTGAGCGTTTCTATGAATTTTATCTTGATGCTCTCAAGAAGTTCTTCTTCCTTATGAGAAAGAATAGGCTCAATTGCCTGATATTGGAATTCATGAGATTCAGGATTATATGCAATTCTTACATAAGCATAAGGAGCATTGACCTCATATAGTTCAACTTCCTTGAACGGATTATCTGAGGAGATAGTGAAATCAACCATAGGACCATGTTCAATTATATTGTACGCTTCCAGATTGATCTTTTTTCTTGAGAAGAGCTTGTTCACTTTATCGATCAGAGATTCGGATTCATCTTCGTCATCATCAATGATCTCTTCTTCAATTAGTTCTTCATCAAAAATATCTTTAATTGCCTTTTCCCAGGAACTCTGATCAGCTTCAGAAACATTATCTTCATATTCATATTCTGAAACAAAAGAACTAATTCTATTTTTCAATTCCTCGATACTGACGACCTCATCTGCTGGTAATATAAGATCTGCCAGTTCATCAACTGATGAATCATCATCAACGAGCGGATGAATTTCATTTGTATTATTATCTGCAAGATCTTCTGATAGGTCCATGGGTTCTGATGTATCTGATTCTTCCTGTTCAGGAATAGCGACCGACTCAGTTTCAGGAACAGATACTGTACCAGCAGCCTTTAATTCATCAATATGAAGAGGATGTTCTTTTATTTCATCGGTTTCTTTTTCCAATTTCTCATCCATTAATACGGCCCCATTTAAGTGTCATTTTCAAATTATTAGATGTACGATCTAGCTTTGGTCCTTAGAAACAATCGACTCATTTATTCTTCTTTGAGAATGAGAATTTTTTACCTATTTTAGATTTTGATCTATTTTCCTCAACAAATGTTTCAACTGCAGGAACTTTAATACCTGCCATTTCTGCTGAAAGCCTGTTGATACCTATCGAAAATGGAGAACCAGGATACTTGGTAACTATTGGAGCTTTAAATGCGACTGAATTTTTCACATTTACATCTTCAGGCAGAGTTTCAAGTGTTTTTAGACCAAGTGTGTTTTCAATTCTCTCACTACTTAATTCGTTAACTATCACACCAGTTCTGTTAACTATAACTCCCTTGAATTGATTGTGCATGCTTTCTGATATTGATTTTAGCTTCATAGCACCTGCAAGGGATGCAATGTCAGGATTAGTGACCTGTATAACCTCATCTGCAATTGATAAAATGGACAGAGATGCTTTGCCAATACCTGTTGGAGAATCGATCAAAATGAATTCATAATCATCTTTAACCTGCTCAATGACATCAGATATATTATCTGGATCTACTTTGAGAAAACTCTGCAAGGAGATACTACCAGGAATTATTTTTAGATTATTGGGACCATCATAAATAGCTTCTTTAACACTGTCCACCCCTGTTAGAACATCATGCAATGTTGCTTTTGCTGTCTCGATCCCAAGCATTAATCCAATAGTAGGTACGCCAATGTCAGCGTCTATAATAAGAGTCTTTTTAGCAAAACCTGCGAGTGAGGCCCCAAGGTTTATTGTGGCGGTTGTAGAACCAGTACCACCCTTTCCAGATACGATTGCATATATTTTTGCGGTCATAGAACACCCCGATAATTGTATCGATAGCCGAAGAATTGATTCAACAGCATTGTCATATTTATTAAAGTCACAATGAAATATATTTTATTAGAAAATGTATTGTAAATATAAAAAGGTAACTATAATAATAGCCATAGAATAATTCGATAAAAGGAGAAACAATCAATATATAGGATTACACGAACAGATAGCCATGAATAAAATGTATGACAAGGACCTTAAGCTCTTTATTTATCACGCAAAACAATGCGACCCTAAAAAATGTACGGGGAAAAAATTGGCACGCTTTGATCTTGCAAGAATATCAGACAAAGTGAATAAAATACCCAGAGGCTCTATTTTATTGGACCCCATGGCTGAAAAAGCCATATCGCCTGCAGACGATGTTAAAAAAGGCATAACTGTCCTTGATTGTTCCTGGGAACACTTAGAAGAAGTATTTCCACAGATCATGAGGATGCACTTACAACATAGAGCTTTACCATACCTTGTCGCAGCAAACCCAGTCAATTTTGGGAGACCTTTTAAACTAACATCATCAGAAGCCTTTGCTGCATCCCTCTACATCCTTGGATACAAGGAGCAAGCTGAAAAGGTCATGAGTAAATTCAACTGGGGACATACTTTCCTGGAGCTGAATCAAGAACCTCTGGAAGATTATTCCACTGCTAAGAACAGCAAAGAGATACTACAGATACAGAGTCGATACATGTGATAATTTGATCAGAGGTTGAAATGAGCGTACAAATTGGAGTGATAGGTGCTGGCTCTTGTGGAAATACTGTTTCAAGTATTGCAGAAGAGGTCGGTAAGAAAATTGCAAAGAACAATGCAGTAATGATATGTGGAGGATTGGGTGGAGTTATGGAAGCAGCTTCAAAGGGAGCAAAATCAGCAGGCGGAACTACAATTGGAATCCTACCAGGTAACTATAGAAATCAGTCTAATCCATACATTGATATTGAAATAATCAGCAACATGGGACATGCAAGAAATGCTATCATTGCACAATCCTGTGATGTACTAATAGCCATTGATGGTGAGTACGGAACACTTTCAGAAATTGCATTGTCCCTGACAATGGGAAAAACGGTAATATGCCTTGAATCGAAATGGAACATAGAAGGAACAGTCAAAGCTGATAGTCCCAAACATGCAGTCCAACTAGCAATGGATGATATTAAAAAATAGAATGTTAGGAAAATATGAAACCATAAGCATTTCTGCTTATATTTCCATATCAATTCCTATGGGACAATGATCTGAACCCATCACTTCAGGCATTATGAAAGAATTGGTAATGTTATCCATGATATTTTCACTTGCATAAAAATAATCAATCCTCCAGCCCACATTTCTTTCACGAGCTCTGGTTCGCATACTCCACCAGCTATAATTGTCAGGTTCCTGATTGAATCTGCGGAAAGTGTCTACATAGCCGTGATCCAGTAGCTTGTCGATCCATGCTCTTTCTTCAGGCAGGAATCCAGATGTTTTTTCATTTTCTTTCGGACGAGCAAGGTCTATCTCTTTGTGAGCAGTATTTACGTCTCCGCAGACGACTAGCTTTTTTCCCCTTCCTTTAAGAGCATCAGCGTATTCCAGAAAAGCATCATAGAATTCCATTTTGTACTCAAGTCGCTCTTTGGACGCTTTTCCATTAGGGAAATAAATATTGAAAAGAACAAAATCCCCATAATCTGCTATCAAAGTCCGGCCCTCAGAATCAAATTTTTCAATGCCGAAACCACATTTGACGTTTGATGGTTCTCTTTTTGAGTATATTGCAACTCCACTGTAACCTTTTTTGAAAGCAGAAGAGAAGTAGCTATGATAAGCTTCCGGATCTGCAAGTTCAGGGTCAAGTTGCTCTTTATGAGCTTTCGTTTCCTGAATACATACTATATCAGGACTTTCTTCATGTAACCAATCAAGAAAACCTTTTTTTTGTGCTGCCCTGATGCCATTGACATTCCAGGAAATTAGTCTGATCTTGTCCATGTTATGAACCTCAAAACTGTTAAACAAGCAATCCTATATCAAATATCACTTACAACAGGATATTCCGCAGCAAGCCAGGCCTTAAATCCGCCTACAATATTATACACATCTGTAAATCCTGCAGCAACAAGCTTCTTTCCGGAATTTCTACTACCAAGATCAATGGTATCGTAGAGTAATATTTTCTTGCCCTGGGGTATCTCACCCATTCTGTCACTAAGAGTGGGGTTGTTTATATTAACAGCACCCTCAAGATGAGAAGCTCCGAACATACTGACAGGTCTTACATCCAGAATAAAGAAATCACCACTTTCCAGCATCATTTTAGCGCCGGGCAGTTTTACATTATAAAAACCAAGAACATTTTTAGTTACATATTCATCATAATTGCTTTCTTCCATGTCGTATTCTCCTGGTAAATTATTCCGTAATAGGATATCCGGCTTTTTTCCATCCCTGAAAGCCACCTTCTATGTTGTATACATCCTTGAAACCAAAGTCAATAAGTTTTTTGCTGGCTGCCATGCTCATAATACCAACTTCACAATAAACAAGAATATTTTTGTCTTGTGGAACCTCATCTTTTCGATTCCCAATATCAAGAACATCCATACGATGTGCATCTACCACATGGGAAAGATCAAAGAAAGCCTGGTCCCTGACATCAAGAATAAAAGTGTTACCATCATCCACCATTTTTTTTGCTCCTTCTACTGAAATCTCATAGAACCCGAACTCATCTTCACGGATATACTCTTTGTATTCATCTGCTCCCATGCTACCATTTTCCTTTATTTAATAAAATAGTTATTATTTGAATCGGTTATAAGCCAAACTAGTCATCTGATTATTAACCCTAATTAAATTGACGGGAAATATCAACAAATAATAAACCTTAAATAATAATGATTATTAACTAGTAGTGATTCTCATATACTTTATGCTCGATAATGTTGAATAAACAATGACGCATCAAAAAGGAAGGGGAAAAATGGAATCTAAAAATATCAAATACACCAATCAGAGGATAGAGATATTGAATTTCCTCAAGGATTTTGATGGACACCCTACTGTTGATGAAGTCTATGAAGGAGTTAAAGTAAAGCTGACAAGGATCAGCAAAGCAACTGTTTACAAGAATCTGAGATTCCTTACTGACAAGGGGTTGATCAGAGAAGTGAATAGTAAAGGAGTTTCCAGATTTGAAGGTAACCTGGTACCACACCACCACATAATCTGTGTTGAATGTGGAGATATCACTGACTATGAATCTGAAGAACTAACAGATTATTCACTAAAAGTAGCAGAAGATATTGAGAATTTTAAAGTGGAAGCCACAGACACCAATTTCTATGGATTCTGTGGAAAATGTCTGGAGGAGTAAATATGGAAGAAGAAATCGTAACAATGCCGCTTATAGGCGATGATGCACCATCATTCAAAGCAGAGACTACAATGGGACCTATCAATTTCCCAAAGGATTACAAAGGTAAATGGGTAGTTCTCTTCAGCCACCCAGCTGACTTTACACCTGTATGTACTACTGAATTCATGACCTTTGCAAGTATGCAGGAAGAATTCAGGGAATTGAACACCGAGCTTATTGGGCTTTCCATTGACAGTATCTATGCACACATTGCATGGCTTCGAACCATCAAAGAGAAGATCCAGTACAAAGGCATGAAGGATGTAGAGATTGATTTTCCTGTTATTGCCGATCTTAAAATGGATGTCGCAAAGAAATTTGGCATGGTGCAACCAAATGCATCTGATACCCAAGCAGTAAGAGCTGTTTTCATCATGGACACAAAGGCAAAGGTCAGAGCTATACTCTACTATCCACTCTCAAACGGCAGAAACATGGATGAAATAAAGAGAATTGTTCTTGCCATGCAAAAATCTGATGCTGAAGAAATTGCAACTCCAGCAAACTGGCAACCTGGAGACGATGTAATCATTCCACCACCAGGATCCTGTGGAACCGCAAAGGAAAGAGTAGAAACAGAAGAAGAAGGGAAGTATTGTCTCGACTGGTTCATGTGTCTGAAAAAACAATCATAAACAGACAGTACATGCATGAGCTTTAATCAAATTATAGAAAGAGGAGTTAGTCGCTAAGGAAGAAATGTATCCTCCATGCCAAGTGGTACTGGCCAGGAGGATGCATCATATTCACCTTGACCTTGATCTACTATATTTATTTTCAATGACTGATTTACATCATGTCTTTTTTTACGTATCTGCAGCCTCACTAATACTTAATATATGCATTATTTTTGAAATTTGCATTTGCGATAGGTATATTTAGCAGAATGCATCTAAGGTAAAAACGCTGGTAAATCGTATCAAAATAAATATTTTTTTACGGATATCATATTTTACATATCATAAGGTTTTCAATTATCATTCATTTGAGGGAATACGGAGATAATATGCATCTCATCATAGCAGAGAAACACATTGCAGCAAAAAGGATAGCACATATTCTGGCTCCAAATAAACCAAAACAGGTAAGGGTTAGTGGAGTTGACACCTACGAGATAGGGGCTGATGATGATAAGCAGATATTCATTGGACTTAGTGGACACATTGTTAAGCTTGATTTTCCAAAAGCATACAACAACTGGCAAAAAGTGGAAGCTAGAGAACTTGTGGATGCTGAAATAATAACTGCTTCCACTCAGGTAAAAATTGTGGCAGCACTTAAAAAATTAGGGAAGCAGGCTACAAAAGTAACAATTGCCACTGACTACGACAGGGAAGGAGAACTCATTGGTGTTGAAGCCCTCGATATACTAAAAGAGTTGAATCCAAATATAGAGTTTGAGCGAGTACATTACAGTGCAATTACTCCAAAAGCTATTAATGAAGCATTCTCAGATCCAACCAATATAGATTTTAACCTTGCTGATGCAGGACATTCAAGACAGGTTATCGATCTTGTATGGGGTGCATCACTCACACGTTTTATCTCAACTTCAGCCGGAAGGCTTGGGAAGATGTTCCTTTCCGTAGGAAGAGTACAATCTCCAACCCTTGCACTCATTGTAGAGCGTGAAAAGGAAAGAGACGCATTTGTGCCGGAACCTTACTGGGAACTTTCAGCTATTCTCAAAACAAAAGCTAATGAAGAGTTCCAGGTAGACCACAAAACAAAGAGATTCTGGGACAAGGATGAAATTGATGCAATTCTTGCAAAGATGGGAGATACTGCCATAGTATCCAGCATTAAAACATCAACCAAGACAGATAAAACACCAACTCCATTCAATACAACTGAATTTATTGGTGCAGCCAGTTCAATTGGTTTTACTGCTGCAAATGCAATGAGAATTGCTGAATCACTTTATACCAACGGTTTTATTTCATACCCAAGGACCGATAATACAGTTTATCCTGATAGCATTGATCTTCGAGCCCAGATCGAGATATTCAAGACAGGGACTTTCAAACAATATGCTGAAAAGTTGTTAGCCAAAAAAGAGCTTATACCAACAAAAGGTAAAAAAGAAACAACCGATCACCCACCTATTTTCCCTGCATCACTTGCAAAGAAATCAGAGCTTAACGAACAGGAATGGAAACTCTACGAGCTTGTTGTCAGGCGTTTCTTTGCAACGTTTGCTGACCCTGCAGAATGGGAAACAATACGTGCAAAATTTGACATTAGTGAAGAAGAGTTCAAGGCAAATGGTGCAAGGCTTATTGAGCCAGGATGGAGATGGTATTATCCATACAATGCTCCTGAAGACAGATTGTTACCTAAGCTAGAGGAAGAAGATGTCCTCAACATTATTGAAAAAGAAGTACGTGCAAAAGAAACACAACCTCCTGGAAGATATGGACAGGGAAGACTTATCCGCATTATGGAAGAGATGGGACTTGGTACAAAGGCTACCAGACATGAGATCATCAGTAAACTATACTCAAGGGCATATGTTTATGGAAACCCATTGCAGCCTACCAAGACATCCTATGCTGTTGTAGAAGCACTTGAAAAGTTTGCACCCACGATATCCAGGCCTGAAATGACCAGCAAGCTTGAAGCTGATATGGACAGAATAGCAGAGGGTGAGATACCTGAAGAGGAAGTCCTGAATGAATCAAGAGAAATGCTTGACTCTATGTTTGCAGACCTTGAGAAGAACAGAGAGCATATTACAGAATCATTACGTGCTGGTCTAAGAGAGGATAAGATAATAGGAACTTGTTCAAGCTGCCGATCTAAATTGATGGTAATGAGATCAAAAAGAGGTTCACGATTCATTGGTTGCGACGGATATCCGGATTGTAATTTTGCCTTACCTTTACCTAGAAGTGGACAAATAATAGTTACCGACAAAGTATGTGAAGATCACGGACTTTATCACATACGCATTATAAACTCAGGAAAACGTCCCTGGAACCTTGGATGCCCACAATGTAATTTTGAAGAGTGGAAAAAGACCCAGGAAGAAGAAAAGAAAAACATTGATAAGGTCAAACCAAAACATATTACTGATATTGCCGGCATAGGAAAAGTAACTGCTGAAAAACTTGTTGAAGCTGGAATCAAAACTGTGGATGAATTGATAGAGGTTGATGCATTTGAACTTTCAAAGACCACAAGTATTTCTGTAAAGAAAATCAAAGGTTGGCAGGATACTATTGCTTAGATAGTGATTTTTTGGGGTGTAGTCAATGGATCTGAAATTCAATGGAGCATGCAGGGAAGTAGGACGCTCAGCCGTCCTGATCGATGAGAAGATCATGATGGATTACGGCATGAAACCTGGAGAGGTTTTTGAGTATCCTGTAAATGGTGCGAGACCTGAAGTTGTACTTGTATCCCATGCCCATCTGGATCACTCCGGCGCAGTTCCAAGCCTCATGGACCTTGAGCCTGATATATTCATGACAGCGCCAACTTTCGATCTTGTATCAATGCTTGCAAAAGACACACTCAAGATCGCGAAGATAAAAGGTGAGGCAGCTGCCTACGACAGCACGGACCTTACAAGGTTCATGGAAAATACAAAACTTATAGATACCGGGGTTAAATTCAAAACCCATGGTTATAACGTTGAGTTCTTTGATGCAGGACACATACCAGGTGCCTCCGGTATTCATGTTGAAGGGAAAGATGGAAAGAGCTTATTCTATACAGGTGACATCAATACCATTGACACCCGATTGGTATCTGGTGCTAGCAAATTTCCTAAAGCTGATACGCTTATTATTGAAAGCACTTATTTCAACGAGGACCATCTTCCCCGGAAAGAAATGGAATCAGCGTTTATCGATTCTTTAGAAGATACACTCAACATTGGTGGCAACGTCATTATCCCTGCATTTGCAATTGGAAGAACGCAGGAAATGCTTATGCTTCTGGATGCACATGGCATCAGCGCACATGTCGATGGGATGGGAGTTGCTGCATACAAAATAATGGATAAGCATCCAAATTATCTTCGAAACCCAACACACCTGAAAAAAGCTTTTGATAATGCAAGAATGGTAAATGGAAGAAAGCGTGATAAAATAAGACTCGAATCTTCAGTAATAATAACAACAGCAGGAATGCTTAACGGCGGACCTGTAATGTATTACCTTAAAAAGCTCTACAAAGATGCAAAATCAAAAATAATGATTACCGGATATCAGGTTGAGGGAACAAATGGAAGAATGGCTCTTGATACAGGCGTTATTGAGAATGATGGAATGCTACAGCACCTTAACATAAAAGTCGAACAATATGATTTTTCAGCCCATTGTGGTGACAGAGAACTGAAATCCATTGTAAAAGAGTTCTGTGACAATGGAACAGAGAACGTGTTTACCATGCACGGAGAGGACTCGGAAAGCTTTGCACAATGGATCAGTGATGAGATCGGTGTTAATGCACATGCACCAAAGCTTGGAGAAAGAATAACTGTTTGATAATTATTTAGAAATAGCCATAAATAGAATCTGATTAAATACTTCCATTCAGTTTTTTAGTATGAGATAATGCTTCTTTCATATTCTCGATAGCATCATTATGTTCAGGATCTATATTCAGAACACGTGAAAAACAGTTTATAGCTTCATTATAACGCCCAAGTTTAAAATAGGACATTCCTTTTTTGTTCCATAAGATCGCAAATTTATTATCGAGTTCAATATCTTTATGAGCCTTGCTGTAACATGCTATTGCTTCATTGTGATTACCCATAAGCTCAAGTAGATCGCCTTTGTTGATCCATGCATTATCATTATCAGGATCTTTGGTAAGTATATTATCATAGTAACCAATCGCCTCTGCATCTCTGCCCACAATATGAAGCACGGTACCTAAATTGTGAAGAACATCCTGATCATTGGCATTCAGGCTCAATGATCTCTCAAAACAAAATATGGATTCCTGATACATACCTAAAAAAGTATAAGCTATCCCTTTGTTGTTCCAAACAAGTGCAATAGCATCATCATTCCAAAGCTCGGAGTCCATGGATTCAGATTCCAATATTAGTGTAAAGTACTCTAATTTATCTTCCGGATCCTCAGCATCAAATGCCATTTTAAACCAGTATTCAGGAGTTCCGTTTTCCACCTCGCCTACTACCTCCGAGACTTAGACAAGAAATATCAACAAGTTATAGGGAAATCAAATTTTAGCATAATCTATTAAACTTCATGTAATGCTGTTAACCTCTTATTAACTTATCGAGAGTTTGCAAGCCATACAAAGTATATCATTAAGAATTTTTTCTTAATTGGTTTATATGAATGATCTTGTCTGCTTCATCACCCACCAAACACATTCCTTTTTTGTCCATAGCCCATACTCTATAATTTTTATCTAAGCCACCAGGAATTGGTTCTGTAGGAAAGTTCTCAGGATCGATACCACATGAATCGAAGCCCGGGTATGTATCAGGATTCAATTCCATTATGGAAATGCTTTTCTTTAGCAATGACAGAAGAACTTCAATATTCTCATGATCCCATTTATCCACACGATCACATATTATTGGGAGAAGTGATCTAGCAACCCCGGGATTTCTGAGTATTTTGTTTGAAAGACAAATAGATGCATTGCAATAACGAATGTCATCATTTGGTCCACGGAAGCAATATATCCCCTCATCGACCATTTTTATAAGATCCAGAGGCGGCTCCGAATTAGAAATCGCATCTTTTACAGTTCTTATATCAAAATCATATTCCTCTGCAATTGATTCAATTGCTCCGTCTATCACAATATTTTGATCCACCCTAATCCCTCCTAATACTAGTAACATAATTGTTACAATTATTATACTTGCTGCAAATGATACGATAATTTAAGTTATTGAACATCTCTAGAATTATTAAGCATATCCATATCTTCCGGGTAATTGATATTGGTGAAATACCTCGATTCACCACTTTCACTTTTATTCTCATTCTTATCTAGATAAACAACATCATTAAGTTTTAAGACAGGCGCCAATACAAATCTATCTCCGGCATCAATGCATTCTTTTATCAACGGAAGCAGGAATCTGCGGTGATAAACAGAGTGTAGAGGTTCTTTTTTTCCATTTGGACCAATCGGGATCACTGCATCATGACCCTCTGCCATTTCAAACAAACTGTTAATAAAATCAGTATTAAGAAATGGCATATCACAAGCAACAACAAAAACATATTCACCCTTGGCTTCCCCGAAACCTTCGAGTATGCCTGCAAGTGGACCAGCATTTCTTATACTATCAAACACTACTTTTCGACCCTTGATATAAGATGATAAATGCTGGATTTGAGATTCATCCCTTAGAGATATGATCACTTCATCCGATACATCATCGAGAACTCGCAGGCTATTTTCAATGAGGACACCATCACCAAATGGAAGCAAAGCTTTCTCTTTTCCATTTAGCCTTGTACCAAGACCACCTGCCAGTAATAACGTTGACCTTGTCATAGAATACATCCCGCTGGAATTAGATGTCTTCTTGATGCATATCATACCAGTCCTCTTCTGCGTTCACTTCTATATTCATCAAGGATATTCTTGAATTGATCATGTTCTTTTTCTTTGAGGCGTTTTTCATTTTCAGTATTCCATTTTGCTATTTCCTCATCCAGTCGTTCAGGTGAAACAATAGCAAAATCTCCTTGCCTCTGGATCTCTAAGAATCTGAGAACCGGAATTTTGGCATCGTTAAATGATTCCAGAGCAGCATGGGGCATTTCATCACGAATGATTACAGCTCTTGTGCCAAAATCTACAAGCATGGAAGCTGTAATTGGACCACCACCACTGGAATCCTCGAGATAGATCACATCACCTTTTTTAATTCCATATATATCATTCGTATGCTGGATAGCACTTCTTGCAAATGAGGAAATTATCTTCACAGGCAGGCCTTCGCCTTTCAATTCCTTCTTATGGATCTGTTTAAGACGTTTATTTTGTGAGCGTTGTTTCTGAAGGGATTTTCTGGACCTTCGAAGCTCCTTGCGCAATCTTTCAATTTCCTTATCCCTTATATGTATCTCTTTGTCCTTTTTAATGTCTCCAAAAACAGATGACTTTATTTTCTTTATTTTAGCTTCGAGTTTTCCTATGCTATCATCTTTTTTCCGGGATTCGGATTTTAGTTCAGAAACATATTCCTGAAGTTTTTTTATCTGGGAATTTTTGAACTGCAATTCATTTCTGAGTTTGTTTAGCTGCCCACCAAAGTCCACATCATCCCCAGTATTCACTTCTTTCTTAACAGTTTTCTTGATATGTTTTTTCATGTGTGAAGCTGAGGATACCTTGCCTATGGCCTCATCGATGGAATCACCATTGATAACATAAAACTTTATTTTATCAATGTCAAGATATTTTGGAGCCTTTTTCTCCACTCTTGTGAATATGTTGCCATAATATCGATAAGTTGTCAGCGCAGCTGCCAGTGAATCACGCTCATGGTCATTGGAATAACCAAACCGACGTGCCAGCGCGATCTTATCCTCCGACCTTATCTCCCCACCCGGAGTACCTATTACAGCATTAAAGCTTCGGCGTATCTTTTCAACGGCAGCAGGTGTGGGATGAACATCAGTTGCCACAACAGCCGGTTTACCATATTCTGCGATGAGCCGTACAACTTCATCATGAGATATTCCCCGAGAACTTTTTGATAATAACAGATCCCCATCAAGTGAAAGAATTGCAATTCCCACTGTAGTACCGGGGTCAATACCCACAATTGTGTACCTACGACCTGTTTTCTTCAAGGGTATGTATTTTATTTTATCTCTTTGAACACTCTTCACAGTAACCTGCACATCAGCATTTGCAGATGGCTTTATGGGAACAAGACCTCTTCTGGCATAAACGGTGTATTCAGCCCGAACATAACCACCAAAACCTTCAGTGACTTTACTATCAAAACTAAAACCAGTTTCCTTTGAAAAATCACGCAGTAAATGTTCTATTTCTCTGCTTTTTTCCCTGACAGCACCATGTACTTTTCTACGATAGCGATTCTGACTCCAGCCACCCCTTCCAAGAGAACGTGCCCTACTTGCCTTTATGCGTGTAACATCCTCAAAGAGCGAGACCTCACAACCAACTCCAAAGCTTGCAAGTATGGCACATGCTTCGGCCTCTTCATTTGGATCTAAAGGATCCATGCTCAGGCCATGTTCCTGTGCAAGACGAAGAAGCGGCCTCTGACGGACACCTCCGGTGACCTGCACCAGTTTAGTATCAGCAGGAAGTTTTTCAAGAAATTGAATTAGCTCTTTTTTGTTTGCAGCGAGTTCAAAGATATTGTCCACAGCAATGTATACAGGGTGTTCCCTTTTCACCATTCTCAGTATCTTATGCCTTCGAAGCATACTGTGATGCGTTATTTGACCATCACGTAAAATAGAAAGAGCATATTTTGGCAGCTCGCGGGCTCTGGAAGAACCCTTTGCAATGTCAATGCCAAATATTACTCCGTTTTCCATATAATAAATTATAGCGACAATAGAATATATCTATGACTCTTCACTGCTTTTGACATACTCGGCAAGCTCTCTTAGATCTTTTTTGATGTTGTATTTGCGCTTAAAGTACTTGAGCAGGTTCGAAATATCCCTTTCAAGTAATTCATCAGCATGCGGATGCGTAGTCTCAACATATTGTGGCCAGTCAATGAATTGCACTCCACCCTCAAAAACAAAGATGTTGTACTCACTCAGATCGCAATGTATTATGCCTTTACTGTAAGTGAGCTTTATCAGACGCATTATCTCGTCAAAGAACCATTGGGGATCTTCTAGCTTTGTTTTGTAGAGAATACTGCCTTTGGCAAGCTCCATAACCAGAGCATGACGGTTATTGTCAATAACTCTTGGCATTGGAACATCATCACAGAGTTTTTTCATGATATCGGCTTCTCTTTTTGCAGCAAGCCTTGCAGCATATATCCATGAGAAATGTTCCCTGTCCGCAAGGTGGGAGCGCAGCCTTTTTACCTGTTTGAAACTGGTCCTTCCCTCCCTGTGGAATTTCAGAATTACACCCTGTTGTTCACCAATTGAAAGTTCGGGATCTTTTACCGCCTCAAGAACAACAGATTCCTTGCCAACACCGATCTCATCACCGATGCCACTAATGGTTCCCCTTTTCACAAAAGTATTCAGCGCAAGAGCATCGTAAGCATCAAAGTAGATCTGATATCCATCATATGGAACATGGGTCGCAAGAACCATATTCTGCTTAACAAGCTCTCTTATTTTGTACTCAAGCGTTGAATATGGAAGTTTGGTAAACTTTGCCACCTCTTCAATAGGGACCCACTCATGGTGCTTCATCCCTATTTCAATGCCTGTGATTATACGCAATTCCTTTTTGTCAAGTTCCTTGAATCTCTTTATGACGTCATCTATCATTTGTTCACTAACTGATGCAATGCTTTAGATGCTTTGTGGTAAAAGAGAAGAAAAAGAAAAGGAACTGAAAGGAATTCGCAAAGAATTTGAAATTTACAAGAACCTACCCCAGGCTTCTCCTTCCACCCGGCGTATTACTTCTTTTAAAGGAATGCCTACTTTATCAGCAACTTTACGGCAATCTTCATATTCTGCAGAAATATGCAGGATTTCACCGCTTTGATCCTGTGCGATCTTAACGGCAATATCAAAGACCTCATCTGAGAACATAATATTCACAGAATCCATGCGTCTGTCTGCAACAAAGAGATGCCTTGTTGGAATGATACGGATGCCAAGTGTTCCTGTTTCCTTCATGATCACGCGGGCAATTTTTGCACTATGCTCAGGTTTTGTTATCACTTTGATAATGTGACCAGTACGTCCTTTTTTCATAGTAACGGGTATTATTACAACATCCCGGGCACCGATGGAAAGGAGTTTATCAAAGAGATTTCCCAAAACCTCGCCTGTAACATCATCCACGTTGGTTTCAAGAACCTCTATTATATCTTTTGACAATACATCATTGGTTTCCATCAAAGTACTACGAAGAACATTGGGATTCTCCAGGTCCGCATTTCCAGCACCGTAGCCAATGGAAAGCACCTGTCCTTTTGGAATTGATTCTATGGGTTCTGCAAAGTAAGCCAGAATTGCAGCACCTGTTGGTGTCAGCATTTCCCGATTGCCTGAGCCATATAATGATAAAATGCTCTCTTTCATGATCTCAAGGGTTGCAGGTGCCGGTACAGGCATCATACCATGGGCAGCCTTGACCATACCACCACCAACATTGACAGGAGTGCAGAATATGGAATCTGCACCAATATCATGTATAGCTGCACATGAGCCTATCACATCAGCAAGAGCATCCTTCTGCCCTACTTCATGAAAGTGCAACTCATCCAGGGGCTTACCATGTACCTTTGATTCTGCATCTGCCATTATGGAGAAAACTCCAAGGGCACTTTTTTCGACTTGAGCTGAGAGACCTGCAGCTTTTATGATCTCAACTATTTCAAAGTAGGTTCTTGAATGTGATTCGCATTCTACACCAATATGAACATCAACTGCTTCAATACCAGATTTATTGGCAGAGCCCACATACATTTTCACATCAGCAGCAGATTCTACTACATCTGATATTTTTTGTCTGTCTGCACCAAGGCCTATTAAGGTCCCGAGCATCATATCCCCGGATGCACCAGAAAATGCTTCAAATACAAGTGATCTCATTATTACTGCCGCCAATTTGTTACTATTATAAAATAATCAAATGTTCAAAATTAAAAATATATATATGGTTTGATATTTATAATTTGAAATTACAAACTACTTCTTATTCCTGGCATCTGCAACAGTATTTGCGATACGTGCAGCAAATGATCCTGCTACAAATCCGGCATCTATATTCACAACAGAGATCACAGAACATGATTGTAGCATGGAAAGCAGTGAAGCCTCACCCTTTCCACCTGCACCATAGCCTGTGGATACAGGAAGTCCGATCACAGGAATATCAACAAGACCAGATACAACCGTCGGTAAAGTGCCTTCCCTGCCTGCTGCAACGATAATTGAATCAGGTTTCTTTTCCTGGAGCTTGTTCATCTCACCGACAAGACGATGGAAGCCTGCGACACCGACGTCATAAATAGCAATTGTCTCACAGCCCATTTCATGGGCAACCATACGAGCCTCTTCTGCAACATCAATATCAGCAGTGCCAGCTGTAATTATGGCAACTACTCCACCGGTAAGAGATATGGGAGTACCATCATGAACAACAGCAGAACTGCGATGGAGACTCCATTCTATGAACTCCGATTTGAAATGTGCCTCCAATGAACTAATATGGTCATCATTCAAACGGGTGATCAATACTCTGCCACTGGCATCTATCTGTGCCTTTGCTATTTTTACAACGTCAGCAGGATCCTTACCTTCTGCAAGTATAGCTTCCATGATACCAGTACGATGTTTCCTGAAAATATCGATCTTGGCAATATCTGATACGGGAACGTATCCCATAGAACGAATCTGCGCTTCAGCAGCATGAAAATCAATTTCTTCATCTCTGACCTTATTCAATATGCTCTTAAGTTCCATGATTTACCCATCCCTATTTAGACCAAGATATTATTTAACCTGAGTGGAAGACGTTTCTAAATATGGTTTAATAATTGGCCTATATGTAATAGCTTTAATTACATACATAGTAATTCTTCAATTGAAAAGTTGATAATGGGCACAATATTATCTTTTTCTGATTCCTCATGCTTGAGTTCAATATCCTTGAATTTTTTAACAGCGCAGCGCTCAACCATCTCTTTAACTTCATACAGAGAAGTATTCAAACCCATGTCCCGAAGATGCTTTGCAAGTGCTTTTATTTCTTCATATTCAGCTCGTACAGAAAGAATTTCTCCGGACCTGTTACGAACGATCTTAAAATTTATCGAACCGTGCCATAATGCATCATTGTTTCCTCTTTCAAAAGTAACTTCCAGTTTTTTGATTTCATGTTCAAATTCATAATGTTCATTCTCAATTATGCGAACACCAAGAGTTCCAGTTTCCACAACCAGAAACTCTGCGAGATCTTCAACTTGATCTTTTGTACAATCAATGAAAAAGATATACTCATTGCGGCCTTTTTTCGTAATAGATGGTATCACATGAACATTGCGAGCACCTTTTTTCATGAGCTCCTCAATAACATAGGGAACATGATCGCAATTTATGTTATCAACATTGGTCATAAGCAGCATAACAAAACCTCCAAATAGAAAATGGGTTTAAAACCCACATTCTATACTTTCAATTCATTGCATCCATAATCCGCACTGCAAGTTTTGATACAGCTTTTGCTTTTGCTCTTGCACCTGGAATTGCAGCACTGCAATATTTCCCGCCAACTTCACATTTCTTTGCAGATTCTTCAGGATCCTCCACACCCATAGCAGCAGCAACAGCAGCAGGTACAGTCATATTTATAATAGAATGACCTGAAAGCTGAAGTTCAGATACAGGAATTGAAGCAAACGGTACGACTCCAAGTATTTCAGTATCTTCATTAAAGACGGCATTGGGAATCACTGTTTGTGCTAATCCTTTAAGTTCGTACAATTTTCCATCCAGGGTAACATCCACATCGGCATCCGTATCAAAGCCATAGTAAGAATTTGTGAACGGATGGTTCCTTCTCGCACCTCCCACCATTTTCTTGATCTTTACACTAACTTCATGTCCTGTCATAGCACCAAGCATTGCAGAAGAATTTGCTTCAACTGTTTCTTTCCTTTCAAGATCGAATTCTTTAACAATGTCATCCACTGATTTTCCAGCTTTGAGTGCTTCAAATGATCTTTCTGCCCTTTTATAGATTGCAGCAGACCTTACAGGCTCAGTAGCATCGATTACTAGTTTTGTGATAGGACCACGCCTTACTTGCTCTACTTTTCTGCAAATAGTATTGGCACCAACTGCTGCCATGGTTGGATCAAGCCACTGGTTCTTTTTGATCTCAGCGATCATTTCAGCAGATTGTTCTTGATCATTTTTCGTATGAATTAAGCATCTAAGAGCAATTATAGCATCAGCAGACATATGCCCAAGCGGAGGCATTATAGGACCACCTGAAAAACCTGCACCTATCTCAACTGATTCCTGGAATGAACAAAGCATCTCGCCAAAAGACATCATACCCACTACAGTGGGAGCTCCTATATCCTTAATGATTACTCCAAGATCACCGATCAAATGAGCAGAGTCATACTCCTCATTTGTTCCCCGCATGTGTAGTTTTTCAGGGATACCAGCAACTTCACATGCAGCTTTTCCTGCTAAAGAAGCACTGTTCACATCAAAGAAACCACCGTGTTCTTCACCTACAAAAGAATCAGGGTGAACTATTTCAAGAGTGGCTGCAACGCCCATTATAGCACTAATAACCGGACTCGGAGAAACTCCAGCTCCACTGTAAGCATCCATCATTGCTTGGGTAGCTATTTTTGCACCGTTTGTAGCAACTTCCACAAATCCAATATCTTCACCTAAAGTATTATGGCCATAAAGGGGCCCTCCTGCAACACCAAGAGGAAGCTGCTTCCCCTGGACTTTTGTAAGCTTAGCATCTTTTAATGCCTCATAAAGAGCCTGCACAGCAGCAAAACCAGATACTTTATTATTGGATTTTGGAGTTGGAACTGCAAGAACACCTGAGCGAGGAACACCAGCTATCATTCTGGCAAGTGCCCCTAATTTCCTGTTACCTGCAGGAACACCAGCTTGTGCGTTTGTACCTGCAAAGTAACATATTGTTGCTGCAAACAATGCAGCATTAACAGAATCTGCACCCCCTTCTTTTGCAGCATCTATTCCTTTTCTCAGGACATCATCTACTTGAATACTACCTGCATCCTCATCAGTGAGCATCATATTGACCCCACGGAAAACTTCTGTTGCAATCGCATTTGCAGCACACATTGCTGCAATATTAGTCATGCCATGTCCTTTGGTTAAAGCCTCTATCCTGTCATTGGTTATATTTTCAATATTTGAAATAACAGCCATTGCTCCGGCGTATACTTCTTTTTCCATATATGTCACTCCATTATGAGCTTATTAGCTTGTTAGTGCGGCCTAAAGCAGGCAAAATAAAATATTCACTAACTTCACTTTTTCGAACGAGCACATAAGCCAAGTTAAATTGACTTAAGAATGCTTAAATTAATGTTTAGACATACCTAATATAAACTTATTTATTTACACATGATTGGAGAATATTTTAAAAGTATCACTGAAAGAAACTTACACAAATAAAAAAAAGAGATGAATACAAATACAATATAGTCTGAATATTTACTATATAGTCTCAATATTAGTAGATCAATAGAAAACTATAAGAGAAATAAAATGTTGTTCAGATTATGAAAACGTTACTTGAAAAATTGAACAATGCGCCAATTGTACTAATAATGATAGTAGGTCTTGCATTGAGTGTATTCTTATTCTATAGCATGATGAAAGCAGCAGAGAATGGAAATGTTCTCATGGTCATCCTGCTCGCTATAGCCATATCCATTGTTTCCATCCTCATATCAAAAGTGATCAAGACATACTACATGAAATCCCTTATTTAAACGATCACTTTGATTTTTTTCGTGCCTCTTCTACTTCATCGACAACCCCTGGATATTCCCTGAACATTGAAAGAATATCAAGAGCTGCGAGAATATCAACGACACCAATTGCACCAATTACATTTCCATCCAGGGTCCTTATAGGAGTGACTATTACGGATTTTCCTTTGTATACACCTTCGGATGGTACACCTTTTACGATCTGGTTGGTCTTAATAGCCTCTTCCAAGAAAGGACCAGTATAGTCACGGTTAAGTACTTCACCCGCTTCCAGGCGAAGACCGTTACTGTTTAGACTGCGAATCGTTATTGGAAGCCCAATCAGTGTGTGGACCATATGAGCTATCGGTTCAAGATCAGATGGACTGGAATCTGCACAGATATTGAGGCAAAGTGAACCCTCACATTGTCTATCACATTTATTCAAGCATGCCATTTTAAATCACCCCGTATTGTAATTACAATTATACTTTTTCTAACATATCATTTTTCCAGGCCCGTGATATATTCATAGGCCGAAACCGCTGCAATTGCACCATCTGCCACAGCAGTTACAACCTGCCACAGAACAGTATCGCGACAATCTCCTGCAACAAATATACCTTTGGAAGATGTTTCCATTTTCTCATTGGATATAATGAATCCATATTTATCCTTATCAACATCGACCATCCGTGTGTTCGGTACTATGCCAATGTAAATGAACACACCACTGGTCTTCAGATCTGTAGTTTCGCCGGTCTTTACATTCTTAAGGACCACCTGTTCCACTTCATCCGTACCAATCACTTTTTCAAGTACAGTATCCCAGATGAAATCAACATTCTCTTTTGCGAAAATCCTTTCCTGGAGTATCTTTGATGAGCGTAATTCATCCCTTCTGTGAACAACATGTACTTTGCTGGCAATGTTCGAAAGGATCAGGGCATCAGTAATAGCAGATTCTCCTCCACCAATTACAACAACCTCCTCACCTGAGAAAAACGGACCATCGCAAGTAGCACAGTAAGAAACCCCTTTTGCGATCAGTTCTTCTTCACCGGGAACTCCAAGATGTTTAGGGTCGGCACCAGTGGCAATAATGACAGCCTTTGCCTCAAGATCACCATAGCCATAATCCAAGCATTGATGATAACGGCGA
>JAIPUR010000025.1 GCA_020055655.1 Methanosarcinaceae archaeon | reverse complement strand
ATGCTTTGCGAGACTAGTAAAGTGGGAGCTTCTGTGGACCTTAGCAAGATTCCATGTCCGGATGGTATTGACTTTGAGCAATGGCTTAAGATATACCCTGCCACTGGCTATGTTGTAACTGCAAAAGCGGAAAATGCTGATGAATGTATCGATATTTTTGAAAAAGCAGGTATTAAGGCTGCAGTTATCGGAGATGTGAATGACACTTGCAAACTGGACATCTATGATGCTAATGGGCGTGCAAATGTATTTGACTTCAATACAGATGGAATTACAGGAATTGATATGAATCCTGAAAAAAGTAATAAGTGCAAATGCAAAAACAGGATCGTATAATTATAATAAAACCTTGATGCTGTGCAATGAAAGTGAGTGGCTGATGCACAACATCTATTTTTCGATAAAAATCAAGAAAATCTTTGAATTTTAATCTTCATTTATCCATGCTGTTAATTCGTCATGAAGGAATTTCTCTGCATCCTGGACTTCTTCAAGGGTTCCACGGAGGGCTATAAGTTCTCTATCATCACTTTCTACAATATCAACAGTCATTTTTCTGTTAACTGCTTCTAGATCAAACTCTTCCAGCATATCGTAAATAATGTAGGATGGTGTGCCTGGAGGTATGATCAGGTCATAGAGTCCTACAAGCTCGTCCTTATCGATCTTACCTTCTATCTTCTGTTTTGTCTTTTCAAGGTCTTCAAGTTGTAGTTTTCTTGCCAATATTATCACCGCTTGTTTAGGCATTGATTGTTTACGCTACATAAATACTAATCGCTATTGTTCATGCTCAATTTTGGATATTGCAGAATAGTGTGGAAAAGTATAATAAGTTCTGATTACGATTTCCCTATGGTATTTGTTTGGATGATGTTTATAGTGAAAGGAGAAGCATGAGGTTAATTGATCTATCTGACAGTAAAGGGCACATTAGAATCGAGTTTGCAGGATGCAATATGAAATGTCCATATTGCGTGCATATAATACAACCCAGAATAGAGTGGACGATCGAAGATGTTTTCGACTTTGCTTCCAGATCAAGCACTGAAGATGTTTATATGGGTGGAGCTGAACCAACATTGCAAAAGGACCTTTTACCACTTGTTGAGCAACTTCATGATGCAGGTAAGAGTATTATTGTAAAGTCCAATGGTATGAAGCCGTATGTTCTCAAACAGCTTTCTCCATATGTTAAGGGTTTTGTACTTGAGATCAAGGCTCCACTGGATGATATTCCTGCAATAATGGAGCTTACGGGAATGTCAGAAGAGCGTACAGTAAAGTATGTGGCACTTCTGCGTGAGTCACTGAATATTGCCCGCAAAAAATGGTTGAGGATATGGGTTAGGGTTCTACCTGAGTTTGTGAATGCAGAAACAATGCCAAAAATACTTCCGGATATGAAAGGCGCATCTGAGGTTATGCTTTACCAGTTCATGAGTAACCCGGATTTCGATCTTCCGTTTATGGGTCATGATTCACCCACACCTAAATGGGGGGATATTGAGAACCTCGGTAAAATAGTATTTGAGGAAGTTCCAATGGTGCGACTTGCGGGTGAGATGGGAAATAAGGTTATGAAGAAATAGGTAGTATTGGTGCAGGGACATCCCAAACCGGAATCTTTATTCGTATAAAACCAGTTATAATGGATTGATTGAAATGAAGGAATACAAGTTAAAACGCGGCTCTAAACCTGAACTTGACAGGATACATGAATGTCTTACAAATAATTTTCCAACCGAGGTTACTCGCGATGGGGATAAACTGGTTGTGTCTTACGGTATATTAACCAAGCTCACTGTCTGGCTTGAAGGGAAGAAACTAGCAGTTGACACTGAATCTGACACTGGTAATTTGGATGATGAAGTAATTCTTGATTCCAATAAGCGTTTCAGAGATTTCCTTCTCTGTGCAACTGGATACACTGCTAAAGAACGCTTGAAGCAGGCTAAGAAGGAAGTTGCTAAATAAACTTTCTTTTATCTTTATTCTTATTTTTGATTTTCAAAGGTTGGTTGGTATGGATTTTCTTGAAAAACTTAAAAGTTTTGATATTCCCACATGTCTTAGGGTCTGTGCAGGTACAGATGGTTCGGTAACTTTTCTTCTTGAGATTATGACAAAGTATCCCACTGCAGTTGTTACAGAATTCCAGCATATCATTCCTGCTGATGAAAATATGGCAGAGATATTCGATGTGGAGCTGGGTGCAGATATCAATGAACGCGTGGTGACACTCAAATGTGGTGACATCCCTTTCGCACATGCAAGATCACTTGCAGCTATCAATAATATGCCCGAACCTGTTCGATGCGATATGATGAAGGCTGATATACCCATAGGTCGAATCCTGCGAGATCACAATGTGGAAACACGCCGTGATTTTGAGAGTATCGAGATGCTTGAGGACGAACCGCTCTTTGATTCAGATAAAGTTCTCTCCAGAAACTACAGGATCGTACACCATAACGGCGTACTCATGTGGATCAACGAACGTTTCCCGGTGGATTCCCGCTGGTGCTTATAAATCAACACTTTCCCAACCGAAACTTTATTATCCAAGTCTGTGTATTAGGGGAGAGCACCCCACTAATTATTCATGTGCCTCGGTGGCTTAGGGGTCTAGCGCGTCATTGGTAATGACGAGGTCGTGGGTTCAAATCCCACCCGAGGCTCTTTTTCTTTAATAATTTCAACGTTCAGCTTTCCTTTTATTTTCGAGTTGTTCTTTTTTTAATCTAAAAATATAGTTGAGCAGTTTCCGATAGGGAAACTAATAGGAAATATATTTCTGCACTTTCTATTGATACGAGTAAATCGAGATTGAATAAAAGGAAAATGACAGTCTTAAAAAATAGTTTCAATAAAACGAAGTAATATAAATACAATTATAGCTACAATTACTTGATCTTTAATATTTTGAATTCTTGTTGTAGGAAACGCTATCCTTAAGTAATTATATAATTGATAGTTTTTTCTAATAGAGTTTAGTAAACTATGATGATATTGAACGAGTACAAATGGTCCAAGATCATAAGTTCCTATTTTTAAGTAATTCCTTGTAGCAACCCGAATCAACTCTAACATAATAAAATCATTTCCTAAAGTGCCCTTTTTAAGTTCTTCTAGCAATGATGGACCTATTAAAGCACAATCTAAAAGTGGTTCTGAAAGAGTAATACCATACTGTTTTTTTAGGACAGAAGATATCTTTGGTTTAAAAAAATTGAGTATTGTTTCTTTTCTGCGAAATGAATCTTTTTCAGGTAATAGAAGAGAATGGTTACCTTCAATTCCAAATTTAATAAAATTTAAAAGATAACGACTGTCATATCTTTCGATGCTGTGCGGGGCTTCTAAAATTAATGCGTATTCAGTCTTCACAGCATAAAGTCCAGATAAACGAGTTTTAATACGTCCATAATGATGTAAATTTTCAATAACAATAATGTTTTTATCAATTTCTTTTGCTTTTTCTATTGTATCGTCTGTTGAACCATCATTTACTAAAATTATATTGTTGAGGCCAAAAGCTTTAATATGTTTTATTATGTCTTTTATATAATATTCTTCATTGAAACTTGGTATTACAACAGTGACATTCGATAAATAATCAGGATTTCCCATCATAATTGTTACCATTAATTCTCGTAGAATAAAGCAGTTTGTTCTCTTAAAATTAGTTTTAACTACATATTAATTTATACCAACAACGGTATTTTTCTGAAATGTTTAAGTGGTAAGTATTCCTGAAAAAAGACAATTGAGTTAACATATCATAACTTCCTTTATTATGGTTAATAGGAATCGCTGATTTTATTCAACAATTGACATTAAACCAAGAAATTACTTTGGTTATCAGGCTAAAGCAATTTCTCAGCCAAAACCACATCTATCGGCAAGCCCAGCAGCGCCATCTTCACATGATCCTTTACTACAAACTCAGCATCCTCGATCGATTCTCTGAGGAATATCTGTCTGCAATCAAAAACACTTTGGAAATGTTCGTGCAACCATCCGTAGATATCCGGCATGGATGTTTCCTCGCCTTCCATGGCAAGTCCCACAATACATATTCTGCCGCCTTTTTTAAGTGCTCTGTGGCACTCTTCAAGAACAAGCGGGATATCTGGCGTGTCGAAGAGGTCGAGCACAAAAGTCATGAAGATCGCATCAAAGGAATTATCTTGAAAGGGGAGTTTGAGGACATCACCGCATACTATATCTGCTTTTGCTGGCTCTGGATTTTTCCCGATAGTGGATCTTGCAGTCCTGCACATCTTTTCTGATATGTCTATTCCATATGCTCTTCCAGATACTCCGACAGCTTTTGTAATTTGTGCAAGGCAGTGCCCTGTTCCGAATCCGATCTCAAGGACAGTTTCGCCTGTTTTGACATCCAGCTTCTGAAGACCGATCTTCTTGAATTTACCCTCAAAAATGTTGAATATGGGATAAAATATGCTCATTTGGTCATAGCTGTTCTTTGTCTCTTTCCTTGTCCTTTTGACCCTGCCAATATTCTGCTCAGTTTGTTTCATAAAAGCTTTGTCTCCAGCAGATAATTCAAATTTGTAATGTCTTTAATTGATATTGGCGGAGAATATGATAAATCAATGTGTTTATTGTTCAGATTTCATTTTTAACCTTTAGACAACATCAAAAAACTTCACGGCAAAGTTACAAAAATCAATGATTATATCTTTATCAAGCTCGAACTCTTTTCGGTTTCCAAGATAGTTTCGTGAAGTTGGTGTAATTTCTTTTCCATCTTTAAGCTCTTGATAAGTTATGCACTTGATATGTTTTTTTGAAACAAGTACAAAGTAACAATTCTCGTAAGGATAATCTTTGTCAATATCACTAAATTTAAAGGACTCACTTTTTCTGAACTTCACTTCTATAAAGAAAACATCGCCATTATCTGGTTTTTGAACAACAAAATCTGGCATTCTTCTTATGTTTGTAGCAACATCACTTCGCACACCAGCCAAGAGTTTCATTACGCCTGGTACGGTATTTTCCATTCCATATCTGAACACTTAATAATCTAGATATAAAAATAATTCTTCAATAAGGGTTTCAGCAATTCTGCCCTTTATCATATTTTCTACAAAACTACTGTCCCTTTTTGAAATAGCGTTTACTTCCTCTTTCTTTGAAGTTTTTTGACTACTAGGAGCTTTAGTAGAATTTGAATTACTTATATCAGAATATTGCTTTTGATGTGTTCTGCATAAAGGAGCTTTGAAATTTTTAGTAGAGTATTTATATTCTGAGGATGTTATGTCTTCATTGCATTTTGAGCACTTGTATGTCATATTTGTAACTCTGTAATTTAGATCAAAATAAAAGGAAATTAAGCCAGTTCCGACCATAGTTTGAAAATAAAGGTGGATGATTGGATAATCACCAAAATATTATTTTTCCACCTGCTCCAGTTCATCCTGCTTATCTTCAGTAAGATCAACACTGGAAAAGTCATCATTTCTTGGAAGCACCAGCATTAGGTCGTAGGTATGGTCTACCTGGACATTCGCATCATGAATATCAAACTCAAGAACATGTCCACCTGCCGTTCTGTCTTCTGAAATAAAGTGGAAATGGTATCCTGGTACATTAATTCCATCAATGTATTCGGGTAACCAGAAACCAATAATAATTCCCTTAGTATCGTTGAACTCAAAGGTTGGTTGGCTTTTTGCTACTTCCACAAGACGGGGATATGGTCTGCTTTGTTTTTGCACACTTCTTGTCTTCATGTAATCAAAGGTAGCATCAATTCTGAATGCATAGATGATATTTTTGTTAATCATCAATTCGTCCAGATTGTCCTTGAACTCCTGCTGGCTCATTGTTTCATTTATTGTTATTTCCTCATCTACATCAAAATATGTCACGGCAGCAAAAGGTGTCATGGTAGAATCTTGCATTGCATAAACGATACCATCAGCTTTAACCTGATATATATCTCCATCAATGGTGATCATCTCACCATCAAGTCCATTAAAAGTTCCAATTCCAAAATCTCCGTATTCTTTCATCGTCTTGAAACTGATATCTCCATCATAGACTCCTTCGAGTAAGGCATCAATTGTAGAAGTTTGATAGAGTAGGTCACGATTTAAACTTGACTCTGGTATCTCTCCATTTTCAGCTTGATCAACACATCCTGAGATTAATATGCCTGCAAACAGGAGTAATATGGCCATTAAACAGCTATATTTCTTCATATCAGAAGATTAGTACTATAATAGTATATTTATCTTTTTAATAAATTATTGATCACTACATAGAATCTTGTTTTTGTCTGATCTTCGAACTTTTGCCAATGCAGATCATAAATGATTAATCGTGATAATATTTATATTCTAGTTATTCATAGAGTATTCTGCAATATTTTTAGAAATGATAGTTAGGAGGTATTGGAATGGATGAACGCGTGATCAAAGATATGACAGCAAACCCTGCACCTTTGGGTTTAATGGGTTTTGGAATGACTACGGTATTGCTTAATTTACACAATGCAGGATACTTTGGACTTGGTTCAATGATATTAGCAATGGGATTGTTCTACGGTGGTTTTGCTCAGATGGTAGCAGGAATCATGGAATGGAAAAAAGGCAATACTTTTGGAACAACAGCATTCACATCCTATGGTGCCTTCTGGCTTACTCTGGTCTTTCTATTAGTGATGCCAAAATTGGGAATGGCTGATGCACCTAGTGCAGTTGCAATGGCCGCATATCTATCCATGTGGGGACTGTTCACATTCTTTATGTTCATTGGAACTCTAAAAGGTAGCAGGGCGCTACAAGTTGTATTTGGAACACTGACACTCCTCTTCTTCCTGCTGGCTGCATCTGACATAACCGGAAGCGCAGCACTAAAGACATTCGCTGGTTATGAAGGAATATTCTGTGGTCTCAGTGCGATCTATCTGGCCATGGCTGAAGTTCTCAATGAAAAGTATGGTAGAACCGTTCTTCCAATAGGTGAATAAAAATGCTTGAATACCTGTTGATATTCATGTATCGTTGAACACAGGCAAAATCAAATAAAGTTATTCATAATACGGGGTGTCGATATTTATAAAAAATATTGGCATCCTCTAGCTAATTCTAATTATGTTCTTTAGCTAGAATACATAAAACCAATTACTTCTTCAGACTGGGTCTGATAATACTTGAACAATTCTATTCCCCAATCGATGGCATCTTGGGATTGAGATATCATATAGCGTGGTTCAAAATCTCCTTTATCATTAAAAAGCCATAGCAAAATAAAATTATCATTTACTATCATACCTGGTTTTTTCATATCACCTATACTATGCATGCTTGACCTTTCAGATCGCAGGAATGTCTCATAATTATCTTTGAAATCTACTTTCAGTTTGATGACGGCATTTTTTGTTAATACTACTGATGTTTGTATATTATTTTGAGCAAGTTCCCAAAAAATAGAGGGATATGATGGGTGAATAAATGTTGCATATGCAAAGACATATTTAGATTTCCTCATACCTTCGAGACATTCAGGCCTAAACTCGAACATTTCATTTAAATGGGATTCAGCTATTTGGCAGGGACAAAGCTGATCTATTTTTTTAAAAAGGTGATCAGGTATTGCTGAAAAATCTCTACTTGTCCAATACTCGTAATTATTTTCAAGGATATCGACAGTGTCAACGATTTTTTTCATTTCGTTAACCAGTAATTTTCCGATGGCTGTTAGCTGAATTACTCCACTTTTTTTCAATGAGCTTATCCTCATTTAATCTCTTAATTTGTGGCAACAATCCTTGTCTCGAAGTTCCAAGGTAATCAACAATGTATTCTATTGTTTTTGGTGAATCTTCAAGTAATAAAAGTAATCTTTTTCGTTTTTCTGATAGGAAAACGGTGTGTAACAAGCTCCGCTTCATTCAGTCCCCATTTAATGTATGTAATTCAACAAGTGGATTGGTTATACTTTAGTACACAGTATATAAATTTATCTATAATGTATGTGCTGTATTTGTTTAATTATAAAGGTAGTAAATTGATGCAAAAGTAATTATTATGTGAGTTTTTTATAATAAGTATAATTTGTTACAGTTGTTATACTGATCAATATACTTTGCATATAAATAGGTGTAAACATGGGAATGCTTGATGAAGTAAAATCCAAAAAAAAACAGAAAGCCGCTGAAAATTGGTTCAAGATGGCAGAAGGGGCCAAAACTCCGGAAAAGCAGATTGAATACTATACAAATTCATTGGATGTGAATCCTTACAATGCTGAAGCCTGGTTTAGAAAGGGACGAATTCTGGAAAAAACGGGTGACTTTGAAGAAGCAAAAAGAAGTTTTGATCTTGCAATTGAAGTGGACCCTGATTATCAGGGACTTATTGGAAAAAAGCAACCAGAGCTTGATAATGTTGCAAGTAGTTCGATGGATGTGACTCCAGAACCAGTTGAAGAAACAGCTTTTATTGATAATCCTGTAAAATCATCTGAAGATGACCAAATAAATGAAGATCTGGAAAGTACAGGTGACGAGGGATGGGTAACTGAATCAGTCCGAGAAGAGCGTACAAGTTTTGTATCTCCTGAAGGTGAAGAATCTATTTTCAGCCATCTTGGCTCCGATGATGCTAATTCTGACGAGGATGTTTTTACTTCTTCTCCATCGGATGTGGAGAATGAATCTATTTCATCATTTGGAAGTATGAATGCAAGAGAATCAGCCCAGGATATAGTTGCCGATACAACAATAGCTGAAGAAGAAGTAGATGAACGTGAAGTAGTTGAGAAAAGCCCGGTATTTGCAGACACATTTTCCGATAACGATGAACAAGAAGATGAAAATACATTTTCTGCTCCTGCTAATGATACATTTTCAGACAACGAGTTTGCAAAGCAGCCTGAAACTCAGGAATCAGCTTTTAGACAGACTCCTTCTCCTGAACAAGACCATAGTTCTGCATTTGATGACAGTGAGGCAGAAAAACTTGCAAGTGCAGCATCAATATCTGCGGTAAACAATACCACTTCAACTGGATCATCCGAGCAATCAGATTCAATGGCGGTTGCAAGTACTTCTGCAAGTGTTACAGATGCAGGTCAATTCACAGATGTTAAGGTACCCACAAAAGAAGCTATAAAATTCTGGGCTATTGGTATTGTAGCAATGGTAATTGCTTTTTTAATTGCAAATTTGTTGACAAAATAGATCTTAACGCAGGGATATCTCTCATTGTTGATATTCCTGCATAAGTATTCTGCTAAAAAGCAGTGCTTAGAAAAAGTTTAAAATAAATGTGGAGTTTGCCTAATGTAAGCAAACTTTTTGTTCTTCATATTTTTCAAAAACGACATCAATGGAAAATTCATATTTGTCTCTTTCATGGAATCTGCATTCTGTCTTTCTAATTACTTTTCTATTATCCATTTCATCCCTCATACTAATTCAGTTACATTTGAATATTCTTGAAATATTATATACCATTATTTAATATGTATCAATCTAATATAACTATATTATTTCAATGATAAATTATGATGGATTTATATACTCGAGGTGAAAATGCTGTAATTTTTGCACAACATCACCTATCCTTATCTAGAATGAAAACAAAACAGTTGCACTAATGTTTGGTAGATTCAGATATGCAAATGATGTATTTTATGGAGAAGTTGATGGCGATATAGTTACATCTCACGAAGGTGACGGCAGATCTTACTCACTCAAAGACCTCGATGTTCTCCCACCAAGTAATCCTACTAAAATAGTATGTGTGGGACTAAATTATCATGATCATGCTGCTGAACTAAATATGGAAGTTCCTGATGAACCCATTCTTTTTATAAAACCTTCTTCCGCTGTAATTGGCCATCAGGATAAGATCATTTATCCGAAAGCATATAGCAGCAAAGTAGATTATGAAGGAGAACTTGCAATAATCATCGGTAAAAAATGCAAAACTATAAGCTATGACCGCGCACTGGATGTTGTTGCAGGATTTACATGCTTTAATGATGTGACAGCACGTGACCTTCAGCAAAAAGATGGTCAGTGGACCAGAGCTAAGAGCTTCGATACTTTTGCACCTGTAGGTCCTTTCATTGTGCCAGCAGATGATTTCGAACCTGATAAGGCTAATATAAAAACAAGGGTAAATGGTGAACTTGTGCAGGATTCGAATACATCAAATCTGATTTTTGATGTTTCATACCTTATTGCATTTATATCTGGTATCATGACACTTGATGTTGGCGATATTATTGTAACGGGTACCCCGGCCGATGTTGGCGATATTCATCCGGGTGATGTCGTGGAAGTTGAGATCGAAGGGATTGGAATTTTGAGGAATGAGGTTATATAATGCTATTCGACCAGGTTAATAGGGAAATGGAACTTGCTGAACGTCATCTTAGAGTACTGAATGCAGTTGTGGAAAGAGGTCCGATTGGTATTTTGAAATTATCAGAGGAAACCGGAATGCCTACTCATAAAGTACGTTATTCTTTGCGTGTGCTCGAGCAAGAGCATTTGATTAAACCATCATCTCATGGTGCAATAGCAGGAGACTCAGTTGCGGATTTCATCAAGGAATTCGAAACCAATATATCTGACATGAATGCAAAGATCGCTCATATTAAAGATATTGGTATTTCTGTTTAAGCATATTATTTATACCTGTTTTTGTATTTATTCATGCACGTTAGTTTGGATCTGCTATGGTTCAATACACTTTTGATTTGACCAGTTTCACTTTAATTTTATCAATGGAGAATTTCAATGACTTTAACTGAAGATGACAGGAAGAATGTGGAAAAATACGCTCTTCAAAATGCAGTAAAATATGGACAGGCACCACAGATAGGTGCTGTTATGGGTCGTGTAATGGGGGCATGCCCACACCTGCGTGCACAGGCAAAGGCTGTAAATCCTCTGATACAGGAAATCCTTTCCGAGATCGCAAAGGAAACACCTGAACAGTGGCTTGCGCGCCTTGAGGAATTAGCACCTGAGCTTATTGAAGAATTGAGCACCAAGAAGGAACCGGATAAAGGATTAAAACCTCTTGATGTCGCAGAAGGCGATACTGTTGTCATGCGATTTGCACCAAATCCAAATGGTCCTCCTACCCTTGGAAGTACAAGAGGTATAGTGGTCAATTCCGAGTATGTGAAGAAATACGGTGGAAAATTCATTATTCGTTTTGATGATACTGACCCGCAGACAAAGCGTCCAATGCTTGAAGCTTATGATTGGTACCTGGAGGATTGTGAATGGCTGGATGCAAAACCCGATGAAGTCGTTATAGCTTCTGACAGGGTTCCAATGTACTATGATTATGCCAGAAAGCTTATGGAAATGGGGCATGCGTATGTCTGTTTCTGTGAAGGTGGGGATTTCAAGAAGTTCAAGGATGCTAAGGAGCCATGTCCTCACAGAGATCAGAACCCTGATACAAACCTGGAATACTGGAATAAGATGATATCAGGTGAATATGAGGAAAAAACTGCTGTTTTGCGTATCAAAACCGATATTACCCATAAAGATCCTGCACTGCGTGATTTTGGAGCATTCAGGATCGTCAAGACAGCTCACCCAAGAGCTGAGGTTGACGATAAGTATTGTGTTTGGCCTTTGCTTGATTTCCAGGGCGCTATTGAGGATCACGAACTTGGTATGACTCATATCATCAGAGGTAAGGACCTCATGGATAGTGAGAAACGCCAGACTTACATTTACAATTACCTTGGTTGGGAGTATCCAAAAACTACTCACTGGGGTCGTGTAAAGATGCATGAGTTCGGTAAGTTCAGTACAAGCGGACTGCGCCATGCAATTGAAGAAGGTGAGTACAGCGGATGGGACGACCCACGTCTTCCAACATTACGTGCTTTGCGCAGAAGGGGGATCTTGCCTGAAGCTATACGCAAGTTCATGATAGAAATGGGTGTAGGTGAAACTGATATCAGTCTGAGTTTTGATACACTTTATGCCGAAAATAGAAAGATCATCGATCCAAAAGCAAACAGGTATTTCTTTGTATGGGATCCGGTAGAATTAGAGATAACCAATGCAGAAGCCTGCACAGTGACTCCATCCCTTCATCCTACTGAAAAGCGTGGAACCCGTAGCATCGATGTTGATTCAAAAATATGCATATGCAATGATGATGTCGGGAATCTAGAGCTTGGTTCAAAGCTCAGGCTCAAGGACCTTTACAATGTGGAAATTACTTCAATGGATCCACTTCAGGCTTCATATATTGATGATTCCATGGACACTGCCAAAAAGGAAAAAATGAGGATAATTCACTGGGCACCTGAAAATGGTCATCCTGTGAAAGTTCTTGCTCCACATGGTGAATTTGAAGGTATCGGTGAAAAGCAGATCACTGAAGAGCTGGAAAATGTAGTACAGTTTGAGAGATTTGGTTTCTGCCGCATTGATGATGTTGGTAAGGAGATAGTTGCTTACTATACTCACAAGTAAAAAGGGAAATCTAAATTCCCTTTTTGGATTTATTTTGATTTTATGTATTCTTCACCCAAAAACTCTTTTTTATTGTTCATTGTTTAATCTATCATGGAAGTAGTTCCAATTTCTCAGTTTTCCCGTCCGATCATTGTGATCAGTAAATGCCTTGGATTTGCAGCCTGTCGCTATGATGGGCAGATAGTATCCTCTCCTTTTGTGGAATCTATGAAACCATTTGTTGAATTTATTGACACATGTCCTGAATGTGAAATTGGGCTGGGAGTTCCAAGAGAACCTATAATCATAGTTCTTGATGGGGAAAAAAGACTAGTGCAGCCAGCTAGCGGCCTTGATCTTACTGAACAAATGATTGAATTTGCACATTCATATCTTGAAGAGCTTGCTGATTTTGATGGCTTCATCCTTAAATCAAAGTCTCCGTCATGTGGAATTGGAACAACCAAGGTATTTTCAGATGTAAATGCTTATTTTGATTCAGATGAGTGGTTTAGCAGGAATGAAAATGGCTTTTTTGCAGATGCAATTTTTGAAGAATTCTGGCATCTTCCAATAGTGGATGAATTTGGAATGTCTGATACTATGATAAGGGATCATTTCCTGACTCGTATCTTTACTCTGGCATCATTCAGGGATTTTTGGAATTCAAAGTCGATAGATTCACTTTTAGAATTCCATACTCGTAACAAACTTCTTTTCATGGCTTACAACAAGGAGCTTATGACTATCATGGGTAACATAGTTGCAAATCATGGTGGTTTGAAAGTGGATGATGTTTACGAACAGTATCTTCAGTTTTTGCTGGAGCTGCTATCTTCACCGGCAAGATCCAGTTCCACGATCAATGCAATGATGCATGCTTTTGGATATTTTTCCCGTAATTTAAGTGCCAGGGATAAATTTCTTTTTCTCAACAAGTTACAAGCTTACAGAGAAGATAGCTCTGTTTTGTTTGAGCTAAGGGAGCTTCTAAGATCCAGAGTAGAGCAATTCAAAATAGAATATCTTTATTCGCAAACCTTGTTTTCTCCATATCCTTCTGAAATTAGTGATAGTTTCTAATTGAAATGGAATTTCGTAGATAATTTGATATGTATTCCAGTATCATCTTATTAATGAACATATTTTGAATCTAAATTGGGGCAAGATCATAACTTTATCAGGGAGGACAAGCTAAATGGATACAGATCTTGAAGATATGGATGAAATGGAGGCTCTAGTTGCTGACGATGATGATTCCGAAGACACAGTAGAGGTGTGTCCTATATGTGGCAGCCATGACCTATATTATGAAGCAGGTGGCGTTGAAGGGCTCTATCATTGTAAATACTGTGATTATATTGGTTCTTTTGTTATTGAAGCCAATGAAGAAATGGCTCGCCTGATCAGAAAAGAATATGAAAGCGAAGCTCGCAATACTGCATAAAGTTGAAACTATCGAAATTAATATGCTGGAATCAGTAAGTAAAAAAAGATAGTTTTGGTATCACAAATGTGATACCTAAAAGTAATTTTAAGCTTCTGCTGGAGCTTCTGCTTCTTCTGCTGCTGGAGTGTCTACTACATCTGCTTTAGGTGAATACAGAACTTCGGTCTTTCTGATCTCTACTCTTCTGAGTGGATAGAGTGACTTTGAGTTTCTGTAGATATTTGCGGAGAGCTTGCCCATGATAGCTTCTTCGATGAACTGTTCGAATGTAAGCTCGGATGCACGTGTTCTGACAATTCTTTCCATTACTTCTCTGATTGCCTTGATCTGACTTGTTCTTGCTCTCTTTACTGTGAAGCATATTGGTTTGACTCTGATAACGTAGCCATCCTTTGTCTTTACATCAAGATTGTTGTCAATTCTTGATGTCTGGCGCTTTACAATTGAGCGTAGGTAGTCTGTTGTGATCTCGTGACCGAGGAATCTGGTGCTTGCAACATCGCCATTAACAGCATCTATCTCGAGTTTAAGTTTTGTGTTGTGCTTTGTGAAATCGTTTGTGATTTCGCCAACAGTTGTCTCGACGATACGACCAACTAAAAGTTCTGGTTCTTCTGCTGGAGTTGAACCGATGTTTGCTTTGCTCATGAATACTGGTGTTTCAACTGCATACCAGCTCTTAGACTTCCATTTGTCTAATTTCCTCTGTGTTTTCCTTGCCACGTAATTCCTCCGTATGATTGTGATCTAATGAAATTTGTTAATATGATTAATGTAAGTGTTCGACTGCGTTCATCAAATAATAATGATATAGCGTATGCTGTATAAATTGGCTCTCTATACTAGACATGTCTATATATAAATAAATCGGTTTGACAAATGATTAAAAAAGCATTAATTAATAATTGCGTACGAAATCTACCAAATATCAGTCATTAAATTATGAATCTGATAGTTTCATATACATATTGTGTATCTATTAATACTTATTCTATTAATCATATTAAGTAATTGTATTCCTGAATTTTTACTGCTGAGGTATATAAATGCAATCTCCTTTAAAAACAATAAGAGCAAGCAAACCATTGGTGCACCATATTACTAACTGGGTAACAATATACGACTGTGCGAATATGACACGTTCATTGGGTGCGCTTCCTGTAATGGCACATGCACCGGAAGAGTGTGCAGATATGACTGGAATAGCATCTGCTCTTGTTCTCAATATTGGCACTCTTACAACTGAACTTATAGATGCGATGATAATTTCTGCAAAAGCTGCAAATGAAAAGGGGATACCTGTAGTACTTGATGTAGTAGGCGTCGGCGCCACAAAGTTTAGGGACTATATGGCTGCCAAGATCCTTGACTCAGTTAGTGTTGATATAATAAAAGGTAACTATTCTGAAATTGCAAAACTTGCAGGAGAAAATGCTCAAACTAATGGAGTAGAATCCACTTCAATAGATGCTGATCCTGCACAGGTTGCAAGGGCTTTAGCATTAGCAATGTCATGCACAGTTGTTATGACCGGGGCTGAAGATGTAGTAAGCGATGGTGAAAATACATTTGTTGTTAAAAATGGTCATGAGTACATGGGCTCACTTGTGGGTACTGGTTGTATGGTAGCATCGGTCATAGCTTCATTTGCTGCAGTAAATTCAGATCACTTTGATGCTGCAAAAGATGCACTATGTTATTATGGGATTGCTGGAGAGCTTGCAGCCGATAAGTCGAATGGTCCGGGAAGTTTCAAGCAGAATTTCTATGATGAAGTGTTCAATCTGACTGATGCTGTGGCAAAGGCTAAAATGAATATTGATGATCGTCAATAAATCTCAATGGTTATCGAGAATAATTGGTGATGTTTCAGTCATTTATTCAAGAAGTACAATACACTGATATCTTGCAGTATGGGGTACAATAATGTGTGAGCAAAAAAGGTCTTTACTGGATGAAATTGATTTTTATCTCGTAACAGATTCTGACCTATCTAAAAAAGGAACTTTGTCGGATGTGGAAAAAGCTGTTGCTGCGGGCTGTAAGATCGTTCAGTATCGTGAAAAGAACAAATCTACAAAAGAAATGGTGGATGAGGCATTTCAGATAAAGAACATATGTGCTGACAGAGCGATATTCCTTGTAAATGACAGGATAGACGTTGCTATGGCAGTTGATGCCGATGGTGTCCATATTGGTCAGGATGACATGCCCATTGCTGTTGCAAGAGAAATTATTGGTGAACACAAGATCATAGGCCTTTCAACTCATGAACTGGAGCAGGCGATTGAAGCCGAAGAAAGCGGTGCTGATTATATTGGACTTGGACCCATATTCAACACTTCAACAAAGAAGGATGCAGGAGATGGGATTGGCTTTCATCTGATAAAGAACGTGAAGGATGCTATCAATATTCCCGTGGTTGCCATTGGAGGTATAAACAAGGATAATTGTATGCATGTGATCGAAGGTGGTGTTGATAGTCTGGTTGCAATTTCCGCTGTTGTATGCAGTGATGATGTGGAAAAGGAAACAAAGGATTTTATTGATAAAATCAGGAAAACACGGCTAGGATTGAGATAGGGCTGCAGATAACGATTTAAAGCTGGCAATAAATATTTTTTTGATTCCCATGCATGATATCTTTTTTAAAAATGTTTCTTCACAAGGTATATAAGATTTGGTGGCTTAATTTTTATGGTACATGTGATCAGCAATTTGTTGATCTACACATTTGTATGGGGAATTTACCATGAAAGCAGTTCAGATACTCGAGTATGGGGAAGATGTCGTAGAGATAAATCCGAACGCAGAAATGCCTTCTCTCTCGTCAGGAAAATTATTAATAAAAGTAAATGCAGCAGGTGTGAATCCGTTTGACTGGAAGGTCACTTTGGGTTATGTGAGCCAGGGAAAGACGCTCAGTTCTCCCATGACTATAGGTGGTGATTTTGCCGGTACGGTTTCTGATGTGGGTGAAGGTGTAGATCGTTATAGGAGAGGTGATCCTGTATATGGCAGTGGTATAGTTCTCTCTGGAGGCTCTGGTGCTTTTGCAGAATATTTGATTACTGGTGAACATCTGCTATCCGAAAAACCGAAAAAAGCAAATGACATTGAAGCTGCCGCTTTGCCGCTTGTGGGTGTGAGTGCACTGGATGTGATATCCAACAAAATGAATCTGAAGAAGGGACAGAAGATTCTCATACACGGTGGATCAGGTGGTATTGGTTCTATGGCCATCCAGATTGCAAAGTATCTTGGTGCATATGTGGCAACAACTGGTAGGAAAGGCAAGGCTGATTACCTTAAGGCCCTGGGAGCCAATGAGATCATTGACTACAGGAACGAGAAGTTTGAAGAAAGATTAAGTGATTTCGATGCTGTCTTTGACACTGTAGGCGGCGATACCTATGAAAGATCTTTCCAGGTGCTTAAGAAAGGAGGCATGATCGTGTCCATGCTTGAGCAGCCCGATAAAGAGCTAATGGAAAAGTATGGGGTGAATGCATTGGGTCAGTTCACGAAGATCAACAGCGAAGACCTTAAAAAACTGGCAGAACTCTATGATCAGGGTATCATCACAATTAATATCGACAGGACATTTCCTTTGGATAAGGCGGGAGATGCACTGAAATACCAGCGTGAGAGCAGTGTGACGGGAAAAGTTGTGATAGAAATGGACTAAGGAATCCTTTTTTGGAGGATTCCTGAATTAGATAGTATATTAAAATAGATCAGAGGAATCTGATACCTTCTGGTATCTTTCCTGCTCTCTTTCTGAATTCTTCCGGCCAGTTCTCGGGTTCAAGTCCTTTTTGTGCAAAGAAGGCGGAAGCCCATCTTTCAAGACCGACACCGGAACATCCTGACCAGAGTTCTTCGCCGGACTGGCATTTCACGTTGAATCCAGATGGGTATTTGTTACCATTGACACTGACATTCTGGAATTCCAGCCACTCAGCATCTTCACCGCGGTATGGAAGCACTGCTTCATAATCTGTGGTTCCTGTTTCTGTCTGTTCGGAAACACCGGTGAGTCCTTCCTGTGCCATGAACCATGGAGTTACCCATGCTTTTCTCCATTCCAGGTCAAGGATCTCGTTGAAAATGTGCATGTACCTTTCGTGGAGTTTATTGGCAGCTTCAATGACCTGTTCCTTGGTTCCTGTCCAGACGATCTCTATTCTGTGGAATTCATCCACACGTTCCATACCGTGGATTCCTCCACTCTCGTATCTGTGGGATGTGCCTGACCTGTCAAATACCATAATTGGGAACTCATCTGTTGGGATGGTCTCTCCCTGGAGATAGACCCAGAACGGTGGACATTGTGCATAGCACATACCGCCAATAGGGTCGCCTATCTTCTCTTTAATAAGCTCAGTTGGCACCTCATGGGTCACCTTGTAATGGTCAATGACCTCTTCCCAGTATTCGGGGTCCCTGGTCTTTGGTGGGCAAACGTAGTATATCTCAGGGTAAACACCTTTTGCATGTCCGGATTTCTGCCATACTTCCCAGGGTACAAGCTTTGGGAATATCATTTCCCTGTATCCAAGAGGTTCAAGCAATTCTTCAAGAACTATTCTTTCAAAGGTTCTGAACATCCTGACGGATTGTGGACCATGGATCCACTGCCCGCGGCTTGCACCTCTTTTGAGCCAACCGGCTTCCATCATTGCCTTGGTGGGATCTTCGGAAAAGGGATGTTCCTTCTTATCGCTCTGCCAAAGTACATTCCAGTGCTCGGTCTTACCGCCATAAGATAGCTGCTCGATCTTATCTTCCATCAGGGTAAGTATCCTGTCAGGTATACGGTTTGACATTGCAGCTTCATCAACATCCAGTTCAAGCTTAACTACACCGGAATCATAGCTCATTTTGCTAACGTATGGGATCTTGATTTCAGCAATTTCATTTTCGGACGGAACTTCAATGGTGTATGACTCAACTTCAATTCCACGAATGCCAATCTTAAATTCTTTCCCAAGCTTTCCAGCAAGTGGCTTTCTCATACGTAGCATTGCATCATGCACACGTACATGCCTTCCGGATTCCACACTGATATTGATCCTGTCTCCATGGATACTCCACTCTGTAACTTTTGCTCCCTGTCCTTCAGGTGCACCCTTTGTGAGTATGGTCTCATTAGCTTCATTAATAAACGCAGCAATTACATCAGCAGCCTCTGTGGCGTCGGCGCTTGTCTTGAGTGAACATTCCAATTCGAACTTTAATTCCATTTTAATTCCGTCCCTCTTTGTGATATGAATATGTGATATATGGATAAGTTTTATGGTTTTTGTGATTATTGCAATTTTTACATTTTTTACAAATAATGCATTTTTCTTGCTTGATAACTCTATTCATGATGTATCTTTTGCTAATTAAGAACTTCTACTTTTAAGAAAATCTCTGTACCATTAGTTAGCCTTTTAATGTGAAACTGATATTACTAAAACTAGGTTATCATATGAATGTTCTAATATTGGGCGCAGGTGCGGTAGGTCTTTCTATCGCTGCAAAATTATCATCTGTTTGTAATGTGCATGCTGTATGCAGGGAAAGGCATGCAGAAAAGATTCACTTGGACGGCTTCAAAATGACTGGTATATGGGGTGAATCTACCTATAGTTTTAGTTGTTCAGCGGACATCCCGGAGGACAATGAATTCGATTATATATTCATAGCTTCCAAGTCAACTGCAACAGAGTCCATTTGTGAACAATTCAAAGACTCCATCAAAGGCCATGAAGTTATCAGCATGCAAAATGGACTTGGCAATGAAGAGATAATTTCAAAATATACTGATAGTGTGATTGGTGGAACTATCATTACCGGTTTTGAGTGGAAAGGTGATGCAACAATAAATGTTTCAGTTGAAAGCGGGCCGATGAATCTTGGAAGGTTCCCTTCAGGTATGGATGAATCTGTTATAAGATTGGCAGAACTTGTGAGAGAAGCAGGTATCTCCGTAGAAACAACAGAGAATATCAAAACATCTATCTGGTCAAAAGTACTTTATAACTCTGCACTCAATCCATTGGGTGCTGTTATGGGTGTGCCTTATGGAAAACTCAGCAATTCTCATTCATGGTCAATTATTCGTAATATTGTAGAAGAAGCATTTCAGGTCGTCGAATCTGAAAAAGTACCGCTTCCCTGGAACAAGGCCGAAGAGTATCTCGAATATCTTCATGACGTGCAAATTCCAAATACGGCCAATCATCACTCTTCAATGCTTCAGGACCTGTCTTCCAGAAGAAGGACTGAGATCGATTTCCTCAATGGGGCTATAGTCAGAATGGCAGAAGAATTGGGTGTGGAAGCAGCATTTAATTCTTTCATCTCAGAACAGATACGATTTATGGAGGACCTTCAGGCAAATTGATAATATGGCATGTACAGAATTAACAATGGATTCTCCGTATGTTCTTGAATTGATAAAAGGAGGTTTTTCTCGTGTCAGAGAGGACATATTACAATGCAAAAACTGCATTCTTCATGAAACTGTCACTAATAAGGTCATAAGTAAAGGCTCAGAGAGCCCAAGCGTTGTTTTCATAGGTGAAGCACCTGGCAAAAATGAGGATGAAACCGGAGTTCCTTTTTGCGGAAGGGCAGGCAAGAATCTTGATGAAATGATAGAATACATGGGTCTGTCAGATCACGATTATGCAGTTATCAATACGATAAAATGCCGTCCACCTGAGAATCGCAATCCTCATGTGACCGAGATAAATGCATGCAAGGTCTTTCTTCTGGCGCAAATAAGCTTGCTGGATCCAAAAGTTATCATCCTTCTTGGAAACACCGCTGAAAAAGCATTCTGTAGAGGCAGGAAACTTGATTGGGGCGAAGCTGAAAGAACAGATGAAGGAAATATGACACTACTAAAGATATTCCACCCTGCAGCTTTGATATACAAACGCTCCAGAATTGACGAACAAAAATCACTGATAGATAAGAATAGGCATTTGTGGGAATAGCCATCAAGTTGAGTATTGTCTATTGTTCAAGATCTTCCAGAACTTCTTCTGCGATTTTTACATTCATAAGAAGGTCATCTACTGTTGCAATAAGCGATGTGATCTTTTCAGTTTCAATGTAGATTATTGCACTGGAGTCTGAAACTTCAGTTTTCATGTTTTTGAGGTTATCCGGTGCCAATGACTTTGCAATGCTTGCTGCAATATGGGATGCATTCTCATCCCTGAATTCTATACTGCTATGTATCTTCATGTTCAAGCCTCAATCTTGAGTTGTTCTGCAACGATCTCATCAACCTTTTTGACAAATTCTTCAGCCGTTCCTGGTGGAATTGCGGCTCCTGAGGCAACATTATGTCCTCCGCCATCCCCGCCTACGGAATTGGCAGCTTCGCGAAGTGCAAAGGAAAGGTCAAGCCCATCTTCTACAAGTGCCCGGGTTCCTCTTGCGGAAACTTTTACAATATCATTTACCTGATTGATCGCCACGAAAGGCATATCAGGATTCATATATCTGACAACAGTGCTTGCTATCATTCCGGTGGCTTTCATATCTTCTGCAATTAGGTAACATATGCTTTTGCCATGCTGCAGTTTATCTGTTGCTCTATTGATATTTTCAACAATTGAACGATGGTATTCGATAACCATTTCCTGGACTTCTTCAATGTGGCTGCCATCTTTCAAACATATGGATAATGCCATACCTGGCTTATCCATTCTTCCAAACGTGTTCATAATGGAGACCATGTCATACACATTTTTTACAAGTTCATGTTCAAGGAAATATACATCTCCGATTGCAGCATCAATGGCTTCAGGACTTGCATTCTTTGCAAGTTTGAGTGCAACAGCGGATGTCAGTTTTTTTGTATCGTCATCTGAAAGTTCCTGTACATTTCCCTTCAGCTCAAGAATGTCCAGAAATTCCTTAATTTTCTTTGCATTGCCTGTAATATCGAGATATGGCTCAGGTGTATACTCCAGAACCTGTGCAACATCGCCGTCACCGACCTTGAGTCCTTTATGGATGGATATCACTCCGGCATTAATTGCTTCTTCAAGTATACTTCCATTGACGGTATTCATTAATTGTTTGTCACCAACAGCACCTGCGATTGCAAGTCCTGCAAGGTCTACATTGTCCTTGTCCATTTCCTTTGCAACGAGGTAGCAAACTCCTGATGCCGAGATGTGCGTGGCTCCATCTATTCCCACAAGATGGGGGTTAACAAGAACCTCTGCAGGTGAATCGCCAACGGGTACGTGGTGATCGAAAATAAGCATTTTATTGTTTATACGGGATACGTATTCATTATGTCCGCTTCCCATATCGCAGAAGATCACCAGGTCCTTTTCCTCCACAGTCTCGATTACTTTATCAACAACAGCAGCATCCAGTCTTGGGGTAATTGTCACATGAAAATGTATTCCTTTTCTCATAAGTGCCTGGCAGATTATCCCTGCAGAACTTAGTCCGTCTGCATCATTATGGGATATGACCCGTGCATGATCATAGTGTTCTATTACATCTGCAGCTTCTCTGGCAATCTCTTTTAGTTTCTGGAGCTCTATATTAAAGATCAATTGCATCACTCAATAAATCAAAAATGGAAAAGTACCTTAATTAGCTTTTCTAAGGCCCTTACTAACTTCCCCCGGATGGGTGAATGAACCAGCTTCCATAACGGTTCCAACATTAATACTTGTGTTGATGGCTGTATGTACATCATCACCCATGATCACGCCAAGTTTTCGCCTTCCTGAATCGACCAGCTCACCTTTCACAGGACAGAGAATATTCTTTCCATCATGGCGAAGGTTTGCGACTTTTGTACCGGCACCAAAATTACATTTCTCTCCAATAACGCTATCTCCAAGATAGCTGAGATGACCAATTTTTGTACCATTCATAATGACACAGTTCTTGACTTCCACAGCATTTCCAATATGCACATCATTGCCTATGGTTGTGGATGGGCGTATGAAACAGTTTGGTCCGATGTCACAATTCTCTCCAATTATAACAGGTCCTACGATGTAAGCGCCATTGCGGACAATGCTGCCTTTTCCAACATGAATATGTCCATTCATTGTGGCGTTGGGTTCAATAATCCCTTCATGCTTCGCATCGATATTTTTGAGGAGTATCTGGTTAGCTTCCAGCATATCCCAAGGTCTTCCAACATCAAGCCATTCACTGTCAAGTATCTCAAAACCCACATTGTGGCCTTCATCTATCATCATTTGGAGAGAATCTGTGATCTCAAGCTCTCCTCTGCTTGACACCTCAGTTTTATCAATGAAATCAAAAATCGATTCATCAAAGAGATAAATGCCTGCATTTGCAAGATTGCTCGGCGGAACCTGTGGTTTTTCGATTATCCTGACAACTTTGTCCTCTTCAGTTTCAATAACTCCAAAGCTGGAGGGATTCTCAACATCTTTCACAGTTATTATAGCATCATTTTCCCTGGATAGCAGTTTTTTGATGTGCTCCGACCTCACCAGCATATCACCATTAAGTACAATGAATTTGCCATCAACATTGTTTCTGGCATAGGCGATTGCATTGGCAGTTCCTAGCTGTTTGTCTTGATGCGCATATTCGACACTGATGTTGAATTCGCTGCCATCTCCAAAATAATCTTTAATGGCTTCTTCACAGTAGCCTGTGATCAGCAGAAAATCAGTGATCCCTGCATCAACAGCTTCGGACATAGTGTGCTCTATCATGGGTTTGTTGGCAATGGGCAACATAACCTTCGGTCTTGAAGCGGTAAGTGGTCGCATCCTGCTGCCTTCGCCTGCAGCAAGAATAACAGCTTTCATTTTAGGCTCTCCATTACAATATTCTCTGCCATTGAGTAGAGCTCTTCAATATTTTTCCTTGCCTGAGCAGTTATTCGGATCTTTGGTTCAGTTCCCGATGGTCTCACAAGTACCCAGCCATCTTCCATTTCTACGCGGATACCATCGATATCTGAAACTTCTCCCATGCCTGCCATCTTATATCTAACCTCTTCCATAAGCTTTGCTTTTCTGGAATCTTCGCATGCAATGGTATCTCTGAGTGTTGGATATTCTGGAAGCTCTGCTCTGATTGCAGCCAGTCCTTTATCCTGCAATATCTCAACAAGTCTGGCAGCAGCGTATATTCCATCAGGACAATATGATATTCTTGGGAATATCCAGCTTCCGGAAGGTTCTCCGCCAAAATCAGCTTTAATTTCTTTCATCTTTTCGGCAACATAAACATCACCGACTCTTGTTCTAATGATTTCGGTTCCTGGTAATGCATCATCGACTATCATTGACGTGTCAACAGGTACTGAAAGCTTTGATCCTTCCTTGCATTCAAAACGTGCAAAAATAGCAAGCATCTCATCTCCTGCCAAAAAGACCCCATTTTCATCAACAGCCATCATACGATCAGCATCCCCATCCTGCGCAATTCCAAGGTCCGCTCCAAATTCCTTTACTGCCTTTTTGAGTAAGCCCAGATTCTTGTCACTTGGCTCAGGATTCCTTGCCGGGAAATGTCCATCAAGTTGTGCATTCAATGTAATGACTTCACATCCCATTTCCCTTAATAAAAATGGTGTGATGGTACATCCTGCTCCGGAGCCGCAATCAACTACGACTTTAAGCGTGGACTTTGAGGAATTTGCTTTGATCATGTCCATATGGTCACGAACCGCATTTTCATAAGTGCTGATATTTCCAAGCATGTCCCATTTAGAATGAACAAAATCTTCCTTTTCGATAAGCTTTTCAATTTCTTCCTGTTGTGCGGAATCAAAGGCCATTCCGTCAGGATTCCATAGCTTGATCCCGACATATTCTGATGGGTTATGCGATGCTGTAACCATTACTCCGCAATCGTAGTTTCGTGCAGTATAGGCAAGTGTGGGTGTAGTTACAACTCCTACCCGGATCACATTACAACCTGCAGATACAAGTCCTGAGATAATGGCATGCTCTATCATCTCCCCTGCAACTCTTGGGTCTCTTCCTATAACTGCAGATTTTTTTGATCTTCCAAGGGCCATTCCGACCTGTAATGCCAGATCAACTGTTACATCCTTGTTTGTAATTCCTCTGATTCCGGATGAGCCAAAAAGTTTCATATAATAAACCTCTTAATAATCTTTCTAATTTTATAACAAAGTCTGGATCATTCCACAGTTACACTTTTTGCCAGATTCCTTGGTTTATCAATGGAGCAATCTCTAGCAAGTGCTGTATAATATGCAAGTAACTGTAGTGTTACAGATGACAAAACAGGCGCTATCAACTCATGTGAAGATGGAATTCTTAGCACTACATCTGCATATTTTTCAATCTCAGTATCATCTTCATCTGCCACGGCGATAACTGTAGCATCTCTGGCCTTCACTTCTTTGATATTGCTGAGTATCTTGTCATAAGTATGTCCTTTAGTTGCAATTGCCACTACAGGAGTATCTTTTGTGAGAAGGGCAAGAGGACCGTGTTTTAATTCACCTGCAGCATAGCCTTCAGCATGTATGTAGGATATTTCTTTGAGCTTCAGTGCAGATTCAAGTGCCACGGGATAATTCAGGTATCTGCCAATGAAGAAATAATCTCTTCTGTCTGCAAAGATATCTGCACATTCCTTGATGGTTTCTTTTCGATTCAGTATTTTCTGAACCTGCCCTGGTAACTTTTTCAAACCTATTATCAGTTTTTTTGCATCATCAGGGCTTATAAAATTTCGGCTTCTACCAAGATGAATGGCAAGCATATAGAGTGTGATCAGTTGTGCTGTAAATGTCTTTGTGGCAGCTACGCCAATCTCAGGCCCTGCTCGTGTGTATAATACACTATCACATTCTCTCGCAATGGTGCTTCCTACAACGTTTGTGATGGCAATGGTCTTGCAACCGTATGACATAGAACTTCTGACTGCTGCTAGTGTATCTGCAGTTTCACCGGATTGCGTTATTGCTATTGTTAATTCCTCTCCGCAAAGTACCGGATTTCCATACCTGAATTCAGATGCCGTCTCAATATCCGTATGTATGCCAGCAAGCTTTTCGAATAAGTATTTACCAAGTATTCCTGCATTCCATGAGGTTCCACAGGCTATTATTGTAGCTCTGCGCAGGTATTTTATCTGCTCTTTGCTAAGGTAGAGTTCATCTAATTTGATATTTCCTTCAAGTTCTAGCAATTTTCCAGCAAAGGTATTCTGTATTGAAGTAGGTTGTTCATGGATTTCTTTTAGCATAAAATGGTCATATCCTGCTTTTTCAGCAGCTTCTATATCCCATTCTACAGTCTCAATATCCTTTTTAATAAGATTGCCATCCTGGCCGAATACCCTGATCTCATCAGGACTAACAGTACCTGTTTCATTATCATTAATGTAAAGTATATCCTTTGTGTATTTCAAAAGAGCAGTCACGTCTGATGCAGCATAGTTTCCATCTTCTCCAACTCCGATAACAAGAGGACTGTCCTTGCGTGCAAAAATGATCTTTTCCGATTCATCAGTACAAAGTGCTGCAATGGCATAGGAACCTTCCAGACATTCGATAGTTTCCCTCATTGATGTCAAAAGGTCTATACTTTTGTCACTTGCATACATTTTCTGATGAAGGAGGTGCGCAATTACTTCAGTGTCAGTGTCGGATTTAAACTCATATCCCTTTTCTATCAGTTCTTCTTTGAGCATCATGTAGTTCTCAATGATACCATTGTGTACAACGGATACATTTCCTGAGACGTGGGGATGAGAGTTTCTGGTTTCTGGTTTACCGTGGGTTGCCCATCTTGTGTGGCCAATACCTATGCATGCATCAAGATCATCTGGAATTATAGCCTCAAGATCTGCTATTTTTCCCACTGTTTTGTGCGTAGCAAGTTCACCATTGAATAATGAAATGCCTGCGGAATCATATCCTCTATATTCTAATCTTTTAAGCGAATCAACTAAAATAGATGCAGCCTGGTTTCTGCCTGCATACCCAACTATTCCACACATGTTTTCCCCTTGATTATATAATTGTAGAATTTTCAGGAATTGTTTCATGTACTTTATTTCCTGAATTCACTTTGCAGTTATTGGAGATCATAACTCCGGCCTTAACAACTACGTTCGCCCCAATTACGGTATCATCACCTATGATCGTGCCAAGTTTATCAGCATGATGCAAAGTATCGTCAATTTCAATTCTCAGATCTTCTTTCTCTTCTGAGATAAAATTAGAACCTATATCTACATTGCTTCCTATTATAGAACTCGATATGCTTGAATGAGTGTTAATACGTACATCCTGCATTATTATGCTATTTTGTACTTGAGTGAATGATGATATTGATACGTTATTAGCTATGCTGGTTGATGGGAGTATAACTGCATTCGGTCCAATATCGCAATTATCTCCGATGATTACTGGACCGACTACATAAGATCCTGAACGAATGGTTGTGTTTTGTCCAACGGATACATTTCCTTTTACAATGGCACCCTCTTCGATGGTTCCATTTTGCAGTTTTTCTTCTGTATTTTGTGCAAGAAGGATCGGATTTGCTTTTAGCAGGTCCCATGAATGTGCCGCATCGAGCCATTCGGATCTGGTAATTGCCATCACGATATCCATTCCATTTTCTATCATTATTTGAAGTGTATCTGTAATAGCATATTCTCCCATTGATGATATGGGTGTTCTTTCTATTACTTTGAAGATTATTGAGTTTAGCAAATATGTTCCTGTATTAACAAGGTTGCTGACCACTGTTTCAGGCTTTTCTACTATCTCTTTAACATATTTCCCTTCAGATACTATTACCCCATATCCGATCGCATCTTCTTTTTTGCAAACAAGAATAGTTGCATTTCCATTTGCTTTTTTTATAAGGCTGCTGATGGCTTCTGTTCCAACAATATTATCTCCATTGAGAACCAGAAAATCTTCTCCATCAGGTTCGATAAGTTCTCTAGTTTGCAAAATAGCATGTGCAGTGCCTATCTGAGCTTTCTGCTCTACATAATTGATATTAACGCCAAAACGTATTCCATCTTCAAAATGGTTCATGATACGTTCTTTTTCGTACCCTACAACCAAAATAATATCTTTTATGTCGTTTTTTGCAAGTGCAGTAATAACATGTTCTAAAATAGGTTTATTAGCCACAGGTAACATTACTTTCGATCGGGTGGCTGTTAATGGACGACATCTTTTCCCTTCACCAGCTGCAAGAATTACTGCTTTCATGGAGTATAATGCTCTTTATAAGAATTTATATCTTACCTTTTAAGATATTATATTGGGTATGCTATATAAAAATATTTTTAGCTAAGCAATTTAGCTTACAAAAAAAGATTTTTGTCTGGCCACATAGCCAGACAAATTGTATTGTATATTGAATTTATCTTGTGATCAGCATCTCAGCTGTTTCTGGTTTGTATTTCCAGTCAGCAGGGAGTACTTTTGTAGACTGGTAGTATTTAACCAATCTTCTGATCTTTGCTTCTGTGTTTTGAAGGGAGCGCTTGTTGTGAACATCCTTGTGGTTGTTGTCCATGTGCTTCCTAAGGCCGATTGCCTTTTCAAGAAGGTTGTACAGGTCTTCAGGCAGAGCTATCTCTTCTCCAGCATCCTTAATGATCTGTGTTATCTTTTTGCCTGTAGCGAGTTTGACATCAGGTACACCATACTTGTCTCTGAATATCATTCCAATTTCGCTAGTGCTGACACCCTGCTTCCATAAGTCGAGTGTAACCTTTGTAATTTCTTCTTCGGTTACAGTTGACCATGCTGGTGTCTCTGTACGGATAGGTCTTGTTGATCCGGATTGTCCTTTCTTCCGGGTATGCATTTTTGCCATGCGAATCCTCCTGATATTTATAATTTAATTCAAAGTAATTTTTGTTCAAATCGCATTTTTGGGCCATGTTAGTTAACAGGAGATACCCCCAAATAGTACGATCTTATAATCGGCGAAGTGCGCTAATAAACGCAGCATATAATATATATGTTGTGATTGGCTTTACGTATTTATATTCTTAGCTATTCACCAAAGGAATAAAGTGATGTCAGCTCCATCCATATCATAGTTTCTGCATATTGATTCTAATTGCTGATCACGTATTTTCAATCTCTTTGTACTATCATTCTCACTAAGGATAATTGAAATACTCTGGTTGATCTCACTTTTCATATCCTCTCTGACGAATGAAGCAATATTTGCTTGATTGTTATTTATTACACCAGTTTCGACAATGTCTATGAAGTTTATATTAATAGTTTCATGTGGCTCCGGAACAGTTACATTCATGTCGTATACTTCATTTGCAGTATAGTTGATCATTTGTAATGCAAGCAGCAACTCAGGATTCTGTGTATTTTGTTCGGGGCTTGATATCAGGGACAAATGTTCACTATTAGTGCCTAGCTTTGTGTTTGTCAGTGTATTCAGGTAGTCAGCAGGAAATATAATATCGGTAATTGTTTCTCCCGCATATGTGGATGCTACATTTATACTATTGTTGAAACCTTTACGTAATTCATATTCCGGATCACTTGAAACAAGTGCATTTTGGAAAACGGTATCATTCATTGACTCAAAAACATTGTTTCTGGAAAATACCGGTTCAAGTGGTAATGATATTTTAGTACTCTGACGAGTTGCATCATCTGGTGCCATATCACCTATTATGATTTCAGTTCCAATATACTTATTAACAGGATACCAACGAGCTTCCAATCTGTAATTATATCTTCCACCAATCTCACTTTCCATATAGTTCTGCATTGCTTTTTTTGTTTCACTACCATGATCATAAGCCATTGGATTGAGGATTTTTGCTTGATTGTTCTCTGCTTTCATCTCCAATCCCAGCACAAGACTTTCGGCAAGCAGATCTGCAAATGCTTTATGCTTCTGTTCTTTTTGGTAAAGAGTTTCTTCAACATTCCGCATCATCGAATTATTAGGTAGCGATAGATTATAGTTTGTCAATTCAGCTGGCTTGAATGTATATTCGAAATAGTCCACTCTGCTGCTCAATATCGAATTCAGAAGATGTTTATCCATTTCCTGGATAGAAATATATCCTGTGGTCCTGTACTGGTCTTCAGCTGCGATATTTGGTAGAAGTATCACTGCAGATATTGAAACAAGCACAAGGAAAAATATGGCATCAAGTGTGGATGAGAATGCATCTTCATTTATCCGGTAATTCCTGCGCATATTTTATACCTTTCTCAAAACGCTCTATTCATATCCATTTATTCTTACGGACACTAACAGTTAAAGTACCTGGGGCACAGTTTACATTGCTGCCAAGCTCAATAACAACAGGTACTGAGGCGGCTATAATCTCATTTTTACTGGTCTGATTTTCATCTCTATCAATGGTCCAATGGTATTTTCCATCATTTGTGGAAATATCTACGGAAAGATCCATATTTCCTGAGAAGCGTTGGAAGAACGTCCTATGTTTTTCCTTATCTTTTGCTGGTGTGGAAAGTAAATCCAGTTTTTCAGCTGATATCAGGTCGACCCTGCTTCCCTGAATACTTTGATAATTGGCAATATCATTAGCTATCATCGATGCATGTTTGTAATTATCAAGTGCATAGGAATTATCATCAAAAGCAAAATACGTGCTTGAAAGAATGGCAGCAAATACAACAAACCCGATGATGACTAAAGATGTTGAAATTATATCGTTATGGGGTTCCATAAAGGCATTATCATCACTGATAAACAAGGGTGTATTCAAGCTCTTTTACCTCAGTATTATTTATGCAGCATATCAATGTTTTTACAATGTGTACTTTAGTACTTGTATTTAAGTTTGCTTCTTTCGTCCCAAGTTCTGCCAGGAACTTAGAAACATCTGTAGGTCTGTGTGGATAAGTCACCGGATCACTTGCATTACCACTTGCAGAAAATTGATCTATCATCTTAATAGAAAGCTCATCGGGGCTATAAGAGAGTGTTTTGTATACAAGTGGTGCTGCTGAGATCATCTCTTTGTTATTTTCCCGATATGATATTGCTACATATTCTCCGGAAACTGAAACATTCATTCTGTCGAATACATTTTTATCTATTCCATAGCTGCTGAAAATGTATTCCTTTTTTGAACCAAGGGTTCCATATTGGCCACTACCTACAGAATTCATAATGTATGCCAGTTCCTGGGTGGCTATGTCTAACTCCTCTTTTCTGGAAAGTTCCTGAAAATCGCCAGCAAGGTGGTAAACGGCTGCAAGTATTATAACAGTTGCAAATATGAGGGAAGCTTTTGAAATTATAAGGTCTATCCAGGCTCTCTGGTCTTCAATAAAAAATGAGATTATCTTTTCATTCTGGCTTTTATCAGCTTTCTGCTTAAATTTCATAGACCTTCACAAAAATTCTATTGTTAGTAGAACTTTTAACACTTTCCAGTGTAAGTAAATGAGGTCCTGGTCCAAGGCTGATGGGACCAGTTAAATTCTTATTAGAATAAGATGCAAGGGACTGGCCTATTATATCTCTGCTATTGGTATGTATAAAATAGTTATTTGCATCAACAGGCCACAGTGCTTCCTGATCAGGAACAGCACCAAGAACAAGTAATGTTTTTTTAGGGATATTTATGTCTAATGTAATTTTACTTCCTGCACCATTTGCAGACATCAACTTAGCATTCGAATCGATTTCAAGAATAGCAGTTTCACAATCATGAATGCTTTTTTCTTCGAGTAATGAAGAAACTGCTGTGGATGCAAGAACAATAAGGATAAGAAGTACAATGCTTGCAGCAGCGAATTTCATGGGAAGGGCATCTGCAGCCCTTTCATCATCGAGCAAGTTTCTGCGCACAAGCACCATCCTACCTTATGCTGTAAGTTTTACTATTATATCTTCAATAGTAAGTAATTCCTGATCACCACTCTTCATATCTTTCAGGGTGAGTTTTCCTTCTTCCAGTTCCTTTTCACCAACTATTATGCTGTGACTGGCTTCTATATAATTGGCATAGGACATCTGAGCCTTGAAGTTTCTTTTCATGATGTCCACATAAACAGGAACATGCTGGCGAAGTTCATTTGCAACTTTTATTGCTTCCAGGCGTGTAGAATCTTTGGCGATAATAGCAACAGAACTGGACTCTTCAGGTTCTATCTCACAGACTTCCATAATTCTATCAAAACCAAGTCCGAACCCTGTTGATGGGACATCTCCCCCACCAAATAATTTGATGAGTTGGTATGATCCACCGCCACAAACCTGATTTTGTGCTCCCAGTCCTTCTGCATATATTTCAAAGACCGCACCAGTATAGTAATCAAGCCCTCTGGCAATTCCAAAATCAATAGTGTACTCTATTCCGTATGCTTCCAGAAGTTCTATCAGTTTTTGGTAATCGTTAATTTCAGGGATGTCACCAATGAGTTTTCTGGCTTCCTCTATCGCATCGTTCCCTGTAAGCTCAATGAGTCTCTGAAGCTTAACTCTAAGCTCAGATGGAGCATTAATCTCTTCGAGATATTCTTCCAAACCTGTGTAATCCTTTTTATCCACAAGTCTCATAATTCGGCTTTGCTGTTCAGTTTCAAGGACACTTAAAAGGTTTCTTATTACTCCAAGATTGTTTATGTGCAGGTCGCCTTTGATGCCAACTGCTTCCAGCATTTTGTATGCAAGGGCAATGACCTCTGCATCTGCATCAGCTTTACTGCTACCAATAAGTTCAACACCAAATTGCCAGAACTCTCTGAAACGTCCCTTTTGTGGCCTTTCATATCTGAAGCAGTTCTCAAAATAGAATAATTTGATAGGTCTCTGCCTTGCCTGCATTTCGTTAACATACATTCTCATAACCGGGGCGGTGAGCTCAGGCCTAAGAGTCATATCTCTGTTACCCTTGTCTGTAAAATTATAGAGTTCTCCTATAATTCCTTCTCCGGATTTAAGTGTAAAAAGATCAAGAGTCTCAAATGTAGGTGTGATTATTTCTTCAAAACCCCAGTTCTTAACTACTCCACGTAAGATATTTTCTACATTTCTTCTACGTTTTGTATCTTCTGGGAGAAAATCTCTTGTTCCTCGTGGTTTGCTAAGTTTCATTGTAGATCGACCTGATAAGATGAATTTAACTGTAAGCAGTTTTCTGCCTATTTTGATTCTGCTTGAATACTATATATCGGGTTATTTTATAGTTTCGATTAATTTGATCTTATTTCTGGTTTTGCAAATATATCAATTCTTAGATGCTTAAAATTGTACTTACTTTAATGCTATCATATTTTTGACCTTTTGTTCTATATACAATGATGTCTATTTTCATCAGTAGATATTATTTTTTACTATTGCTCTGAACAAAATCATAAAGTTTATATGCATTTCTTCCCTGACTAGCTAAACTGTGTATAAAATTATTTGGCATAACTATGATTCTTCGAATTAAATGTAAAAACGAAGGTATATTGCAGGATACCGAGGCCTATATTCCCTTTGCAGTGATTGGTATACTCATAGTTCTGGTCTCAATAATAACATCCTTTTACCTAACTAAAATGGATTATGAAGTTGCCGAAACAATTTATGATACCAATCATGGTAATATGGAAAAAGCATCATTTGACCTTGCTTCGGCTGATCTTGCACGCTGCCTGAACTATGCAGGTATGGAAGCATTGAAATGGCAGGGTGAACATCCAATTATAAAACCAGAAGATACTGCTTATGATGAATGGGGAAAAGATGGTTTTTTCCTTACTGTGGATACTAGGGATGTTGAACCTGGTGATTCGTTGGATGTATCTGTCATTCTTCCCTCAAATGTATTGGAAGCTATTGTGTCGATCTTTTCTGAAAAACCACGCACATTAATTGTTCAGGGTTCATCAGGTACCATATACCAAACCATAGTTTATGACGAGTTTCATTCATTCTGGCACAAGTCCGAATTTCAGGAAGCAATTCGGATTCCTGCAAATGCAAACGATGACTATGCCTATTTGTTACTCAATTATGGGAATGAAACTAAAGCAACCAATTGGTTTCGTGTAGCATCAAACCCTGTTAAAGACATAACTGCATATCATTTCAACAAATTTACAGCAGCTTCTTATCAGGATAATCTGCACACGTTTAGCAGCTATGCTATAAATGTAGAACAGAATATTTCTTCCTCAAGAATAAGAATTGACAAGATCAACGGTACTCTTGACCGTGAACTAGAGCGTTCTGAAAAAGATAAAGCAGAATATACTATCTATTATACTATGTCAGTTGATGACCTCAATTACTCTCTTGTTGATATTTCAAACGGACAAATGTATAATGGTAGTATGAACATTTCCACTGTTATAACATCAAGAGAGCCTCTGCTTGAGGAAATGACCAACGAGTATGAAATATCTCTGAATGGTAGAGCAACTTCTGATATTGTGCTGGGAGCCACCAATATACGCACTTTTACATACGGTCCGTGGCAACATTATTTCAATGGTCCGCTGAATATCGTAACCTCTCCTTCATTGACCTCATCCGTGAATGCAGGCAGCCTCTATACACAGAAAAAGATATTTGACTCGGTTGACCCGTGGGCATTGGCATATACTACATATTACAACGGCAAGGTCCTGTACAGTGATGTCAAAAGAGACAGTTCTAATTATGAAGTAGAAAAAGGAACTAATCTATCTACTACTTATGACGGACTTTCCAATGAAGGATCATTCAATGTTAGCGTTTCAAAAAGTATCAATGAATCTCTAAGAGATTCTAATACAAGCATTGAAGAGATATCCAACAATTCCAGGATCACAGTGGCTGTATCGAATTTTACGGATGAGGTATACTATGGATGGGTTTACAATGATAATCTTCTCATCGATCCATGGGATTGTGCATATCCTGACCTCTTGCATGATGTGACTCATGAGGTTTACAGTGCGAACGTTCAGGGACAGGTGTTCAGAGATGGATTTGATGTAGTCAACTCTTATGGATTACGAGCAGGAACGCCAAGTGTTGATTCGGTTTCCTGGCAAGGTGGGGAATCCAAAACAGGAAAGAACATTTACTGGAAAGCGCACTACCCGGTTTCAATATCTCATAATGGTGCACTTGTGCCAAACTATGATTGGAGTGGAGTACTGGATATCAGTCATAGAGTAAATATTGATGCTTCCTCGCACAAATGGTACTACAAAGATGCAAGGGTTGAACTTGTATCCCATGATATTACGCGTGAGGGTGTCGACGTAACTTACGATTATCTGGGAAATGATTCACTTGTCTCTAATAAACGTGTGGATGGTTACTTAGAAAATGAGAATCACAGTTTCGACTGGAGAGTTAATTACAAGATAAATTTCAAAATAAAAACCCGATGGAATATTTATTATAAGTATCACTGGTCATACAAGACTTATAGTTCTCAAAGTGGTTATAGCTTCCATAGTGGTGATTCCAGTGGCTTCAGAACTAATTATCCTTTGCAAAATATAGCATCTGTTCCACATACAGAAACAGAATCCGAAAATATAAGTATCGTTTACCATCAATACCTCCCATCAGGTGGCTATAATGGTTTTAGCAGCAGTTACAATGGGGGCAATTCACACGATTATAGAAATACACAGGTAGTTGTTGATGGTGTTTCTTTAGTTGACACATGTTGCTCCGATGCTGCAGATAAATACCGAGAGGATCATATAAGCATTGGATCAATAGAAGCAAACCATCTTTTTTACTCAAATGGCAGCTATATTCCTGTAAAAAAGGTTTACTGTGAAATTCCCTCATGGGTACACAAAAACATGGCACTGGAAATGAAGGATATGTTCAATGCCATTAATGCAGATGATCCCTACAGGGATGTTTCTCTGCTTGGCGAGAACCTAGGTAAAAATCCCACTGAGCTGATCCAGAAAGCTTCACTTGATCTGGCATCTGAAATGACCGGATCAACTAAAAGAGAATCATTTGTACAGCAAGATCAACATATGAACCAATCCCAGTTCAATACGAGCAACGATGCCTGTCGTGCCATTGTAAAAAATGAAGCATACGACCGTTTGCTGTATGAAATGACGGAGCGGAATAAAGGTATCAGTGATTCCTTCAACAATTATGTGGAAGAATCATTCATGGCAGAAACCGGTGGAAAGCTCATGGACATGGTTGGTGGCAGCGTGTCAACAGATCTAATATTCGATAATCCTGCCATGGATAAAGCATCCACAGCCCTTGCAAATGAAATGGGTATCATTGAAACTATGAGTGTCACCTGTGAACCTCAAAGCAAGTACAACTGGACCGAGAACGTAACTCTCATTGTTGACCAGTATCCTGATTATCTCTACCACGACCCGGAGTTTGATATGCAAAGCCAGTACAAGTGGGTAGATGAAATTACTGGAAAGGAGGTTTACCCACTTGGTGTACGCAACACATGCGTTTTCTCCACAGGAATTGGCGATGATGTTGCTAAATTGCTTAACAATTGTGCAGAACCACTAAAAGCTTCCATATCGCAATCCATGAGCCAGAGTATTTCTGATATGAATACTGAAGTCGATTCACTAATGTTGGATATCCAATCTCAGCGCACAGTTCTTATTGCTAATGGTATTTCAGCCGACACCTCACTGATAGAGCAGAATCGCACAAAAATGATCTCGGAATACAGCACAAGCATACGCCATGAAGTGCCAGATATGCTTGCGTCGGAAATTATAAACGATCCCATTATGAATTCATGGATCAGTGAATCGGAAGTAAGGTCTATCACAACTGTTTATCTGAACTCTTTGTCTGATGAAGAGCTCATAGGCATGGTAGCTGACAAAACTTTGCAAGAAGAAATTCTCATACGTGTTAGACAGCGAATTACATCAAATAATCCATCACCAAACAACGATGAAATAGATGCTGTTCTCTATCGTCTCGAATCTGATCTCAGAATAGGTGTTGCAAACGGAGTCTCCGAATCTATAATTATCTGTCAGGCAACCATCGACCAGTGTTTCACGAACATAAACAATGAACTTCAAAACAAACTGGATGAATCTACTGGCAAACTCACGGCTCAACTTGCTGACAAGATGGAAGCACGTTTGCAAAAGTCTATGAAATTAGTTCCATGTGGTTTACCTGTAATTCCGCCACATTGGGTTTGTACGGTTAATGTATGGGAATATGAAGTCGTAGGAAAATATCGTAGTTTTGAAGTCACTGATAATGACAATGAGTGTATGTTAAATCCTTACTTCGGACACGATGCGCAAACTTATGTGAGGGAAGATGTACGTATAAATCATCCATTTGAAAGAGATACACGTGGAGTTTTGGTGTGGATAGGTTATAACATTCCAATAAAATTCAGATTCAATGGCTATGCTGCTACAGTAGTAGGCACCGGTCCAAAAGGTGTTGGTGACAAAGTAGGAGGCCGAGAAGAGATGTCAGAAGGTTATAATGATTTATTGTCTAAGTGGAGTAGTTGATATGAATAAAATTATTAAGTGTGAGCTGTATCACAGCAAAACCAAAAGCAAAGTACTATACTTATATTAGTGAATGAGCAATCATTCATATTGGAGATTTATAATATAGTCGTTAGTAATATTTACTCAAATGAAAGGAATGATTTTTGTGGAAATTATTAAATTAAGTGAGTTAGAAGGAAATAAAAACAAAAGAGGGGTTATTGCTAAGGGAGTTTTAAAACATGATAATGCTCAGGTAATGAACCTTATTTTATCTGAAGGAGATATTGTACCAGCACATCAGGTACCGGTAGATGTATTCTTCTACATTAAAGAAGGTAAAGGAACTTTAAGAATTGGTGAAGAGTCAAGTGTTGTAGAAGCAGGAACAATTGTAACCTGTCCTCCAAATACTGAAATGGAATTAAAGGCTGACCAGGGAGAAAAATTTGAAGTTTTAAATATAAAAACACCATCACTATAATAAAATTTTCTAATTAAAATAAAGACAGAAAATAAAACCGGCTGTGAGAGCAGCTGGTATATTATTTAAATTATATGAATGAATATTCATTCATGTATATGAAAGGGGATTAAAATGCAAAAAAAAATCTTATTTATATTTTTAATAATAGCAGCGGTTTTATTAATTACTTTAAATGTCTCAGCTGCTGATTCGGATCTGGATATGCAGGGCTACTTAGAGAAGTCACTGGTGGAAAATGAAGAAGTTAAAGAAGCTGAAATGAATCTGGAAGCTAAAGAAATTGCTTTAGCGAAAGAAATGGCAGAACAGGAAGTACGTCCTTCACCACTGCTTTTAAAAAAAGCAGAAACAGAGTTTGAAATAGCAGAGAGAAATTTAGAAATTACCAGAGATCAAGTTGCTAAAAATTTGATTAATGAATTTTTCAATTATTATAAAGCAGAAAATTCTATTGCTATTCACCAGAAATATCAGGAAATTTTAGAAGAGGAACTGGAAAATATCAAAGAGAAATATGAACAGGGAATTTTAATTAAAAGTGATTTAATGCAGGCAGAAGTTGAATTAAAAACTGCAGCCAGTAACTTAAAAGCAGCTGTTAATAATAAAAAGAGAGCTGAATTTAAAGTAAAACAAAATTTGAAAATGGATTATGAAGATCAGCTGCAGCTTAATTTCAGAGAAAATAGACTAAAAAATTGGCAGTTGGAAGAAAGCCTAAAAAAACTTTTTGAAACTGCTTTAAAAAAGAGAATTGAGATTAAGGAAGCTGAGGCAAATAAAGAACTTCAGCAAATCAATTACCGCCTTGCTGCCAGAGATTATCGCTCTGATTTAGACGCAAAAGAAGCAGAAAATGAACTTAAAAATGCTGAAAACCAGCTTAAATTAATTAAAGATAAAGTAAAACTTGATGTCAATAATAAATTTCTTGATCATCAGGACAGTACTGCAGAGATTGAGCGCTATCAGAAGTTAATAGAAAGTTTTGAAGAAGCACTGAGAGTAAAAATATTATATTTTGAAGAGGACTATATCACCGGAACAGAGCTTTTAGAAACTCAGGTTGATCTTTACCAGAGTGAAATCAATTATGCTCATGCTCAGATAGATTATTATCTCAGTCTGGCAGAATTATACTTGAGCACAGGTGATTTTAAGGAGGGGCTAAATTATGAAAACAAATAAGATTATTATCAGTTTATTATTAGCAGTCAGCCTCCTTTTATCTTTAAGTGTGCCGGTTTATTACCATGATAAATTTATTGGGATTCTGTCAGCTGATATTCCCGTAAAAAATATTTTAGAAAAATATTTTAAAGATCAAACACGGGTTTTAATACTAACCGACAACAAAGGAAATGTTATCTGTACTACCCAACATGGATCTAAACGATTTCATATTCCTTCATATCGTGATTTTTCTTATTACAAACCTGTAACTCAAAATATTTTAATGTATAATTCTCCTCCGTTAGCAAAGCATCAAAATAAAGGGATGCGAGAAGCAATTCATAAAATACTGAAAGGTTCCTTTAAGGAAAATTTTTATGTTGATGGAAAAAAACATACGATTTACAAAGCAGAGATTAAAGAAACAAATTGGTTATTGCTAAAAATTATTTATTGATTTAAGAAGTTTTAATCATGAAAAAATTCTATTATTTAGTTGCCGTTATTATAATTATTGCGCT
>JAIPUR010000024.1 GCA_020055655.1 Methanosarcinaceae archaeon | reverse complement strand
GAACGGAAGCTTTGTTGGCACTGAGAAGAAGAGCACCATCAGTACAAACGTTGCAATGTAGACCATGATTATACTTCTAAGGTCGAGTTGCTTCCTTCTAATATGGCTTTCAGCATGCTTTTGATCAGCCTGAGGATTTTGTGTATTAATCTTTCTTGATTCACCAATGGATATCATGGCTCCTGGAATTATAAGTAGTGCTATCAGATAGACGTAGAAAGGAGCATGCCAGCTAATATCTGCAAGTGCTCCACCTGTTACTTCAAGTATCACGGCACCTAAACCCATGCATGCGGATTGCAGTCCTAGCTTTTTCTTAAGCTCAATGCCGGAGTAATTGTCTGTAAGCAGTGCCGCAGCACAGACTGTCATTCCTGCGATTCCTACTCCAAGTAGTATCCTGAAAGCAAGTATCATGTAGAGTGAATTAAGAACTGCACCAGTAGCTCCTACAAGCGCGAATATGGCAAGGCAGGCTATGAGCAGGTTCTTCCTGCTGTATTTATCAGCAAGGATGCCGATGAAAGGAGAACTGATAATTATTCCCAATGCCGGAAGTGTAACTACCAGGGATACAAGCAGGCTTGCATTGGGTACGTCGGCGAAGTTTTCAAGCATTCCGGGAAGTGCCGGAGCAACCGCAGCAGCACCCATAAGGGTTAGCATGGATGCAGTGAAGATGACTATGAGTTTCAAGGTCTCATGCTTTTCCTTTGGATTATGTGTATCTTCCATTTACTGTCACCTTTTTCGTGAGTTTTCATTTTGTTATCGCTGTGTTATTTTTTCAGTGGGAATTCCTTCCGTTTCTCATCGTTATCATGAGCATCTTCGTAGCTACCCTGTGCCATTTTGCAAAGTAGTACTCTCGCCTGTGCTTTCTCTTCCTCTGTGAGTAATGACAAAGTACCTTCTTCCAGTTCCCGGTCTATTTTATGAATTTCTGGAATCAGCTCTTCTCCTTTTTCCGTGAAATAAATCCGAACAGACCGGCGATTATTCTCAGCGGTGATACGTTTAACATAGCCTTTTTCTTCAAGGACATTGACTGCCCTGGCAATGCTTCCTTTATCAATGAGAAGATGCCATGCAAGTGCATCCTGCGTTAAACCCTGATCATGAGAAAGGACATGTAGTACGAAGAATTGGCCTGCAGAAAGACCAAGTTCTTTCATTTTGTTGTTTATTTTCACAAAGTTACTTCGATAGGTTATTGCGATGAATGCGCCGAGGGGTATTTCATCCATTTATTACTCCTTATTCATTATTATGAATGATTCGAGGTGTATATCATCCATTTTCTACTTCATCCAATTATGTTGTCGTTACAACAGTTGTTATGACAACAATATTATATCGGATATTTAAAGTTATTGTTGAGACAAAAAAATCAGAAATTGATATCGAAAGTGCTTAATCCAAATTAGTTTCCAATGTGCTCTAATGAACAACTAAGCATCCTGTTCTATTGAAAGTTGTTAGCGTTTAATCGAAGATTTCGAGTCCCGGATTTTGAGACCATCGTAACTTATATCAAAAAGTTTAAGGGAATATCACAGGCGGCAAGGAAGCTTCGGGAGTTTTAGGGAAGTTATTGGAGAAATTGGTGTTTGAGGGCATCAATTTCTTTTTTAGATAAATCCAGATTGGAGGTGTAGGAGACAATTCAAGTTTAATTCCAAAATCAAAATCAAAATAAATTCATCTTGAATGATTTCTGTGCCATATAATTTATTGAAAAGCTGCATCCTTGTATATTTTCATCAGCAGCACCCACCATCCTCACCACAACAACTCGCATCACTATCCATATCCTCACCTCTGAGCGCTGCACGAATCATTGCCCACGCACATCCCACACCACTCTCTACTTCAATTGCCTGTACGGGACAATTGCCTGCACAAGCTCCACATTCCATGCATGAAGCAGGTTTTTTGAGCTCTACGTGTTCTTTCCCTTCGGTAAACACTACATGAGGACAGACCTGTATACACATGAGGCAGTTGATACATTTTTCAGGATAATATTGAAGTGTGTTCTCAATATATGAATCGAACATCAAATGACCTCCAGTAAACTGATACCCAGAATGATGAGAAATAGCAGCCCCATTCCTCCCATAAATGCCATGAATGGTACATATCTAAATATCTCTTTTTTGACACCGGCTCTTGAAGTGTAGGTTGTACATCCTGTAAAATTAAGGGCAATATATGCAACTACTGCGGTCGGAATAAGGAAAGTGGCCAATGCTGTAAGTACATTTTCCAGGGGTGACATTGCAGAGCTAATTGTAGAAGTTGTTGCAAGAAAGACTGCGAATGGAAGAGATACAATTCCTCCCAGTATCAGTCCTTTTGTGCTAAAGTCATGTGTCGGAATGAAAGGAAGTAGAGCAGGGAATAGTATGGTTCCTGCAAATGCTGTGACAACTACAATGAATGCTCCAAAAGGACCTGCTAGCAAGTAGAGGACGATTGCAGCAATTAATGTTGGTTTTATTACATGAACAAGTTCCACAGGAGTCAACACCAACCTGTCTTTGAATGTGAACCGGACCCTGCGCATTTCAGCCGTTGCAGTATGAGTTTTGAGATATTGCTGCAGGTCTTCGGCACGAACAGGTCCGTATTCGACTTTAAAACCAGACATGCGTTTAACATCATATGCAGAGACTCCAGGTGCACCGAGTTGTGGTAAAATGATATTTCGATGCTTGACGATCTTGTCAAGTCCTGACCATCTGATGCGGTAGACTATCTCATCAGTACCGAATGTTCCTTTGCCGGCAGCACACCAGACGTTGATACCTTTTGTATCTATGACAAGGATATAGCAGTCGATGCCTGCGAGTGAACTGCGGAGTGCATCGAAACTGAGTGTATAGTTAGCCGAGACAAGGACAGGAGAATCGGAGGTAGGGTTTCCCAGTTTATAGATTCCCGGACTTACAATGTGTTCTTCCCGTTTGACACCACAACGGGCAAGGAAATGACCAAATCTCTCACTGGAGGTGATCACACTTGTTGTCTCACTGATCTCAGGAGGAGATCTCTTTTTGTCCAGGTCTGCCATTGGGATGAAATTAGCTGTATTCATCTCGCTATCGGATGAGCAGCATGAACCTGTATCTCTGTTTTTACTCATGTTATTTCTCCTTGTGATGAACTGATTCAAATAAATTTGAAACAATACTAGTATACAAGAAGCTGCATATATATCTATTTGATAGGTAAATAAAATAGGGAGAATGACTTGAGCGATATCTCACCATCGTTTATTCTTCTGGTGCAAGACCTGTTATTCTCATTAACAAGATAGATCTTGCTGAGAACCTGGAAGATGATCTGTCAGAAACGATACAGGAAATAGAGGATATGGCTGATGATGTTCCGGTGATAACTCTCAGTACCCTCTCAAATACAAATCTGGAAGAGCTAGACTTTTTAATGAATACAGGTGAAACTATAGCACTGATCGGTTCTTCAGAAGTGACATCGATATAGTTGTAAACTCCAACAAGCAGTCCTGTGCATTTAGTGCAGCAGGATACTCAAGTTCAAGCAAATTGAAGATTTCGAGTATGTGAAGGTGAACTATCTCGAACTCAATGAGGAGAACAAGTAAGACCTTGTGATGGTGGTCTTCACGGACTTTGGTGTTCTAAAGCCACATGAAAAGAGATACTTATCAGGAAACGTCCACAGAGCTTTAAAGCCAGGCGAAAACCTTTCTTTGATGTTCTGAGCGACAGAAACCCTGACAAGAAAAAGTTGCAGCCATAGATGAACTTAGATCGTCAAATCTATGATCTTTTTAGATTGGTGATTAATTGGTTTGAATTTTTTGATACCAGATATTCATGCTTTCAATCTCACCGGAAATGTTGGTATTATTCACAAGCCTTCCACAATATTCATATCCGCATTTTGCAAACACGATGTTCATCCCATAAGAGCCGGCTCTTGCAATGGTAAATGCGTTCCTGATACCCTTTGCTTTCATCTCTTCCCCCATTTTCATGAGCAGATGTGAAGACAGCCCTTTACCACGAAATTCGGGCAATGTGGCAAAGTCGGTCATTTCAACAGCAAAGTGCTCGATATCTATTTCAGAAGAGGAAAGTGCAACTGCTTTTTTTTCCTTAAAAACACCGAAATAAACCACATTGTCTTCCATTGTCTTTAACAGATATTTCGGGTCATGTATTGGGAAAGGATAGGTGGCGAACGTACTCTGGTATACTTCAGCCATTTGTTCAACATCCTGTTTCCCGCATTCCCTTATGGAATACCCGGATGGAAGCGTGAGGTCCAGCTCCTTTTCTTTTGACAGAGCTGTCGTTATGATATCTTCGTGCTGTTCATTCAGGCAGTTGATGCTTCTTTTTTCATCAAGGAATTTGCTCATGATGACAGCATCTTCCTCTCTCTCATAATATCCTGGTATGGATGCCTCACAATGATAGTTTCGTTCACTAAGGAGTTTCCTGAAAGATTCCGGGACCTTTGTGAAGATCTTGGAATAACCTTCCTTTCCTGCAAGAGCATCCATTTCATCCAGAATTAAAGGCATATCTGCCGGATCCAGTTTCATAAGATAGATCCGGTCGTTATACTTTCCATGCTGGATAATAGAATTGCCTATTTTCTCAATGGTGTCCATTAGTCCCTTCTCTCCATCCTCGCATTATCTTCAGGAACAAGGCTTGTAGTATCATCATGGTCCGCAATCAGTTTGGCGATACCAACTCCTTTGTATTCTGTAGCATCCTGAAGCTTAAGCTGAAGATGGCAATCATCACATTTACGATCACAATATGCCTGTTTATATGAGTCAGGTTCTTTGTAGGTGGTAATGACACCTTCATAATTACGGAGAATTACACGGTTTGTTGACCATGAAATAATGTAATTTGGCATAATTGGTATCTTTCCTCCTCCATGAGGAGCATCGATTACGTAGGTAGGAACTGCAAAACCGCTTGTGTGGCCGATCAGGTTCTCCATGATCTCCATCCCCTTGCCTATCGGGGTCCTGAAATGCGAAAGTCCTTCAGAAAGGTCACATTGATAAAGGTAATACGGATGGACACGATTCTCAACCATTTTATGGACCAGCTTCTTTATAATTCTCTGGCAATCATTCACGCCTGCAAGCAGTACTGTCTGGTTTCCAAGAGGTATACCCGCATCTGCAAGTTTTTGGAGTGCCTGGCGGGATGAATATGTAACTTCTCGTGGATGGTTGAAATGTGTGTTCAACCAGACCGGATGATGCTTTTTCAAGACCTCCACAAGTTCGTCTGTAATACGATATGGAAGTACAACAGGCATCCTGCTTCCAATACGGATCACTTCTACATGAGGAATGCTATTTATTTCGGTAAGGATCCAATCAAGGAAATCATTAGGTAGCATCAAGGGATCGCCACCTGAAAGCAACACATCCCTTATTTCTGGTGTGTTCCTAATGTATTCGATACCTTCAAGGAGCTTATCTTTTCCGGGTATGCAATCGATATCCCCAACTTTTCTTTTACGTGTGCAATGGCGGCAGTACATCGAACAGACGTTGCTTATGTGGAAAAGGACCCTGTCAGGATATCTATGAGTTATACCTTCAACAGGACTATCTGTATCTTCTGAAAGAGGGTCTTCAAATTCCTCATCTGATACAGTTAATTCTTCTGGTGAAGGAAACGCCTGAAGAAAAACAGGGTCATTTCTGAAATCATCAGAATCTATCAACGATAGGTAATAAGGTGTGATAGATAATGGGAATTTTTCCAGTGTTTCCTTGAGCTTCTCTTTCTCAGATGGCTCAAATTTAACTTCAAGTAGTTTCTCGAAAGTTTCAATATCACGAATTGAATGTTTTAACTGCCAATTCCAATCTTTCCATTTGCTCAGAAAGTCATCAGAATCGATCATTGTTGCTATTTCTTTTTGTTGCTTACTGTATTTTTCTATCAAAATACCACTGCTCATATTTCGGCTTTAAAAAGTATTTCTAATTTGCTATCCAAAATTCGTATAAAACAGCATATTGGACCTTAAATTGCAAATACTTAAGTCGCGTTTTTGTTGACTGTAGCCTATAAAATAAAATAAAGTACACCTACACTATATGGCTGTACAGGCATAACTTGAAGTTATTGTATTATATAGTTTACCCATCATACAATGTTCTTAAATTTTGTACAGAATTTAGATTATTTATAGACTTTTCATTTCAATATTATCCATCACTCCTATCAAAAAGTTTATTCATAATAACATTCTGGATTTATGGTATGAATGGTGAATACAGCAACAAAGGAAGTGATGTTTCAAAAGCCGGTGCTATTCCCGGCTGGAACAATTCACTTGAATCTGCATTTTCGGTCTATAAAGGGCCTTATATTCCCGGCAGGATCGCAACCCAGCACAAAACGGTCTGCAATATCCTGACTGCTAAGGGTGAGATACAGGCAGCGATATCGGGAGCCATGCGCAAGCTTGGCAAACAGCCGGTTGTCGGAGACTTTGTTGTGGTACTTGACCAGAGTGACATTCATTCATACACCATTGTGGACATTCTCCCACGAAATACCTGTCTGTCCCGTGGTTCTGCAGGCGATTCCAGTGAGGAACAATTGATAGCTGCAAATATTGATAGGATCTTCATCGTCACGGCAGTGGGTCATGATCTCAACTTGCGAAGACTTGAAAGATATCTTACCATCGTTCATTCTTCCGGTGCAAGACCTGTTATTGTGATCAACAAGATAGATCTTGCTGAGAAACTGGAAGACGACCCGTCAGAAACGATACAGGAAATAATGGATATGGCTGACGATGTTCCGGTGATAACTCTCAGTGCCCTCTCAAATACAAATCTGGAAGAACTGGACACTTTCATGAATCCAGATGAAACTATAGCACTGATAGGTTCTTCAGGAGTTGGCAAATCCACCCTCATTAATGCACTTTTGGGTCATGATGTCCAGAAGACGCTAAACGTGCGTGAAGATGACGATAAAGGAAAACATACCACCACTGTCAGACAGCTTTTCCTCCTCCCCAACGGCACAATATTAATCGACAACCCCGGCATCCGTGAGATCCAGCTTGGAGATTCATCCGATGGCATCGATATGACCTTCTCCGATATTGCAAGACTTGCTCACAATTGCCGTTTCAAGGACTGCACGCATCAGAATGAGCCACAATGTGCCGTCATAAAAGCAGTGGATGAGGGAATCATAAGTCAGGAAAGGTTTGACAGTTATCATAAGCTGAATGCTGAGCTGGCTTTTCAGGCGGCTAAGGCTGAGATCGGCTTAAAGGGAGTGGAAAAGAAAAAGTGTAAAGGGATAGCACAGGCGGCAAGGAAGTTAAGGGAGTCTAAAGGGGAGTTTTAGGAATGTGAGATTATCAAATTAGGTCATAATTCACCCCATTCTAATTTGATGAGCATTTTTCTTAAAAATACCTGGCTAAGTTTATCTTCTCTATTTTGTTTTGTAAATTTGCCAGTGTCATAAACTGGTATGCCACAAATCTTATTATTGAATAGATTTCCCTGCTATTCTTCTGTATTTTTCTCACATCAAAGATTACACTGCCTTTGATGTGTCTATTTGATCTTTCAATAGGTTGTCTCGTCTTAATCTTCTCTTCAAATTTTTCATCCATCATCATTTTGTTTCTCAGATACATGCCCACTTGTTTCCTCCTTCCGTTTTCATATAGCAATTCCAGTTTTTTTGCTATTGGCATATGTATTGAACCTCTTTTTTTCCACATCTTGTTGACCCAGTGATTTATTCTTTCAATTGTTCCCTCCATGTTGGTCACTGCATTACATCTTGGCGGGATAGTTGGTTTCACTTTCAAGTGGTACCATATATCAGCATGGTTTTCAAATGAATCATATCCAGAATCCAAAGCATAAGAATCAATGTTGATATTAAAATTCTTTAAGAAATCAATATGTTTATCCAGTTCAGGAGAATCATTGGCCAATCCATTTGTATATGTCATATATAGTGGAAAAACTCCTATCAATGTGATGTGAGCTTTGTCCATTTTGCATCCATAGTGAGGATTATAATCACTATGTTTATCATATCTGGAAGCCTCAAGAGGCGTAGAATCGGTTTTTAGATCTCTGGATTTAGTTAGTTTGATGATCCTTTCAGCTATCATTCCCATAATATATTGAAATCCTTTCTTTCCTAATCTGTATTTTACAAAATGATGAAGTGTTGCTCCTGTAGGTAATGAAATATCTCCATTGCCATCAACAAAATGAAGAAGCAGAGCTTCTTCATCTGAAATAGATGAAATTGTTTTGTTGAAAGAAAGATCTCTGAAGCATTTGACAACAGTGAGTTTTATCATAGAAGAAATACGATATCTGAAATGCCAGTCTTTATTGGAATAATGGTTATTTTCAACATGCTGTGCGATGTCGTCAATATTAAGAAAATGTAACAATCGGCAAACTGACACATTCTCTTTACCAATATCGTTTCGAATGGAGTCCTCAAAGAGGACTCCCTTATACACAGTATAAATATCCTCCATGAGACTGGCCAAATTTATACTATTTATAGCTTTGGAGGGAGCTGACGCTATTTTTTTGGGTAGGTCTTGTTGAAAAAAGAGATAGGTTTTTAAATCAAAAATCTAATTTGATGGTCTCCATCCAATAATCACCTAAAAAGAATACAAAACAGCAAAATAAATAAAATGAAAGCTTAATGATCAAAAATAAAAAGAGAAGCTGTAAACTCAAAAAGAAAGAAGTGATAATAAATCAATAGGATACCCCCAGCATATTATCCAATTCTACCCTTATTCTTCAACCCGAAGCAGATCCCCAAGTTTGCATAATTCATGGCAAAGGTCTTCAATCCCAGTACGCAGATCCTCAAGAGAGTGGCCGAACATGCGCGTAAGATAAATTGCAGCTCCGGCACCTACACCTTCCTTAACAAAACCAAGTTCATATTGACGCAGTCCCTGTGACTTTGATTTACCAAATTCAGGATCGATACCATAGTATTTTGCGCCAAGCTGATCTGCAATATTACAGAAACTTGCTGATTCATCATTTGAAACATAACTGGTAGTTATAATAGTCATATTATCAGTGGTATAACCAAGGTGTTTGACCACAGCAAAAATAGACTCCATCTGAGTACCGCCTGCAAGTATTAGTCTTGTATCACCAAGACCCGCAGCAATTCCTGCAACTACAACCATCATGGGGTCGCCAACACATTCAATGGCCCCAAGTGGATCATGGCGCATAGAGCCATGGGTGATACCTGAAACTTTTAGAGCTTCAGAAACAACTTGTTTTTTCAGATCGAGCGGATTGGATGAGGAACTGCTACTTACATTCCCATCGTATCCAAGAGACTGCAAAACAGCATTTGCAGTAGTTGTTCCAGCAGCTATGCTTTCACCAATAACAACAAGATCATGCTTTCTGGAAAGATCCTCACCGAGCTTGTAAGCATTTTTGAAGACCTTTTCAACATTATGAACTGCAAGCTCACCTCTGATATCATCCCCAGGCAATCCACCCAGATCAACAAGAGGAACCTTCTCAGAAGGAAGTACCCTGAGGCCTGCATTCACAAGCATATGAGGAACACCAGCCATTTTTAATGCCACCCTCGTAATGAGAGCAGGCGTAGGAGTATCATAAGGAGGAGTCATTGGAAGAATTGGAATGTCTATGATACATCCAGTTTCCAAAACTTCGGAATCTCCCGCAGGAGTAAGATCAGTTAGTTTTGCAGTCTTTCCTGCTGCAGATAAACCTTCAATATAAGCAGTCGCCGTATTTCCGAGCACACATACGAACAGAGGATTCCCCGGCAACTTGGCATTTTCGGGAGATAATGATTCCATAATAATCACCTACCTTATTTTCGAGAGTATATATCTATATTTTCCAATTCATATCAATAGGTTCTGGCGACGTATACCTGAGTATCAGAATCTGCACCACATACAGGACATTTACCAGAACTATTATTCTGTTCATTAGGTATTCCAAGAATACCTGCACCGATCTCCTCCTCGAGCTTCAGGCCACACCCCTTGTCACCGCACCAGAAAACACGAGCGATACCGTTTGATGTTTTCTCTTTTACATCATCAAGATCTGAGCAATCAAATATACGTGATTCCAGCTCATCTTTTGCTTTGTTGTAAAGGCCATCCTGCACAGCATCCAGCAAAGAGAGAACCTCATCCTTGATATTGTCAAGAGAGAACTGGGATTTCTCACCAGTATCACGGCGTGCAAGCATAGCTGCGTTGTTCTTAAGATCACGTGGGCCAAGCTCAAGCCTCACAGGAACACCTTTCATCTCCCATTTATAGTACTTAGCACCAGGACGACCTTCACTTGCATCCATCTTCACACGTATGCCTGCACCTTCGAGCAGAGCCATTACATTCTCACATGCTTCAAGGACCTCACCTGAATCTTTGAATATAATAGGAATGATCACAACCTGTATAGGAGCTACAGATGGAGGAAGTACAAGGCCTTTGTCATCACCATGAACAGATATTAAAGATGCAATGGAACGTTCGGAAACACCATAGCAAGTCTGGTGTGCATAGACCTGTTCACCTTCAGCGTCCTCGTATTTAATATCAAATGTCTTTGCAAAATTGTCACCCAAATGGTGAGCAGTACCAACCTGAAGTGTTTTCCCATCTGGCATCAGAACATCAGTTGCTATGGTATAATCCGCACCTGGGAACTTGTCCCATTCAGGCCTTTTTGAAGGAAGAACAGGAAGTGCAAGTGCACGATAGAATTCCTGGTATATACTTATAGCTTCATCCACCTGCGCTGCTGCATCATCCCAGGTTGCATGAACTGTATGTGCTTCCTTAAAAGAGGTGATCTCACGAAGTCTTATGAGTGGGCGAGTGTGCTTTGTTTCGTATCTGAAAGTATTGACCACCTGATAAATCTTGAGAGGAAGGTCTGCATGAGAACGTATCCATAATTTGTACATTGGATAAATTGCGGTCTCACTGGTTGGACGAAGAGCAAGCTTGACATCCAGCGGAGAAGTGCCTCCATGTGTCACCCAGTAAACTTCTTCTTCAAAACCTTTGATGTGCTCGGCCTCTTTCATAAACTCATGCTCAGGAATAAGAAGGGGAAAAAGAGTTTCCTGATGATCCTTGTCCAGAAGTTTGCGAATAATGTCGTAAACGTTTCTTCTGATATTAAATCCGAATGGGAACCACACATATGAACCTTTCACAGGATAACGAACATCCATTATCTCGCCTTTCTGAAGAACGTCGTTGTACCATTCACTGAAATCCTCTTTGGAAGGAAGTGCAGTATCTTTCTCTTGCTCTGCCATTATGATCACCTGATAATTGTTAAATAAATACTTGATTTTTGCTACTTAAACAAGTACATTGCTTATAGGCATTTCCTTTGATAGAAATAGAAAAACAAACGTAAATAGAGGATTTAGAAGTGGAGAAACTAATAATTTAGATTTAAAAAACAAAAAGAAAAGATAAAAAAGAAATTGAGGTCATTTATTTTTATCTTTTTTCAGACATAAGAACCAGTCAATACACTTTATATCATCATTGCCTGTCTTCATTTCCTTTGCCTGAGTCCATGTATCGGGATTTGGAACGATCAGATCCTCACCCGGTTGCCACCCTTCTGGAGTGAACACATCCTCCGCATCGCATTTTTGTATCGAGATCAGGAGTCTTTTTATTTCATCCATACTTCGACCACTTGATAATGGGTAATAAAGAATAGCACGGACCTTCCCAAAGGGGTCTATGATAAAAGTTGCGCGTACAGTCTCAGTACTAAATCCGGATATATCCATTCTCCCATGATTCTTTTCAAATTGATCAAGCAATTCCTCAGGCGTGTAGTGAGCATTTGGATGGATCATACCATATTTCTGAGATACCTCCAGACTAAGATCATCAATTACAGGAAACATCACATCAATATTTTTCAGGCCATCATACTCAATGTTTTCCTTAATGGCAGACAACCAGGCAATATGCGAGTGCAAACTATCCACAGAAAGCCCAAGTAACTCTGCATTAAGTGTTTTGAATTCATCCTGCATACTTGCACATTTTATAAACTCAGTAGTACAAACCGGAGTAAAATCACCAGGATGGCTGAAAAATACAACCCATTTTCCTTTATAGTCATTTGGGAAATCAATAGCACCTAAAGTAGACTTGGCCTTAAATGGAGGTGCATTGTCCCCTATGAGCGGCATTGTCATTGCTTTTTTATCATCATTTTCCAAAGAAAGAACCCCCATAACACTAAATTAGTTCAGATACAATATCCAATTTATCAGATAAAATGTAACTTAATTAATAAATATCAGAATAAGAAAATATAAAGTTATGGAATGAAAAATAATAGATGAACAAATAAAAAAAATCAAAGAGATTGTATTAATTTGAAATGCCATATTCTGAATCAGAAGCATCCAATTCTACATCAGAACTTTCCGAATCAAAGACTATCATACCAGTCTTAAGCTTTTCAGCCTCTTCAGAGCTTAATACTACAAACTTAACTTTATCAGATATTATTGCACTGTTGCCGAAAGGATCCTCGATAATCACAGTGATTGGCCTGTTACCAGACATAACATCTTCAAAAATCTGCTGAATTTCCTCACCTTTTAAACGCTTGTCCTCGTCCCCATCCTGTTCAGCCCAACGGGTTGCAGAAACAACAACCTGAAGGATCCTATCAAGTAAACCCTCAATATTGGTCACATAGGAATCAGAGATCGATCCGGGCTCCACATCGATACCAAGTTCAGGTATACGAATCGTACCAGATGTTGAACGGATAACCCTGCTATTAAGGTCATCAAGTCCATCCACGTTCAGCTCGAACCTCATTGGATCTCGCTGAGAGAGAATCATTGTGTCTGCGAATCTAAAGCCACATGTACATAGTGAGGCAATATACATAACCTCACCAAAATAAGGAATTTCATCACCCTGCCAGTTGACGCTCATCTCCTCATGACAAAGTGGACATTGAGTTTTCGTAGCAAAATTGCGGCAGCTTTCTTCTTCGCTCAATATCTTCCACCAATGACCTTTGACCTGTCGATCTTAATGCCTGTTGGAGTCACAAGAACCTGATCTTCCTTGATTCCTGCAATGTCACCATGGACATCAATAACAACATCCTTAAGGTCCTTCAATGCACGATCAAGCATTAACTTGTCTGCTTTGATGTTTGAGATATCGATCATTACGATATTACCATCGTAGATTTCTTTTTTCAGAGATACAAGCTCATTCAGATTAGCCAGTTCAGCAACCCGGATATATGTTTCTGCAGGCTCATCATCGAGTACTTCTTCATATTTAGTAAGGTCAAGTTCAGAGTATTCATCCTCAGAGGTTGCGGTCTTGCCACTGCCACCAAATAACTTGTTCATGATCTTCGCCATAGTTCACCCTCATATATTCAAAAACATTGATGTTATATTAATATCAAACTACTTAAATTGTTACTGGAATAATGATTTTATTTGTATGCACCGTCATCATATATTAATGATTTCTTTCAGATTTCAAGATTCCATAATTTATCGCCCACATGGTGCACCGATTTTACAGCTTTTCCTGAATTTGCAGCCATCTCAGCACCCTGCATAAGAGATGTACCTATTGCCAGTGGCTTGTCATGGGTTTCCTCAACAATTATCACAAGATCGCCCGGCTGTATGGCAGGGTCAGCAGAAGTTATACCAGGACACATGATGTCGGCACCATTCACTACAAATCGCACAGCACCAGAGTCAACCATTACAACATTCTTACGCAGACCAAGCTCAAGGACACCACGCACCGTCGGGAAGTAAATATCCCCCACCTGGAACAAAAGCACCTTACTATCAACAATGACAATTGGAAAATCATCTGCCATGGCCGTTTCTATTTTCATGTCAAGAAGCTGATCTACATCATCACCAAAAACGGACCTCAGACCATTCATCAGCTTATTTTTAGCTGACTTTCTGATCTGAACCCTTCCCTTGATCTTCAATTAATCACACCTGATTCACTTGAATTCATTATTTTAGAATAACAACAGGAACATTATTGATATCAAGAACATCAACAGAACGTCCTGCTGAAACTACTTCCTTTTCTATTCCCACAGATTCAGGCTCAAGCTCAATAATTTCACCATCAACTGTCACTGTGACCATACCCTTTGCAACCTCATCTGCGATCTTCTTTGGATTTTCATTTACCAGAGCATCGATGATGACCTTTGCTTTGCCCCTGAACTTAGGACCGATAATACCCATATTAGGCTTGACATTGACCGGAACATGCTCGAAATCAGGTTCACCCTCAATAAGCTCCACAGAAGAATTGGTAGCACCCACAAGATCGGACACATCGGTCGATATGCCATATACCTCGATCTTTTCAAGAGGAGCATTCAATGCCATTCCATTTTCTGACTTGTAGCGTCTGACACTGCTTGCAACTTCCTTAATGAACTCACCTGCATCTTCTACATCAGCATCGATCAGTGATTCATCCAGTTTTGCCCATGGCTGACAGTGTATACTTCCCTCACCTATGCGAGAGAACATTTCCTCTGCAAAGAAAGGAGCGAATGGTGCCAGCATACGTGCAAGTGAATCAACTGTTGTGAACAAAGTGTATTTTGCAGCATTCTTAGCAGCTGCGTCTTCACCATACAAACGGGATTTAGTAAGTTCAATGTAATTGTCTGCAAATATATCCCAGGCAAAACCACGGATGGACTTGAACGCTTCATCGAACTGATATGCATCCATACTTCCAGTAACTGATTTGATTAGTCTATTAAGTTTACTCAGAAGCCATCTGTCTATTACCTTTAGATCAGCAGGATTTATTTCTGCATGAGTGTAATCTTCAAGATGCATCATAGAGAACCTGTAAATACTCCACATCTTAGTGAAGAAACGTGATGCTGAAACTACATCCTTCCATCTGAACATTACATCAGAACCAGGTGAACCACCGATAGCTGCCCACTGCCTGAATGCATCGGCACTGTAATCTGCAACCACGGTTTCAGGAGATATCACATTACCAAGAGATTTGCTCATTTTGTGACCATCTTCACCGAGTACCATCCCATTCACAAGGATGGAATCCCATGGACGTTTTCCGGTTATGGCCATGGAACGAAGTATTGAGTAGAATGCCCAGGTACGGATGATGTCATGGCCCTGTGGGCGAAGCTGAGTAGGGTTTCTCACCTCATGCTCTGAAAGCCATCCGGATACATGGAGTGCTGTAATGGATGAGTCCATCCATGTGTCAAGCACATCCTCTTCAGCTTCAAAGTTACTGCTTCCACATTTACATGCTACAGGTGGTTGCTGCTGCGTTGGGTCTATTGGCATCCATTCCTCTTCCGCAACCAATGCTTCACCACAATCTTTACAGTACCAGACAGGAATAGGAGTTGCGAAAAGTCTCTGGCGTGAAATGCACCAGTCCCACTCCATTGTATTTACCCAGTTATCAAGCCTTACCTTCATGTATTCAGGAAGCCATTCAACCTCATTTGCTGCATTTGCAATTGCATCATTGTCAATCTTGATGAACCACTGACGTTCAGAAAGAATCTCAATGGGCGTACTGCACCTCCAGCACATCCCTACATTCTGGTCAAGGGTATTCTGCTCGATCATGTGACCTGCTTCTTTCAGATCCTCAATAATAGCAGCCTTACATTCAGGAATGGTCATAGCCTCATATTTTCCTGTAATAGAGGTCATGCGACCACTCTTGTCGATGGCCTTTCGAAGAGGCAGACCATGTTCCATCCACCAACGGACATCCTGCTTGTCACCGAAAGTACAGATCATTACGGCACCGGTACCAAATGACGGATCGACCTCATTGTCACCAATAACAGTGACCTCATGTCCGAATATAGGTACCTTGAGCTTGCCACCTAGATATTCAGAATAACGCTCATCTTCAGGATTAATGGCAACTGCCACACATGCTGCCAGGAGTTCCGGCCTTGTGGTTGCTATCTGTATTTTATCAAAATTAAGGAAATTCAGTTTTGTATCACGACCCTCGTATTCAACTTCTGCAAATGCAATAGCTGTTTCACATCTTGGGCACCAGTTGACCGGATGCTCTGCCTGATAAAGGCGCTCCATATCATACATTTGTCTGAATGATCTCTGGGTCTTGGAGTAATATTCGGGCTCCATTGTGACGAATTCATTGCTCCAGTCTGTAGAGAAACCGAGATTGAGCATGGTCTCTCGCATCTTCTCGATATTTCCTACGGTAAGTTCACGGCACATATCCCTGAATTCAACCCTGGATACTTCGTTTTTAGTGATACCATGAATTTCCTCTACCTTTACTTCAGTAGGAAGGCCGTGGCAGTCCCATCCCTGTGGGAACATTACGTTGAAACCACACATTCTTTTGTATCGTGCAACAAAATCTATGTAGCACCAGTTAAGGGAATTACCAATGTGGAAATTACCAGTAGGATAAGGAGGTGGAGTATCTATTATGAACTGAGGTCTGCTGCTGTCATTCCAATCAAAATGATACATGGACATATCCCATGCTTCTTTCCATTTAGGTTCAACTTCATGAGGGACGTATTCTTTTGGGACCGTCATTAAAACTCTCCAATAAATATTATAAAGAAATCGTGCTTTTTATCTAACAGTGGTCTAAGATTATTTAAAGTATCTGGTTGCAGCAATTAAACAGTTGCAGCCAGCAAAGTATTGAGTTAAAATGTTTTTTAGAATTACCTCAAATATCAGCATATAACCCCAGCTAAGATTTTTGTTTTATAGCCAACCAAAAAAATAAGCTCAACTGCACTAAAATATCCAATTACCGAAAACACTTTATACAAATCTCTATCATATTATTTGGGGCATTCATATCAGATATATAATTAGAGGTGGTTTTTTATGAAGAAGATAGCTGTTTTTGCTTTCAATGGGGAACCTATGTTCTTTGTGCATGCATTGATGAATTCATTTGAAATGAAAGAAAAAGGCTATGATGTTAAACTTATCATCGAAGGTTCTGCTACCAAATTAGTAAAGGAAGCTATGGGTGAGAAAAAACCTTTCACAGACCTTTACGAAAAAGCAAAAGAAACAGGACTCATAGATTGTGTTTGCAAAGCATGTGCTATGAAAATGGATAGTTTTGAAAGTGCAAAAGAACAGAATCTTATATTGTGTGACGAAATGTTCGGACACCCAAGCATGACAAGATATCTGGAAGAAGGCTATGAAATAATTGTTTTCTGAAAGGTATTCTGAAAGGTATTTAGCTACTAGAATTATAATTAGAAGGAGCAATTAAATGATCAGCGAGAAAATGACTGATGCCTTAAATGGACAGATCAACAAGGAAATGTACTCGGCATACCTCTACATGTCAATGTCTGCACACTGCACCAATGTGGGACTGGACGGTTTTGCCAACTGGTTCATGGTGCAGTATCAGGAAGAGATGTTCCATGCAATGAAATTGTATGATTACATCAATGATCAGGGAGAAAAAGTAGTACTGGAAGCTATTGAGCAGCCTCCGACCGATTTTGGAACTACTCTTGAAATGTTTGAAGCAACCCTCGAGCACGAACAGTTCATTACTAAATCCATTAATGATCTTGTATATCTTGCAACCGAAGAAAGAGATTATGCAACTCAGATATTCCTTCAGTGGTACGTAACAGAGCAGATAGAAGAAGAAGGAAACGACAATGAGATCATTGCCAAATTAAAGCTCATAGGAGATGACGGCAATGGATTGTTCACAATTGACAGAGAACTTGCAGCAAGAGTGTACACACCGCCTGCAGAAGAATAATATTCAAATGAATGACAATTATAGAAATATCAGTTTAGATAAAGAGGTGAAAATATGAGTTTTGCAGATACAATAAAAGGTCCGAAAGATGAAGAGAAAGCAAAGCATGCGCCTGTACTGGACATTATAAAAGGCCATGGTAAAGAAGACAATGATTTTGTGAGAGTAGTTGTTGGGAAGGAAGTAGCACATCCAAATTCAATTGAACACTACATCAAATGGGTAGAACTTTACGGCACCACAAAGGAAGGAAGCATTGTAAACCTTGGCAGAATGGACTTCGAGGCTGCACAAACTGACCCTATTGCTACATTCCACATAAGCAATATTGACAATTTCAAATCATTCTGTGCACTTGAATGCTGCAACATTCATGGCGTATGGCAGAACTGCATAGAAGTTTGAAAATTCAATTGAACATGTTTTTGAAATGGCGCCTTCTGCGCCATACTGTTTTTATAGATGAGCATATTGACACCATAAGTAGACATTACTTTTAAGTTAGTAAAAAGGATGATACAAATGATCGTAAAGCTTGCTGTAAAAATGGGTTTTCTTGCTTTAATAGCAGGTTTACTTACATACATATTTCTGGCTTACATGCTACCGAACATGTAATCCAAAAATAGAAACTGATTAAAGAATCAAAAACAAGATAAAATATAAAATAGAGAAGGTTTAACCTTCTTCAGTATAACCAATCTCTTTTTCTGTTAAATAGCATGCTGGGTCATCAGCCCAGAGATTACCATGTACAGCCTCGGCTCTTACACGGAAATTACCATTACAAACATCGAACCATTTGCACTTTGCACATCTGTTAGCATTTGCTTTTATGAGAGGCTTACGATCCTTTAGACCTGCCATTAGTTCATCAGAAGTATCAGTCCATATTTCACTGAACTTGCGCTCTTTTATGTTGCCAAAGGTATAGTGCCTCCAGAACTGATCAGGGTGTACTGAGCCGTCCCAGGAGATACAACCAAATCCAATTCCTGTAGAATTACCTCTGTTCATCTCAAGGAGTTCAAGAACTTCAGCTGCACGTTCAGGGTCCTCTTTCAGCAAGCGCAGGTAAATGTATGGACCATCACAGTGGTTGTCCACTGTCAGAACCTCGACCATTTTACCCTTTTTATGCAATTCCCGAGTTCTGTCGATCAGAAGATCAACTGTTTCCCTGCTCTCTTCCAGAGAAAGATCCTCTTCGATCATTTCAGAACCACGTCCTGAATAAACCAAATGATAGAAGCAAATACGAGGAATGTTCTCCTTTTCCATCAGATCAAATATCCCAGGAATATCATGAACATTATGGCGATTGATAGTAAAACGCAGTCCTACTTTAATGCCAACTTTCTGACAGTTGCGAAGCCCTTCAAGTGCTTTGTCAAATGAACCTGCCATACCTCTGAACTTGTCATTTGTCTCGCGCATACCATCAAGAGAAATACCTACATATGACAGGCCAATATCTTTGAGTTTCTGTGCAACCTTTTCAGTTATCATAGTACCATTGGTAGAGATAACTGCACGGATTCCCTTTGATGTTGCATAGGCTGCAAGCTCAGGAAGGTCTTTTCTCATAAGAGGTTCACCTCCTGAAAATAGTATCACAGGTGAACCGAAATCAGCAAGGTCATCTATTAGCTCCTTGCCCTGTTCCGTGCTGAGCTCATTATTGTATTCAATATCCTTTGAATGAGCATAACAGTGAATACAACGGAGATTACATCGCTGAGTCACGTTCCAGACAACAACAGGTTTTTTATCCTTTGAGAATTGCAATAAGTGAGAAGGGAGCTGTTTTGAATCACGTCCATAGCGCAAAGCGTCTGATGGCTCAACAGTTCTGCAGTACAACTTTGAAATACCTATCATAATAAATGCTCCGAATTAGAATCATAAAAGAAAGTATCGTTGTTTGTGCCGAACCTATACAATCATACTATATTATATCGATGGTAGATGAACTTCCCAAAAATATACATATAGAATACGATAAAGATTTACCCTAAAAAATAAAAATAAAATCAAGAAGAAAAGGATTAAAGTACATCAAGTACTTTTTTCAAAACTTCTTCAAATGTGAATTTACCAGGAGTTACAGATACTTCAACTCCATAGCTTTTAAGGACTTTTGCAGTAGGTTTACCTATAGCAGCAACAACTGAATCATTCAGAATCGATACAGCATCTGCTTCCGAGCCAAATTCCTTTGCATACTCAAAGAAATTATGTACCATCATAGAACTTGTGAATGCAAAAACAGAAATCCTTTTATCAAAAACATCCCCCATAAACTGGCTTTGTTTTTCACCTTCCGGCCTGACTATTGTATAGATCTGAGTTTCATGAACTATAGCTCCACATTTGAGAAGGCCTTCATTAAGCAGTTGTGAACCATAATAGCTCCTTGCCATGTCTATGACCTTTCCCTTCACTGAACCACACAGATAGTCCACTATACCTTCTGAGCTGTAAACTCCGGGAATACCCATGATGTTAATGCCAAAATCTTCAAGTGACTTACTGGTTGTGGGACCAATCGCTATCACATTGGTTGAATTCAAAGCATCTATGAAATCCTGCTTGCGATCATCAGGAATCTTATCGAGAGTGAAATCCATTCCATTGGCACTTGTGATTATGACATAATCTGACTTTCCCGAAAGAACCCTTTCAAGAAAAGGATCAAATTCATCATCCCTCATACTTGCAAGTTCTACCATTGGGGCTGCAACAGGCTCAAAGCCAAGTGATTCTGCAAGTTCCACAGACCTTTTTATGTACACTTCCGGCCTCATTATTGCAAGTACAGGCTTTTTACCTAAACTCACCATATTCAGAACTCCTTAGTAAGAAATAAGCTGTTCACCAAGTTCATCGTGAAGTTTTACAACATCGCCAATTATGGTTATTGCAGGAGCTTTGACAGCTCTTTCTTTAGAAAGTGCTTCGATATTCTCAAGTGTTCCAACAGTAACTCTCTGATCAGGACGTGTACCTCTCTCTATGAGTGCAACTGGCGTATTAGGATCTTTACCATTCTTAATTAGTTCGCCAGCATTTCTGCCCAGCATTTTCACACCCATGAAAATTACAATAGTACCATTGAAAGCTGCCAGTGCCTCCCAATCAAGTGCACTTTCTTCTTTTGTTGGGTCCTCATGACCGGTGATGAAAGTCACCATTGATGCATGATCTCTGTGAGTCACAGGAATTCCAGCGTATGCAGGAACAGATACAGCAGATGTTATGCCAGGTACTACTTCAAACTGAATTCCATCTTTAATAAGTTCCTGAGCCTCTTCGCCACCACGTCCGAACATATATGGATCGCCACCCTTTAAGCGAACTACAGACTTTCCTTCTTTTGCTTTCTCAACAATAACGGCATTTATCTCATGCTGTTTAAGAGTGTGCTCACCAGCATGCTTACCAGCATCTATCTTTTCAGTTTCAGCTGGGATAGATTCAAGAATTGCTTTACCTGGAAGCTGATCGAAAACTACCACATCAGCAGTGTCAATTAACCTTCGAGCCTTAACGGTCAGAAGTTCCGGGTCCCCGGGTCCTGAACCAACCAGATATACTTTTCCATATTGAGTCATATTTGCAAAATCCTATTTGGTCAAATTTATGATTCTAATGAACTGATCATAATATCTATTCATAAACATAAATGTTTTTAAAGGGAATTTGAGACAATGGAAATAGCAGAGTTGAAACTAGATAAAACCATTGGTTTATGGATGATTCAAATGCAAAAAAGAACAAGAAAGCACATATATTCAGTTTCAAATTGACACAGACTTTACTTGAATGGCCTGTTTGATCTGCTTAATAATAATTTTTACAATGCTCATTATTATAAGAAATGAATTTTAGTATTGAATATATAATTTATAGATAATGTAAACCTTAATGGTGTTAATGCCATTAATTGGATTAGATGCATTTTTTTAATTAATGCGCTTAATCAGGCTGTTATCAGCTAATATATTAAGCCATTTAACCATGTGTTCATCTATAATGATGTTAACAATCCCCAATTTATTATTCCATTTATGTTATATATTATTCGTACCACGTTGTGCATCGGTGTTTCCATAAAGTACATGTAATCATTGACGAGTACATATTATTTAGAAAGAAAGAATTGCAATGGATCTAGCCGATCATATCAATTAGAAAAAGCTGCAACTAGTAGCAGCGTCATTGTTGTAGAACCATAATTGATGAGGATCTGTGGTAATCTGGTCAAAAATATGATTAAACAATCAGATACAGAACTTGATTTAAAAATTATTAAAGAAAGTTCGTTTATTATAATTTCCCGAAAACTTGAGGATGATCTACCAGTTGTGCATTTAAATGCAAACATCAAACAATTTGGCTATCATCCTGAAGATTTTACTTCTAGAAAGATGAACTTTGGCGAAATTGTACATCCTGATGATTTCAAGATAATTTCTAATGCTTTTAAGTACCTAAATCCTGTAATTACTGCATTTGAACAGCAGTATAGAATTATCACCAAATTTGGTGAGATACGCCATGTTGAAGAAAAGTCACAAATAAGACGTGACGAAAATGGTGATACCTATATTGACGGTATCATCAGTGACATTACTGAAAAAAAGTGCCGCAAGGTAACTGATCAAGGTGCAAATACAAATGTCAGTGGCAAGGATGCGTCTCTTGAGAACATTCTCTCCCTTCTTGTAACGAACGCTGAAATGATCAAATCTGATCTGAAATGTGCCGTGATTTTGCTGGACAAGAGCAAAAAGAGGATATTTCACGTTGTAGCTCCCAACTTGCCTGCTTTATTCAGGGAATATCTTGAAGGAGCAGAGGTAAAACATAACATGGGTTGTTGTGCTAGATCTGTATGCTTTGGAAGGCGGGTCATAATTGAAGATGTGGCTAAATATCCTTTCTGGACAAAGGACAGAGTTTTTTCAAAGAAAATTGGCATTCGTGCATGCTGGACTGAACCGATGGTGGCATCAAATGGAGACATTCTTGGTGTCTTTGCTATGTACTTTGAAAATCCAAGGTCTCCGAAAAGTGCATGCATGCACTATCTCAAAGCAAATGCAGATATCGCAGCCATTGAGGTTGAAAACAGAATAATTAATGAGAGCTTTCGTGAATCTGAACACAAATTCAAGATCATATTCAATAGCATCAACGATCTTATTTTTCTCAGCAAACTGAACGGTACTTTAATAGATGTAAATCAGGTTGCTGTTGATACCCTTGGATATTCCAAAGAATATATTTTGAGCTTATCACCAAAAAACCTGGTTCCCTCAAAATATGTGGAGCATGCCACGCATTTCATTAGACGTATAGTTAAAAATGGAAAAGCTACCTATGAGTCAGCAGCTATTCGAAAAGATGGCTCTGTTATACCACTTGAAGTTAATGCTAAGCTTATTGAATATAATGGTAAAAAAGCAGTTCTGTCAGTTGCTCGTGACATTACTGAAAGGAAGAAAGCTGAAAAATCAAAACTGCTTAATGCTTCAAGGTTAGAGGCATTGGTCAAGCTAAATGATATGACAGGCACTTCTTTAAACGATATCACTGATTTTGCCCGCGAAGAGGCAGTAAGACTTACTGGTAGCAAATTAGGTTATCTTGCATTTACAAATGCAGATGAAACTGTTCTTATTATGCATTCGTGGTCAAAATTTACCATGAAAGAGTGTGAAATCAAAGACAAGATCTTTACATATCCTATAGCTACCACCGGCCTTTGGGGAGAAGCTGTTAGACAGCGTAAACCTATCATCACCAACGATTATAGTATGGAATCCTCTATGAAAAAAGGTTATCCAAGTGGCCATGTACAGTTAACACGACACTTGAATGTTCCCTTGTTTGATGGTGAGCATATTGTTGCTGTGGTAGGTGTAGGTAACAAAGAAGAAGACTATGATGAATCTGATGTACTTCAACTTACCCTCCTTGTGCAGGCAATGTGGAAATTGATTAAGAAAAGACAAACATTAGATGCTTTCAATAAGTATTCTTCAGAACTTTCAAAATCTAACAAAGAATTAAGGTCTATCAATAGTATGAAGGAAGATTTCATTAAAAGTAATTTTCCCGTAGATGATGATTCTATATGTTCAGAATGTAATTCTTTTGGTGGCGAAGCTCTTAATTTAATAAATGATTCTCAGAAAGTAGCAATGTTGGCTCTGCTTCGTAATTCTGAGAGAATCAAAAGACTATCTGATACTGCATTTTACCGAAATTTGAAAGACTTGGGTGAGATAAAATACTCATTTGAAGAGCTTAATCTTTACACATTGATATCCGATGTATTGCTAAATCTGATACTATTGATCGATGAAAAGCAACTGGATCTTAAAAAGAACATCCCTCGTAATCTTTCTTTTGTGAAAGGAGACAAAGAGAAACTGACTGATGTTTATCTTAATCTAATTGATAATGCTATAAACTTTACCCCAGAGGGTGGTTCTTTGGCTATAAATATGTACGAGGATGATAATTATCTACACACTGAGATATCTGACATGGGACCTGGCATACAAAAAGAATTGATACCCCACCTATTTCATAACTTTTGTCAGTTGGATGAGAATTCAAGTCATATGTACTGGGCAATTGAATCAGGACTTCAAATGTGTAAAGATACAATTGATGCTCATGAAGGTGAAATATGGGTTGAAAGTGAATTAGGTGAAGGAACAACAATTTACATTAAGCTTCCCTTATGGAATGATTAAGAAATTTATTGATCAATTAAATACCAAGGTGAATGAAAAATGGAATTGGCTTTATTGGGTACGATTTTTCTTTCAGATAAAAGAAAGGATCTGCTTCTTTTATTAATAAATGGGCCAATGAGTCTTGATGATATCAAGCAGACCCTCAGTGTAACTTCAAGTGCAATGATGACACAGATAAAGATACTTGTTGACCATGGTTTGGTTATTTATGCAAACGATCATTATTTCCTTTCAAACTTTGGCGAGGTAATCGCCAGAAAAATGTTACCTCTTATTAATACTTTACACGTTTATTCAGATAATCGGGAATACTGGGATAACCATAAATTCAGCTCAATTCCTTCGCAGTTGCAAGACAGGATAGATGAGATTGGTCCTTGCAAACTCGTGGAAGCTGACTTAAATCGTATGTATGAACTACCAAAGGATCTGGAAGATAATCTTGCAGAAGCAAAAAGCATAATGGAAGTATCATCATATTTTAGTCCCGCTTACACTTCTAAATATCTTGAATATGCAAAGAATGGCGTTCATATGGAACTCATTGTGACAGAACATGTTTTTGAAAGAATGAGGGACGAGTATCGAACTATATTGGAAGAGTTTATCAGTATGCGCAATGTCAAGCTTTATGTGTATCATGATAATATCAATCTTGCTTCCTGTATTGCAACTGATGAATTTTTATCATTTTCACTCTTCTTCAAAAATGGGATGTACCACAACCATGCAATGATGGCTTATGAGGAAAGTGCTCTTAAATGGGGCAAAGACCTTTTTAATTACTTTAAGGCAACCTCATTGTATGTGGATGGTATCTGATTTATTTATCTACTTAAAGTAGCTCCTCTTTATCAATATTTATTTTTATTGTATGAATGACGGATCTTACTGAACATTCAAACGAATGATTTACTTATTTGATCAAACTGCTATTTAATATTGTATTATGCATTCAAATATTGGTAGATTGCTAAGCTTTTGAGGAAAATTAGCAATACAATTGTTGTAAGAAGTTATATTAACTATTGATTAGATAATGAATTAGGCATTCTATTAATTCAATTAATACCATTAACTAGATTAATCATATTTTTGTAATTGACCTCTATAATTAGATTAAACTCCGCCCATTAAATAATATGATTAACCCCTGAGTGCCATGTTAACACCATCATTAGACTTTATTTTATTATTCCGTTTATGTTATATCTTATCGATTCTACGTTAATGCGTCAACAGTTGCAGAGGCAATATGGGCAATTGGTGACAACAGAAACATTGGAGGAAATTAAATGGATACTGCTACATTAAATCAATTAGCGGATGCTGTAGTTGGCGGAAACGTCGCTGCAGTAGAAGAACTCGCGAACAAAGTAGTTGCAGATGGTGATGATGCTTACACAGCTATCCTCGACGGTCTTGCAAAAGGAATGGTCATTGTCAGTGACAAGTATGAGAGAGGAGAGGCTTTTGTCCCACACCTGCTCGTTGCATCAAAAGCAATGTATAAAGGTATGGATATCTTAACTCCACACATCGTCACACAGGAAGGACATGTACCAGCAGTCGGTGTAATCGGAAGTATTGAGGGTGACGTTCACGATATTGGAAAGAACCTCGTAAAGACAATGCTTTCAGCAGCAGGTTTCAACATGATCGATCTCGGTGCTGATGTACCTGTCGAGAAATTCGCTGAAGCTGCAAAAGAAAACAAAGCTGATCTTGTTTCAATGAGTGCTTTAATGACAACAACCATGGTAAACATGGAAAAAGTTATTGAAATGCTTCAGGAAGAAGGTATCAGAGACGCTATGGCTGTTATGGTCGGTGGTGCTCCAATATCCGAAGAGTTTGCAGCAGAAGTCGGTGCAGATTCAACACACAACGATGCAATGCTTGCAACTGACTGGGCAAAGGAAGCTGTAAAGGCACTTGGCCCATCTGAAGACAGATGGAGCGATGAAAAGATCGGACTTGCAAAGGTCAAGTATAGAGACATACTTTCTAAGAAGAAAGTAAAGGGCAAGACAGATGTCGGACTCGAGACTGCAAAAGAGATCATGGCAGAATTCGATTCTGTAGCTGTCAAAGATAAAGAAGAAATGTCCCACATGGACAGAACACTTGCAGCAATGGGCGACAAAAAGGTAGACCGGCTTCCAGTATATCCTCTTGCATGTGGTTCATACAGGAAGTTTGCTAATGTTTCATACAAGCAATATTGTCTTGAACCAGAGGCATTTAGAGACAGTGCTTTCCTTGGAACCAAGTACACTGACAGTGATATGTTCGTAGGTCTTATGGACCTTTCAATTACACCGGCTGACTTTGGATGTGAGATCAAATACCCAGAAGATGACACTCCATCATCCGAAGGTCACCTTGATGATTATGACAAGATAGAAGTTCCAGAAGTCAAGGAAGGAACACGTGCATACGAGCTTATTCAGGCATCCAAGCTTGCAACAGAAAAGCTCAATGGCGAACTCAATGCACCATTTGTCGGTTTCCACGAAGGTCCACTGCTCACCCTTACCCAGTTGATGGGAGCAGACCGTGTACTTATGGATATGAAGACAAATCCTGAAGTTGTACTTGAAGCTGTGCAGAAATGTACTGACTACATCTGCCAGGTATCTGAAGTATTCTTCGAAGAAAGCGCATGTAATGCACTTTGTGTTGACAACCTCTGGTCTAACAATATAATCATGGACGAAGAAGACTACTGGAAGTTTGACGGTAAATTCGTCTACGACCAGCACCTTCCAATATTCAAGAAATATGACCAGCCATACATCATCCACAACTGTGCAGATGCAGTACACTTTGATACCCAGATCACAAAGTTCGGCACCCAGCTTTACAGCTACGCATACTATCCAAAGCTCAGAGGAAAGGGCTCACAGGGACACATGGACCTTATTCCAAAATATGGTCAGGAATGTTGTCTTATGGGAGAGATTAATCCTGTTGATTTCATGGATGGTTCTGCAGAAGGTGTGCAGAAGATCAAGAACGACACAGAACAGCTGCTTAGAGACGTTCATCCAGTACTCAAGGAGAATGGTCTGCAGTCCAAGTATATAATGTCATCTGGCTGTGAGATCCCACCAGGAGGACCACTTAGCACAGTTAAGGCAATGGTCGATGTTGTTAAGGAACTCGGTCCAGAGCTCCAGAAATAGATCATTGGATAAAGTGGGTGTAATAACCCATTTTTTCTTTTCCTTTTATTGTGAGGTGATCTCAAAATTTGATTTGGTCTATTAATTTGCAAAATCGATTAAAGAAGAATGCCTCCAGCATTTCTTCTTCTTCATAAATTTTCTAAAACAGGTGATATAAATGAAACTTGGACTTGGTATTGATACAGGCGGCACATATACAGATGCAGTACTAATGGATCTCTCTGATGGATCTTTGGTAAATTCTTACAAATCATTGACAACATATCCCGATCTGGTCACAGGCATTCGAAATACTCTCAACGGACTTGATCCAAAATACTTAAAAGATATCAATTTTACTTCTGTTTCCACAACACTGGCAACCAATACTACCCTTGAGGGTAAGGGTTATCCTGCCGGTCTTATTCTCATTGGTTATTCAATTAATAATAAAGTTCCAAGTGATCATGTACTGTCCATAGCCGGAGGGCATGATTCCGATGGAAATGAAATAGCTCCCCTTGAAGGTCTGGAAGAGCTCAGGGAGTTTATTCTTGAGAACAAAAAGAAAGTAGCTTCATTTGCAATTTCTTCATACTTCGGTGTGAGAAATCCTGATCATGAAAATCGCGTAAAAGAGTATGTGCGCAAACTAACCGATCTACCAATAGTATGTGGACATGAGTTGTCCATGAGCCTTGGAGCTTCAGAAAGGGCTATCACTGCCTTGCTTAATGCTCAGCTTATACCTGTAGTGGATGATTTTATTAAGTCTATTCTTTCGGTAATGAAAGATATTGGAATAGATTCCACACTTATGATGATGAAGTGTGATGGTTCACTTGTTAAGATAGAAGAAGCGGTGGAAAAACCCGTTGAATCAATATTTTCAGGACCAGCTGCCAGTCTTGTTGGCGCCGGTCACCTAACTTCACTTGAAGAATGTATTGCAATGGATGTTGGCGGTACAAGTACAGATATTGCAATGATCCGTGATGCTGTCCCACAGATAGATGAACAGGGTGCCATAGTCGGTGGCTGGAAAACAATGGTGAAAGCCATTAAAATGAGAACATCGGCAATGGGTGGAGACAGTCATGTATGGGTACAGAACAAGATGTATATTGGCCCGAACAGAGTAATTCCCCTTTGTCTTGCTGCAAGTGAATATCCTTCTGTAATAGATGAACTGGAAAGCTCGGATAAGTATTCCACACGTATAATGACAGAATCCCTGCAATCAACGACATTTTTCATATGCAAAGGTTCAAGATCTCATTGCAGAGCCATGGCAGATCTCGATGGACAGGAAATGGAGATACTGGATGCTGTGGGTGAGGAGCCTACATCTATTATGGATATTGCAAAGAAGACAGAAACCCATCCTTTGATGTTCACACATATATTGCAGGCACTTGTGAAGAAAAGATGCATTCAGCAGATAGGATTCACACCAACTGATGCACTTCATGTTCTTGGGGAATATGACAGGTGGAATGGAGAGGCATCTGACATAGGTGCAAAGATCCTTTCCGGTTACCTGGGTATCAGCAAAGAACAATTCTGTGCCAATGTTAAGAAAGGGCTAGTGGACAATCTGGCCCTTGACCTAATATCATATTTTGCAGATGATGTTAAGACAAAGGACATTGAAAAGATAATGGCTTGCTCTGATAATATGACATTCAGGCTCAAGTCACCTGTCGTGCTTGTGGGTGCTCCGGTAGCTGCCTATAAATCCGATCTTGAGAAAACGATAGATGGTGATATAATTGTACCTGATTTCCACCAGGTTGGAAATGCAGTTGGGGCTCTAGTTGGTGATGTTATTTACAGGACAGAGATACTGATCCGTCCTTCTTCCTTTGGCAGTACTCAATATGCATTGTTCTCGGAGAAAGGAAGAATACTTTTTGAAGATTATAAGTCTGCTATTGAATATGCTCTCAAATTTGTGGAAGAATCGGTTTCAGAGTATATGAAAGGTTACGGTCTGAACATGGATAAAGTAAAATTCGAACTAAAACGTAATGATGTTGGTTCTATGGGAACCCTTCCCCTTGAAACAAAAATTGAAGGGCTTGCAGTGGGCAGTCCAAGGAGAGGGGCATGAGCTCCATGGTAGATCAAGCTCCAGCTCCTGGTAATGAACTTGAGAGCATGGAAGCTCTTAAGGCAAGTGTAAGGGCAAGGATCGGGATAGATGAGGATGTTAAGGGCGATGATCTGATCCATCACATGGAATCCGTTTCAGCTGATGTAAAAGACCTGATATCATCTTCTTTTGGTCCACGTGGTCTGAACAAACTGATAGCAAATCCATCAGGCGATATTATCATGACAAACGACGGGAAGACCATCATCAAAGAGGTAGATGTACTTCATCCTGTAGTCACTTCCATGAAAAGTCTGGCAATGTCAATGGATAAAACCTGTGGTGATGGTACAAAGGGAGCTGTTCTTTTTGCATCATCTCTTATTGAAAATGCTTCCAAACTTGCAAGGGAAGGAATACATCCTTCAACTATTATAAGAGGCTATCAACTGGCTCTTAACAAAGCTTATGACATTCTTGAATTTACAACGATTAATGGCCGTTCACATGAAGATATGCATTCAGTGATCGAAAATGCCAGCTTAAGCAAGGGTGTGGAAGCTGAGCAGGCAAAGATGATCACAGATGCTGTGCTCAAGACCGTAGAGAATCTCAAAGAACTGGGCGAGGACAGTTATGTTGATCTCAATGATTATGTAAAGGTCATAAAGAAGGTAGGTGGACCTGATATGAACTGTGTTTCAGGTATTGTACTTGATGAAGCACCTGATAACACAAGTGTAACAACTCATTTTAGGGGAGCAAAGGTCCTTATCCTGAATTATAATACAAAATTTGAGAGCAAGATCATTAATTCCCAGCATAATATTCATCTTGATGGCGTCGAAGGTTCAATGATATTTGAGAATTCCCAAATAAGGCACCTGAAAGAACTTGCAAATAAAATTGTAGATTCGGGTGCAGATCTGGTTCTCTGCGAAGGCAAGGTCGATCCTTCCATTGAAGGTACTCTTGCAAAGAATGATATTCTGCTCTACAGAAAGCTCCAGATGAAGGACCTTCAAAAGATCGCAAAGGCAACTGGTGCTTCAATCCTTTCCATCAAAGACGAGATCCTGCCCAGTGATCTTGGTGATGCTGATGAGGTCGAGGTGGACAAGAGGTGTGATGAATATTTCCTCACCATATCTGTCAGGGATCAGCCGATGTCATCCATTGTGATATGGGAACCATTCAGGTATGCTCTGGATAAAGTTGAAGAAGCAGTTGATGATGCTCTTAACAATGCTGCTTTTATGGTGAAGAATCCGGTAGTCGTGAAAGGCGGTGGCTGGATAGAATTTGAGATCGCTCAAATGCTTAGAAAATATGCTTCTACGGTTGCTGGGAAAGAGCAACTTGCGGTCTTTGCATATGCAGATGCACTGGAAGAGATTCCAAGGACGCTTGCACGTAATATGGGTATGAATGTCATAGATTCAATGTCAAGCATGTCCGGGTACTATAATAAAGGAATAGATGCCAGAATCGATATGTTAAGGGAGGTAATACCAAATAAGCCACCTGTGTATGATTCCGCAAGCATCAAGAAACTTTCACTAATAGCAGCAACAGAGGCTACAAACAGCGTTTTGAGGATTGACAAGATCCTTAGAAGCAGATAATAGATCCACTACGTCAGGTTGGTATTTTGGCCCTGGATCAAAAATAACATTGTAATAAAAAACGGCTAAACAGAAAATAATAGGGGAAATCAAATGTATGGGATAGCACTGGATCTGGGTACGAGCGGCTTTAGGGCTCAATTAATAGATTTAGAATCTAAAAGTGTATTTAAGGCTTCAATGACTGCAAAACATCCTCTTCCCGGTGGAAATATCACCGATCATCTGGATTTTGCATTGTCTGTAAGTGAAGATGTAGCACATCGAATAATCGTCGATGCAATATGTAAATTGATCGATAGCTTCCACGTAGATGCTTCATTAATAGAGAAAATATCTGTATGCGGAAATCCGATACAGCTTTCATTGTTCCAGAACTCAGAGATAAGGGACCTTGCATATGCTGGTAAGAATATGCAGGAGAGACTCGGAATAGAGGATGTCAAGCGTGAGTCAAGGGTATTCCCTGCACCTGATATTTTTAAAGGAAGTCCTGCATTTAATAATGATTGCAGTATCATTGTTCCTCCTGCTATCAGACATGAGATCGGTGCTGATGCTCTTGCAATGATGCTTGAAACCGATTTCCTGGACCAGACTGTTCCAACTATTGTGACCGATTATGGTACCAATGCTGAAATGGCTATCAAGATAGGTGAGCGTATAATCACGGCCAGTGCAGCCGCAGGTCCTGCTATTGAAGGACAGGGCATTGGATGTGGAATGCTTGCAAGTCCAGGTGTGATATCTGATATAATCAGTGAAGGAAAGTACTGGCAACTTATGGTCCTTGATGCTGATATGGAACCTCAGAAAAGTTATATTATAGACCCGGTTTCCGGGGAAATAATAAAGGATTCAGATATAAAACCTGTGGGAATAACAGGTACAGGTGTTATTTCAGTTCTTTCAGTTGCCATGAAAACAGGAATAATTGAAAATCCACCTAAACTAAAATACGGAAAAATATTGCTTGGTGATGACCTGTTCATCACAGAGGATGATATAAAAGAAGCCGGAAAGGCTATAGGTGCCATAAGAGCAGCTCAATTGACTCTCATAATAGAATCCGGTCTGCATTATGATGATCTTGAGAACATGTACATGACCGGTGCTTCAGGTGGATATGTTGATGCTGAAAAAGCAATGCATATTGGCTCATGCCCGGATTTCTCTAAAAAGGTAGTTCAATTCGGCAACACCTCCCTGGCACTTGCAAGGGAAATATTACTGGATGAATCCAAACTTGATGAGGTCATAAAACTTGCAGGTCACATTACGGCAGATCACTTGATGATGGCTACAAGCGGCACATTCAAGGACTTCTATTCCTGTGAGCTTTCCTACTGGACCGAAGGTATGACAAAGGACCAGTACAACCATTTCCTGTCCATATATGGTCTCCCCGCTCTTCCACTGGAACCTGGCACTGCATCTGTTGAAAAGCGGTCTTCAGAGAATATAAAAAATATAAGTACTTCAGGCGTTGAAATTGTAGAGAATGTTGGTATTACTATTGAAGAGCTTGCAGTAGGATGCACTTTGTGCCATAAGTGTGAAAAGGAATGCCCTGAAAATGCAATTAGCATTGTTGAAAGAGATGACAAACGGTTCGCAAGGTATGATACACAAAAGTGTCTTGGAACTGCATGTAAAAGGTGTGTTCGGATTTGCCCTGTGAATGCGATCACTTATGAGGACATTCAGATATTGGATTGATTACCTCACTTTTACTTTTTTATCATAATACTCAATAAAATTTTTTATAATATATACATACATGTATGTTTGCATCATTTTAACAATTATTTCAAAATTATATTAGTAGAAAAATAGAAAACGCAGTTCAAAATAAGTACTACCGACTAAAAGAATAAAGGAGCTAAAAGTACAAAAATAAATCATTACAGAGCCAACTAGCTAAATGGAAAATATGCAAGTAAACCCTGTATATGAAAGAATTGAAACTTATTTCTTGCTCAATATATAGAACAACATATCGCGGTTTAACTTACCTTCACGCTCCAGTTTAGTTACAATTTCCTCATCTGACAAGCCATCAGATTTCAGCTCTTTTATTTTGTCAAGTAGAGCAGGTGATACGCTGTAGTATTCATTTATGTCTTTTCTGTGCCCCCACACATCGCCTTCCACAAGTTTTATATTCTGCATTTCCATGAACATTTCGATGGACTTAGAAACTGTTCGCCTGTAGGAACTTGGAATCTGAATAACTTCAACCTTTGTACATGTCTGTACAAGGGAAAAGATATCCTTATTCGATGGCCTAAAAGCAAGATGTATCACCTTCTCATTTGGATTGAGATGGGGAATCTCTTCACGAGAACTTACGACTCTTATTTTCATTGAACTCCCTCATTTACAGTTCTACGGCTATTAGAACTTACTAAATAAGTGTACGCACTCACCTTTTAAATAATTGTCGATTTTAGACTCAAAAAAGAAGGAATGTTACTCTTTAAATCTCATACGCACAGAGTCTGCATGAGCCGCAAGCCCCTCTTTTTCAGCTATTGATATTACAGCATCTTTTAGAGTGCCAAGTCCATCCTTGCTTATTCTCTGTATGCTTGCAGTCTTAAGGAAGTGAAGAATATTGAGTCCTGAGTAGATCTTCGCATACCCTGCTGTTGGCAATACATGGTTAGTACCGGATGCATAATCCCCCACCGGAACAGGAGCATAATTCCCTACAAATATAGAACCTGCATTATCTATCTGTTCAAGAACCTCATCTGTATTTTCCACCATGATCTCAAGGTGTTCGGGAGCAAAGTCATTTGACAACTCGACACAAGCATCCATAGAATCAGCCACCAATATTGCAGCTTTTTTAAGGGAGGTCTCAACAATCTCTGACCTTAGTGTACTTACAGCCTGTTTATTCACTTCATTCTTTACATCCTCAGCAAGTTTTGCAGAGGTTGTCACCAGAACGGAAACAGCATTTGGATCATGCTCTGCCTGAGCTATGATGTCTGATGCTGCCATAGCTGCATCTGCAGAGTCATCGGCTATAATAAGCACTTCACTTGGACCTGCCGGGAAATCGATCTCAGCACGGTCACGTACCTGCATTTTTGCAACTGTGACAAATACATTACCTGGACCTACTATTTTTTCAACGCTCAAAACACTCTCAGTTCCATATGCCATTGCAACTATAGCCTGCACACCACCCACTTTATACACATGGTCTGCACCTGCAACCCTTGCTGCTGCAAGTGTAAGAGGATTTATCTTTCCATCGGAGCCTGGTGGCGTACACATAACAACATTCTTCACTCCTGCTACCTTTGCAGGAATAATGGTCATAAGTGCGGTTGAAGGATAAGATGCCCTTCCACCTGGAACATATGCACCAACACTTGAAAGGGGAGTTATTTTCTGACCCAGTTCAATACCAGGAGATAATTCCATGAACCAGAGCTTTTCAGGCATTTGAGCATGATGGAATTTGCGGATATTCTCTGCGGCAAATTCAAGATGCTTTAATAAAGATCCATCAATACTTTTTACAGCTTCATCTATCTCTTCACTGGATACTTCAATATCGGTTAACTGCGCACCGTCGAACTTATGGGTGTACTTTCTAATAGCATCATCCCCATTTTCTCTTACATCTTCAAGTATGGCAGCAACAGTTTCGCCTACATCTGCAAGCTCTCCACTACGGTCGATAAGGCCAGCCATTTCTTCATCGGTTAATTCAGATAAATTTTTGTAAAGCATGATAATCCCCGAAACTCATTTTCCTGAACTTTGATATTATAAATAGTAATAATAGATCAGATATTTTCTAGCGTGTCTGCACAAAGTATTCTTTCATTATATATAGGTGCTTCAAATAAGTTCTATTTCTCAAAATCACTGAAAGTACTCTGCTCATTCCCAAGCAGTGCACCCATGGTTTTGGAACTTACTTCATCTATATCACCAGGTATCTTCATATGGTGACCGATCTCTGCAAAGAGTTTAGAAGCTGTTTTTGAACCTATTAATTTAGCAATTACAACAACATCTGCCTTCTTAAGGTCATTTATAGTCTTAAAGCCTGCACTATACAATTTACGCGCACGCACACGGCCTATGTCGCGTATCATCACAAGCTCCATCAGATCCCTTTGTGCACCATAATGGATTCTTTTTTCCAGAATTAAAGCATCATCTTTAACTTCAAGTTGCAAAAGTCCTGCAAGTCTTGATGCTGCATGCATAAGCCATTCTGCAATATCTGCAAAGGCATGGATATCCCCTTCACCAACATTGAACTTTTTGCTGATATCATCCATGGATCTCTCACCGATCCATTCAAGCATTAGAAGAGCAGTTTTCACTTCGCCAAGGAACCATTCATATTCAGTGGCCTTGAACTGACTTGGTACTTCTACAAACTCATCAGCATGGGCCATTACAAAATCATTTATTATTTCGTAATCATTAGACCTCATGTAAAGTTGTCTCATGTCAGGTGTTTTACAAATGAGATGAATTAATGTAAGGTCAGTAGGCTCTTTAGCTTTTTTTAAGCCTTCAACGATTGTCGCACCTGAAAGCGGATCAATGTAAAGCATTGAAACCATTCTGCCAAATGATGTGGATAACAGATTCTCATCACCCTCCAGCATATCATGGTTTTTCAGAAATTCCAGACACTCATCGACAACTTCCATTATGCCCCATGTGTCATTCTGATGTGCAAAGAATGTGGCTTCAATAAATTCCATCAAGCCATCCCTTGTGGTGGCAAAACCATTCACAACGGTTGAAAGAATATGAGTACGCAAGGCATTCTCAGTACCAAGTTTGGACCAGATATCCTCGGCATCGGCCTCAATGTAATTCTCGAACAACGCTTCCATTTCATTATATGATTTTGCGATGAGCACAGACTCACCATAGGGATCGAGGTGCGGACGGCCTGCCCTCCCAGCCATTTGTTTGTATTCAAGAACAGGGATTGGCTGCATTCCATAGTTTGAATCGTAACGCTTGTAACTACGAATAATCACACGTCTTGCAGGCAAATTCAGACCGGCTGCAAGAGTTGGAGTACTGCATATAACTTTGATAAGATTGTCACGAAAACCTTTTTCCACCAATCTGCGATGAATGGAGTTCAGACCTGCGTGATGGAAAGCTGCACCATTTCTGATACATTGTGCCAGTACTTTTGATGCTTCAGATTCCGCGGCTTCCATTACCTCAGCAACTATGAAATCCAGAGCATCACGGGTTTTTTTATCAAGCTGATCGGCTATCGCCCTGCCTGCTCTTTTGGCAAAGCCCACACAGTTCTTACGGCTACTCTCAAATACAAGACACTGCCCACCATCCTGAATAATATCAAGCAGAATATTTGTTGCATCATCATTTGAAGATTCATTGATGAGCTGCTGAGAACCACGATAATTTATGTTCCCACCATAGAATACCCCTTCTTTCAGGCTGGTGGGTCTCCACTCACTAAGTACAAGTTTTGCCTTGAGCCAGTCTGCAACCTCATAGGCATTACCAACTGTTGCCGAAAGGGCTATAATCTGACATTTTTGATTGAGTTTTATCAATTTTGTAAGTGTAACCTCAAGGGTCGGACCACGGTGAGCAGAATCAAGTAAGTGAACCTCATCCACTACGATGCATGTGATATCTTCCATCCAGTTTGTACTATTACGAAGAAGAGAATCCGTTTTTTCAGATGTGGCAACGATAATGTCATTGAATCCCAGCCATTCATCCCTTGACTCGAAATCACCTGTTGAAATACCAGTTTTAACTCCACCATCTTTGATATATATGGACGAGAACTGCCTGAAACGGTCAAACTTCTCACTTGCCAGCGCTCTTAGAGGTACGATATAAAGAGCTTTTCCGCCTTGCGATATGGACTTGAGCATGGCAAGCTCTGCAAGAAGTGTCTTTCCTGATGCTGTGGGTATAGCAGCAAGAAGATTATTGCCACTGATGAGACCTTTTTCCATGGCTTCAGCCTGAGGCGGATAGAGTTCTTCAATCCCGGAGTTTTGATAGAATTGAATTACTTCTTCCGGAATGTCAAGAGAGCTTATTTTCATTGTTATGCAATCAAAAGGGTTGATAATATTAATAAAATTGTTCGGGCTCAGAAATGATAAGTCGGATTAAAAAACAAGAATGGCATGATACACATGCCATTAAATTATTGAAACATCTAATTAATCGTTACTTAGCTCGCCGCTGAAGTACTTGTCATAGGATGCCATATCGAAGTGACCATGACCACTAAGATTGAAGAGAATGGTCTTTTCTTCGCCAGTCTCCTTGCATTTGAGTGCTTCATCGATAGCAGATTTGATAGCATGTGCGGATTCTGGTGCAGGAGCAATACCCTCGCTGCGTGCAAATGCCACTGCTGCATCGAATACCTCAACCTGGTGGTATGATGTTGCTTCCATGATACCGTCTGATACAAGCTTACTGATGATCGGTGATACGCCGTGGTACCTGAGACCTCCTGCATGGATAGCTGGTGGTATGAATTCAGAACCTAGTGTGTACATCTTCAAAAGTGGAGTCTGCTGTGCCATGTCACCGAAGTCATACTTGAACTCACCTGATGTGAGGGTTGGGCATGCGGATGGCTCTACTGCAATGAACCTTGTATCTGTCTTGCCTGCAAGGTTATCTCTTATGTATGGGAGAGCGACACCAGCAAGGTTACTTCCGCCGCCACAACATCCGATAACTATGTCCGGATAGTCCTCTGTCTTATCAAATTGTGCCTGGGTCTCGAGACCTACAACGGTCTGGTGTAAACTGGTATGGTTTAACACACTTCCAAGTGCATACTTGGTATTGTCATTGAGCGCAGCTTCCTCGATTGCCTCACTGATTGCTATACCAAGACTGCCTGTTGTGTCTGGATACATTTCTCTGATCTTTCTTCCAAATTGTGTCTCGGTACTTGGAGATGGAATTACAGTTGCTCCCCAGAGATTGATAAGGGACTTACGGTATGGTTTCTGGTAGAAGCTTGAGCTTACCATGTAAACCTTACATTCCATGTCAAAATAATTACAGCAAAGTGATAATGAACTACCCCACTGGCCTGCACCGGTTTCTGTTGTGATCCTTTCGGTGCCTTCCTTCATATTATAGTATGCCTGCGCAATTGCAGTGTTAGGCTTGTGGCTTCCTGCAGGACTGACACTTTCATTCTTATAGTAGATCTTTGCAGGTGTCCCCAGAGCTTTCTCAAGTCTGTGTGCCCTGTACAGAGGGGATGGTCTCCACAATGCATATATTTCCAGGATATCTTTAGGAATATCGATATATTTCTCGCTGCTGATCTCCTGTTTGATAAGTTCCTTTGCAAAAATAGGCTCAAGGTCCTTTGGATCCATTGGTTCGTTGGTTGCCGGATTCAGTGGCGGCTCTACCTTTATGTCTGAAAGAATATTATACCACTGTGTTGGCATCTCATTCTCATCAAGTAATATTTTTGTCTGATCCATAATAATACCTCTGTATAAAAATCAAATTCAATAATGTAGGTTTTAGTACATTTAGGCTATATTTAATGCTTTTGATTTACGAAGATCATGCCAAACAATAGCATACAGTTGCGGTCTTTTAGAAAAAGAAGTACAATGAAGTTTTCATTGATACTTCCTGTAAGAAATTACTCCTGCAAAAGCAATACAGGCAGCCAGGAGAGTGAACGCCGGCATTGATGGAGATTCGGCATTTGATTGCTGATCGGATTCGGGCTTGGCAATTGGGCCATCGTAATACTCATCTGAAATCGTGACGTATGCGGCGGTGAATTCGCCTTGGACTATAACACTCCCCGTGCCAATATCATTAAATTGATATACCAAATTGAGGGGCATTCCTCCTCCAGACCACTCTTGCGTGGCCTTTAGTGTCCACTCATAAGAGATAGTTTTATTTTTTTCAAATATATCATCTGTATACTGCTCTAATTTTAAAGTTGGACCAGTGATGATCTCAAAACTTCCATCTGCTAATTCTGTTAATTTCAGGGATAAAATCCCCGAGCTAAAACAAGTTACATCAAATTTAATCGTAAAAGGTTCTCCAATCTTTACAAGAGGTTTTGGAGTTGATGCTCCCGGATACAAAACATCATTGTAATAAACATCAATTTCCATTGAAGAACAACTTACTGTGTTTATTGTAGACAATAATAGCATACTGGCCACTAACACAAATAATATTGATTTTTTATTCATATAGGTACACCAATTTCATTCAATAGATTATCAAAATCTTCTGATTTTTCTTCCCTGCCACCAATCTTATCCCCAACACCTTTTGGACCTGTGCCTACAACTGTAGCTGCATAACCATTGAAACTAAAATAGACAGGTTCATTTTTTCCTAATTTTAATGGAAATCCCATCGAATCCACAAGAAATGGATGGAGAATATCAGCTCCCTCCCTCACATAAGTCTGCGCATCGTGTCCAAAGTAAGGAGTGAACATACATTCATTGTCATTATCCGTTACTTCGAATGTACGATATTTTCCAACAACATCATACTCCCAGACGTTAACCGTGCA
>JAIPUR010000023.1 GCA_020055655.1 Methanosarcinaceae archaeon | reverse complement strand
AAAGCGAATGGCAGTCTGTAATGGGATGCATAGAGGTTCAGAATTTGCCTTATCCCGAAAGGGAGCAGACTTACCGTAGGTGTTCTATTACATAAAGGAGGCAAACTTATGAATGCAAGACACTCAACGACACCTTCAGGTGAGAGGCTTGTAGACAATTCAATCCCAATCAAATGGGAACAAATCAACTGGAAAACAGTAGAAAAGAATGTTAATAAGCTGCAAACCCGGATTGTAAAAGCGGTTAGACAAAAGAATTGGCATTTAGTTAAACGGCTACAATACTTGCTTACCAACTATTTTCATGCCAAATTACTGGCAGTAAAGAAGGTAACACAGAACAAAGGAAAAAGAACAGCAGGAATCGATGGAGAAAAATGGACAACATCCAACTCTAAGATGAAAGCTGCTCTAGAGTTATCAGGTAAGAATTACAAAGCCAAACCATCGAGAAGAATCTATATAGAAAAACAAGGGAAAAAGAAAAAACGACCATTAAGCATTCCTACAATGTACGATAGAGCAATACAGGCTGCTTTTGCTCTAAACCCAATAGCAGAAACCACAGCAGACAGAAGGTCTTTTGGATTTCGTAAATATCGAAGTACACAGGATACAAAATCTCAACTTTTTGTATGTCTGAGTAAAAGAAACTCTGCTCAATGGATTCTGGAAGGTGATATAAGAGGATGCTTTGATAACATAAATCACGAATGGCTCCTGCACAACATCCTTATGGACAAGTCAATACTTAAGCAATTCCTTAAAGCTGGTTTTGTCTATAACAGACATCTGAATCCTACCAAAGCAGGTACTGCCCAGGGTGGCTTAATATCTCCAACATTGGCGAATATGACTTTGGATGGTATGGAAAATGCGATAGCATCTAGATACCGTACAAACAAGAGGGGAACTATCTATAAAAATAGATACAACCCTCATAAAGTCAATTTTGTGAGGTATGCAGATGACTTTATTGTTACTGCAGATTCAGAAGAAGTAGCTAAAGATATTGCTGAGATTATCAGACAATTCCTGAAGGATAGAGGACTGGAACTATCTCATGAGAAAACCCTTATCACCCATATAGATGATGGATTTGATTTCCTGGGATGGAATTTCCGAAAATATAACGGTAAACTCCTGATCAAACCCTCGAACAAATCTATTGAGAATATCACAAAAAGCATTAGCAATGTGATTAAGAAAGGCAAGGCTCTGTCTCAAAGTTCTCTCATTAAAAGACTCAACCCTATTATCACTGGATGGAGCGAATATCATCGATCGGCTGTCGCTAAAGATACGTTCAGTAAGCTTGATTTCAGATTATGGAACATGCTATGGACGTGGGCGAAAAGGCGACATCCACATAAATCACACCAATGGAAAGTAAATAGATATTGGCACAGGATTGGGTCAAGAAATTGGGTATTCGCTGCTGATGGGCTTAAACTCAAATCTTTTACAGATACGAAGATAATAAGACATCCATGTATAAAAATGGACAAGAACCCTTACGTAGATAAAGAATATTTTGAGTGGAGAACAAATTATCTGAGAAAGCAGAAACAAGTGTTGTAGGAGTAAATGTCATGGAAAGTCTAACAGCTGCCTGATACAGAAAGGGTTATAGAATGCTTGAGCCGTATGAAGGGAAACTTTCACGCACGGTTCTTAGAAGAGGGAGAGCGAGTAATCGCTCTTTCTTATTCGACAAATTAAAAGAAGGTAAGATTAAAGTTTTTACAACTGATAATAAGCAGATAGCTCTTATTAAGAAAGATAATGAGGTATATGCAATATCCAATGAATGTCCACACGAGGGATGTCCCTTGAAAAGTGGGACTCTTGATGACTTTACACTAAAATGTGGATGCCATAACTGGGGATTTGATATAAGAACCGGGGAGAATGTAGATACGGGAGAATACATTGATATGGATGATCCAAAGGTCGAGACATTCGAAACCAAAGTTGAAAACGGGATCATTTCTGTTCTATTGTAGAACAAAATAATATCTTTTTTAAAAAGTGAGAATAAATGGGAATGAATAGAGATTCCCATATTGATTCTCTTATTTAGCACATATCATTTAATAAGATATGTGACCTGCACTGACATTGAAACTGTGGATTCTCCTGGCATTATAGGAGTAGAGCTTCCTGCTTCTTCATCCATAGCCATTTCCATTGCACCGTAATACATTCTGGAACCTGTGTTGTCGCTTATTGATGATGTTTGTATACCGATTATTTTGACATCCAGACTCTTAGCAAGTGCATTGGCCTTTGATGATGCATCTTCTACTGCTTCATCTATGAGTTCTTCATTAAGATCCTTTTGCATTTCGTCAGAAACTGAAAAGGATACACTTCCTATCTGATTGGCACCGGCCGCTGCAGACCTATCAACAATATCGCTTAGAAGTTCAAGATCGGTTGTAGTTACCTGTACACTATTAGAAGCAGAGTAAGCTTCTATTGTGCGTTTACCTTCATAGTTATAGACAGGATGAACGGAAACATATGATGTTCGGATATCCTTATCTTCAAGGCCCAAGTCTTTGAGCTCTTCGATAACAGCGCTCATTAAGACTGCATTCTCATCAGATGCCTCTTTTGATGTTGCAGATTCAACGACTACACCAATACTTATTGATGCAGTATCCGGGACTACTTTTTTCTCGGCACTTCCGCTCATCTGCATGGTGTTTTCAGAACCTGGCTGCACAGATGTATGTGAGCCTGTGTACAAAGCTGCTGCCATTAATACAAGAGCTATTGACAGAGCAAATACAACATAAAATAATTTGCTATTTGAATTTTCTTGTGACATATTTCACACCTCATTATAGTTTACTAAAACATAGAAGGATTCAAAAGCTTATATTCTTGCCTTAAGCTACAAGTGAGTTTGAAGCTATTTTATTTTTTGATAAACAATGTATTGATGAAGATCATAGGTAAATTTCCTTTACTCTTCCAACCTGACCATCTTCCAGTTGAACTTTGATTCCGTGTGGATGAGTTGGAGATTTAGTAAGAAGCCTTTTCACAACACCTTTGGTTATTTTGCCAGACCTCTGATCGTTCTTTAAAACAATTCCAACACTTGATCCTATCTTGATGTTTGCTCTGGTATTTCCCTGACTCATAAACATGCAATATTCCTTGAAACTATAAACATGTAGTCAATCAAAAAAAGAAATGGAAATAATGCGGGTAAAAAATTTACCCGCCTATAGTTCATGCCAGAATATCTGATGGTACTTTGTAGTGGGGATCTTCCCAGTGATTCACGTCGATTATTGCAGATGCATTGTCGACCAGTAACTGGCAGTCTTCACTCAAATGGCGAAGATGAACCTTTTTACCAACCTTTGCATAGCGCTCAGTTATCCTATTTAGTGCCTCGATCGCAGAGTGGTCAGCAACCCTTGATTCTTTAAGGTCGATGATGATCTCATCTGGATCATTCAAAATATCAAATTTGTTCTGGAATTCAGTAACTGAACCAAAGAACAGTGGACCGAAAAATTCGTAGTGCTTAATACCATTCTCATCCACTATTTCCCTTGCACGTACAAGTTTGGCATTCTCCCAGGCAAAAGCCAGTGCAGAAATGACAACACCTGCAATTACAGCCACTGCGAGGTTATGATAAATTACAGTTATACCTGCAACTATTATCATGACAATGAAATCAGTTATTGGCACTTTTCTAAATATCTTAAGTGATGCCCATTCAAAAGTTCCTATAGCTACCACAAACATCACACCAACTAGTGCTGCCATTGGTATCATTTCAATTAAAGGGGAACCCACAAGCACGAAAAGTAAAAGTCCTGTAGCTGCAACGACCCCTGAGACTCTGTTTCTTGCACCCGAGTTAATATTTATAATACTTTGGCCGATCATGGCACATCCTCCCATTCCACCAAACAGACCGCAAACAAAATTGGCAACGCCCTGTGCAACACTTTCCCTATTTGCCCGGCCTCTGGTCTCTGTCATTTCATCTATTACTGTAAGTGTCAGCAAACTCTCAATTAAACCAACAAGCGCCATTATTACAGAATAAGGGAGAACAATTTTCAGAGTTTCAAGATTGAATGGAACCTGTGGAATATGGAACTTTGGCAAACCACCTGCAATGGACGCAATATCTCCAACTGTTCTTGTCTGGACCTGGAGAGTAATTACGATTGCTGAAACGACTATAATCGCAGTAAGTGATGAAGGTACAGCTTTTGTTAATTTAGGCATCAGGTAAATTATAGCCATAGTCAGACCTACAAAGCCTAGCATGACCATGAGTGCCTGTCCACCTAACCAGTGCTCAATTCCATTTACATCAATGAATTTGAACTGGGAAAATTGTGCCATGAAAATAACAATAGCCAGTCCGTTTACAAATCCAAACATCACTGCATGTGGCACAAGTCGGATGAACTTACCCAATTTCAAGGCTCCAATGATTATTTGAATTATCCCCATTAGAACTACAGCGGCAAAAAGATACTCGACTCCGTGTCGAATGACCAATGATATAATTACAACAGCTATTGCGCCTGTAGCACCTGATATCATTCCCGGCCTGCCACCCATTATCGCAGTTATTAATCCAATTATGAATGCAGAGTAAAGCCCAACCAGTGGACTAACATTCGCTATTATTGAGAAGGCTACAGCTTCTGGTACAAGAGCCAGTGAAACTGTAAGCCCTGATAAGACCTCATTTTTAAGGTTCAATTTATCGTTATTCAAGTGTTCTATAAATACCATATTTATCCCATTTTAAGAAATATAATAACTGGAAATTCTTCAATTGTAATATTTAAGAACTCCAATAATATGAATTAAAAGTTCTTTGTAAGAACATAATTCAAGGTTGAAATTTTAATTTGTGAGTGTTCATCTGGAGATGGATCGTTTGAAACTTAACGGAAAACAAGTATGCATAAGAATAGTTACTTAAGAACCAAACTGCAAAAACAATTGCAATGTGCAATTACTATAATAAAACCTGTTTTAGATCAAAAACTGATCATTAAAAGAGTTCTACAATCTTGTTTTTATACTCCACTTGACTATTTAGGCAAATACCTTGAATGTCAAAGGAGACTTGTAAATAAGTCTGTCAGTATATAAAGATAATCATCTTTTAGCTCTGTAGAAACTCAGATCATCAACGATTTTTAAGTCATAGCCGCAGATACACTCACCTCTTACGGCGTTGAGTGCCTGCTAAAAATCCGTTTAAAAGCTAACACAGATGAACACAGATAGTGTTTTTCACATCCGTGATGTGTAGTAAGGTAGAGTATTTCTACAGAGCTGCTCCATCACCAATGCTTTACTAAAAGACGTGTATAATAACATACCTGCCGATAATTACAATGAATAAAGAATATATACAGACAGATATGTTAAGTTCTTTTGAAATAAATAACAAAAAATGGAATGAAGACATTGCTTGATAATGAACCTACTGAACGTATCGATCCTCGGGCATTGAAGGCCTGGTTTATCGGAGGGATACTGAAAGGACTTCTTCTCCTTTTGATCCCTGTAGTGTATCTTGTACTGCTAAAAGATATTTTCCGGAGCCTGCCTGATATATGGGGATGGATCGTTGTTGGAGTTATTGTAGTTTATACCATATGGGATGCAATAATAGCACCTCAGCTCAGGATAAGGTTCTGGCGTTATGAGATCCGGGAAGACGAGATAGATATACAGCATGGTATCTTCATAATAAGGCGCACTCTCATACCCATGATCAGAGTTCAGCATTTGGATACTGAGTATGGTCCTCTGATGCGATATTTCGGATTGGCCACATTAAGCATATCAACAGCTGCCACGGAGCACCGAATCCCCGCGCTTTCAAAGGAAAAGTCCTCACAACTTATGGGAGAGATAGCTGCTCTGGCCAGAGTGAGTGATGAAGATGTCTGATATAAAGCGTCAGCATCCTTTAATGATAATAATGGAAGCTGTAAGAAGTTTTGTCTACATGCTTCCGCCTGTTTTTCTGTTCCTGCTTTCGATAAGTGAAGAAATAGAACTGAGTGCTGTGCTCTCATATATATGGATATTAGTCATTCCTGCTGTTGCTTTTTTTGCGCTTTCAACGTTAAGATGGTACCTCTATACTTACAGGTATGAAGAAGGATACCTGCACATAAAACTAGGTCTTATATTCAAAAAGGAGAGGTCTCTCAAAAAAGAGAGGGTACAGACCGTAAATATCCGCACCGGGCTTCTTCAGCGTTTACTGGATGTTGCAACTGTGCGGATAGAGACAGCCGGCGGTGGAATGGAATCAGAGGTCATCCTTAAAGCGGTAAAAATGGAAGAGGCACAAAGGATCAGGTCATATTTAGAGAGTGGGTCAAAAAGCAGATCTCATGTCGATGCTGAGGAAAGCAAAGGAGATATATCTGATAACGTATCAGAACATGACACCGAATATGGAATAACAGCCAGTTATGTTTTACCTATAAGGAAGATATTCCTGGCAGGAGCAACTTCCGGAAGGTTCATGCTGCTATTTTCCTTTATAGCAGCTGCATTTTCTCAATTCTATCCGTATATTCCGGAAGATATCACTGATCTTCTTATTGAACAACTGATCCCTGAAAGCAACACTGACATACTTTTGATCGTGATAATATTACTGTCATTGCTGCTACTTTCATGGCTTGTGTCAGTTCTTGCGTACATGGTAAAATACGCAAACTTTAGCATACGCAGGCAGCACGAATATCTCAATATCTCATGGGGTATGATCGAGCAGAAGGAATTCACATTAAAGGTCAACAGGATACAGGCCCTGTCAATACAGGAAGGATTGTTCAGACAGCCATTTGGCCTGTGTGCGATCAATTCAGAGGTTGCAGGCGGTGGCCTTCGGGATCAGGAATATGTGACCATTATCTGTCCTCTTTTGCATAAAAGGGAACTTGCAACCTTTCTGGAAAGAATATTACCGGAGTACAAAATACCCACCTCCATGACATCTGTTCCCCGAAGGAGCAGGAAACGTTATCTTTTCCGCACATTTGTAACTGCAATTATAATTATTCTGCCCATGCAATTATTGCCATACGGCTGGTTGGGATTGCTTTTATTGTTACCTGCGTTCATGTTGGGACTTTCACGTTACAGGACAGGTGCTACATCTATAGACGATAAGCAACTGACCTTCCGTTTTCGTAATATAAACCGATATATGGTCCTTATGGTGCAAAACCATATTCAATCTCTGGAATCCGGTTCCAATCCTTTCCAGCGAAAAAGTGATCTGAGCAATATAAGTACATCAGTGTTATCATCTCCTTCAGGAAAGATATTTCATGTGGATAATGTTGATGACCAGGAAACAAAGAAGATATGGAAATTTTTCTCCGGAAACTGACAGCTATTGCAACAAAATCTGGAACTTCCATTCAATCTGTGATTTTATGGCATGTCCAATAAGTACTTAATATTTGTTGATACAGCGCTACATGTATCGGGAAACTTACACATTCAGATATATAGTTGCAAATATTCAAAAAGAAAATAAATACAGGACTCAGCTATTAAAATTGATTTTGTTGAAAGAATATCTCGATGAGTATATAGGGACATTGTAGAAATTGTTGAAGTCATGGATAAAGTAAAATCAAGAATTGGATTTAAACAGGTTCCACACTTTACTACACTTCAGAAATTCATTACAAGATTAAGCTCTATCTATTTTGCTGGATTGTTGAAACAAACGTTAAAAATATTTTATTCTCATGTTGAAATAATAGAAATTAATGCTATCGATCAAAGTGAATTTACTGATAGCTACTGTAGCTATTATTCATGGAGAACAGAAAAGAAACGAAGATATTTCTTAAAAACCAGTATATCTGTTGATACCTCGAAAATTTGTTGTTACTGTACGCAGAAATTACCAATTTGCTCTGCAAAAACTATTCAGAGTTTTTTAGGAGAACAGCTCTGCTAAAAAATATCTCTGACTTTTCCACAAGCGCGAATCCTGCATCTAAGGCAATTTTTACTGTGTGTTCAAATGCTTTTTTTGAGACATGGATATATGGCTCAGCTATAAGTAAATACCCATTTGGTTTTAGAATAAATGCTATTTCATTGAGAGTTTTTTCCTTATGTGGAACTTCATGAAGCATGTACAAAGTTATGGCAAGATCGACCTTATCTGATAATCCAATCCTATCGCTTTCACATTTGTGCAGAATGATTCTTTCTTCAATTTCAGTATCTGAAATCTTCTTTTTTACTTTTTTGGATCTCCTTAAGATTGAGTGGGTAAGTTAATATTCATATTCTCCAATTCAATTGGTATGGAAGATAAAGACCTTATACAACTTGCATTAGGACTCTCAAGTCCTTGGTATGTAAAAGACATTAATCTTGATGTTTCTAATAAAAGAATGGATATTTATCTTGATTTTACAAGGGGAACGAAGTTCCCCTGTCCTGTTTGCAACGAACTGTGTGATCTCCATGATACCAAAGAAAAAGTATGGAGACACCTTGATTTTTTCCATCATGAAACATACATTCATGCAAGAGTTCCCCGAACAAAGTGTGATGGGGATGGGGTAAAACTTGTTGAAGTTCCCTGGACCAGACAGAACACTGGATTCACATTATTTTTTGAAGCACTGATCGTTGCTATGTCTAAAGAAATGAGTATCTCTTCCATTGCTGAATTGGTCAACATTAATGAAAATTCAGTCTGGATAATTCTAGCTCATTATGTTGAAGAAGCAAGAGCAAAGATGGATCTCTCTGAGCTAGATACTATCGGAGTGGATGAAATCTCCGTTAAAAAAGGTCACAGCTATGTGACCTTGTTCTATGATCTAAATCAATCAAGAGTAATTCATATTGAAAATGGGAAGAAAAGAACTGTTTTCAAGAACTTCAGAGAAGTTCTTTCCAGGAAGATAGATCCCGATGATATCAAGTGTATTTCAATGGACATGTATCCTGCTTTTAAGGGTGGAGCAAGAGAATATTTCCCAAATGCTAAGATAGTTTACGATAAGTTCCATATTGTCAAAATGATGAATGATGCCATTGATAAGGTTCGAAGGAAGGAATATCAAACAAATAAAGAACTTGGTAAAACGAGATTTATGTGGTTGAAAAATCCTGAAAATCTATCGAATAGAGAAATAACTAAGATGGGTTCGATCAAAGATCTGGATACTAAGACAGCGAAAGCTTATAGATTCAAGCTTGGACTTCAACGTCTGTGGGAGATCAAAAATATAGCAGTAGCAAAGGAATATCTTGATAAATGGCATTATTGGGGAACGCATAGTAACATCAAGGAAATTATCACATTAGCTAAAATGATAAAGCGGAATTCTCATGGGATATTGGAATCAATTAAGCAAGGAATCAGTAATGGTGTTGTCGAAGGATTGAACAACAAGATCAAGACTGCTTTTAAGAGATCATATGGATTAAAGACTGAGAAGTGTAGGAGTACAATGATATTCTTGATGGCAGGTAAACTGAGTTTACCCACACGATGTTAAAGAGAACCACTTTTTTGAGCATCCTTTCCTGCAGATCAGCAGCTATAACTTTACCGGAATTACCAACCATGGTGGCCAATGATATTGAAAAGTAACCGGGACCACATCCAAGGTCCACAACGGTCATACCTTTTTTAACATAAGGGCCTAATATCTTCTCAGGTTCTTGAAAAATTCTGCGAATTCTGTTATCCAGAATACCTGCTATTTCAGATGGACATACAAGATTGCTTAGAATGCTCATAATTTCTCTGTTAAGAATAATATATTCTATGGCAACATCATTAATGGATTTGTTGTTGGATATTTCATTCAATTTCAATGTCAAATACATTTAAGAGGGAAATGACTTCAGGAATTGAGAATTTTGTTTTTTTCAGGAAATTATTATTCGGGTCAATGCTGTAGTTCTTTGCATTTTTGAATGATGTGGAATGAAGGTTGGTATTTCTGAAAAGACTATTACTAAGGTCTGAACCATCAAAGTTAGCATTTTTAAGATTGCTATTTACAAAATCACAATCATGTATCTGGCAATTGATGAAATCTGTATTTTCCAGATCCATGTCTGAGAATACTGAAAGAGAAATAAATGATTCTTCAAATCCAATTGAAAATATAAAATCGTTACATTTTGATAGATCAAGTCCCAGCATTTTACAATTCTCAAATTTCACATCCTGGAATCTTGTATTATCAAGAACTACACTGGATAGATTACAAGCTTCAAAACTGCAATCAATAAACTTTGAGTTCTTGAAAGACATATCTGTAAAATCGATGTTTGCGAGTGTTTCCTTTTCAAACTCTTTTTTCTCATATTCCATACCTGCACTAAAATGTTAGTATTTTATATGGTTTCTTGCTCTGTATGCCATACAACTGGATGATCTAGTTTGATTTACTATTGACAGAGTCTTATGATATCTGAAAATCTCCATATGGTCAATGGATCATCAATTATCTCAAAAATGATCATTGAATTTAGAGACCAAACAATCTGATATTATGTGGACTTCCATTGACATTACCATCCCTAATATTGTTACTGCAACATAATTCAGAGGTATCTTTTGCAGCTGAACACCTGCAAGCAATAGGAATGGAATTACTATTATTGCCAGGTTCAACACTATTGAAAATGGTCCGATTATGGTATTATGGGAAAATCCCCTGTGTTTGAGTATGACCTTGTAAGGCCACCATATCAATCTGAGAATACCCCATCTTTTGTATGGCTTGCTCTCTATATCAAGATCTGGACTAAGGAAGAATGTTGCAAACAAATAAGATAAAGAAAAAATGAGGATTGTATAGAGATCCAGATATCTGGAGCAAATTATACTTTCGTTCCATAATATAAAGTAAAAGAAAGCTGCTAATGCAAGAATCAATACTGCCATATTGATCATATCATGGTTTTGTCCATTTGGCATATTTTATACAACACTAAATATATATATCTGTTCAAACTACGATGTTTATGCTATTATAAGTTTGCATTGTGATATACAGAAGATACGCAATGGAATTAGCACAGAGATCAGCATTATGCATCGCTGAACAGCAGTAAGCAATCATCTGGTTGTGAATAAATTTAATGATATTAAATTTAACAATATCATTAAATTATTGAAGCGATTCATATTATATACAAAAAAATTAAGTGTAAAATGGGTATGAAGGCCCAATTATAAAGGGAAATGGGAGTTTTCCAGATATAAACAGGAGGTTTAATTATGGGGTGGAAATTATCAAGAAGAACACACCAGCGTTTCAGACATTTTAGAGTATGGTAAGAGTAAGCTGCTATTAAGGTCATTATAAGAAGGGAATTTTTCCACTGTAATATCAAAAAATTTACTCAGCTATCAACTCAGTGAAAATACAATTTTGAATGTATACAGAAAAAGAGATAATATCTGTCCACTAGCGCACTGATCATTATTCTCTTTTAATGATTTTCTTTTTTATTCTTTGGTCCTTAATGGCATTACCACAACAGCTAAGTAATGTTGGCAACCTCGAGGACGCGAACGGGAAAGATTCGTTCAATTTTAACACTGAGATGATATATTGGTAATAAAAGACGGCGATACAATTAAAATAGACTACACCGGCAAACTTGATGATGGTACAGTCTTTGATAGTTCTGAGGACCATGATGAACCACTTGAGTTTACAGTGGGTGAAGGTCAGGTCATTAAAGGCTTTGATGATTCTGTAAAGGATATGGAAGTCGGTGAAGAAAAAGAATTCCGCATCGAAGCAGCTGAAGCTTATGGTGAATATAATGATGCTCTTACACAGTCAATTCCAAAAGAGATGATTAAAGCAGATATGGAGATCGAGCTTGGAATGATGCTTCTGGTAAAGAGTCCGGATGGACAGCAGATGCCTGCAAAAATAGTAGGTATGACCGATGATGAAGTTAAATTAGATATGAATCATCCACTTGCTGGCGAAGCACTTACCTTTAACATTAAGGTCGTAGCAGCATAATTTTGAATTTACAAGTTTGTTCATTACCCGCTCATGCGGATATGAACACTTGAATTTAACATATATCTGAGATGTTTTATTCAGATTACATAATAACAAAAATAATTATTTCCATCTCTTCGAATTTGGAATGTTTTGCCTAATTTTCTTTGCCTCCTGAGTAATATCTCCAATCTGCTGCCATAATATTTCAGATGACTTTAATATCATTTCTTCAACAGTAAGGGCAGACTCTAGAAATTCACTTTTATGGTAGCAATATGTACAATAATCCTTACTACCTGATCCATCTGCATTGATTCCGATATCATCACTGATTCCCAGAGGCATCCCAGAGCTCTGGCAGATATATACCATCCCTAAAATATCCATAGTACCACTAACTCATTTATGAATTGTTATTTTTGTAATACAAATAGGTCTCATGTGATTTTATTCAAGTATTGGGTATTATTTCAGTTGATCGGGACAACCACCCATCTCATCATCATCATTACTATGATATATTTGTGTGTAGATATATTTATATAGTTAAAATTAATACTTATAATTGCAGTCACACAAGCTCAAGCTTGGGAGAACTGCGTTGACCAATCGGTGGTACGATATGGACTAATCGAAGCTGAAACAAAAATGTATGAAAATAACACGAACGCTGACAGACCATATCCACGCTACTCCACACAAACGGCGGGTCTGCTCACGTTCAAGCTTTCAGCTACTAAATTAAATTTATTACATTTATCTGGAGTATGAGCGATTTGGGAAAAATGTTTCGAAAGGAACCGGGTTATTGTCCCTAGACAGGGAAGTCACTTGACTTCCCATACTCATTCTATTCTTTTAAAATTTTAAAATCAGTTCCAAAAAAGAATCACATAGCATCTTTCGATGCCTTTGTGAAGAATTCGATTGCCTGTGCCAATTCTTCATGATCTTTAGCATATTCTTCAATATCTATTTCTTTTAGATATGCTTCACAGGCCTGTACCAATGCCTTTGCACCAGCCTGGGTACCTTTTGGATGTGCATGAACTCCTGAACCCATGGTTGTAATGAAATCAACGTTGCCCATGACATCAATGAATGGTTTCAGTCTTACTGGATTAAGCCCACCGGATACAATCGGAGAGCACTTTTTCATAGCCCTCCAGCTGTCATCCTCCAAGATTACATGATGAGCTGTATCTTCGTGTACAAGATCAACAACATCTTTGTCGGAATCAGGTACCTTTGCCCATGACTGATTGAAGAAATGGCCATCTGATCTCAGGTACTGGATGCCATGTGCAGCAACAACATCTTCTTGTGGTGTACCTTTCATTTTTCCAACACCAGCGGTACCTGTGTGAATACCTGAGGCTCCGGCAAGTCTTGCAAATTTTGAAAGCACAAGCACAGAGAATCCAAGTGGATTTTCAGGTCTTGTGAAAGCTCCATGGGCTGCTCTGTGGAAGTGAAGGAAAACATCAGGATATCTTCGTCTGATAGTTTGTATAGCCATCCAGCCGGCAGTTATTCCATCAATGAGGAATGCATAGCTCCCAGGCTCAAATCCAGCGTTGACTATCATTTCACACCTTTCGATCATGGTATCAAAGTCAGCAGCTGAAACGTTGAATGAGTGTACCTTTTTCTGCCCAGTCTTCCTAACTGCTTTATCCATAGCTTCCTTGACATGTACAACCATTTTTTCGTATGGACAGAAATCCTGGTTTGCCTGAGGCTCATCATTTTTAACGAAATCTCCGCCACCTGCCCAGAAATCATAGCATACTTCTGCATATTCAGCAGAGGTCAATCCCATTTTTGGTTTCACAATAGTTCCAAGGATTGGCCTATCATACACATTGAGATATTTACGCATATCATCTATAGTAAAACCAGGTCCGTCATATTGCTCCAGCATAGACGGTGGGAACCAGACATCAAGTAGTTTTAATGCAGCTACTTCTTTCATTCCAAGAATATTTCCGACTATGTAAGTAAGAATGTTCTGTACATTTCCCCCTCTGTCAAAAAGTCTCCATGGATAGGCTATCCATACAAGTTCCCTCTCGAGATCAAGCTGGTAGACCAATGCATTCATTACTCTGGAAAAAGGGGTTTCCGTATTAACCTTAAAATTGGTACCGGTGGATGATTCGGCAGCTACCTCTGCTGCAGCCTGTAAAAAATTGAATTTTCCTCCTGGTACAAGATGAAATACACTAAGAAGATATTCACCGTTTGTCGGTTCAGGCAGTTCCAGATTTACATACGTTTCCTGCTTAGGATTAAGCGACTTGACCAGATCTTCATGATTTGAATTCATATAATAGATAAAAGTTAACAATCTATTTTAGCTTTTTTAAGATTGTGGTTGAAAAATATTCTTTTATCACTAAGTTTATCACCCCTCCAAACCAATCAGGAAACAATATGTCTGAAAGGGAAATCATATCGGCTATCAAATACGTCTCACGCATGAAACCGGAGTTCATGTTATCTGAAATTCGTAACTACATTAAAAGTGAGATGTCAACAGAGGAAATTTATAATATCATTCAGCCAAAAATTCTTGATATTGGCATAGATTTGCTGGCCGATGCTGATGATTTTAAAGTTTCCCGTTCACCAAAGGGAATGATAGAGTTATCTGAAGATGAGATCAAGAAAAATAATTCATTTTTTAGCTCTCCTTCTGTTTCACGAAAACTTGAGAGACTTATTGAGCAGTATATAGAAAAAAAGGCTGCAAAAGCATGGGACGATCCCAGGACAATTCAAAAAATGAGGGAAGCGGTCGTTGCACAAAAATCAAGCTATTGGAAAAAAAGTAAGTCCAAGAAGATCAAATACGAAAAAGGCTATCACATTCTTGGTTATCTTGAATATCAATTCCCGGTTTATTTTGTTCAGTTCCAACACATATTATACAAACTAGCACAGCAAGGCCTATTGAAAAAGCGAATGAAGATACTGGATGTAGGGACTGGTGCAGGAACAATACCACTTTCAATTATAGATTTTTGCAATAGGCTTGATGATTATCAGGCGATAATCCATTCAATAGAAAAATATGATGAGAATATTGAGGCTTACAGATACCTTGTTCCGGAATATGCTGCATTCAAGTCAAGATTTGTCATTGAAGATCCTATAAAATCAGATATTAAGAAACTGGATTTAGCAAAGATTCCAGATAATATCGATCTGATGGTATTTTCAAATGTTCTTAATGAGCTGGAAGGGACAAATGTCGATGAAAAAGCTGATCTTGTGATGCAATTGTCTGAAAAGCTTTCAAAAGATGGAAATATCATCATTATTGAACCTGCAGACAAAGTGAATTCAATAGAAGCGCGCAATCTCACGATCAAACTTAAGGCTAGAGGTCTGGGGATATATGGACCATGCTCATTCATATGGGGCGCTGGTTGTAATCCTGAAAAATGCTGGAGTTTTGAACAAAAGCAGGATATTAAGCTTACAAGACTCATGGAAGCAATGGCAGATTGCGAAGACTCATATCGTTTCATGAATACTGATATCAAATTCACATACGCTATTTTACGTAAGGATAATGTTACAGAAATGAAATATCATGTGCCTGCAAAAGCCAGATTCGCGAGATTTGCAGATTTGAAAAAGCATGTTGATAAGCATATAAACGTAGTGTGCTCCTTGCTATCAGGTGACCTTGGAAATGAAAAGAACAGTCTTTATAAAATATGTGATGGAACTTCCCGAAAGCCTGTATATGCTGTTCTGCCAGTACATAATGTAACTGAAGATAATGCAATTTTGAAGACTGCAAAGTATGGGGATATAATATCTATTAACAATGTACTTGTCAACTATAATTCTGATACTGATTCGTACAATTTACTTGTAGGTAAAGGAACTCACGTAGATTACATGGAAAGAAATCTTTAGATCCTTCCATTCCAAAGATAATATGGAATTTGAGGATATGTTGGCATAAATCAAATGCCAGTGCCAGGATGGAGCTACCTTGCCGTATGCTTTGATACCGAAGGAAATATTTTTGGGCTCTGGGAAGAGAATGAGAACGCAAAGTATTTTTTTAGGTACAGAATAAATAGCTGCTGATAAATGGTCTGCATACTGCATTTTTACATTCTGGTCACATGCTTTCATCCTTCAAAAAGAATATACTCAATCTTAAATTATACGGGATATGCTTATTTATATTGAAGTGAATAAGTTAGTTTATATACTTTGAACTCTGAATAGAGGCAGTCCAAATAATCTAGAATCTGTATTCGAAAATATATTCTTGTTTTGAAATACTTGAATAATGCAAATTACTATATTTATGATCTACACAATAATGAGGTATTAATCTGGCAAATTATAACAGTAATAAAAGGAAAAAGAGCGCATCACATGCGTCTGCGGGAACACCGGAAGTAGTACGTGTACGAACCCCACGAAAAGAGAATGGAGAGGTGCTTGCAACAGTATCCACTCTTCTTGGTGCAAACAGGGTAAGATTACAATGCCTTGATGGAGTTGTACGTATGGGCAGGATCCCTGGTTCAAAGAAGAAGAGAATGTGGGTACGCCAGGGCGATGTTGTTATAGCTACACCATGGTCTTTCCAGGATGAGAAAGCTGATGTGATCTGGAAATACACAAGACCTCAGGTCGACTGGCTCCAGCGTAAAGGATTCCTTAAATTTTAACATAATTAAGGTCAAATCCTTTTTTATTTAATTACCAATTCCCTAGTATTTTAATGTTTAATGATATGCATTTTACATAATGTGAATAGATGGTAATTCAATTACAAAAGTAGCACCTTTCGGTTCATTATTCTTTACAGATACGGTGCCTTTATATCTTTCAATAGTCTTTTTCACAATATATAGACCAAGGCCCGTATTGCCAGTATCTCCATATTTGACTCCCTCATCAAATATGCGTGTTTTAATCTCTTCAGGAATTCCAATCCCATTATCTTGAATATTGATAGTACATTTGGTTTCATCATCTTCAATAAAAATTTGAACATCGTCTGCCTTGCCATGAACCTGCGCATTCCGCACAATATTTTCAATAGTCGAGGGGAGAGCACTGTCTGCCATTATGAGTGCATCGCCTTCTATATTGCTAAGGATATCAAAATGGGAACATGTACTTTCAATTGTATTGCGGACATGATACGGCAGAAGATCCCGTTCATCTGAGAACAGACTTTCCTCAATATCTTTCATATTTTCGATAGTTTTTGCACTTCTATGTGCACAATCCTGTGCCATTTTAAGGAACCTGTCCTCTTTTTTAAGATTATATAATTCAATGGCATTTATTTCTACGTTGAGGTTGTTAGCAATATCATGTCTCAATATCTTATTCATCACCATCAACATGTCAGCAAGCTCGCGTTGCTGTTTTTTTGATTCACTAAGTTCCTCATATCTTCGAATGTTCGATACAACAAGGGATGATGCCTTTGCAATAATAAGAGCTGTATTCAGGTATTCCGATATTTTCTGAGGACTAAATACTTTTTGAACTTCAATGGTCCCCATAATCTCGTTACTATCAGCGATTTTCAGGATGAATCCATCCCGATTATTAAAAATCAAATACATTTTATCCGTTTCAAGTAACTCCTTGTTCAAATCAGCATTTGAATCAGACATTATGGATATTTGTGATTGAACAAGTCCTTTTCTCAATGAAATATAACTGACCTTCTCTGGTGCAAACAGAACATGACACGTTTGTGCTATTTTTTCTATAACATCTTCTTCGGTCTTAAGTTCTACAAGTTCCTTTATGATTTCAATGGACATTGAGTAGGATGCAATCCTTTCATTTGATTCTTTTAAGTTTTCAGCTTTACTGATACAGTCATGTTCAAGAACGATGCTCTTTAGTTGCACTTTCATGAGGTCCATATCAATAGATACTGTTTTGAAAGATTTTCCAGTTATTTCTGATAGTTTTTTTATATTGCTAGAACTGCTTTCATAAAAACCAGTTTCAATATGGAGGATGGAGGAATAGGATGTGTCAATATATTTCCTGACCCTTTCCTTTTCCTGTTCATCATTTTCTGTATTACTGATGATCTTATCAAGCCATCCAGATGAGATTATTAATTTTCCTTTATGTTCTTGCAGTTCTCTAGCACTCAGCATAAGTTCGTATAGATTCTCCATCCCATGTGTATGAAGTGTTATATTGCATTCTGGTGATTTTACGATCTGAGGGAATTCAAAACCATGGATCAATAAAGCTTTGTAGAAACATTCCGAGCTCTCAAGTGATTCTTGAATCAAACTACAGTTCACACAATCAAAATTCTGTTCGAGTAAATTCGTATAAGGTATCGAGATGACATTGATATTTTTTAAGAGGTCATTGCTACTTACAATGTACTCGACCTCCTTAACGATATCCTCGGGGACAATTAAGCAGATATTGTCTATCAATAGTTTTCACCTATTAATTGGATAAAATCCGTGCTTCCTGACTGCATCAGAAATAGCTATAAGAACTTCATCTGATACCTGATATGGGATTTCGCCATGGTTGTCTGAAAGAATGAAACCTCCTCCCTTTGCAGCCTTATCAATAGCCTCTTTAACTTTATTATCGGCTATTTCAGGAGTCCAGTTTCTCATATCAATACCATTCAGATTACCAAGTACAGACATCTTGCCTTTGCATGCTGCTTTGACTTCTGCAAGATCTTCTAATGAACTGGTACAGACTACCGCAGCTCCTGCATCTGCAATATCATCTATTATCGGTAAAGCCTTTCCTGATGCAAGGTGAACTGCAGTTGGACCATTAAGGTTGGAAATAACATTTTGCTCGATCTTATTTCCAGTTTCCCTATACAACTCCTTTGGAACAATTGTTGGCGAAGATACAGGATCAAAATAACAAATAGCTGTAGCTCCTGCTTCCAATTGAGCATTTGCCCATTCGATGCAGAATTCTGTATTAACCTCCATGAGTCTATCGAACAATTCACGGTTTTCATAAATGAGGTCAAAATATTTGTCAAAACCAAGCTGCATAGGTGGGGTAGAAAATGGTGACATTACAACTCCAATTATTGGTACTTCATCCCCCGCCTGCTCTTTTAGTATTTCTGTTGTTTTCAGGACTTTAAGAAGCTGTGGGCTATCCCATATATCCGGTGCTTCTAGATTTTTTATGTCTTCAATGTTTTTTATGAAAGGTGCTCCTGAATTTGCAGGACCGTCCTCATAGAATATTGTACTTCCTCCCCAAGCCTCTACCTCAAGCGATGCATAATAGAAAGTATAGTAGCAGTCATGTCCATACCTCTCCCTCATGCGTATTTGTCCTTCAGCCACATATTCAGGATTTGAGAAATATTCTTTAATTGACATTCCCAGTTCATTAGCACCATGCATGGTTAACAGGAGAAAATAAGGTAATCTATCGGGTTCTTCCTGCCCGAGTGTGGTCAGTACACGTTCCATAGATGTCATTTCTTCTTTAATCATCATATTACCCCATCATTTCCTGAATTATATACATACCACCTACAGCAGTCTTAGCCATTGCATTGGCATTGACTTCTTTCCACAATCTATCATCAAAAAGAAAAGGTGCTCCACCTACTATGACTTTAGTATTGGTTTTTTCTAACTCTATAAACTTAGTTACTTCTTTTATTGCTAGTGCCTGGTTTAACATAAGGGTGGATATAAAAAGAACTTCGATATTATCTGACTTTATTTTTTCTTTTATCTTTTCGATAGGTATGCTACCATAATCAGTAAGGTTAAAACCTTTTGAGTTTAATAGACTCTTCAATATCTGTTTCCCAAGCATGTGCTGGTCTTCAAGGGTAGTAATGCCTATGTTTGGTTTTGAAGTTCTCATTGGATTTTCAGGTGGCAATATTTCATTAATAATTTCTTCTGTGATCTTACTTGCCATATATTCCTGTGAAAGGGCAATATCTCCATTTTCCCATTTATGCCCAATACTTTCAAGTGCAGGTGAGATTATCAAATCAATTACCTTAAACACATCTACTTGCTTATCAAGTAAGTTACTGCGAATGATACTTTCTGCAGTTATTTTATCAGTTTTTAGTAGTGCATCTTCAAGATTTAATACTGATTTTTTATCACTTTCCATAGCTTAACCTTCGAATCATGCATATATATATGTAATATTATATTTTTATTTTAACCTTGCAACCACATATATACTTTTTGAAATGTTGCGATTATTAAATTGTGATCATCAAATTAGATTTCAACTTTAAAAATATAACTCTTTTCATTACCAATGAACGTTGTATGAGCGTAGATCATTCATTATGTTTATATATTAGAATATCTGCCAGTCCATGAAATATTATCACAATGTTTCGAACGGAATCCATACCAGAGATTCAATAGCCAGTTATCTCAACAAAGAACCTCTCGTTTGAAAAAACAATATCCACTCTAACAAAAGAAGAAGCGCAGCTTCTCTCTTTTGAAGAAGATAAGGGCATTATCAATTTTCCATCCCATGTAACACTTCATCATTTTGTAAAATACAGGCTTGGAGAAAATGAGCTCAATAAGATAATCTAAAAGAGAGCATAGAATTATATGTTAATGTGAACTTTGTTGTTTATCAATTGATGTTGATTTCGAATTTGCAGAATAAGATAAGAAATCCAAATTCGTTTGCAAATTATATGTGAGGAAAAATGCTTATCAAATTAGAATGGGGAATTAGCCAGGGAGATCATTAACAAAATGGTGATTAATCTTTACTTATGTATTCTATGATCTTTTCTGTTTTTCCACAAAGATGCTGGTATTGCGAAGATTCTCCAATTTCCATTGAAAGGTTCAGATCATTCATGGACTCGATAGTTTGCTGAATCGATAAAAACTTTCCAGAATATGATGCTTTTACTCCAAGTTTTCCGATACAACTAATAATGATATTCTCTATGATCCATGGGTCCATGCGTTTTTCTATACAGCTTAAACAAACCGAAGAAAGGGAATCAATTATCCTTGAGGTCTCTCCATCATAATTATAATCCAGTGACCATTGTCCTATATCATAAAGATGATTGATCACAGCAGATAATACATTTATTTCAGACATATCTGCCGAAACCTTCCCTATTTCCTCAAGCGAAGAAGAAGCCTGTAATACCGATTCTCTAGGATCTTTATTTTTCAATTCATCCCATAGAACTTCGAGGTTCTTGATAACTATAAATGTTGCATCTTCATCATTATGATTCAGGGTGAACTTAGCAAATCTTGCCAGGCGTGAAAAGATATAATAAGAAATCATCTTCATTTCAGTTTCATCTATTTCTTTATACAGGAATATCTCTTTTGATCGCATACCTATGATATTGAGACCATTCCGGATGGTTTCAAAGTCGTGGTTTAAAAGGGCGCTACTGACAATATCAATTATTGGTTGTATGGGGTCCTTTTCATGAGCAGTATGGACATCCGAACTAATGGCTTTCATGATGTTGGGTGTGCTTATTTTCATTGCCTGCATATTCAGTAATGTTGAAGGTTTCAGCATCTGAAGTGTTCTGAAAAGGTAAGGGAAGAGGATAAGGAAAGAATAAACTCCTGTATGATATGCAAAGGATATCATCAGTTCGATTTTGCTGCTACTTTTGTCTGAGATCGACATGAGTACGAATATACTATAGATCATTGAAAGGATATAGATCATTATGAGTATCCAGAAGTCCGGGTTATAGACTTTAAGGAGATCTATCATTCTCACAGAATAGGAACTGGCTGCAAGTTCCACAGCAACAAGGCTTAACGTAACAATTATAGCCATTATGGCGGCTTCGCTTTGTATAAGTGCACTTATCATGTATCGTGCACTTGCCATACTATAGCTCGAAGGACCCAGCTGCATTAAAATGTAATGGGAGAGTCCTAAGGTAAGCAAAAAAAGAATAAAATAAAATAAAATTCTTGATGTCCAGAGTTTTAGCACATCAAAAGAGCGGTTCTGATCTATTATTTTTATTGATAGCATTGTAAAATTGAATTTTTCAAGAGATATTATTTAATAATCAGAGCTTTGCGAGAGCAGATGTGGTAACAGCAAGATTTTTTGTGTTTTCAAAGTATTTTATTTTCCTCACTTATGTAATTTGGGATTTTTTACAGCAGAGGATTTCGAGTTTATCTAATTAGAATGGATGGAATAATGAGTCAATTTGATAATCTCAAATTCAAGACTACTCTATCCACATGGCACTAAATTTCAAAGAGGTCGATAAACATACTCCAAAGGATAATGAAGTATTGATCAGAGTAAAAATGATAATCCCAAACATGAGATTTTCTTCAAAAAATTGTTCGGCCTTCATTTTAATAGAATCTCTCAGTGACCTCAGCTGTGATAATTGATCTTCTTCTGTTCCAGCAAATGATTCCGGATCAGGGAATGGCCAGTTCAATTGATTTTATGGTCTGGGCAATATTGGGATATAGGTAACTCTATTTATTTGTACGCTAGCAACTACAACCTTTGATCTATAAATATGATGAAAAGTTTGGAATGTTATATTTCAGTTATCAGCGTTGAATCTTCAAAGTAATATTCAAAAAGCTCTTTAATCCAGTCGACTGCATCCTGGTCTTTACATAACATGAACTTATGATCAAATTCCTCTTTCTTGTTTAACACGGTTAGAAGTGATTGTTCACTATCAAACGTAAAATACAAAAATTTCATTTCTTTATTGCAAACATACATCTTGAAGGACTTGTTCTTAAGAAAAGTTGCAAATTCTTTTTGGTATTTTGTTTTTATCTCGTCAAGCAGTTTTTGAGAAACGATATACTGTATACCAGTATTTTTTTCAAGTATATCTACAATTGTCGATTGAAAATCGGGGTATAGTATATTAGTTACGATATAAACACATGAAGCTTCTTCACATTTTGGATTGATTGATGTATGAATAGAAAACAACTCATGAATGGATGGATTTATTATTTCGCATTTATCTAGCTGGGATATTTTCTCTAAAAGCTGAGGTGGAATGAAAGCAAGTTCACGACTTCCCCAGTAATCAATGTTAGCATCAAGAACGTCGATTTTATCTAGTAAAGGAACCATACTATCAACAATAAGTTTTCCAATACATGTCAATTCATAAATGTCATCATAGTGAGTAATCAGATGATGCTCTTCCAGTATTTTCATTTGTGGGAGCAATGATTGCCTTGAAGTTTTCAGATGATCTATAAGAGGACTCATTTCCTTTGCACCATCTTTCAGTAGTAAGAGAACAGTCTTTCTTTTTTCTGACATGAAAAGAACATCAATTAATGGTTTTTGCATTAAAGGACCCCATAGAATCACAAATCTTATAAATTATTTAGCAACTTGAAAAACATGTTTCCGTTTTTAAGTCAAGCTAAACATAAACCTCAAAATAATTTGAATCTTTTCCTCAAAAACCAATATCATCTCTTTTCTCAACATAAGCAGCTTTAAAACCCCCTATTTCCGTTCTCTTACCAACAAGGCATTGGAATAGTTCTCTAGTTTATGCTAAATGGGAAAAGGATAATATCCTAATTTTGAATCAAATCATTTACTAACATTTCGACTCTTAAAATTCAAATCTCCTTCACTTGTTTTTTCTTCAAATAAGCCAAAACACTCCTATTCTTGATTCCTATTTGACGCCTTTCTCATGAGTTAAATTCAAGATCAAATCATCGGTTATTTCCGGAAAATGAGCATTAAGTGAAAAAGGCTTATTAGCCTCAGATTTCCTTTTTCTAGCATCCTTTAATCGCTTAAAATTTATCTCATTTTTTCATATCTAGTCACTACTTAAAATTACTAAAATGATTTTTCTTGTCTGGTTATTGTTTTGTAGCCATTTATATGACTTAATAGCGATTTTAATAACGTTTTAGTTAATATTTTTATTAACAATGTGCTCTATAATATTTAATAAATTTATAATTTTCCATTCTACTTAGTAATACAAAATAGTAATATTTTAATACCAAATGCATATTATAAAATGATTATATCAGAATAATAGTGGTGGATATATGAAATTCATACAAGAAAAATTAATTTTGATTTCATTCATACTTTTGCTAGTATTTGTTTTCTGTTCAGGTTGTACAGAAAGTTCACTCAGTGAATCTGATGTTGCACTGAGCGAAAATACAGATATGATAACTGTGACCGATGCTCTAGGGAGAGAAATTGAGGTGCCCAGATCACCTGAGCATGTTCTGTGTTCCGGTCCCGGTTGCCTGCGACTTCTCACTTATCTTGAAGCACAGGACAAAATAGTAGCTGTGGACAGCATCGAAACTCGTGATTCACCATACGAAGCACGACCTTATGCTTATGCAAATCCGCAGTTCAGCACCGATTACGAGGTATTTGGTGAATTCAGAGGTAATGATGACCCTGAGAAGATACTGTCACTTGAACCACAGCCTCAGGTGATATTCAAGACCTACTATGGCTCAGGATATGATCCTGTGGAACTTCAGCAAAAGACCGGAATTCCTGTGATCACCCTAAACTACGGGGATATGGTGGATAACAGGGAAGATCTGTACCAGAGCCTTGAGACCATGGGACTGGTCATGGGTAAGGAGAAGCGTGCACAGGAAGTTATGGATTTCTTTGATACAAGCATCAATGATCTGAATGAGCGTACATCAGATGTTGCTGAAGAAGATAAAATTGCATGTTATGTAGGTGGAATTGCCCGAAGTGGCCCACATGGAATACAGTCCACAGAACCGACTTATCCTCCGTTTCTCTTTACCAATGCGAAGAATGTGGCATACGATCCGATGAATCTTAGCACTGTAGAGGTTGCACGGGAAAATATAGTGGACTGGAATCCCGAAATTATATTTATCGATCTGTCATCCGTAAGGTCTGAAGGTGAGAATAATGCTTTGTATCAGCTTCAGAATGAGGTGATATACAGACAACTGGGAGCAGTGAAGTCAGGTGAGGTTTACGGAGTTCTCCCTTACAATTACTACACACAGAACTTTGGTTCGATCCTCGCAGATTCATACTATGTTGGTAAATTGCTCTATCCTGACAGGTTTGATGATATAGATGTCGATAATAAGACCATTGAAATATACACGTTCCTCGTCTGTAGTGGGGATAGGGAAAATGGAGCTGAGGTTTATGAAAGCATGAGGACTGCTTTTGGAACTCCGGCATTTACAAAAATTGATGTCTGAATTCTGCCATTAGTTTCGAGGGGACAAAATGAAAAACAGCCATGGGGATATAGCACAGAAGTACAGGGAACACACTGGAAGGAAGAGAACTTATCTTCTTTCCGGTATCCTTCTTCTTTTTGTGGTGTCGATCGTTTCAATATCTATTGGATCAGTGGATATTCCATTGATCGATGTTATTCACACTCTTCTGGGAGCTGATGTTCCAGTAAGGCTGCATAGTATCGTCTGGAATATTCGATTACCTCAGGTTCTAACTGCAATTGTTGCAGGTGCAGGTCTGGCTGTTGCCGGGGTTGTAATGCAATCAATACTTCGGAATCCTTTAGGTTCACCTTTCACACTGGGTATATCCAATGCTGCAGCCTTTGGTGCTGCTTTTTCGGTGATGGTACTCGGTACCGGTGGAACACATAGCAGCGTTGGGGATGCGGTCTCTATCAACAATCCTTACACTACTACAGTTGTGGCTTTCCTGTTCTCGTTGCTGGTGACACTTGTCATTGTGGCATTCTCCAGAATCCGGGGGACGACTCCTGAGATCATGATCCTGGTGGGTGTGGCAATGGGTTCCCTGTTCACTGCCGGAACAATGTTCCTCCAGTATTTTGCAGATGATGTACAACTTGCATCCATGGTATTCTGGTCCTTTGGAGATACTGCAAGGGCAAGCTGGCATGAACTTGGTCTTATCTCAGTGGTTGTGATATTTTCGATTGTTTACTTTTCTTTCAATCGATGGAAGTACAATGCAATCGATGCAGGTGATGAGACTGCAAAGGGTCTTGGTGTGAACGTTGAGCGGGTAAGACTTCTCGGTATGCTCTGTGCATCACTTGTGACGGCTATCATCGTGGCATTTCTTGGTGTTATTGGATTTATCGGATTGATATGTCCCCATATGACCCGGAGATTGATCGGTGATGATCACCGATATTTGATATGTGGCAGTATTGTCATGGGTTCATTGCTCTTGCTTTGTGCCGATACTGCTGCCCGCGTAATGCTTCAGCCTTATCAGTTGCCTGTGGCTGTTCTGACATCGTTTATGGGAGCACCTACATTTATTTACCTGATTCTCAGGGGGAGAAGGATATGATCCTGGAAGTTAATGGTGTGGAATTTCAGTATAAAAGTAAGGAAGTTTTAAAGGATATAAAGTTCCATCTTAAAAGGAATGAGATATTGTCTATATTGGGTCCGAACGGCGTTGGTAAGACAACACTCCTAAAGTGCATGAATGCGATTCTGAAACCAAAAAGTGGAGCTATTCTCATTGAAGATGAGGACATTCTAAAGCTTGAACAGATAGAGATCGCAAAACGGCTTGGATACGTTCCGCAACGTTGTGAGCCAGCAAGACTGACAGCTTTTGATGCTGTTCTTCTTGGTAGGATGCCACACATTAAGTGGAATGTATCACCGGAAGATATTATGCTCGTGGAATCTACCATTAAAAAGCTCAATCTTGAACATGTGGCTCTTCGCTATATTGACGAATTAAGTGGCGGTGAACTTCAGAAGGTCAGCATTGCACGTGCCATTGCACAGAATCCAAAACTGCTTTTACTGGACGAGCCGACCAGCAGTCTTGATCTGCGCAATCAATTAGACATACTTGATACAGTGAGAGATGTTGTTAGAAATGAGAATGTGTCTGCCATTATGACAATGCATGACCTCAACCTTGCTTTTCGTTATTCGGATAAATTCATTTTCCTTAAGAACGGTACAATTTATGCTGCTGGAAGTATGGGTGATATCACTCCACAGGTGATAGAAGAAGTATACGGAGTTCCGGTAACGATACAGAATTACATGGATGTTTCTGTGGTTATACCCACAGTCTGATAATTGAATGATTTCGACAATTTAATGTGTTGGTGGAGATAATATGATAATTGAAAATATTGATTGGAATGATGTCTGGACCATTCGTACCAAAGATCATCTTGAATGTGGAAATAAGACGGAATGTGCCTCCATATGGGAGGAAAAAGAGGCTGCGAAAAAGTTCTGGCAGATGTCACAACGCGATGGACAAAAACGTGCCAGAGAAACAATCAAGTCTCTGAATCTCACTCCTGATTCCAGAGTTCTGGATATAGGTGCAGGTCCGGGTTCCCTTGCAATTCCTATTTCTGAGCAGGTCGCACACGTGACAGCCGTGGAACCATCCACAGGTATGCTTGAGGTGCTGCAGGAAAATATAGATGAGTTTGGATCTAACAATATTACCTGCGTCAAAAAACTCTGGGAAGATATAGATGTGGAAAAAGACCTTGATGGACCATATGATGTCATCATTGCTTCATTTTCTTTGGGAATGCCGGATATTCGCAAAGCCATAGAGGACATGCAGGCTGTTTCCTCTGGTTACATCTATCTCTATTGGTTCGCAGGAGAAACATCATGGAATCTGCACTCAAAGAAAATATGGCCAAAGCTCCACGGTAGGGAATATTGTTCTATGCCAAAATGCAATATCCTTTATAATGTACTCTATGGAATGGGGATCTATCCTAATATGAGCACATTCAAGCTCGGACGTATAGAACGTTATGCATCAATTTATGAAGCAGTAGATGATCTATCCAGCCATTTTTCCGTAAGCACAGAAGAACATAGATCAATACTTGCCGAATATCTGGAATCCACCCTTGAAAAAGATGGTGATGGATATCTTTATGATGCGACTTCGACACGAGTTAAGATCTGGTGGAAGGATAAGTAATCTAAATCCACCCTCATGGATCAGTATACCAATTCATCATTGGTGGCGTATTTGATGATAAGAAAATAATGTGTTCTAACTAGTCATCAATATTTTATTCCGGCAAGTGTTGTTTAAGAATTTTCCTTATATCATCTGGAATTGACATAGATTTCTTATTGATGAAATCAAAATGAACAACAGTAGAAACGCATGTTGCACAGTTTTCTCCATTTTGCCATGCTTCCTGGGTGATTTCAAAAGAAGAATTGCCGATCTTAGATATGTAGGTATGTATATCGACCTCTGACCCATAGACAATTTGACTGGTATATTCATATGCTGTCCTTGCCATAATTAGATTCCACTTTTCATAGCTTAGATCAAGATCTGGAATAAATAAGCGAAATACGGGATTTCGGGCATGTTCGAACCACATGGCAACAGCAATACTGTTAGCATGCTTCATTGCGTTAATATCGCCGAATCTTGGATCAATTGTTAGTGTGAACATTTTAAAATCTCCCCTTTCGTTTGATAACCCTTTTAATGATATGTTATTTTGAATTAAATATTTCCCTGCAAAGAGAAGCATCTTACTGATATTCAATTAAAATTATTATAACTACACAAAAAAAATGAGAGGGACACCGATAATTCATATCGGTGTGTTGGGGGGTGTGCAAACCAAATTTGAATTCGCTTTTTGGTGGTACATAAAATCAAGTTGGTTTTGCTGTATATACACAATATCGATATGCTATATAAGTTGAATGGTATTTTTTGAAACTAATTAAAAAATGTATACTGAAGTAATTCTGGTCTATTCTTTTGACTTCAGTTTTCCTGCGAAATTCTTACCCAGTTCCTTTGCAGCATCAACAGCTTTGAACTGTTCTTCAAATCTGTTAATTACCGCAGAGGATTTACTTGCTTCAGGGCCCAACATCTTCCTGATGTCGGTCATGTCGCAGTCATCTCCATATTTACATTTCACACAGGCTATATTTCCAAGTACCTTTACAGGATCCACTATGTCCATTCCTTCTTCCATCATGTACTATGTGATGACATTTATTCCGTTATCAGATGCACATGACAGCATCACAATTATCAGGGAATGCGGATGTGATTATTATTCCGCCAGGCTTTCCTTGCATAAATGCATGTTGCGAAGTGGGTAGAGCCTTTCAATGAATGCTTTTGTGCGAGAGTCAAGGGAGGAATATGGTGTAAAACCTACAACAATAAGTGCATCTGATTCTTTGGCTTTCTCTGCCTGGGCAATTCCATGGTTTTTAATTACATAGACGTTTGTACTTACACATCCCAGACAGGCCTTGCAGGGAGCCAACTGTATGATCAATCAGTTTGACGTATTCGTAATCCATGCCGTTACTTCAAGTGCTGCCTCAAGGGCACAATCAGTATTGCTATCTTTGATGGGGAACCCGATACTCCTAGGACCCTTCATATTTATCCACTCCTATTGATCATCAATTTATAAAGATTTGAATCCTCGTGTGTAAAAGGGTGTGAGTATCACAACCCCTATTGCACAGTTATTCATATATACTTAATAGGCACTGCAATAACTGTAGTATATTTGAGTGACTTTGATGCCCTTTATAGTTCCGTTACTAACTCTCAAGTTGCATATGCAGAAATCACTACTATGAGGAATGTTTTTGATCAAAAAGTAACGATATCAACGGAATCTACCAGGTGCTTATTCCAGAAGACAATTGACTTCAAGTAAACTAAAAGGGGTTTATTTTGTATAGCTTATATAATAAATAGTAGTTTATTTGAATATGAAGTAATGATAATTGGGGTGTATGCAGTTGAAAGAAAGAGTCATAGACTCCTTATGTCTGCTCAATAAATGATTCTACACCCTGTTTTTTCTACATTAAAATGATCACATGATCTCTAATTCATTTTTTAGTGATCGATAGCAGTTCTCAAATATTTCCTGATCACCATTTATTTCAAAAATACTATATCCGAACATTTCTGCATATTCTTCGACCCTTTCATCAAAATCTTTTACATACATGAGGCCGGTGTTGACCTTTGCAGCTCTTGAATATCCTCCAAGGTCATTGATCATTTTTGTCAGTCTCAAGGCTTCTTCGGGATCTGTATCAAAATCGTAACCTGTAAGAGGGAATTCTTTCCATGAATTAGCGAACATAGGTGTCAAAAAGAAAGCAGGCTCCTTATTACATTCTTTTAATAAATTAGAATATTTCACACATCCACCTACAGTTGCTGCTATACAGTCATCTACGATCCAGCCCTCATTATCCTTGAGTATTCGTACTATTGAACCACATTTATCCACAGGGAAATCTTCTTCGACCTTGCCCAGAACATTACCGCAAAGTCCATAAAATAAGAGGATTCCGTTGGAATACGGGGTCATTTCTTCTATGTTCTTATATATCTCAGATCTCAGTCTATTTAATATCATGTGAAGTGCAACTTCCCGGAAGTTGACAACAACATTCAGTTTATCTTCATCATTCTCTTCAACTTTGTCTGGTACTTTATCGTGTGGCAAGATCTCATAAGGAACATACTGCTCATCAAGTTTTTTTGTAAATTCCGAAATATTGTCACTTTCTACTACCAAAATATTATCAATTTCAGAATCGTTGCTTAACAGCCAGACAATTTCATCCTGAAGTATTTTACAGGCCAATATGCTTAATACAGTCATTTTTCTCCCTCTACCTTTAACCATGTATATTAGAAATATATAGTTATAGGTCACACGAATTCACAAAAATCAGTCTAATATACCAGGTTTAATTCTACTATTTATTCTACGTGACCTTTTTATTCACTTTTTCTGGGACTTTCATTGGCAATGCAATGCATTTGATCCATTTGAGTAACTTCAATAACTCTTAATGTGTTGCTACAGGAAGCCGTCAATTTGCCTGCCCTGCCTGGCTGAAAGAGCCTTTGGCAAGCTGAAGGGTGTTTATATGGTCATTGCCATGCCAGCAGGCAGACTGGAACGCACGGTAAAAGCACTAAAAGCACTGAAGGAGAGTTCAGTTCAAGTGCTCAGGAAGAAGAGGAAAGGAGTGATTCAGAAACCATCGATCATACCGGACACAAGTTCATAAGCATCAATCAAACATTACATGATATGATGACGGTAAAGCATATGTTAATATGGAAAGAAAGTGTATATATAAGAAGGTGCTGTAAAAGTCCAACTTGATTAAAATGACAAAACACATTTTGTTGTAATCTCAGGCACACCAGCAAACGGACTTATACCAGTAACAAAAGAAGAAACCCAAGACAGACAACAATTTACATTAAGTTATATTCCTGAAACAAACGCAAGCAAATCAGACAACATATGGCTATATGTTGGAATAATTGTTGCAGCGTTCTTAATTTTATTCGTTGGAATGATGGGATATACCCCATATTAAGATATCTAAAAAATGATTTCTTTTTTATTTTTTCAACAAGTAAGAAAATTCTGTATACTGTAATTTTACAGTATAAATATCTATTTATAAAAACAGCGGTGATATTAAATGCAAATGAAATTTCAAGCAACTTTCCATGGATGGGAATATTTTAATAATGAAAACTTGATGCATTTCAAGAATATTGAAAATATGGACGGTCAATTTATTCAAAATGATATGGAAACAAAGTTTCAGCCAGTGATACAATATATTCAAAAAGGTCAGAAAGCAGTATTTTTCGGTAATGTCAAAAATAATAAAATTGTTAATCCAAGAGATTTTTTCAGATAATCAAATGGCGAACCATAAATCAGTTGCAAGGGTTATCGGCTACCTTTCCAATGTGGGTGGCTGGAATGAAAGAAAGAGGCAGGAATTGGAAGATAGAAATACGTTTTTTAATTCTGCTACCATTAGAATAGTAGCTTTATTTTTTATTCATTCATAATTATCGATTCTTCTTTAGGCGATTGATCTGCTCATAAATATGCTGAATCAATTCTTCAAATTGATTTATCTCTGAAAGATATTTCTCATACGTATGAAGTTTTATTTTTTGTTCTTCGCTATTAGCATACTTTCTATACTCCTCTATAAGAGGAGTAATTTTATTTTTTGCAATATCTAATTCAGTTTCAAATCCATTCCTGATCTGGATAGCAAAAGCATCTAACAAGTTTTTTTCCATATACAGAAATGTCTTGCGGGATCCTGGCTTATGTATCCTTTTAATACTCCAAAATTGTTCGATATTTTTTATTTTAAGGCTGATGGAAGCAAGACTATATCCGGTTCTCTGTGCTAATTGCTCCATACTTATTTCATTTGATTCAAAGTTAAGTATCGATAGGATCTGTGCAGTTACATCATCGACCCCATAGCCTTTAAAGATCTCATGACCAACATCAATTATCTTTTTTTCAACATCACTCATTTTCTCACTCATGAATCAGAGTATTTCCTATTAAAATATTGGAAAATGGACTATTGAGCTGATACCAGCTTTAATCCACCAATCCCAACGGCAATTAATCCCATAAAGAAAAGACGTGTCATATCCATTGATTCATTTAGCAAAATTATGCCCAAAGTCGCTGTTCCAATGATCCCAATACCGGTCCAGACAGCATAACCCGTCCCTACGGGGATTACCCTTAGTGCTTTTTCCAGAAAAAACATACTAACAATTAAACAGATAACTGTAAAGATCGTTGGGTATAGTCTGGTGAACCCTTCAGTGTATTTTATTCCGATTGCCCATCCTGTCTCAAATAATCCTGCAACTAGTAAAAAAATCCATTCCATGCTTACATCTTCCATAGATTTTAATAATTATTAAAAGCAATTGATGTTAAATCCTTATTTATAAATTTTGGAAGAAGAGTACTGAATTAGCTAAACTATTAGCCTAAAGTTTATATGAAAAAGTAAGGTCGCAGGTATTACTAAAGCAAGCTTTTATTCATCTTGTCCCAAAGTACATTCTCTGCCTAAGTATTCAGTTTCCCAGCCACACAGTGCTTCAAGTATGGGGAAATGTTTTTCCAAATTCTGTCAGCGAATATTCAATATTAGGGAATCTCCGGGCACATCTCAAGATTAACCAGACCATCATCTTCAAGCTACTTTAGCTGCTTTGTCAGCATTCTTGGAGAAATTCCATGGAGATTCTGTTGTTATTTATTGTGGCGTATGGCCTCAACTTATTTTAGATGTCAGAGGATCAAAGCTTTCCATTTTCCCCCTATAACATCCAGAGTTGCTTCCACAGGACAGTATTATTCTTTATTATTCCTTGCATTGATCAGTTTTTCATCATTTCCCATAATAATTATAATGGTATACTTTTTGTTAGTGACTATTTAGATAGTTCGTATGAAGTATATGTATATTAGGTGTGTTTTGATAATATATCATGTAATTCATTGACTCACCTGATATCTACATTATTCAAAATGAAGGCGGTAATAAAATGAAAGTAATCACAATAAACGGAAGCCCACGCAAGGAAGGAAATACAGCAGCTATGCTCAAAAAATTCACCTCCAAACTCGAGGATGAAGGCATTGAGACCGAGACCATCAATATTGGTGGGAAGATGATCCGTGGCTGTACTGCATGCATGAAATGTTTTGAGAATAAGAACAGTAAATGTATTTTTGATGATGATATCATCAATGAATGTATCGCAAAGATGAAGGAAGCCGATGGCATTGTCATAGGTTCACCAACCTATTTCGCAGATGTCAACACTGAGACAAAAGCACTCATAGACCGTGCAGGATTCGTATCTCTGGCAAACGATAGTTTCTTCTCCAGAAAAGCCGGTGCTGCTGTGGTAGCAGTTCGCAGGGCCGGTGCAGTACGTGCGTACAATTCCATTAACCAACTCTTTGGAATTACCAATATGTTCACCGTTGGCTCAAGTTACTGGAACATTGGTATTGGTCTGAACCCCGGAGATGTCAATGACGATGCTGAGGGTATGCAGACCATGGAGAGTCTTGCTTCTAACATGGCATGGTTGCTGAAAAAGATTCATTCTGAGTAAATTCAGCTGATAAATTAATAAAATTTTTTCCTTTTCTTTTCTTTTCTTTTCTTTTTTTATGAATGATATGCTTTTTAGACTTTGTCAGCTGATTATTTTGTCAGCAAATAAGATATGTAGCATAGCTCATTAAACAACATCAATAAAATGGAGAATGCAAATTATGGTCGGAATCGTTGATTTAGATGAGTTGCTAGAATCTATGACACCGGAAATTCAAAATGGTGATTATGTGTTTTTTACAGTTGATGGCGATTTCTCCGATTATGTACATTTGAACCCACTGGCTTTTTTCGTGGAAGCAGAAGGTTTAACATTAATAGTTTCGGTTGAAGCGGCAGAGGAAGCCGAATTAGTCTATGAAAGTACCTTTAAGCAGATCACGTTAACAGTTCACTCAAGTTTGGATGCAATAGGTTTAACGGCGGCTGTTTCAACAAAATTGGCATCTCATGACATAAGTGCAAATGTAGTGGCTGCATATTATCATGATCACATATTTGTGCAGAAAGAAAAAGTAGATGAAGCTCTGTTAGCGTTGAAAGAGCTTAGTGCAGCATAAAAATAAATTTGTACGGTATTTCTTTTCAGTTTCTGAACCTTCTTCTTCAGAGTGAACTGAGTTGCCACTATCCAGCTTGAAATTAGCTACCACCTGTTGCATATCAGCAGCAACATTTGAAAGATCCTGCGCAGACCTTGCCAGTTCCTGCATGGAAGCTGGCTGTTCTTCCACAGAAGCAGCGGTTTGCTGTGCTCCTGCAACGTTAATTGGTAATAAAAAAGATTTACACTTTTAAAGTGAAAATCTAATTTGCTGGTCTCGAAATGAGAGTTGAAAATGAAGTGGACAAGAGAATTAAATCAGCTTCATGGTATAGCTTATATCCAATTTCATTTGATCAGATATTTCTTACCCATTTCTGTAATATTATAGATCATCCATGATGCTTCTCGATTGCTTTCTATTAAGTTATTGTCAGTCAATATTGAAAGATGGTAGGATAATTTTGAGGGTGATATCTTTATTATTTCCTGTATAACACAGACACAAAGTGATTGGGTCGCTAGCAGATTAAGAATTTTCAATCTTATTGGTGAGGAGAGCGATTTATGAATTAGACTCTGCTCAATGATGTCACTTTCTTCAGGCAACTGGCAAATGAGTGCTTCCATTCCACCGATAGCTTCTATTTCTTTATTAACCTGCTCTGGAATTTCCATAAAAATCATCTATAAATTAAGAATACTGATAACACAATACATGGATATGCGATTACTATACAAAGCTTATGCACAAACACATATTCTTGAATCTATAGTAAGCTAATTCATTGTAAATATCCCATAAAAATTAATTGGATACAGTAAGTTTATCTACAGTTTTTCTACCACTCTCATTTCAACTTAATTTGAAACCGTTATCTATAAATAACCATTTCAACATTATTTGAAATGGAGTGTTTCAAATAAATTTGAAATGCATTTTAGAATAACAGAATACGACCATAGAATAATAGTGATGTGACTGAATGAAGATCGAAATACTGGGTACAGGTTGTAAGAAGTGCATTAAGACTAAAGAAGTTGTTGAGAAAGCTCTTGAGGAAACCGGGCTTGAGGCGGAAGTTGTTAAGGTTGAAGATTACGAGACCATTCTTTCCTATGGAGTAATGATCACTCCCGGGCTTGTAATTGATGGTGAAGTAAAGCTTGGTGGTAAAGTTCCAAGTGTAAATGACGTTAAAGGCTGGCTTGCTGAAAAATAACTGCAACAAGAATATAAATACAGAATCGAAGGGCGCAAAAATGAATGAAAGTATAAACTGTGATTGTGAATCAGAGCTTGTTGGTATTTTTCCATGCTCAGGCTCTGCTAATGTAGGAATTATTTCCAATCAACTGGCACTCGAATTGACAAAGGCCGGAAAAGGTAGAATGCTTTGCACCGCTGGTGTGGGTGCAAAAATACCAGTCCAATTAAAGAATGCAGAAGGCTGTGACAGGATAGTAGTGATAGATGGCTGTCCAATGAATTGTGCATCCACGATATTTGAGAATGCACAAATTGCAGTTGACAAGCATATAGTTGTCACTGAACTTGGTGTAAAGAAAACAAGAGACACGGACATTGAAGATTCAGTTATCGCAGAGAATATGGAAAAATGTCTTTTTCTCTTTTGATGGCTGACACTTTCCTCCTATAAAAACGAAAAAACGATAACGTAAAAATAGAGCATCAATAATTTTGAAGGAAATGATAACATGGCTGATGTATTTTATCCAATGCAATGGATAGCTGACAAAGTCACATACGATCTGCTTGAAATTCAGGCGGGTACAGGCCTTGCAGATAGTCTGAATTTCATAATTTACGATATACTTAAAATATTCACACTTCTTTGCGTAATGATCTTCCTCATAGCTTATATGAGATCGTACATCACACCAGAAAGATCAAGGAGGATACTGGGCGGCAAAAAAGGACCACAGTACAATGTAGGTGCATCACTTGTAGGTACCGTAACTCCTTTTTGCTCATGTTCCTCTGTTCCGATCTTCATTGGTTTTATTGAAGCAGGTGTACCTCTTGGTGTCACTTTCTCCTTCCTTATAACTTCTCCACTTGTTAATGAGGCTGCTATTGCAGTTCTCTGGGCTACACTTGGATTTAAGGCAACAGCACTCTATGTGATTTCAGGTGTCCTTATCGGTGTTATCGGTGGATATGCCATAGGCTTCTTCAAACTGGAAAAATACGTTGAAGGATTTGTCTACAATGTTCATTCACTTCCATTTGAAGAAGCAAAAATGAATTCCCGGCAAAGGCTAGACTATGCTTTTGACGAGGTAAAAAGTATCGTCGGAAAGGTCTGGATCTACGTCGTTATAGGTGTAAGTATCGGAGGTTTGTTCCACGGCTTTGCGCCTGAGGGAATACTTGCAGAATATGCAGGAAAAGATAACCTCCTTGCAGTTCCCATTGCAGTGTTGATAGGCGTACCACTCTATTCCAATGTAATGGGACTGATACCTGTTGTTGAAAGTCTCATTGGCAAAGGTCTGCCAATCGGAACTTCACTGGCATTTCTCATGTCTGTCACAGCAGTATCCCTGCCTGAGATGATCATATTGAAAAAGGTCCTGAAGAACGAGCTTATAGCAGTCTTTGTAGGAATCGTAACAATAGCTGTTATATTCACAGGATATATGTTCAATATAGTTCTGTGAAACCCGTAAAGGACAAGTCAGAAAAAGCAAAATGAGCAAGATCCTTCATTCTTGCTCTAATTATTTTTAGTTCTTAGTATATTACAGCAGGTGCTTGATCATTTCAGTTTGACCGCAGTTCCGTAAGGAAGCATTTCTGATGCACCCTGCATTAGCATTGAGGTCATAAAACGTACTCCTATAATTGCATCTGTATCAAGGTCTATAGCTTGATTGACCATTCTATTAATAGCTTCTTCCCTTGATTGGTTTATCATTTCTGTATAAGTCTTGATCTCCCCACAGACTATGCCTTTTAATACAGCTCCGATATCTCTTCCAAGATTTCTGGATCTTACTGTATTTCCTTTGACAATATTCCCAGGGTCTCAGCTATTTCTCTTCCGGGAATCTCATTTATAGTTGAAATTATTATATCACTCATTCTTTCCCACCTTGGTCTTGATCTGCTCAATAGAATTTTCTTTGTCAAGATAAATAATATATAGATTCCTAAAATAACAGATTTGCTCGTTGCTTATATATTGCCAATTCCATATAAAAATACATTATAAGGTAGTTTTGTTTTTTTATTTTTTCTTTGATTTATGTAATATTGAAAAAACCTTAAATATTATTAAATAGGTATAGGGATTCTGTCTGCCATTAATTTTGTGTGAACAAATATTTTTGGAGGCTGACAAAAAATTGAATGACAAATGACAGGTAGAAATCATGACAGAAATTGTATCGAGTCTAACTAATATATCGGTTCCCGAGGGCTATAGCTCCAGAAGAATTCAATTCTACTTCTGGCTTGGTCTGGTTTCAGCAACTTTGCTGAGATTGATAATAATTGCAGATTATTACAGTGGAATCCTTTCAAAAGCTCTCTTCTACCTTGGTGTCATCGGTTACCTTATCTTTTTCGCTCACAGGTATCATGTTTCAACACGCAGGGTAGGTGTTCTCAGGAATCTGGAGTTATTGAAAAAGATCAAGTCGAAGCAGGTATTAGACGAAAGTGACTATGAAGGCCTTGAATATGTTCTTTGGAGTCTTTCGGTTTCAAAAGAACGCTTGAATTACCTCACGATCTTTGCATTCTCGATAATAGCAATTATAGTTTCGTTGATGTTTGATCTCGGGATTTTTTAAGCAAGAGCCAGACAAAACAAAAATCAAAATTATAAAAACGGAAAAACGACCTTTCCATAAAAAATAAACTATAAAGTAAAATCTAGAGAAACAGGTGAAATATATGTACTCAACAAAAGAAGAGATATTTGACATGGCAAAGCATGCTGTCATTGATCTCGATGAAAGTGCAGTCGAAAGAATAGCCCATGAAGCCATTGCTGCTGGTATCAATCCAGTAGACCTTATAGAAAAAGGATTCATCGAAGGTATGAAAACAATGGGCGATTATTTTGAGGAAGGCAAATCCCAGCTTTCCCAGATATTTCAGGCATCCCATATAGTTGATTCTGGTATCAATGTGCTCAAACCTGTAATTGCCAACTCCAAACAAGAAGTATGCTGGTTTGGTAATTTAGTCGTAGAATGTGATGCATGATAAATCACTCGTAGTTGCCCAGATATTGAAGGTTTCGTTCCACCCAGCGAAACCTTCCCTCCTCCTTTTAATAATCCATCCTAGATTACTAACAGATTTTAACTCTTAAATATATGAGTAGTATTTTTGACAAATGATTATTGACAGTTTAATATTTTACAAATGATTATTGACAGTTCAATACATGTCTGATAATCTATTTAAGTAATTTTCTGTGAAAGGGCAAAACTATTTATTTGAATGTAGATTTTAAGACCTCGGTCGTATACAAATAATTATCAATTCTTCTAACGGGCAGCTTCGGCTTTTCTAAAGGAAGAACGCACTAAATTATATTTCACTTAAATAATATCCATATAATCGGGTTACATATCCATGATCTAATTTATTGAGATCCATAATCATATTAATAATTAATAATTTATCAAACAGGTGAATTAATGAGCGATACTTCTACTCATGACCCTTTTGGGGCTAAAAAGATTTTTGATTTTATTGGTAAGGATGTAACAGTTTATCAGTTACAAAAACTAGAGGAAGCAGGACTTGTCGATCTTGCGAAGCTTCCATATTCTATCCGAGTCCTCCTTGAGGCGCTTTTACGTAACATTGATGGAAAAGTAGTGACCGAATCTGATGTCAAAAACCTCGCAAGCTGGAGTCCTAAGGGTGTTTCATCAGAGGATATCCCATTTATTCCTTCAAGGGTAATTCTTCAGGACTTCACTGGAGTTCCTGCTGTTGTCGACCTTGCAGCTATAAGGTCTGCAATGAAAAGACTTGGTGGAGATCCGAATAAGATCAACCCTGTAATTCCCGCAGATCTGGTGATCGACCACTCTGTACAGGTAGATTATTACGGTACTGACTATGCCAGAAACTGCAATGAGAAATATGAGTTCCATCGCAACACAGAACGTTATGAGGTTCTTCACTGGGCACAGAATGCATTTGACAACCTGAGGGTCGTTCCTCCTGCAACAGGCATCATTCACCAGATAAACCTTGAGAACCTTGCATCTGTCGTTCACTTCAGGGAAAAGGCAGGCGAAATTGTAGCTTATCCTGATACCATCGTAGGAACTGACTCGCACACCACCATGATAAACGGTCTTGGTGTACTCGGTTGGGGTGTTGGTGGAATTGAAGCTGAAGCTGTGATGCTTGGTCAGCCATACTATATGCCAATTCCTGAAGTAGTAGGCTTCAAGCTTACAGGTGAAATGAAAAATGGAGTTACAGCAACCGATCTTGTACTCACAGTTGTTCAGATGCTCAGAGAACATGGCGTTGTAGGTAAATTCGTAGAGTTCTACGGTCCAGGTTACAAGACACTTGAGCTTGCTGACAGGGCAGTACTAGCTAATATGGGTCCTGAATATGGTGCAACCATGGGATTCTGTCCGGTTGATGAAGTTACACTTAATTACATGATAATGACTGGCAGAAGCCAGGAACATGTGGACATGGTCAGGGAATATTGCAAGATGCAGGGACTTTTCATGGAAGAGGATTCACCTGTACCTGAGTTCAGCTCCACCCTTGAACTTGACATGAGCACAGTCGAAGCAAGTCTTGCAGGTCCGAAAAGACCACAGGACCGTATCGCAATGCAGGATATGTCCCGGGCTTTCCATCAGACAATGAAGGACATCTTCTCTGCAAAGAACGGCAATGAGCTCAACGGAGAAAACGGAGAATACAGTCAGTGGTTAGAAGATGGTGGTTACAGTGTATCAGAGATCACTCACCCACATCACACTGGGATCTCAAAGATCAAATGTGCAGATGATGTTGTTTCAGTAACCCATGGTTCAGTTGTTATTGCATCCATTACATCATGTACTAATACTTCCAGTCCATCACTCATGATCGGAGCTGGTCTCCTTGCAAGGAATGCTGTTGAACGTGGCCTTAAAGTAAAACCTTTTGTCAAGACCAGTCTTGCACCAGGTTCACGTGTAATTACAGATTACCTTGATGAGGCAAAGCTGACACCATACCTTGATGCACTCGGTTTCCATCTCGTAGGGTACGGTTGTTTGACATGTATCGGTAATAGCGGTCCACTTAGAGAATCTGTTTCTCAGGAAATTGAGAATAAGGACCTAACAGTTGCTGCAGTTCTCAGTGGTAACAGGAACTTCGAAGGCAGGATCAACTCCCAGATAAAAGCCAATTATCTTGCATCTCCAATGCTTGTAGTTGCATATGCTCTCGCAGGAAATGTTGATATTGATCTAAGCACCGAACCTGTAGCATGTGATCCTAACGGACAGCCAGTATACCTGAAAGACATCTGGCCAGGAAAAGAAGAGATCGACAAGTTCACAAAGGATTTTGTAAGACCTGAGATGTTCAAGGAACAGTATTCCAATGTGTTTGAAGGAACGCAACTATGGAGGGATCTTGAAGCGCCAACTGGATTACTCTATGATTGGGATTCAGATTCAACATATATACAGGAGCCACCATTCTTCAAGGACTTCCCACTTGAAGTAGAAGAAATGGCTGACATTAAGGACGCTCGTGTTCTTGTATTCGTTGATGACAGTATCACCACCGACCACATTTCCCCGGCAGGTTCAATACCAGCAGAATATCCCGCAGGTGAATACCTGATCTCAAAAGGTGTTGACGAAAAGAGTTTCAATTCATATGGTTCAAGACGTGGTAACCACGAAGTAATGATGCGAGGTACTTTTGGAAATGTTCGCCTGAAGAACAAGCTCGTTCCAGGAAAGGAAGGTTCCATAACCCTGAATCATCTTACAGGCGAAGAGACCTACATCTACGATGCAGCAATGGAGTATCTGAATAAGAACATCCCTCTGGTAGTTGTTGCAGGAAAAGAATACGGAACCGGCAGTTCCCGTGACTGGGCTGCAAAGGGTACCCAGCTTCTTGGTGTGAAAGCAGTTATTGCTGAATCTTATGAGAGAATCCACCGCAGCAACCTTGTAGGTATGGGTGTTCTTCCACTTCAGTTCAAGGAAGGGGAAAATGCTCAGACATTCGGTCTTAATGGTAAGGAAACTTTCGACATTGTTGGAATCGAGGATATGGAGCCATTCGGTGAACTTCTTGTGACTGCAAGGAATGAGAATGGTGAAGAAAATAAATTCAACGCAATTGTACGTTTGAACTCTAGCATTGAAGTTGAATATTACAGAAATGGTGGAATTTTACACAAATTCCTTAGAGATAATATTAAGAATTAAATTAAGATGGGAGAAGGAATAATTTCTTCTCTTTTTTCTAAATGTTTTCATTTCAACTTTGGGATTTTTCATTTACTTATCTGTTTATTTATTTTTCATACTGTATATTATGACCAAAGGTTTTTATCCTTTTCAGAAAAGTAGTATTAAACATATTTTTGGATAAATTCTGCTTAATTGCATCTTTTTCGGAGGAGCTTTATTTGGAAAATAAGAAAACAGGATTAGAAGATGTTATCGCTTTAGACACGAGCATTTCATCTATTGATGGCTCTCAAGGTGTCCTGAAGTACCGGGGAATAGAGGTGGAGCAACTAGCTGATAGTTCCTACGATGCTGTTTCTTATTTGCTTATCCATGGTAGATTCCCGGATGATTCCGGATTGCTTGAGTATTCAAATAATCTGAGGGATGAAAGAGGTATTGATGCTTCACTGATCCAGTTTATGAGTGCCTGTGGACATGGGACTGAATCACTCGATATGCTAAGGACCACCTTGTCATGCAATGCTCATTTTGATGTTGAAAATGATCTTCATTCATGTGAAGCAAACATGAATAAGGCGATTCGTAT
>JAIPUR010000022.1 GCA_020055655.1 Methanosarcinaceae archaeon | reverse complement strand
CAAGAGCTCGGGTAAGGTCATCAACCTGACCGTCATTACTGCTGTCGATGCTGGTGAGATGTCCGGCGTTGAGTCCAATTAAACCGCAGGCTCCTCCGGTTGTAGTGCTCCCCCGCCAATTCCTTTAAGTTTCATCCTTGCGGACGTACTTCCCAGGCGGCTCGCTTCACGGCTTCCCTACGGCACAGCACAGGCTCGTAGCCTGCGCCACACCTAGCGAGCATCGTTTACGGCTAGGACTACCCGGGTATCTAATCCGGTTCGAGACCCTAGCTTTCGTCCCTCACCGTCGGATCCGTCCTCGTGAGGCGCTTTCGCCACCGGTGGTCCGTCCAGGATTACAGGATTTCACTCCTACCCCTGTAGTACCTCTTACCTCTCCCGGTCCCAAGCCTGACAGTATCCCCCGGAAGCCTAACAGTTAAGCTGTCAGATTTCCCGGAAGACTGATCAAACCGGCTACGGACCCTTTAGACCCAATAATAGTGGCCACCACTCGGGCCGCCGGTGTTACCGCGGCGGCTGGCACCGGTCTTGCCCGGCCCTTTCTATCACATGCGATTTAAACATGTGGACAGCCGACGTTATATGCCCTGGCACTCGGTATCCCCTTATCGCGGTTTCCCGCAGTGTAAAGATTTCGCGCCTGCTGCGCCCCGTAGGGCCTGGATTCATGTCTCAGAATCCATCTCCGGGCTCTTGCTCTCACAACCCGTACCCGTCGTCGGCTAGTAGGTACATTACACCCACTACTACCTGATAGGCCGCAGATCCATCCTAAGGCACCGAAGCTTTGAACCAGAAAGCATTCCAGCATATCTGGTTTATTCGGAATTATCACCAGTTTCCCGGTGTTATGCCAAACCTTAGGGCAGGTTATCCACGTGTTACTGAGCAGTTCGCCATGTTCACGAAGAACATATGACTTGCATGGCTTAGTCGAATACCGATAGCAGTGACCTCTGGCAGGATCAACCAGAATTGCTGATCCACACACATAAATTTAGTCTACTTACTTGGAAGTATTTTTAAAGAATCGATCGGAAAAACTCTAGAGAGTTTATTCACTTTGCACATAGTTTGGCTAATTCTTTAGAAGATAGTATATAATTACACTACCAGTCAGAATTAACCGAACTGCCAAATCCAATGTCAGACCGGAAATAACTCCGGCCTCCACTTATTATGATATGAAGGTGATAAAAGAACTCGCAATGCGAGGACTTCTTTAAAGGCAACGTTGGTATATAAGTGTTTCGTTGTTCGGAAGAACTTCCAACACTTCCCAAGGAAGCCTTGATGATTGTTTTTTCATGACGAAAAAAAGCTCCCGTCAGCACGCGATTTGCGCGGACTCCTACAAAGGCAGACATCGTATATATACCTTCCGAACCCGAAGGATTTTGAAGGCAAAGATGAAGCTTTGCGAAGAAATACTGATGAGATATTTGATACCCCAACAAGCTTTCACTGATCAATGCATTTTACGCAAGCAGAGCCTGAGCAAGCTACCTCAGCGAGAGCACTCTCCAATGGAGAGTCTCCTATAAATACATTGCGTCTACACTACGAATTAGCTTATAAAATAATAGCAAAAAATGATCAAAGAAAACAGTACTTATTTATGCTATTACCGATAAATCAGAATGATTATCATGAATTCAACTGCACAACTGAGGGATCGCTTTTTACGGCGATAATTCACTCATAGGTAAAAGCAAGACTATTTTTGACACAACACTGCGCGATGGTGAACAGACACCAGGCGTATCTCTTACAAATGAACAAAAGCTTCAGATAGCCAGACAAATTGACAAGCTAGGTGTCGACGTTATTGAAGCAGGCTTTCCCATATCATCCGAAGGCGAAAAACAAAATGTAAGAGCTATTGCCAACGATGGGCTCAGTCTTGATGTCTGTGGTCTTGCTCGCGTCCTCCATAAAGATCTGGACGCCTGTATAGATTGTGATGTCGATATGATACATACATTCGTATCCACTTCCGACATCCAGAGAATACACACCATCAAAAAGAGCAGGGAAGAGGTAACTGCAATGGCCATTGATGCCGTAGAATACATCAAAGATCATGGTGCAAAGTGCATGTTCTCTGCAATGGATGCAACTAGAACAGAGCTTGACTATCTAATAGATATCTACAAGGAGGTTGAGAAGGCCGGTTGCGACATTATCAATGTACCGGACACCGTAGGCGTACTATCCCCATCCGGAATGTACCAGCTGGTCAAGAGCATTGACCAAAAAGTAAATATTCCTATTGACGTACACTGCCATAATGACTTTGGAATTGCAGTAGGCAACAGCCTGATGTCAGTAGAAGCGGGCGCAAGCCAGGTACAGGTTACAGTGAATGGAATAGGCGAGCGTGCAGGAAATGCAAACCTTGCAGAAGTAGTGATGTGCCTGCATTCCATATACGGCGTAAAAACCAACATCAATACAGAGTATCTGCATGAGACATCCAAGATGGTGGAGAAATTCACAGGAGTTCACTTCCCACCAAACACGCCTATTGTAGGCGATAACGCATTTGCACACGAATCCGGCATTCACACACACGGAGTACTCGAAAAATCCGATACATTTGAGCCAGGCATCATGACCCCTGAAATGGTAGGACACCGCAGAAGGATCGTTATTGGGAAACATGCAGGAAGCCATGCAGTGGAAAAGTCCCTTCAGGAAATGGACATTCATCCAACTGTAGATCAGCTTGAAGTAATACTAGCCAGGATCAAAGATATTGCAAACAAAGGCAAGCGCATATGTGATGCTGACCTCTATGCTGTGGCATCTTCAGTGCTTGGAAGAAACCTCGGGAAAGAGACCATCAAACTCAAGGAATTCTCTGTGATGACAGGTAACCTTACAACTCCAACTGCAGTTGTCAGAGCCGTGATCGGAGAAGAAGAAGTCGTCGCATCAAACTATGGAGTCGGCCCAATTGACGCAGCCCTCAAAGCTGTAGAAGATATGATGGGCGGATACGACAAGATCAAAGTACGCGACTACAGACTTGAAGCTATCACCGGAGGAAGTGATGCACTTGCGGAAGTAACCATTTCAGTAGAAGACACAGATGGGAGAGTCGTCAGTGCACAATCGGCAAGTACAGACATTGCAACAGCCTCAGTAGACGCACTCATAACCGCAATAAATATTATTCTGGAAAAGAAGAAGCTCTGGAGCATGCAATAAAATAATTGTTCAAAGGGAGAAACTGGAAACTCCCTTTTTTACTTATTTTTAAAGCAATAACAACTTAAATAGAAATGCAATTTATTCCATGAAAAGAATTAATTTTACTTTTTCTAATAACACCCTATCAAAGAGGGACCTATAATGAAATATCAAGTAATTGACTCCCATTGCCATCTGGATTTTCCTAAATTCAATAAGGACCAGGCAGAAGTCATAGAAAGGGCAAATGAAGCAGGAGTTATCAAAATGATCAACTCCGGAGTAGATTACAAAACTAACAGAACAAGTCTTGAGCTTGCTAAAAAGTACCCACAAATACACGCAACACTGGGACTTAGCCCACACATGGCAGCAGATGCAGACCAAGAGCAAATAAAACAAGTCCTCAATCAGATCGAAAGAAATACGGACAAGATCATAGGTATTGGGGAAGCAGGATTGGACCATTACTACTGCAAGACCGAAAAAGGAAAAGAAAAACAAATAGCAGCATTCAAGCAGGTCGTCGAGCTTGCAGACAAATACAACAAACCACTTGTAATACATGCAAGAGAAGCAGAAGATCTTGCACTGGAACTTAGCAAACACCTCAAAACAGTAGTATTCCACTGCTACGGCGGATCCCTCGAAACAATGAAGAACATTATAGATGCAGGGCATTTTGTGTCCGTACCCACCTTAGTGTGCTTTTCTGAAAATCACAAGGAAATTGCAGATCATCTCCCCCTTGAGAACATGCTCATAGAAACAGACAGCCCATACCTGTCCCCCCGAAAAGGAAGAAATGAACCTTCATTCGTACTTGATTCTGTACCAGTAATTGCCACCCTTAAGCAAATAGAAGAATCCGAAATTGCACAGGCCACCGTTCAGAATACCCGCAGAGTATTTGACATCTGAGATCCATTTCAATTATAATTTTACCAATTATTTTAATTGATTTTCGACAGATTCCAGTATATTTTAATAAAATTCAAATCCCAATTACAAGGTAGTTAAAATGCAAGTCAAAAAATTCAATGCAGGCCTTTATGATGCCGAATCATACCTTATCAATGGCAAAGTGCTCATTGATACAGGAATAAACACCGCCGCTTTGCTGGCAGAGATAGAAAAGAACATACCCATCGACGAACTCGAATTAATAGTTCTTACCCATTGTCATTTTGACCATACTGCTGCTGCACTGGAAATTGCAGAGAAAAGTGGTGCAAAGATAGCAATTCATCAGGATGATGCACCTTTACTGAAAGATGACGCTGCAAGTGCTTCAACTGCATTCGGATACAAATCTCCTGGTTTTGAACCTGATATGCTACTTAAAGAAGGCGAAAAGATAGAACTAGGAAATGAAGAGACCCTCGAAGTCATACACACACCAGGACACACACCGGGATGTATCTGCCTTTACGAAGCCACTTCAAAGAGTCTTTTTTCAGGAGATACAGTATTCACAGGCGGAAGCATAGGACGTACCGATTTTAAAGGCGGTAACCGTTCAGACCTCATAGCATCCATTGAAAAGCTTGTGCAACTTGACGTTGAAACAATGTATCCAGGGCATGGAATGATAAGCTCCGAAAATGCCAACATGCAGATAGAACAATCCCTGAAGATGTCCAGAAGCATCCTTTTATAATCAATATGATAAAGAAAAAGAGCAATCATCGAAACAAATCCGAATTCCTCCCCATGAGCCTCGATGAGGTCAAAGAAAAAGGTTGGGATGAACTCGACGTGATAGTTGTCACAGGCGATGCATACGTTGATCACCCCGGATTTGGTACAAGCATTATAGCCAGAGTACTGGAAGATGCCGGATACAAAGTAGGAGTCATTGCACAGCCAAAATGGGAAAGCGCCGATGATTTCACAAAGCTCGGAAAACCGCGTCTCTTTTTTGCTGTGAGTGCAGGAAACACTGACTCAATGGTAAGCAACTACACACCATCAAAAAGATTGAGGCATGAAGACGCATATTCACCAGGCAACAAAGAAGGAATGCGGCCAAACCGTGCAGCCGTTGTTTATTCCAACAGGATAAAGGAAGCTTACCCTGATTCACCCATAGTAATAGGCGGAATAGAAGCATCATTGCGCCGTTTTGCACAATACGACTATTGGTCAGACAAAGTACGCCAGTCAATTCTAGCTGACGCACCTGCGAATCTACTAGTATACGGAATGGGAGAACTGCAGATACTGGAAATTGCAGACAGGCTGAAAAAAGGAGCAGCCGTTTCAGACATAAATGATATTGATGGAACTTCCTGGAAAATGGAGGTTAAAAAGTGGAAACAAAACAAAGAAGAGATCCTCAAAAGTGAAGATTACATTGAGATATCACCCTATATTGAAGTCTCAAAGGACAGGATACTTTACGCGAGAGCTTTCAGGGACACTTACTATGAACAGGACCCAGTGCGTGGAAAAGGTATCATTCAGGTTCATCCAAAGACAGTTATTGTACAGAACAAGCCAATGAGACCCCTGAGTCAGGAGGAGCTGGACCACGTCTATGAACTTCCATTTACCAGAAGGACCCATCCATCATACAAGGAAAAAGTTCCTGCACTGGACATGGTAAGGTTCTCCATAAACACCCATAGAGGCTGCTTTGGATCATGCTCGTTCTGTGCCATAGTACTGCATCAGGGAAGAATGATAAGAAGCCGCAGCATCGGATCAATTCTAAGAGAGGCAAAACGCTTCAGGAATATGAAAGGGTTCAAAGGTATTATTAACGGACTTGGTGGCCCTTCCGCTAATATGTATGGCATGGATTGCAAGAACTGGGAAAAGCGAGGAGCCTGCAAAGGCAAGAATTGCATCTACCCCAGGCCATGTCCTTCACTTAATACCAGCCATGACAAACTCACTGAACTTATGAAGAGACTCAGGGAAATGCCCGGCATATCAAAGGTATTTGTAGGATACGGGGTACGTTACGACCTTGCACTTCTGGATGAGAATTACATGGAAGAGCTCTGTGCACACCACGTCAGTGGACAACTCAAGGTTGCACCTGAACATTATTGCGATAATGTTACCAAAGCCATGAAGAAACCTGATCGGGAAACTTTCGAGAAGTTCGAGGAGAAATTCAAAGAAATCAACAAAAAGCTTGGCAAAGACCAATATCTAGTTGCCTTCCTTATGTCAGGACACCCCGGCTGCACCCTTGATGACATGATAGAGAACGCGGAGTACATCAGAGACACGGGCAAATACACAAAGCAGGTACAGGATTTCACACCTACACCTATGACCGCTTCCACCTGCATGTTCCATACAGGCATCGACCCATTTTCAAGTAAGAAAATATACGTTGCCACAAGTACAAAAGATAAGAACATACAGAGAGCTCTGCTTCACTACAAGGACACAAAGAATCATGCTCTTGTGATGGAAGGCTTAAAGCAGGCAGGCAGGATGGACCTTGCTGGAAATAGCTGGAATTCTCTGGTATCAAGAAAAAAGCGTGGAAAGAATGGATGGTGGTAGTTCAGGTTATAGCTATCATTTGTTTTATCTATTTTTTCGCTGAAGCATCAATAAAAATAAAAAGAGAAATGAGCTTTATGGAGATCATTTATCCAGAATTACCACATTAAGCACTTTTCCTCTCCAGATATTCAGCGGGTCAAAGTACCAGTTGCTAGCCAGTCCCCCTGTAGCATTGAAAGCACGGCTGCGTCCTTCAAGATAGAAGTGATACCCACCTTCATGCTTCGTTCCCGGCAGGGTTGTTGTCCAGCTCAGAACCTTATTATTGTCTGCAACATTCTGATGCCAGTAGCCTCCGCTTCCGATGTACCCGTCACAACCTCTGAAGTTGATATGGATATCCCTCAGATGCGTTGCTGCTACATTATATTTTACCCTGAGTTCTACATGAGCGCCTGCATTACGCTTTATTATCGGGCAATGCAGAGCTGCTTCCTTCCAGGCTCCTGCACCTTCCCTGTATTCCAGCTTAAGGAAATCCACAGGTGCCGGCTTACTATTGTCAATGACCACTTTCACAGATGGCAGCGGTGCACCTATTGGATTGAACGCAGCATCATACAGAGCAAGCCTAAGTTCATATTTACCATCTGGATACTTGTGGCTGCGCCAGTTCATCAGGGTATGATACGGGAAATAATTATCAGGTGGCGTTAGCACCGGATAGAATCCGCTTGCATCAGGTTCCACATGATGAGATGCTCCTGCGCTGATATTATACACATGCCACGATTCTGTGAAATGGGTTTCAGGTCCACCTTCATATTTGTAGAATACTTTGTAGTAGACAGCATGGCCATAATCCGGGCATCCGACAATACGCAGCGTCTTGCAGAAAGGAGACTCTGCCGATGGTCTGATCACATGCGGTGGATGTGGAATAGGTTGACGTGGTCGGTTGGGGCGTGTAGCATAGCCCACAGCATCCTGATACAGATGATCAAGAGGGATGTCATTGATACCAACGAACCCTGCTTTGGTACATGGCTTGTATCCGGGTCCGCATGGGACGCAAATAGCATTTTTCCAGGCTTCTATCTGAACATTGGTCGTTGGTTCGCTCAAATTCCAGTTCACATCAAAGAAACTTCCGTCATAAATGGTTTCAAGGCTGCCATCGTCATCAATGTCCTGTTCCACCTTGAAAACTATATCCGGCACATCCAGGAAAAGTTTCCACTCCGGGACGACCTCTGTCCAGCAGAGCAGGAGCCTTGCAAGTGGTTTTACCATACGGATATCCCCGATTGCTTCAAGCGATTCCTTGTCATCGCCACCAACCATCTCCATGAACACCTCGTCATCCGGAAGCTGTGGTGCAGCAATCGAGTTCGGGAAAGCTGGTTGTTCCATGATGGACATTTCAGTATTTTCCATTGGGTCAAAGAGAGCCTTTCTCTCAAAGATATCCTGATTTACTTCATCAAATTTCGGCATCTTGAGCATTTCTCCCATTTCAATGTAAGTTCTGGTATTCCTGAGACCCATTGACGTCATATCCCCGGAGGGAAGCTTCCATTCCATTGCTCTTGTGAATTCCAGATCATGAAGCATTAACGTTGGATCAGGGATTGATACAGGGTCTGGCCTGGGTCCCGGTCTTGGCTTAATTTCCATTTCAGGGAGTTTTTCAAGCTCGGGATAATGCCTGATATCCGGTTTAACACCCAGATCCAGGGCATCCAGTATTGTCGGAGGTTTCAGCATTTCCCACATACAACGGAAACGTAGTCTCCAGCGCAATACTGCATCGATGTCGAAATACGGAATCTCCAGGCAGAAATAGCCACATTTGTCCGTGGCGACTTTAGATATCTCTTCCCTACGGTGTGGCTTGTGAGGATACAACCATCCCCATGGTCCGGGATAAGGATGCCACCAGAACAGGTTCACATCAACGTCAAACACTCTTACAATAGCACCTGGTACAGGACATTTCTCACCAGTCACAGGGTCCCGTTTGAATACTCTTCCACAAACCTTGTGTTTTAGCTTCCAAAGATTTACAATACCATCCACAGGCTTTATGGACATATCTTCGGCTGACAGGGTACCTTCCCTAGATAAAAGCCTTGTTTTGTCAATATTTACTGAAGGGGATGCATCTGATTCTGCAATTCTACGGATATGACTTGTTGATTCAACTTCCTCAGGCACTATAGCCATTTTTGTATTCCCAGGCAGGTCATCAGCATCTGTTCCGAGCTCCATTTCAAATTCGTCATCCTGGAGTTTTGTCTCGGAAAGTATCCGCATCTCATCCTTTTCTTCGGTATAGATCACAGCCTTCAAAGGTAGTGTTGAATTTTTGATCCCTCCTACTTTCGCTTTTATTGTAGCACCTTTAGATTTCCTTTTTGTTCTCTTTTTTTCGGTTATACTAATTCCCCCATTTTAAAATAGAGAAAAGATCATGTAAAAACGAGATTCAGGAATCTGTACATAGCTAACGCTAAACAAGCTGTCAAAAATACAACTTCAAACCCCAGTTATCCCGATATGGTCCCTTCTCTCTCCCACTGATTGGCTAAACCTTACGGTTCCTTTAAGCACATAGGATTATTTTTTTAATGATATATATATGTGACCAAATAAATCACAACTTTTTATGCAGGTGCAGTTTAAAATAATGAAAAAAACAAAAAAAAATCAATAATAAAATAGCATCAAAAAAGAATTAAAATGGCTATACCATAGCCATTTCCAATAGATCAAGGACATCTATCACTTTTATATCACCGCTACCACGCTGGAGATTTGTTCTGCAAAGCGGGCATACTGTGACAAGATAATCCACACCTTCAGGAATATCTTCTGCCCGTTTCTTTGAGAGTTCAAGAGCAAGTTCCGGATAACCTTTGAGCACTCCGCCACCAGCCCCACAGCACTTGGATTTCTCGCGAATGTTTTCCATTTCATCGAGTTCACACACTGCAGTAATGAGCTGACGAGGTTCATCAAATACACCGTTGCATCTTCCAAGGTGACATGGGTCATGATAGGCCACCTTAAGATCAAGTTTCTTCAAATCCATCTCATCGAGACGTTCTGCAAGGAACTGGGATACATGCATCACATTCAGTTTTTCAGGATAATCATTCTTCAAAGTTGAAAAACAACCTGCACATCCTGTGATTATGGTGTGTGCACCGATTTCCTTTATCTGATCAAGATTCTTTTCCATCAGTTCAGACGGGTCAGAGCCAGTTCTCAGAAGTGGAGAACCACAGCATACCTCATCTTTGAGGACGGTCACACCAAATTTCTTCAGTATATCAAAGGTCCTCTTTGCAAGATCAGGATATCTGTAAGAACCAAGGCAACCCGAGAAATAAACATAATCAGCCTTATCTTTTACATCCTTGCGAGAATCGCCAAGCCATGCCATACGTTCGGCAGACTCTCCAAGGGGATTACCCGTTTCAATTGCATTTCCACGCAGCTCTTTCTGAGCATCGGTCATCTTACCCTGTAAGACAAGCTGATGCCTAGTATTTTCCACAACTTTAGTAGGAGCAGCACCAGACGGGCACATCTCTTTGCACATACCACAAGTGGTACAAGTGTTCAGGCTGTCAAGTACATCCTTATCAACTTCAAGCCCTTGAGAAACACCATGTGCAACCATCATTCTTCCACGTGCACCCGTTGACTCCCAGCCAAGTACGTCAAAAACAGGACACACAGAGCGGCATGTTCCACATCGGACACACTTGAGAATTGAGCGCATATCTTCAGTCATTTTTATAACCCCATTTTCCCGGGATTCATAATTCCCTTTGGATCAAGTGCTTTCTTAATAGCTACCATTAGATCAAGGGCATTACCTACTTCCAGTGCCATGAAATCTGCTCTTGCTCCGCCAACACCGTGTTCTGCTGTAACTGTGCCTTCAAGCCCAAGAGCTTCATGATGGATCTTATCAGCAGCTTTGTTGAGTTTTTCCCAGTCGCCATCTTCCATTACATCGATACACATACCGGTATGAAGATTTCCATCACCGATGTGACCGTATGTCATAATAGGTAAATCGAATTCCTTTGAGATCTCACGGACCTTATGCAACATTGCAGGAATTTGCTTAATAGGTACACCCACATCCTCACCGACATATACGCGAGTACGCATTGGATCAAGGCGTGAAATTGCTGCACCAACCATCTTTCTTGCAGCCCATATCTCATCCCTTTCAGCCTTATCGGAAGCGGTTTTCACACTTGTTGCCAGTGATCTGCATACTTCACTGACCATACCAATGCCTTCTATCACCGCATTTTCCGTCCCATCAACTTCAAAAAGCAAAATGGCACCTGCTTCAGGGATTCCGATGCTCGGGTCATAAGTATTAATAGCTTCAATGATGTTGCGGTCAAGAATTTCACATGCAGACGGAACAATTCCTGAAGCAAGGGTTTTTACTACAGCCTGTCCTGCAAGTTCAGGAGTTTCAAATGATGCAAGAAGCACAGATCGTTCCTTAGGGAGTGCAATTACTTTTAGAATTGCTTTTGTGATGACGCCCAATGTGCCCTCAGAGCCAACGTAGAGGTCTGTTAATGAATAACCGGACACAGATTTCATTACCTTGGAACCGGTGTTTATTATAGTACCATCTGCCATTACGACCTCAAGACCCAGAACATAACTTCTTGTGGTTCCGTATTTGACAGAGCGCATTCCACTACCATTGTTTCCGATCAGTCCGCCAATTGTACACATGGCTGAGCTGCCGGGGTCAGGTGGAAAGAAAAAACCATAAGGTTCGAGTACAGCATTGAGCTTTGCCTGTACAACACCAGATTCAACTACTACCTGAAGGTTGTCAAGATCCAGTTCTTCGATCTTATCCATGGAAGACATGTCAAGTACAATGCCACCTTCAACAGGAACAGCACCGCCGGCAAGGCCTGTAGCAGCACCTCTGGCCGTCACAGGGATCTCATGATCATAGGCAACTTTCACTACCTTTGATACCTGTTCTGTGTTTTCAGGGCGAATGACATAATCAGGCATGCCTCTTATCTGGGAAGCGTCACATGAATAACAATAAAGTTCAGCAGACGATGTAGACACATTTCTGTCACCAACTATCCCCTGTAATTTACCAAGAATATCTGTCTTTTGCATTAAGTTAACTTTTAAGTGAGATTGGGCTATTTAAAATGTTTGGTTGACGCAAAACATTTACATCTAACCAACCCTATTACCCAGCAATGACAAGATACTTCGAGGTACAGCAGCGGGACGGAGCGGCAAGAATAGGAAAACTGATCCTTGAAAAGACCATCAGGACACCTTTTATTTTAGATACCAGATCTCTAAAAGCAAATACCAGCACTATTATTGATTCAGGATCTATATGGAGCATGGGATCAGCAAAACTAGCTGAAGAGAGGATTTCGGAGATACGCAATAATGGCGGAGAGAAAAAACTGATCATTCTACCTCACCAGTCATTCCCACCTGAAGCACCAAATGATGTAGCAATATCCATTGCAAACAAGCTTGATTTTGATATTCAAGGGCCCACAGGAACAGTTTACAGGCACGGTCAGGACCTCAAAAAAAGTGATATGTACATTATGGAAGGAGCTGGTTCCTTTGAGAACAATGCCAGAAAGTTCTTCCACAGCCTTCTGGACATGAAAATAGAGATATCACCGGATAATGCAGTCTATGTACCGAACATCGCCACTCCTGAAAACATTGCTATGCTTGCATATCTTGGAATTGATGTTTTTGATAATACAAGAGCCATTGTAGCAGGACACAATGATATATTCCTCACAAGGTCCGGTCGTTACTATCTGGATGCCCTTGCAGAGCTACCTTGCAGATGCGATGCCTGCTCCGGCATAGAGCTTCATGAGCTTCGGAAAATGAAGAAAAAGGACAGAGCTTCAATAATTGAAAGGCACAACATAAATGAAATGGAAAGTGAACTTGCCATCGTTAGGGAAAAGATACGTGCTGGAACGCTTCGGGAATACATGGAAGGACAATGCAGAGTCAGACCATGGCTCACCGCACTTTTAAGACTGGCAGATCATGAATATAAATATCTTGAAGAAAAGAATCCAGTGGTCAGATCAAATGGAATGATAGCAAACAGTACAGAATCCCTTAGCAGGGTGGAAGTCGTGAGGTTTGCAAAAAGAGTTATCGAAAGGTATGAACCGCCTAATTCCGACATACTGGTACTGCTTCCATGCTCTGCAAAGAAGCCATATTCCACATCCAATTCACACTGGAAATTCATCAATGCACTGGGGAAGAACAGAAAGTTCGTGCAGGAAATGATTATCACATCACCTCTGGGAATTGTGCCAAGAGAACTGGAGCTAACATACCCGGCTGCCCATTATGATACTGCGGTTACCGGATATTGGGATGCTGAAGAAAATGAATGGGTTGCATCCTGTCTCGAAAAATATCTGGAAAAACACAAATATAAGACTATAATTGCCCATGTCGAAGATGCATATAAAAAGATATGCGAAATGGTCTGTGAAAGACTTGATATTGAGATGGTATTTACCAGCTCAGGAAGGATCGGATCTCCTGAATCTCTAAGAAATCTAAGAGATGCTGCAGAGCAATGTTCTAGTGGAACACAAAAACGTAATGTTGAAGAAAGGAAAAAGGATGTTATGCGGTCTGTTGCAAACTACCAGTTTGGAAAGGGTGCAGGAGACATATTGGTACCAGAAGGAACAATCATCAAGAGTCCATTCCCAAAGCATCAGGTATTTGTTGGCAAAACGCAGCTTGCTACCCTTATTCCACAATATGGTATTCTCGCAGTAACTATAGAAGGTACAGAGCTAATGCGAGACTTTGGAAAATACCTAGTGAATATCGATGATTTTGTCCCAAAGGGATCCCTGCTTGCACCTGGAGTTGTTACTGCTGACCCGGACATCAGACCTAACGATGAGGTTTTTGTACAGGGAGAAAATGCAATTTGTGTAGGAAGAGCTATGATGAGTGGAGCGGAAATGCAGGGGTCTTCAAGAGGAGTTGCAGTCGATCTTCGCCATGTAAAGAAGATCAAGAAATGAGCTGAGAATGGAGAATCTTCCATATGATAATTCGTAAGTTCGAGCCAGCGGACTTTGAAGGGGTCCTAGAAATAGAATCTGTTGCATTTTCAGAACATAACCCTTTTCTTTACATGAATTTCTATGAGATGAACAATGAGGGATTCCTTGTTGCTGAAGAAAAAGGATACATAGTCGGATTTGTAGTGGGATATAAAGTATCCGACATAGAAGGCCGTATATTCTCACTTGCTGTACGAGAAGGGTACCAAAGCCACGGAATAGGTACTCAGCTTCTAAAATCAATAATAGGTGTATTCCGCACAATGTCCCTGAAATACAGCAGTCTTGAAGTAAGAATTAGCAATCATGGAGCCCAAAAACTTTACAAGAGTATGGATTTTATTGCATGCTGGATAGAGCATGGCTATTACTCAGACGGAGAAGATGGAATCATTATGAAAAAACAGTTGTTATTGCAATAAAATATCAATTGTAACAGACTGTCCAACCAGAATAGCCCTGGTATTTAGCTGTCACAAGTAAAAAAATCTTAATTCATTTTTATAACATAGTTGCTTGCACGATCAGCAAGTTCCTGCATCCTTGAAGATGTATGCTCGAATCCTGAAAGATCATCCTTGGAAAGAACAGATGCAAGATCATTGCCCAACACAAAAATTGCGTGCTTATGTTCGGCTTTGCTCCTGTGAATGTGCAGGGGACTTATTGAAAGAGAATTGTAGTCCCGGAAGCTAGTGTCTTCACTTAATCCTTCAACATGTTTCTTTATTTGCGCCATCAATGTGTGCAATTGTATTAGTTCATCTTTATGCATACCAACCAACCTAACCTGTATAAAACATACTATATTCTATACTGTTCAAAAATAATGAACAATAATACTTCAATGCTTCATAATAAAGGCATTTCGCCCGGAAGTGAAATCCGAGTATATAGTATATATATTTTTTTAAAATATCCCAATGATTAATCATTAGGAACATCCAATCGATATTTTTAAAATGTATAAGAAAAAATATAAAATTTAAAAAAGATGGTACTCATTCAGAGCACCATTTTGGAAAAATTACAGCGCCTTAGCCGTGAATACTTTCACGCCCGCAGGTCTTTTGCTAACGCTTCCAACCTTAGCACCGATCAGATTCTCTATACCTTTGTCTGCGGCAATGTCCAGTATTCTCTGAGTCACAACACCATCAAAGACAACTGTCTTTATCTCATCTTCATAGGACTTCAAAGTGTTTACCAGGTCCCTGACAGGGATCTCATTGACCACCTTATCACCACTATCAAAAAAACGTGCACTGAAAGTACCTATCAGATCATCTGCATGAGACTTGAATCTGTTACGCATAGGTGATTGTCTCTTTGCCTTTGAAGGTGTAGCTTTTTTAACAGGTGCTGCAGGCTTAGCATTAGACTTACTTTCTGGCATTTCCTCAGATCTGCTTCCACGCTGAGGGCGTTCTTTGACTTCCCTCTTTTGTACCTTGGAAACAGGGCCTCTTGCAACATCTGAAGGCCTTCTTTCTTTCCTCTTCTGGAGTCTTGGAGACCTGCCTGAATTATCTTCCTTGGATTCTTTGGAATCCCCTATGGAATACTTTTCCATAACCTGCTCAACAGGTACCTTTTGCCTCAGTGATCTGATGATCTCCTTCTGGACAAGGTCTTCAACACTCTTTCCATCGGGAGCGCGGGCAATATAATCAATATTAGCTATCTGGATGAGTTCCTTGATTATGAGTTCTCCACCACGGTCACCATCTGTAAACGCAGTTACAGTTTCTTTCTTCTTAGTGAATTCTACAACCTCAGGAGGAACATTTGTACCACCGACACAAATGGTATTCTTGATACCATATCGTAAGAGATTTAGAACATCAGCTCTGCCTTCCACAACAATTATTGCGTCAGAATCGTGTATTGCAGGGCCGCAGGGAATCTTGTTCTTACCATAGTACTGCATTTCTTCTATTCTCACAGACTGGCGAACCTTATCAGCGATTTCCTGAGATTCTGGCAGATTCTCATCGAACATCCCGGTAAGTATGAACTTAGCTCTCTCCATTATCTGACGTCTTTTAGTTGCTCTGACATCTTCTACCTGAGCAACTTCTATCTTAGCACTGCATGGGCCTACCCTGTCAATAGTTTCCAGTGATGCTGCCAGAATTGAAGTTTCTACCCTGTCAAGACTTGATGGAATTAGAATAGTTCCCTTGGTCTTACCATTTTTTGCAGCAACAATAACTTCTATTCGGCCAATTCTGCCAGTCTTCTGAAGATCGCGCAGATCAAGATCCGAGCCCAAAAGACCTTCTGTTTGTCCGAATATCGCACCTACTATGTCAGGGCGTTCTATAATGCCATCGGCACTGATTTTTGAATGAATGATATATTTAGTAGTATCTGTATTTTGCATATGAATTCTCCGAAATTTTATAATGTCATATATAATTCCAGGATCATACCCGAATTCCAATGCAAAAATAGAAAATCAGTTACACTACATGTTCAAATAAAAGAAGGATCTATAATCAGGCTTTAGGGATTTCCTATTGCATTTGAACTACGGGATCTTAAAATTATCGTGTGACTACATCTATATTGATGAAACTATCCACTCTACCATCCGAATCAAGGTAATGGATAAATCTACTACAGTAGCCTTATGTAGCAATTACATAACATTCGGACAGATCAAAAGCAGTCCCGTATTCTCTTTAATTGCCTGATTTTAACCTTCCTAAGCACCCTTTGTTTATTATTTCCTTTCAAGAGTACCTGTAAACTGAACATTTCGTGAATTATGAATTATGATTAAGCTATAATGCGTTATATGGAAATGCTCTCTTAGAGCACGAGTATAAACCATGGATATGGTTATTACAGCTATTACAAGAATTTAAAGTCTTATAAACTTATGGGTATACAGTTTATTATATATTTTAAATTGTCCAATAAACCCCATAGCTCAGGCATTGCATCATTTATAAGAATGATCCAATGTTTGCAAGTCGACATCATCAATACAAATAAAGTACTTTTGTATACTCATGAGAAAAAAAGAAGCTGCACAAAAAGAAAAATTGCTCATTATCGGAGGCGGAGCAGTTGGTATGGCAGTTGCCACCAGTGTAAAGCGCCGCAGTAACTTTGACATAAGCGTATTCTCTTCAGACAGGCACACAGCATACAGCCAGTGTGGCATGCCCTTTCTAATTGCAGGAGACATTAAAGACTTTGATTCACTCATACTTCGGAAAGCTGAATTCTTCGAGAACATGGGAATTGATGTGAGACTTAACTGCACAGTAGATAAAATAGATATAGAAAACCACAATATCCACGCAAATGGAGAGATACATCATTTTGATAAATTGGTAATAGCCACAGGCAGTACTGCATTTATTCCTGAAGATTTTAGGGGATCAGCTCGATTACAAAATGTATTCACACTCAGAACATTGAGCAACGCCATAGATATCGATAAATCATTGGAAGAAGTATCGGATGCAGTAGTTATCGGTGGTGGTGGAGTTGGAATTGAAATTGCTGTAGCATCTGCAAAAAGAGGTAAGAATACAACTCTTGTCAACAGAAGTGGATCCATACTTTCACACATAATGGATCCTGACATGGCAGATATTATCAAGGAACATCTGGAATCACTGGGAATCAGGGTGATCACAGGAACGACCCCAGGTTCAATTAATGGAAAAGAAAAAGTGGACTCTGTTAGTATTGAGGGCGAAAAGATTCCTGCAGATATTGTTTTCATTGCAACAGGCGTCATACCACAAAACCAACTGGCAGAGGATGCCGGAATTGAGCTAGGACCTACAGGCGGAATTGTCACAGACAGCAAACTTCAGCCAAAAATAGGAAAAAGCTATGTTTCCGATGTATATTGTGGTGGAGAATGCACCCAAATACAGAATTTCATAACCGGTAAAGCAATGCTCGGTCAGCTTGCGAGCACCTCCAGAAGAATGGCAGGAGTTATTATCAATAATCTGACCTCAGAGAATACTGATTTTGAAGCTGTTGTAAATCCATGGGTTGCACTTGTGGGAGAATTACAGGTAGGAACTGTAGGACTTACAAGTCTGGAAGCAAAGAAAAATGGAATGGAAATAGTAACAGGTATTGCCACAGGCACAACCCATGCAGAGTATTTCCCAGGGAGCAGCCAGCTTTTTATAAAGCTAATATTTAGTGAGCGTTACCTGATAGGCGCGCAAATAATAGCAGGCGAAGGTGTGAAGGAAAGAATTGATGGGATGGCACTTGCAATAAAAAAGAAAACAACTGTTGATGAGCTCATGAATATGGAAACATCATATACACCACCCATGTCGATGCTAATTGACCCTGTCACCTTTGCCGCAAAAGGTGCATCCAAAAAGATGCGCAGAGCTGAAAAATGATTGATATAGATGGTTCTTACGGTGAGGGTGGCGGACAGGTACTAAGAACAGCACTAGCTCTTGCAAGTATTATTGGTGCAGATATAAGCATTAGCAATATTCGGGCAAATCGGCCCAATCCCGGGATCAAAGCCCAACATCTGGCATCCATTGAAACATTAGCAAAGATGTGTGATGCAAATGTAGAAGGCCTGCATAAAGGTTCAAAACAAATAACATACTCTCCAATGGAAATAAGGGGGATCGATCTGTGCATTGACATTGGAACTGCCGGAAGCATAACTTTACTTCTTCAATGTATAATGCCTGCCGCAATCTATTCAAAAGAGAATGTAAAGCTCATTGTCAAAGGTGGGACGGATGTTGCATGGTCCCCATCAATAGACTATCTTCAAAATGTCACATCCAAAGCACTGCAGAAAATGAAGTACAAAAGCAATATGGAAATGATTGACAGAGGCTACTATCCTGAAGGCGGAGGAATGGTAAAAATTGAGATAGAACCTTCCAAAATAAAAGGATATGATTTTGAGAAGCTGAGAGAGGATATTTCAGGGGTGTCCCATTGCTCAAAACTGCCAGAACACGTTGCACAAAGGCAGGCATCCTCCGCAACAGATGTACTGAAAAAGGAAGGATTTGATTGCGATATAATAACTGACTGTGCAGATTACAGATCAAGAGGCAGTGGAATCACACTCTGGTCAGGTTTTGCAGGCTCCATTTCCCTGGGGAAAAAAGGGCTTGCATCTGAAAAAGTTGGACAAATCGCAGCCAATGGATTACTGGAGAATCTGCATTCAGAATCTGCAGTTGATATTCACCTTGCAGACCAATTGATACCATTTTTAGGTCTTGCAGAAAAAGGATCGCTAACAACAAGTCAGCTAAGTGGACATTTAAAAACGAATATCTGGCTTACCGAGCAAATACTTGATGTAAAGTTTGAGATTGAAGAATCGGAAAAAAGATTCAAGATATCTATTGAATAGACATCTGAAAAGACTGAATGTAAAATTTATAATTAATATTATTATTACGCAACAGTTATGCGAATATATACAGGAGGAATTCCTCTTGCAAGAACAATATCATCATTTACCGTAACAATATCCACGCCCTCATCCTGAGCTGTCTGTGCATCTACCTCGAATATCACAGGATTCTCTGTATGTACTGAAGCTGCTTGTTTTGCCTTTTCCAGCGAAGTGCTCAAATGAACATAACACTGCCTAATAGGAGTTATTCCATTATCAAGGATCATATCAGCTTCTTCCTGGCTTACACCGTAGTACAGGAAAGGAATCTCATTTTCAGAATAATCAGATACAAGATCAACTTCAACTGAGTGACCGTATCGTGCCCTTATGAAAGAATCATCAATTTCATAGCGTTCCTTCTTATCGGATTCAACAAGAGAGATCAAACGCTCCATTGTAGCCCATCTGTAACGCTTCTTCATTGCATCATAAAGGAAAGCCAGATCTACCCAACCTTGTTGATCCATTTCAAGGCCAACATCTGCAGGGAAGTGTCTGAGTGCACCGGAAACAAAGCGGCCAAGCCTCTCTTCACGATCATCGTCCAGTACATAACGCCCTTCATTACCACATTCAGAGCAGCCATCACCTCTGAAGTACCCATGCTCTTTACATTTACGGATCATGATAGTTGGAGATACATCTCATAATTAATATAGCTTATCAAGAAGAACTTACATTTCATATTCAAGAACAAATGATTTAAGAGACATATTACATCTAATTCTGCAGGTAGAAACTATGGACGAAATTATTGAAATTTATGAAAAACTTGGCGACATAATCAGCAAAGACGATTTCATCAAAAAGGTTGATGAAAAGGTTGAACAGATGAGTGGGTTATGCGACACACGGACTGCTGCAATGCTGGTAGCTCACGATCTTGGAGTCAGTGACACAGGAAAATCCGTACAAAAAATAGGAGACATCACACCGGAAAGCGGCAATGTAGGATTTGTTGCGAAAGTGATGTCAGTTTTCCCTGCAAAGGAATTCAACCGCAATGATGGAACTGTCGGAAGGGTTGCAAATCTGATGGTTGCAGATGAAACCGGATCCATTAGAATTACATTGTGGGATGACAGGGCTGATCTTGTCAAGAATGGTGAGATAGAGATAGGGCAGGTATTCCAGATCAGCGGATACGTGAAAGAGGGATACTCAGGCATAGAGGTCAATGTTGGTAACAATGGAGTACTTTCTCAAACAGAAGAGGATATTGAAGCTTCACTTTCCACTACTGAAATTGGAGATGTCAAGGACGGAATGGGAGATCTCAACATCAAGGGCAGAATTCTGGACATATCCGACATCAAAACATTCAACCGTAAGGACGGTACTACAGGTAGAGTTGGAAACATAACTATAGGTGACGAGACAGGAAAGATAAGAGTTACACTCTGGGACGAAACTACTGATATAACAGCAGAACTCAATATTGACGATTCTGTAGAGATCATCAACGGCTACGCAAGAGAGAACAACTTCAACCAGCAGGTCGAAGTGCAGGTTGGAAACCGAAGCGTGCTTAAAAAGACAGATGAAAAAGTGGAATACGTTGAGAATTTCACACCAATTGCTGACATAATACCTGGAGAATCATATTCAATAAAGGGATCAGTGTCGGGCCTTGGTGAACTTCGTGAGTTCACACGTGATGATGGAACCATTAACATGGTCTCAAACATCTACGTCTCTGATGAACATGGAAGAATAAGGATCGCACTCTGGGGAGAACATGCACCACTTGTGGATGAACTGGATATAGACACTGATATTGAGATCATTGATGCATATTCAAAATCAGGATTCAATGATGAAATAGAACTGAGTGCAGGAAACAGGACCAAGATCAAAGTCCTTTGATCCTTTTTTCTTTTCTTTTCTTTTCTTTTCTTTTCTTTTCTTTTGTCTACTAGTTCAATTTCAACTTGCGTTTCTTAATTCCATCTCCTTTACATTATTTCCATTCTCATCCAACTGGCCCATTTTGCCTAAAAATAAGGCTTATGCACTTGTTTATAGCAGATTAGAATAGTACGAATATCTATATATACCATTAAGAGAGAATTTTAACCGTGGAATGTGTGGCCTATTCCTTATACCCAGTTGTCTGGAAGGATATCTAATGGTCGTAAATGTAGAGAGGGATTTAAAAGCCAATATTTCAGTTGAAGAAATTCATAATGGAATACTGGTCAAAGAACTAATGTCAAAGAACATCTTTGCCATTGATCAAAATGCAAGTGTCCTTATGGTCGCAAAGGAGATGGTCGGCCATGATCTGGGAAGCATTATAATCAGCCATGGAGCAGAAAGTGTTGGCATAATTACCGAGAGAGACATACTTTTCAAAACAGTTGTAAAGAACGTCCTGCCCGGAGACATGGTATGTAAAGATATTATGTCAAGCCCGATCATATCAACAAAACCATCCATGGGTATCATAGAAGCTATGGAACTTATGGTAAAATGCAATATCCGAAGACTTGCTGTAATGGAAGATGACCATATAGTCGGGATCTTGACAGACAAGGACATAATGGGTATAGCTCCTGGCCTGAACACGATCCTGGAAGATCTGATCGAGCTGAATCGTACTGAAGATCTGATAGATGAGAAGCAAAGCGAACGTGGAATATGTCAGCGTTGTGGTGCTTTGAATGATGATCTGCTATTTCAGAATGGACGTATGATGTGCGAAGATTGTAGAGAAGATGAAGGATACTATGACTAGTTTTTCTTGTCAGCTGACGGAAAGAACACTAAAGATGGTGAAATAAATGTCTGTTTCGATATATGATAAAAAAAGAAATGTATCGGCCTTAGAAGTGATTGGACGTACTTTTAATGAATTTGCAGAAAAAACTGCATTTTTTGTGATCACAAAAAGCATACATTCAACAGGCAGGTATTGCACATTATCTACCTTCTAATGTTCTCGCCAAATGCAAAATCCACCGAAAAAGATTGCAAAAAATGCACTTTTATGGATTAATGCTAGCTGAACAGTGGAATATCCGTGAGCTTATTCCATGCTGATGTATTACATAAAGATCCGGTGATTTATTTGAAAACACAAAATATAACCGAGACAATAAAAGAAAAGCAAGTAGAGAAAAAGCAAGTCTCAGGCATGGTTTATAAAAATATCATGACTGTGTCAAACAACGAACCCGCAATTGCAGCCCCTACAACAACTATTATAGAATCAATTAAAAACATGGCAGGAAACAGCTCCAAAAAGCTCATTATTGCAGACCCCGGAACAAAGCGCCTGGAAGCCATTGTTACTTCAACGGATATAATCAGTTTTATGGGCGGAGAAAAGAACCAGCTCGTTGAAAATCACTTTAAAGGGAATTTTCTTGCAGCTGCTAATGCAGAAATACGTAACATAATGCAAGAGAACGTAATTTCCCTGAGCAGACATTCCCGGATAGAAGATGCAATACAAATAATGACAGCAGAAAATATAGGATCTGTTCCCATTGTAGATGAAAAGAACTGTGTATGTGGAATATGCACCGAAAAAGATTTTTTGAAATATGTAAGCTCAACTTCTACAAACATACCAGTCTCTCAATATATGAGCAAACGGGTAAAAAAAGCAGAATCCAAAACCACAATTGAAAATGCAGCCAGGATCATGTTCGATAACAAGATCAGACGTCTGCCTGTAATAAAAGACAGCATACTTCTTGGAGTGATTACCGCCTCAAATATGGTAGGGTATATTGCCGAGCATGCATTTGAAAATGTTGTTACTGGAAACTTCCATGAAGCTTTTAGTGCGCCCATCGGATCTCTGATCAATAGAGACATAACATGGGCATCTTCAGAAACTGATCTTGCAGAAGCTGCACAGATAATGAGAAATGATGATGTAAGTTCCCTCCCTGTCATGGATGATGGAGTACTACGCGGAATAATTACAGAGAGAGATATCCTTCGTGCGATATCTGAATGAATAGATTAAGAAACAGTTCGATAAATGGAGGAACACCATGAATGTTGGAGATATAATGAGCTCTCCGGTTTACACTATAGCACCGGAAGAGAACGTAGCACACGCAAGAAAACTTATGCTGAAACACAAGATAAGCACTCTTGTGGTTGCAGAAAATGAAAACATGGTTGGCATAATAACAAAGACCGACCTTAGCAAAAGGCTTGCACAGGCTGAACCCATGTGGCGCAGGAGACCTATCGACAAAATTCCGGTTAACATGGTAATGAATGGTGCTCCAATAACGATCTATCCAGAAGCTTCGATTGCACAGGCAAGTGAACTCATGCTGGAAAACGGAATCAATACCCTTACTGTTATTAAAAATTCTGTTGTCGGAATAATAACAGGAACAGACATCATGAAATATGCATCAGGTCTTGACATTGATACAATCGTGTCAGATGTGATGAACGAAGATGTTGCATTTGTACACCGCCACCATACCATAAACCATGTCATGAGTGAAATGGAACTCAATGATACAAACAGGGTAGTAGTAGTTGATGATGCAGATGAGGCTGTCGGGCTTATTAGCATGGCCAGCATGGCATTGAACATAATGTCCGATAACGAAGGAAAAATGCCTTCCAAAAGTATAAAGATGGCTCGCAGGTCAACACCTGCCGGGGAAAAGAATTACAGGTATGTGAAAGAAGTACCTCTTGTAGCTGAAGATATTATGACCGAACTTCCGCCTGGAATCGGAGTTGATAGTCTTGTTGTGGATGCTGCAAAAATGATGATAAGTGAACATGTGATCGGACTGCCGGTGATAAACGGAAATGAAATAGTCGGTATGATCAGCAGGAAACATGTCCTTAAAACAGTGGAGTGAAGCTAATTCAAAGAAGCATATTGAGACAATGATCATGGAGAGAAAATAATGGAAGTTAAAGATATAATGACAGAACCTACTAGCATTGACAAGTCAGACACCCTCTCTCATGCACTTGATGTGATGGAGAAGAAGGGAACAAGGCGTCTTCTTGTAAAACATGATGGGAAATTGCTGGGAGTACTCACCATGAGAAGCATTACAGAAGAACTTGGTACTCGCAAAAAGGGAAATAAGCCAGCATCCTCACTTCATGTTGCAACTGCAATTTCAGAAAACTTCGTCAAAGTACTGCCAGATACGAAAGTAAGGGATGCTATCACCCTTATGGCAAAAAATGGCGGACTAATAATAGTAATGGAAAATGATGCCCCTATCGGATGGGTTACACCAGCTGAGATCCTTAAAAATAATAGTATCGATGGATTTGTCGGTGAGATCATGCATAAAGAGCCTGTGATGGCAAGTCCCGGTGATCGTGTAACACATGTCAGACGCCTTATGATCGACAATAACATAGGAAGAGTGCCCATTGTTGAAAACGATAAGCTCATAGGAATGATAACCGAAGGAGATATTGCAAAGGCTATGCGTTCATTCAGGGATGTGGTTGAAGGAAGTAAGCAGGATGCAAGGATAAAGAACCTGATCGTTGAAGATATTCTCAAGATGGGAGCCAAGACCATTTACACTAATACAGCCATCAATGACGCTGCAAAAATGATGGTTGAGGAAGATATAGGTGCATTCCCGGTCATGAACCTTGAGGATGAAATGGTAGGTATTATTACAAGGAGAAATATTGTAAATGGGCTTGCATGATCATTAGAGAACAAGATATGAAAAATGAGACAGACATAGATATTGAACAGGCGGCAGATTTCCTGGACCTGTCGCCTTCCAGATTTTCAGAGCTGCTCGATAAAAAACTGATCAGACAGAACTGGGATCAGTACAATAATCTTTTTCGATTTACAAACCATATCTCTGATATAGATACAGGGAGTGTTCTTCTAGATCATAACGGCTCTTTTGAGCTGGTGAAAGGCTTTCCAAAGATCAGAAGGGCAATGTTACTGGAACCTGCTATCCAGGCAAATTTTTCGGATAACTCAACTGTTGTCGTGGAAGAAAAAATGAATGGATACAATGTCAGGATCTTGAATTATAAAGGAAAGCTCATAGCTTTGACACGAAGCGGGCATGTTTGTCCATATTCCACTGAGCGGGCACAAAATCTTCTCAACAAGTGCTTTTTCGAGGAATATCCGGATATTGTTGTATATGGGGAGATGGCAGGACCCGAAAATCCCTATGTTCGAAAGGACATATATGAAATAGATTCACTGGATTTCTTTGTTTTTGATATGAGAAGAAAGAATGATGGTGGAGCTTTACCTGTGTCTGAGAGAAGGACACTGGCTGAAAAATATGGGTTCAGACAGGTGGAAATCTTTGGAGAATTCAGCATTCCTGAAGCTGCATCAAAGATCAAGAACATAATAAAAAATCTTGGGGATAAAGGACACGAGGGTGTGATCATAAAAGATCCTAATATGGTATTGCAACCAATAAAATACACCAGTTCTGAAAGTAATTGTGCTGATCTGCAGCATGCATTCAAGTTCTACAATGAAGCAGGAAGAGACTATATTTTCTCAAGGGTTGTAAGAGAGGGATTCCAATCTGCAGAATGGAATGAAAGCGAGGAAGAATTGATGGAACGCTGCCTTCGCCTTGGAGAGAGCATACTTCGCCCTATGAGAAAATCCATAGAAGAAGTGCAAGATGGAGCCCGTATAGCTGATGATTCCCGTATCAGGGTGAAAGATAAAAAGGTCATTGATGAGTTTAAATCTTACCTTGAAAGATTAGGCCTTGATGTTGTTTTCAGTCCAGCGATCAAAGTTGGAGATGAATACATAGTGGACATTAAGAAAATAAATAATAGTACAAGTGATAAAACACTTGGAATTATTAAAGGACAATTGTGGTCCTGACATAAGACATATATCTAAAAAGAATTATTCGTTAGACCATAATAAAAGGTGTCTACATGACTAAAATAACCATCATTGGAAGTGAAAAAAGCGGAAAGACCGCGCTTGCCGCAAAGTTAGGCAAAAAAGGTAATGTGACAGATATCACAATGTACGACTATGCTAAAAATGACAACATACTCACTACCATTGATGCCACAGGATATCCCGTATCTGTAAAATCACTTGTTACTGCACTTAATCTCTCAGATGTTGCTGTTCTTTGCATACCACCAGAGGGACTTGATCCAGTATCAGCAGAATGTATCATCGCACTGGACCTTTTAGGATACAAACATGGAATTGTAGCTCTTACAAAATCCGATACATCCTATCCTTTTGCTCTCGATGAGCTTAAAGAGAAACTTCAGAAGATAACTGTTGGAACCGTACTTGAGAACTGGGAATACCTCCCAATATCTACTACTTCTTTTGAAGGAATGGAAGAACTAAAAGAAATGATAGCCAGCATGGGTGAAAAGGTAGATACTGAACTTAGAGAAATGGATGAGATGCCAACACGTGTGCTCATTGACCAGTCATTCAATGTTACTGGAATTGGATGTGTGGTCCTTGGTGTTGTTGCACAGGGAACTCTTAATGCTAAAGATAAAATGCTGGCATATCCTACCAAAAAACCACTGGAGATCCGCTCCATACAAATGCATGATATAGATGTAAAATCAGCTCCAACCGGAGCAAGAGTAGGACTTGCACTAAAAGGTATACAGTCCAAGGATGTTGACAGAGGATTTGTACTCTCAGAAAATGAGAACGTTGCAACAGGAGTGACACTTGAATCTACACTTTCCCAACTGGCAAAACCATTTGCTGTAGGAGATATGCTTCATGTTTACGTAGGACTGCAATCTGCGCCCATGAAAGTGGAAAGTATTACCCAGAATGCCGAAAATATGGAAAAAGCAGAGCCTGGACAAACATATATCGTTGAATTATCCGGTACAAAGGAAATATCCTATGCCAAAAATGATAGGTTTGTCCTGACAAACCTTGATGGAAAACAAAGATTCATTGCTTTCGGATATAGCCAGTAATCTATTTTTTAGGGAGCAGATGTCTGGAGCCTTCAAGGATAGAAGGCCTTTTCACTGCACTTGGGAATTCTACAGATCCAGGCATTAAAAACATACTTGGCTTTTGGATCGGAGCAGATGAGTTTTCGAACTCATATGAAATATTCCTGTATCTGGAATTCACTTTTGATTCAGATATATTCGTTTCCGGGCCACTTGCAGGGCCTATAGAATATCTTTCTTCCTCATCTTTATTGTATTCCTTGATGAATCCGCCTTTTGTATCCCTATCCTTAGTTATTGAGCCTTCTTCCTTTCCAAGCCGGTATTGCTCCCGGGCAAAATCTTTCAGATCATACTGAGCTGCAAATTCATCAAGTCTTGAAAGGCTTTCCTGGACCCAGCCAATCTCAGAGTGTCGATGATAGCCAACATCGTATCCAAGATTTTTAGCAGCTTCCGCAAGCTTACCTTTATCTTCAGCAGAGATCGATCTGACCTCTCGTTCTTTCTTGAAAAGCGCAACCATGGGAATAACCACTATTCTATATAGCCACCAATTTTCAGCCCTGCATTTGTAAAATCAACTGAACGCATATTACAATCATGTCTTGTACCACGCATCTTTATGACCTGAATTGCACGAGTCATGCTTTTGTCATAAAGGAAATTATGCATAAAAATAACACCATGTGCAGCAAATTGCTCAGTAGAGTAAGCAGTTGGGTCAGTCATTTCTGATAGTATTACCGTTGTGCAGCCAAGGTTTTTGAGGTTACGTATAAAGCGACTCATTTCTTTTTCCTGCAAAGAAAAGTCACTTGAAGTGAATCTGATAGCAGAAATTGAATCAATTACAAGGCGTTTTACATCATATTCAGAAACGTAAGCTGCTATTTCTTTAAATACCATGGCTGGAGACGGAGCTTCTGATTCAGCAGAAGTTTTTCCAACATTGTATTCAGGTGTTACGAATTCGCTCAGCTCATCCATGTAACCATATTCCATTCTTGGACCCAGATCTGCAAAAAGAAGCTTCTGCATCTTGATCAGAGAAGTTACATTCATTTCATAATTAGACATATCATTAATGATGTTCTGAGGACATTCAAGTAATGTCACATAAAGCCCGACCTGACCCTTGGAAGCACCTGCTGCTAAAAACTGAACACCAAATGTAGTTTTTCCACTTCCAGGTGGACCGCTAAGGACATACACCCTGTCTGCGAGGAAGCCACCCTGAACCAATTCATCAAAACCCTCAATTCCTGTAGGTATTCTCATATTTTCGCCTCTTAACATAGACTAATATACTTCTTTATATATAATTACACTCTATACAGCTATACATCCATTATATTTATAAAAGTAACCATAAATAAATATGCACACAAATAAAAAACAATATTGCTTTCTAATTAAAAAGAAAGAGATAGTATGGTCTGCAAAATACTTTAGTTTTGCAATTCTCATAGCATTTTTTCTGAGCATACTAGTATACTCAGTGATGTTTCTTATCTCGGAGCCTGCACATGTTGATGAGGCTATCGTAGTAACGGCTTCTGCTGCAGTTGCCAAGGTAGAGATAACAGCAGAATACATAAACCCAGTGTGGTCTGTTTTTATCTTTAACTCAATTGCCGTATTAATTGCAGTTATAGGTTCTTCACTTTTTATTTATGTTCATCCTATAATGATAGGTGAAATTGAATTAAGATCTAGGTATCTGACCTATGCTAGCATTTCTATTGCCATGGAAAAAATACTAATGCCTTTTAATAAGCTTCTGCAAAGATCGCTTACTTTTATAGACAGCGATTTTCCAGGCATAACTACAGAAAAGAGCAATGATTCTGATTCAATGTGGCAGTACTGCGGTTATGAAAAAAGCGATTACCATAAATTCGCATATATGCTACCATATACGTTACCGGTAATGATACTACTTGTAAATGGATTCCTGCTTGGAATACTACTTGCATTCTTTACTTTCAATGGTGCACTAACCGGATTTCAGATTTTTGGCACAAAAGGCATTTTAGTTGGGATTATTTACAATTTGGCCTATTTCTTCATATCTATCATACCCCACGGTATCATTGAACTACCTGCAATCCTCCTGGCTGCAGCACTTGGATACAGATTTGCATTCATCCAGTCCCATGAGGTGAAAAATAAAGAGCTTTTCCTTGGAGATAATATCAAAGAAGCAAAGCAGGATGTAACCCGGATACTTGATATAACAAAAGAGTACCTATCCTCATTGTATATCTGGAAGATGCTTATAATTATGATTTCAATGCTCCTTGTTGCATCATATATTGAAATAAATATGACGGGGAACATCGCAGAAAAAACAATGATTGCACTTGATCATCTTGTTGAAAAATGGATAGTCTGATCACAGGCCATACGATGATCACTATGGTGCCAATGATATCATTGTAGTCAAAAAGATGCTATGACAAAATAGCATGAATCTATATTTTGCCTTTATTCGAAACTACATTAATTCCTTATCGCTTGCAAAGCTGCACTTGCATTTATAAGACCATTACCAAAATAGACATCCTTTCCCTTATCGCCCAGATCTGTGGATGTGCTACTAAGTATTATGCGTACTTCCAGAGTATCCAATGTGTTGTCAGCACTCAGGAGCAGAGCAGCAAGACCTGAAACATGGGGTGCGGCCATACTTGTTCCGCTCTTGGAATCATAACCCCCTCCAGGGGCCGTTGAACGGATATTGACGCCTGGTGCAGATAACTCGACCTCTTCTCCAATATTTGAAAACGAGGCACAATTGTCAATTACTGAGGTTGCTGAGACAGCGATCACCGTACCGTAGGCTGCGGGGTAACTGACGCTGCAACCATAACCATTTCCTGACGCTGCCACAAGCACAATACCCTCATCATTAGCTTCCTGGCACAACTTTCGCATGGATACAAAGTCAGTACTGCCCCCAAGGCTCATGGAGACAATATCCATCTCATTAACGATGGCCCAGTCTATGGCAGCATTTATGTCAGATGCCCATCCGCATCCATTGCTATCTAGGGCTTTGAGTGCATATATGCTTGCATCCGGTGCCACACCGATAAACCCAGTCCCATCATCCGCCGCAGCGATTGTTCCAGCCACATGTGTTCCGTGACCAAAGTCATCCATGGGATCGGTATCAACATTAACAAAATCATATCCACCATGGTAATTGGCTGCAAGATCAGGATGTGTATAATCTATTCCAGTGTCGATAACAGCTACCTTCACTCCAGATCCCTTAAAACTTTCATTCACCGTGCCAGCTTCAATTCTGGATAGACCCCACATTGCTTTCTCATTTGGGATCAGTAAAGATCTTTCCTCAATACAGACCTCTGAATCTATTTCCACATATTCCACATTTGGACAGTTTTTCAGATCACTAATAGAATGTCTGGAAACTTTAGCTGCAATTGCAGGAATGGAATGATACTGGTATTTGATCTCTCCAGACAAAGATTCCACAAATTCAGCGTCCGGACTATTTCTAAAGCCAATGATGACAGGAATTTTTTCATCCAGCACTTGTCCGGCAGCTGCAGCTGCAATGATTACCGCAGCTATATAGAATAGACTAACCGCTATCAAAATGAATTTCTTCTTCAATTGATACCACCAATTCAAATTGGAAAAATATTTCCAATTGACAATAACCATTTGAAAATGCTCATGAAAGAATATAAATTTTAGGATGTTTATTTGCTTTTAAAAAATATAACACCTGACAAAACAATATCATGAGGCTTTGCTGAGCTTCTATTAAAATAAAAAAGTAAGAATAATTGAAAGAGAAATTAATGTGAAATTAAAAATACCTTTTTAATCTCAACATATCAATTTGCGAAAATTAACCAGTTGGGCACTCTCAAATGCCTTTCTTAAAATCAGCGATACCTTCTGCAGTATTCCTGAGCAACTGAGCTGCGATCTCCTGTGATGGCCAAGAGCCAATACCACAATCAGGACCTGCATATTTTATGCGTTCATCAAACATAGAGTATGCATTTGCAAGCCTCTTGGATATGACTGCAGGAGTTTCCATCTCATTAATGATCTCAGGGAAATGCTGGGTCTCTTTCCATACATTGGTGTTGTACTTTTCATTAAGTGTTGCTACCAAATTGAAGATATCTGTTCTTGCAACCCCTACACGCAGGAAGGAATCTGAGTCTTCAAGTACCTTCCTGTCTATTAATTCAAGATATGAGGGAGTTGCTGCAGATTCCACACCAATGACACTGATATTTTCTGCCTGGGTTGCCAGTGTGTAGTGGAGAGGTGAATGTAAGTGAATCTCAACATCACAGCCATTCTTCTTTGCTGAGTGGCACGCTTTATCCATTGCAGTGATAAGCTGGTCATCATCGAACATGACCTGAGGATTTATGCCTATACTTGGTTCATCAATAGAAACTGTTCTTATGTTGAAGTTTTTGGCATTTGATAATGAATTCTTGACAAAATTATCCATGCTTTCTCCGAAAATATTGAGAATATCAACGTACTCGGTTCCACCAAATTCTTTAAGATAAAGCTCAAGAGGACCTGTTACACATACACGAATATCCAGTTTATCTCCAGTTTCTTCCATATAGGCCTTTGCAACCGGCTCAATTGATTCAAGTTCCATTATGCGGGCAGCATCCTGTTTGACTTTAAAAGGGTCATCACAATTTTCAGGATCACGAATTACAGATAAGAACTGTTCGTTCATATCCTGATATTGAGGGTATGTTGGAACTTGCACACCGGCATCAATTTTCATTCTAAAAGCATTTTTCAAAAGTGCTGACAGCTCATCATCATCTTTTCCCTCAGCAAACTTGTTCATGATCCAATCCTTTGAAACATCGTCCGGTAGAGGGAAACTTCCAATATCATCAAAAATAATCTCAGTCATATGTCTTTATAAGATTGGTTAAACTTATAAGTTTTGCGTATTAGGTTTGTTTTAAGATGCCTATTCATCTTTTTTGCATGCCACATTTGATCTAAGGTAAGACATGCAGCGCTGGGAATGATCCAGCGATCTTGAAGACATACGGGAAATAATTCCACTTACATCTGTTTCACTTTCAATCCCCGAAAGCTCATTATATTTTGATAATGATTCAAACATTATATTTTGAAACTCGAGGACATCGAACTTCTCCTGACTGGAGAGCTTATTGAAATCATTCTTGAGTGACTCTAACTTGCCTCTATTTTCCTTAGTAGATTTAATATCAAAAATAGAACTTCCTGATTTCATCTGTACCACGAACAAATATAGAAAGGTAATCTACTTAAAGCTTTTTCCATATCAAAATATATACAATAAATAAAAAATAATAAAAATCAATAAAAAAGATAAATTACTTTGGAACAATCCAAAGTAACTAATTTTCCCAGATCATTCCGCAACATGCAAAGACAACAGAACACCAATATTCTCAAGTGCCTCCGCTACCTGTTTGAAAGCAACAAATAATTCCTTTACACTATCATCCAGATCATCTGACTTTGGCTCACAGCTAAACCAGATCTCCTTTTCATTGTGACCACGGGTAAGTGATACACAGGCAAGCATATCCGCTTTTGTGAGCCAGTAAACCGAATCAATTCCACTTGGAGTTATCCATGATGGGTGTATTGATTTTATCTCACCGACAAATCTGTTCCAGTTAATTGTAGCAGATGCTTCCAGATTCAATTTGATAACAGCACGATCACCCGTTCTTTCCTTTTCAACTGCCTTAAGCATCTTCTGGAAGTCCTTGTCAGATTCCTCCACCTTGATATCTTCCTTCTCTAGTTTCTCTGCTTCATCTGCAAAGAACGGTGCGAGATTTGCAGTATCTGATGGTTTTGTCATAATGGAGACTAAAAAGAAAGCAAGTCCGCTAAGAATCATTCCCAGAATTACACCATGATGATCAAGTGCAGGGTGAATACCTGAAAGATATGTAGGTGCAAAGGGAGGAGTCTTGATTATATCAATAATTGTAAAGCTGATCTGCGCTAATGCACCGACAACAAGTCCTGCAAATGCTCCTTCTTTTGTTGCACGCTTCCAAAAAAGTCCTCCCATTAGCGGGAAGAAGTAGGAAGCACTGGCAATAAAGGTTGCAATGTGAATAGCTTCGATAATTCCCTTTATGTAAAAGGAAGAAATCGCAGCTGCTGCAACTATAATAAGAACACTGAGCCTGTTGACAGCCATCATTTGCTTCATGGTTGCATCTGGTTTTATGTACCTCTGGTAGATGTCACGAGAAAGACATGAGCCACCGGATGTTGCAAATGTATCTGCAGAGGACATTGCAGCTGCAGCAAGGCCCACACCAGCCAGAGCCAGTGCAAGTGGAGAGAGCATCTGCTCAATGAATATAAGCAAAGCCGGTTCTGCCTCTGCCATTGCTCCCATGCCGATCTGATTATAAAGCTCTGGAATAGCAGGATATAGATAATTCAGACCAATGGCAATAACGCTACATGCCACACCGAATACAAGGAATATAAGGAAAGAAGCAAGGATCATTCCATTACGTGCAGATTTTTCATCTCTTGCAGCCCAGATCCTCTGCCATGGATCCTGTTCCGTAACCCATCCAGGAATGATAGCGAAAACAAATATCATCACCATTGGAAGTCCTATGATGAAGGGATTCCACCAGGATGATGAAACATTACCGAAAAGATCTGAAACACTGATTGAAGCTACATCAGCTGAACCTGCTGTTGCAGCATTTAAAACCAGTACTGCCATTACAAGTGAGAAAGTTGCAAGCAGAACGAACTGTATCATATCAGTCCATATAACCGCTGAAAAACCACCTAATGTCACGTAAAGTGAGATAGCAAGGGCGACTATGATCACTGCATATATTGGTGGCATACCGAAGAATATCTGAAGTACAAGTGAAAAACCAATGATATCAGCTACAGCAAAAAGTACCATTACAATAGCAATGATCAGAGCAACAGGACCACGTAACGCACTGCTGTATCTCTGTTCGAGAAGTTCAGGCTGGGTTATAGCAGGCAGATGTTTGATCTTGCCTACAAGCAAAGCGATCAGCAGCAAGGATAGAATGTTTGGTGCAACGAATCCCCAGATGGAGCCCATTCCAAGTATCATATAAAATCCAATTACAGCAAGGATCCCACCTGCCGTCATCCACGAAGATGCTGCTGACATTCCAATACCAAGCGAGCTGACCTTACGCCCAGCAAGCCAGAAATCAGTTACTGATTTTTGACGTTTAGTAAAGTAAACCCCGATACCAATGAGACATAACAAATAAATCGCCATCAGTATAAGGAATAATCCATAATTTTGCATAATGATAACCTCTTTTCATAATAATGTGGCTTCTGAATACGAAAAATTCGAAGCTTATATATAACTAAGCTAGTTTTATATTTAATTAATATATAAGGATTTTCAGAAAATAAAGTTTAGTATAAAGCAAATCAAATTGATTTTGCTGAGTGAACAAAGGGGCTCTTAATGTTACCCTGGATTTTTCGGCAAAAATCCTGAATAAAATAAAATTGATTTGCCGATATAATGCAGATCAGCCATACATCACCATGGAAATTCCATAACAGGAATTCAAGTATCCAAAATAATAATACCACCCAAATACTATTATACCCCATGACCCTTGAACCGGTTCACATCAAAGAGATACACGATATGGTCGAGCGTATCGATAATTGCCTTAAAGTAGATGATCCAGGCGATGATATGGATAACGTTTCGAACATACTGGATATGCTCAAGGAACTAAAGTACAATGGAAAAACAGTTATCAGATCCATAGGACCGGTAAAAAGGGCAAAAGTAAGTATCGAAAAGATGATACAAAGTAATGATCTTTTCAACATAAGTTATTCATGCGACAGCGGAAGTACCACTGCAAAGACCTTTGACAACGGACTTTTCGTGGATTTCTGCCATTGCGCCATGGCATCCACTCCAACTGACCTTGATCTCCATAGCATTAGAACAATAGTGGCAGCCACCTATATAGACAGCAAAGAAAAATCGGTCAGTGTGGGAGACAAATGGGAATCTTTTGATGAGGGTATGTCACGCAAGAAGATAATAAATATTCAGGCAGGCTTACTCAAAAAGAAAGTGAATGATATGTTGCATGATATTGCACTCTATCTCTGCGAATCAGAACATATCCTTCAATTGCTTGAACAAATGGAAGATGACAGCTTTTTCATAATGGATGGTCCCATTTATCCAAAGCGTCTGATGTACTGGATGGTTGTGGAGTCAGATGAAATACAGGTTCGTAATGAACCACACTGCAAAAAGATATTGCAGAATTACATTGACATAATGGACCATCATATCAAGAAACAAAAAGCATTGGTGGGATTTGTGAAAAATCCTGAGGATATGCAGCTAATGCAGACCCTGAAAAAACAGGATATTGCTATCGATCTACACTGGATGCTGGATGCGCAGTTCTTCAAAAATGCACTATCCCTTGAAAAAGCCGGACTTAAGAGAAACGATTCCAGGAAGTATATCACATATACTAACTGGTTCATGCAACCAAACCAGTTCTATGAAAAAGCACTAAATGCAACGCACCCTCTTCTTGGAGACTGGGTTAAGCATGAATTTCCAGCTGAGGATTATTCGCTGACATTTTTCATGATATTTGTCCCGAAAATGGACAGCATCTTCAAAGTGGAAGCACCTTATGGTCTTGTGAAGAATGATGAAATGAGATGGCAGATCACAAGAAAGGTACTCTACGACATAGCCTTAAATGGCATACCTAAAACACTTTCAAAAGCAGATTCTGTGGCAAAGATACAGCTCTCAGAAAGAAAGCAGATTATCAGTAAATTCAGGAATTCAAGAGTAGATACATCTTATAACGATATAAGATGGGGTGAAAATGATGAGAGATGAAGATATACTTTCCTTTGCAAACGGAGGTAATGAGAAAAGGGATGCTGAGCTCCATTCAGAGAGCATGTTGGAAATTGACTATGTGGATCGTTTTGAGGATTTTGAGCCGGAGAACATTAAGGCATCCACAGATGTTGCTACCTCCGAAGCTTTCGGGATCATTACCACAGGCATAGACCCTCTTGAAATAACTGAATCTGGAGCAAGGATAACAGGATACATCACAACTCCGAATCGCCAGAAAGTGAGACTTGGAACCTATGTCATCGTACCATACGGAGATGAGGATCTTTTTGCACGAATATGGAAATTACAATACCTGCAGGAATATGCAGTGGATGATGCTACAGAGATACATTCCCGCAGGATGTTGCACTCCAACACCACCGATGAGGTGGATTACAAGTTCCTTGCATATCTGGACCCCATCTGCATACTCTACGAACAGGAAACCTCAAAGGGCACTGTGCTTGCAAGAAGAATGGGAGACAGGATACCCCGTCCCAATACACCAATACTCCCTGTTACTGAGAAAATAAAGATTCAGACCGGCCTGAATATTCCGGAAGAGGGTATATTCTTAGGACATCTCAGTGTTGGTGGAGAACTTGTAAGAACACATGCACAACCTCCCACTGTTCCATACTACCTTAGAAACGACTACTCAATGGGCGACCCTCTGATATTCAGGCACATGCTGGTATGTGGAAGTACAGGTACCGGAAAGACCTTCCTCACCAAGAACATTGTACGCCAGTTCATAGACGAAGATAACAGGTACAAATTACGTGGTTCGGAAGAGCGAAAGAATCCATGTCTTGTGATAATGGATCCGCAGGATGAGTACTCCCAGATATTCGAGGACAATCCTGGAATTAGCTCCAATGATGAACTCAATTTTGGTGCAGAGAAGGTAAATTACGGAGCCTGGAAGAATACCCGGACCTTTGTGGCAAAGGTTGACGGGGAAGCCTACACCGGAAGATCAAGGGCAGAGCAGGTGGAGTTCACAATTCCCTTTGAAATGGTACGTCAGAACTCATGGCTTATAGCTCCCGTGGGCATGACAGAATTACAGTATGTTGGTGTTGACCTTCTGCTTGATGATTATTTCAAAAAGAATGCAGCGCACACATACCGCGGTTTCGTGGACTTTGTGGGGGATGACCTCACAAGGGAACACTACGTAGAAAGTGGCAAGATACATGAATCTTCATATGATGGAATTGGTCGCAGGGTAAAGAACCGTGCCCTTGCAAGAGTGTTTGACCAGGCGGCAAAACCAATTACTGAAATTCTCGAACAAATATTCAAACCCGGACAGGTCAGCGTCTTCCCTACGGAATACATCACAAACTCCCGTATTCGCGACCTGATAACTCTCACTTTAATGAGCATGATAGTAGATAACAAGCTGAAAACATCAGCTGATAGTCCCGGAGAAAAGGCCGTGAAGGGAACTCCGATCATCCTGGGACTTGATGAAGCCCACCGCTATCTTGCAAAGGCAGGTGGAGAACATTCAAGACGCCTCATCTCCAAATTTGCAGATGCAGCCCGCCAGGGAAGAAAGGAAGGACTTGGTCTCTTTTTGATCACACAGGACCCGCAGGACATAGATGACACCGTGTTCAAACAGATAAATACACGGATCATCCTAAATCTAAGCAACGATGCAGCTATCAGTACCCTGAAGGTTAAAAAAGAATTTGAGAAGCGTATTCCATATCTGAAGAAAGGACAGATGATAATACAGAGTCCTGATAACAGTGATATGGTTGAGATAAGCGGGCTTTCAAGATGTGTTGTGAAGCATGTCTGAGAGCATCCCAGGTACCTTTTACCGAAACGTATATATTAAGCTAATACGTATGGTGGCTCGCTCAATCAGCGCGGGCCGGTAGCTTAGCCAGGCAGAGCGACGGACTCTTAATCCGTAGGCCAAGGGTTCAACTCCCTTCCGGCTCGCATCTTACAATTCTTTTCTCAATTGTTTTAAGCAGTTCTAAAAGATTAAATCTCATTAGATTAATCTGTATATTATTCTCTTAAAAGGTGAAACTGTGCCAAAAGTGAGTGTTGATATACCCCAGGAACTTCTAAATGACCTTAACAGGCATGTGGGAGACAATAAGAAATTTGTGACCCAAGCTGACGCGATCAGGACAGCTGTGCGTAAATTACTTGATCAAATGGATAATATCGACCGCAGACATGGTCGGTTTGAGGAATAATAGTTCTGCCTTATTGTAAAAAAAAAAATTGACTGTCAGAGACTTTTCAAGTACTCTATACACTGCTGTCCTTCTTCTATAGTGGCCATTTCAGTAACCATGAGTCCTTTGTAACCGGAAAGGCCATCCATGAGTTTTTTCCAGTCAATTGTTCCCTGGCCAATAGGAAGATGCTCATCTCTTTTAGCATGATTGTCGTGAATATGCATGTGGGATATATTAGCTTTACACTTTTTCACGAACTCATCCAGAAGTCCCACGGTGTTGGCATGTCCTGTATCCAGTGTCATGCCAATGTTCTTCCTTTCCACCTGTTCAAGAATATCCAGCATCTCATCGGGATACCGTCCGAATATCTTGGGGAAATTAGGCATGTTCTCAGCACAAACGGTTATGCCGCAATCTTCGGCTACATCACACAATTCCTGAAGGGACCATATACATGTATCCCATGCTTTTTCAGGCACTTTTGAGCCATAGGGTGAAAGGTATCCCGGATGCAATACTGCCACATCCACAATATCAGATGCCATGTGCAAATAATATTTCATCTGGCGTAACACTTCTCCATGTATTCCCGGATTCAATCCTGCAAGATTCATATCAGAAAAAGGAAGATGTATACTGATTTTTAGATTGGTTGTATCCCTGACATCTTTCACCTTTGAGATATTTCCATCATTGAGGCAATGCAAGCCTTCCTGCACCAACTCCCAGCCGGCATATCCAATATCTTCAAGCTTATATGCCCACTCAAACGGATCTTCAAGCACCAACCGTGATGAAAAACTCAGTTTACCTATCTTCATAAAAATACTCCCTTAAACTTCACTCATTTCCATTTCAAATTCAGATACACCATCTTCAGTAGGCGGGGTCAGCCAGTCAAGAAGCCTTTCCATCTCATCTGCTGAATCGGCATCAATGAAAACCTTAATAGAACCCAATGGTTCATCCTGTGCAGGGTAATTCAGACGACCAACAGTGGCGACCTGCTTGCTGATGATAAAATATGTGAATTTTCCTTCTTCATCCATTCCCACATTCAATCGTGTCCGACTTGTGTCGATTATCTCCTCTTCCCTGATTAAATAATGCAGGGTCTCAAGACTTGAAATATTGCCTTCCCCTGTAAGTCTCTGCACCTTACCGAATTTCTCTATTTCCAAATCGATATTAGGAAAGATATTACTGACGGCATCACGTACCTTATCCTCATTTTCCGTGGGATTAACATCTGCAGAAACTGTAACTTTTAGCATTATTACTCCACAAGAGCTGTGATCTTCTTCCTGAAATCTTCAAGAGTATCGTTATTGGTTATCACCACATCAGCAATTATCATTGCCTCACCCATACCCCATCCGAGTTCTCTTTCGTCTCTTACTTTCAAGCCACTGATATCCTTCATATCATCGCTTCTCTTGCGCGCCACAACACGTTCAAATCGGATTTCCAGAGGCGAATCGATCGAGACTAGCGTGAAATCATCTCCGAATTCCTGCTTGAAGAGATCTACTTCAGACACACTGCGCACACCATCGATTGCTATAAAGTCATCTACAGCATTTATTATTTTAGGAATACAGCGCCTTGCAACTGCATCCATACCTTCATTTTCACGCAGGTCAGTGCCAACGCCACCTGTATTTGCATCGGTCGCTTCCAGCCCTCTGCGAACTACCTCTTCCCTGATCACGTCACCCATGTTGATGACTGTTATACCATGATTCTTAAGGACCGAAGATGCCTCGGATTTGCCTGAGGCAGGCATACCTACAAAAGCTAAGATTTTTGTCATTGATTAACCTATTTAAATTTGTAAAAAGTATGATATTATAGTTTTTCCATACATTCTACTTATATATTAGCATACCTCAGATTCCGGCACTATTATTGCTAAATTCCCTTAAAATAAAAAGGATTCGTTTTTAATGTCTCAGACTATGGAGATCATCAAATTAGCTCATTACTATCTTTTCTTTTTTCGGCAAAAATGTATATAATATAAAATCTCCTGCAATAGCTCAGGCAACGAGAAAAAACCATGAGGATTGCAAATATAAAACTTGAAGGAAATATCTTTCTTGCCCCGATGTCCAACGTGACAAATCTTCCATTCCGCCTTATGTGCAGAGAATACGGGGCTTCCATGAGCTACACGGAAATGATCAGCTCAGATGCTATTATTCATGAAAATAAAAAGACCGTTAGACGTGGAATTAGCTGTGATTCTGAAAGACCTTTTGGAATACAGATATTTGGCAATTCTCCTGAAACTATGATTGTAGCGGCCCAAAGGATAGAGGAAAGCTACCGGCCTGACATAATTGATGTGAATTTTGGCTGTCCTGCAAGACTGCTTACAAAAGACGGATGTGGTTCTGCATTGCTGCGTTCTCCGGAGCTTATTTTCGATATACTGAAAGATCTGGTAGATAATCTTTCAACTCCTGTAACCGCCAAGATACGCATCCTTGAGAATATGGAAGATAGTATTAAGATAGCTGAACTGATCGAAAAAGCCGGAGCTTCTGCTATAACTGTTCATGGGCGCACACAGCAGCAACAGTACTCCGGAAAATCCAATATGGACTATGCAAAAAGGATCAAACAGGAACTCTCAATTCCTGTCATTGCCAATGGAGATATTGTAGATGAACATTCAGCTGAGAAAATACTAGAATATACAGAATGTGACGGCATCATGATTGGAAGGGCTGCAATGGGAAATCCGTTTCTCTTCAAGAGGATCTCATATTATATGACTACTGGAGAGTTACTAGAGTATAATAGTTGTCAACAGAGATATGCAGACTTTAGTGACTACATCGAACGGCTAGATGAATATGGGCTTACAGATACTATCAATATGAAGGCTCAAGCACAATGGTTTACAAGGGGGATCCGAGGAGGGCGCAGTGTCAGAGAAAAGATAGCAGCTTCCAAAAATATTGATGAAATATCATATCATATCAAAGAGATGTGTGATAATGTCGATTGATGTTGTTTTCTCTTATTTGTTTTTATTTTTTATGAGTCAATAATTTTAATAAATACAAAATATAGCATCCAAATTACCAAAAGAATAAATAGAATAAATCGATTTAACATAATTAAACATTGCATTTACTAGCAAATGAGTGGATACACACTCAGTTGCCATGCTTTTAAATAAACACTCAGATGTAAGCATTTAACTAAAATGTTTTGATCATTAAACTGATATTTGTTATTCCAACTATTACGGAGAATTATAGATGAAAGAAATACGAATACACGGCCGAGGTGGACAGGGTTCTGTTACTGCTGCAGAGCTACTGGCCGTCGCTGCTTTCGCTGATGGTAAGTTCAGTCAGGCTTTCCCGGCTTTCGGTGTCGAAAGAAGGGGTGCACCAGTTCAGGCTTTCACCAGAATGGATGATACCCAGATCAGGCTTAGAAGCCAGATATACGAACCGGATTTTGTAATTGTTCAGGACCCGACATTAGTTGAAGTTGTTGATGTTGCAAGCGGTTTGAAAGATGATGGAATGCTTATTATCAACAGTGACTTTGACGCTGACAAATTCAATTTTGACACAAAGGCAAAGATCATGACAGTGAACGCTACAAAGATCGCACTGGACATTATCGGAAGACCGATCGTCAATACCGTACTGCTCGGTGCTTTTGCAGGCGCAACCGGTGAGATAGAACCGGAATCCATTATGGAAGCTGTCAAGGAAAGGTTCCCTGGAAAGATCGGTGAAAGAAATGCCGAAGCTATTATGAAGGCATATGAAATGATGGAGGCTAACAAATGACTCTTCTACCTGGTGGTATCTGCAGAGGTAGTACCACAGTTGTCAACAAGACAGGCGGATGGAGAACCTTCATGCCTGTATATGATTACGACAAGTGCGTAAAATGCAAGCTCTGTGAACTGCTTTGTCCTGACGCATCCATAGACCCAAGAGATGATGGGTTCTTCGAGTTCAACTATGATTTCTGTAAGGGATGTGGAATTTGTGCGAACGAATGTCCAAAGAGCGCTATAGAAATGGTCCTGGAGGAGAAATAAATGTCAAGAGAAATGAACATTGACAAGAGCAAGATGACCGTTGTCGAAGGATCCTATGCGGTTGCTCATTCCGTTAAGGTCTGCAAGCCAAATGTTATCTCAGCATACCCGATCACACCACAGACCCACATCGTGGAAGACCTCTCCCAGTTCATGGCAGACGGTGAGATCCCAAACTGCGAGTACCTGAATGTAGAATCCGAGTTCTCAGCGCTTTCAGCTCTGGTTGGTTCAGCAGCAGTAGGTGCAAGATGTTACTCAGCTACCACATCACAGGGTCTTGAACTCATGCACGAAGTACTTTTCAACGTCTCAGGTATGAGATTGCCGGTTGTCATGACCGTCACAAACAGGGCAGTTAGTGCACCTATCAGTATCTGGAACGATCAGCAGGATTCGATCTCACAGAGAGACACTGGCTGGATACAGATGCACGCTGAGAACATCCAGGAGATCTCCGACATGACCGCACAGGCATACAAGATATC
>JAIPUR010000021.1 GCA_020055655.1 Methanosarcinaceae archaeon | reverse complement strand
TCTTTCAACTGTAAAATCAACATCTCTACTAGGTTTATATTTAACTCTTAACTTAATATTTTCGGTTTCATCATCTCTAAGTTGAACTTCTCTTATATCTAATTCTGGATATTTTTTTATTGCTTCTAATCTAATATAAGCGTTTAATACATTTAACAGAGATGTAACATTTCTATCAAATAAAACATTATCATTTTTCCAAAACAAACCATCTATTGTGTTATTATCAATTGAATATTTAATAGCAATTTGTTTATAATGATTTTCTCGGCTTCTGGGTGCAACGGCCAAACTTCGGTGACTCGCCGCAGTTCGGTGTCAAAGTCGATGAGGGTGGTTCCGGTGATTCTGATTTCTTCGTGCGGTTGGATAGGGAGGCGGCGTATTCCACGCAATTTCAACCCGGTCAAACCTATTTGTTGGTGGCTCGCTTCGATAAGGGCGGCTTCGATTTTTACAACCAGGGACGGCTATGGGTAAATCCCCAATGCACGGACTCACCGCCACCTACCCCTTCAGCAACTATTATCAAAAACCCGAGTGCGGAGGTCTCCGAAATTACGGAGTTGGGATTCAGGTCGGAGAACCTGAGTAACGGGGCAACTGTAGAGGTGGGCCAGGTAGCAGCTGGTGAGCGCTGGACCGATGTCGTCCAGTGCACCTGCTATCAGAATGGCCTCGAGGCAACTTTCTATAACGGTTACCAGAGTAACGACTCGTTTCCGGAATCTCCGGTTCTGACCCGGCTGGACCCGGAGGTGGATTTCAACTGGGGCAACGGCTCGCCAGACCCTGTTGTTGATGATAACGACTTTGCCGTTCAGTGGCAGGGAGCGATCGAGGTGCCAGTGTCTGGAACTTACCGATTCCGAACTCGAACTGACGACGGTGTACGCCTCTGGGTCGGTGATCTGGCGTTTGATCAGGCGATCATCGACGATTGGAACGATCACTCCGCGGCCAATCGGACAAGTGAAGGTGTTTTTCTGGAAGCTGGCCAGCGATATGCAATACGAATGCAGTTTTACGAGAACGGCGGTCAGGCGGTAGCGGAACTTCAGTGGAATACGCCGAGCGGCGGAGGATTCGATGTCATTCCCGAGTCGAACCTGTTTGCCTGTTTGCCTGTGTCTGCACCAGCACTTGAGTCGGCCTCAGCGGTCTGCGGCGCGTCTGATTTGCTGAGAGTTCAATTTGCCCAGACACCGCGATCGCGCATGCTGGATGCTGCTTCGGTCGAGAACCCGCTGTTCTATTCTATAGAGGAAGTAGGCTCCGGCAATGTTATCGGTGTTGACTCAGCCTCACTGGAATCCTCCGGTTTTAGCATTCTGCTCAATCTTTCCGAGCCCTTGTCCGGCGATGAAAGCTACGAAGTGACCGTGTCTGATCTTCAGGATGTTGGTGGTTTGGTAATGTCTCCCAATCCGGCAACCGTCGAATTTGAGGGCGGTGGTACCGGCCTGACCACTTTTTATTGGAACAACCGAGATCTTACCGGGCCGACTGTCGCTCAAGAAACCTCCGCCAACATTGATAATGACTACGGCAGTGGGAGCCCAATTCCGGGTGTGGTGGATAATGATCGATTTTCAATTCGATGGAGCGGTTTCATCGTACCGCGTGAGACTGGCGACTATCGGTTTCAGACCCGGACCGATGATGGTGTTCGCTTGTGGGTTCGGGATCTTAACAACCCGATTATCGATGAATGGGTGCTTCAGTCGCCGACCAACCATGAATCGGGAGTAATTACTCTCCAGCAGGGCCAAGCCTATGCACTGAAAATGGAGATGTATGAGAATACCGGTGGCGCGGTGGCTGAGCTGTCCTGGCAGACGCCAGGTTCTAATGACTTTGAGATTGTGCCGGCTTCGGTGCTTTTCAGCTGTCCGGACGCGGCGAATGCTCTCGATCACTTCCGCATAATAAGCGGCGGGAACGCAGTTACCTGCTCTCCTGCTCCGGTTACTATCCAGGCCAGCGATACCAATGGACAGCCTGTTACCGATTACGCTGGTACTGTCAGCCTTAGCACTTCAACCGGGAAGGGTGACTGGCTTGTTGGTGCAGGCACAAACGGAACCCTGAGCAGGGGGGCCGGCAATTCAGGTCTGGCAAGTTATGGTTTTGCACCTGCTGATAATAATGTATTCAGTACAGGCAACACTAAAACATTCAGAGTTTGGGCTGATGAATCATTTACAACTATGAAATGGTATGTAGATGGTGTTCAGGTCTCATCCAACTCACTTGAGTATTCCTGGACTGCTTTGGAAGGTTCTCATAGTATATTGTTCGAAGGACGCAATGATAATGGTGTAGTCTTCAAAACATGGAATGTTGATGTAAATGGTGCGGAGCAAGCCCCAACAACCTCAGGCACAGGCCTATCATTCACTCCAACAGCTCCAGCATTCGAATCTACAGTCGGAGCTTCCACAAACTTTGAAGTAAGCTCTGATCAAACATTCACTACATCCAAATGGTACCTCAATGATGCAGAAGTTGCAAGCGGAGCAACAACTTACACACAGAACTGGGACACAGCTGGAACACACACAGTCAGATTCGATGGTACAGCTTCAGCAGGAACGATCTCCAGAAAATGGACTGTAACAGTCCCAGAACAAGAAGCTCCTGCAATATCATCCATAAGCATCTCTCCATCAACAACTGTGGTTGAGCCAGGTGAGCCATTCTCACTGGATGTGTACATAGATCCTGCAGAACCACTTTCAGGTTCCCAGTTCAATCTTCACTACAACAGTATTGCATCAGCAAGTTCGGTGCAGGATGGTGGCCTCTTTGATGTGGATGGACTATCAAGCACCTTCCAGACTGGCCAGATCGATAACTTCGATAGTATCATTCGCGGTGTTTACTCTGCCATAGTGGGCTCAGGTACAGTTTCAAATGCAGGCGTCATGGCCACGGTGGACATGATAGCAGGAAGTGCAAGCGGAGAGGTCGATCTCACTCTGTCCAATGTAATACTGAGTGATGCTGACTCAAATCCTGCTTCATATGACGTGAACTATGCCACAGTGCTTGTGGACACAGCACCGCAGTTCAATGCAATCCCGCCGGTCACAGCAGATGAAACAGATACTATCAGCTTCACTGTAGCTGCAACAGATGCGGATGGTGATGAGCTCAGCTACTCAGCTACATCCTTGCCAGGATCTGCAACATTTGATGCAAACACTGGAAGCTTTAGCTGGACTCCTGCTGAAGGGGATGCCGGAACTTACACTGCAGGTTTTGCTGTCACAGATGGATATCTGAATGATTCTGTCAGTGTTGCGATAACTGTGGAAGAACTGAATCATGCACCTGTGATCACGCTGTTTGAGCCTCCTGAAGGATCCGAATTCGAGGAATCTTCAACAATTGATATAAATGTGGATGCAAGTGATGCAGATGACCAGAGTTTAAGTTATATCATCAAGATCGACGGTGAAACAGTGAGCACCAGCCGATCTTATAGCTGGGTAACGAACTACTCATCTGCAGGCACACATACAATTACAGCAATTGTAAGTGATGGCATAGATGATGTAAGTTCCACACACACAATAACCATCACGGACCTGCACCCAAGATGGGATGTCAATGAAGATGGCAGTGTGAATATCCTTGACATCACTCTGGTAGGTCAGAACTACGGTTTAACATACGAATCAAACCTTCCAAGATGGGATGTTAATCAGGATGGAATTGTCAATATTCAGGACCTTTCTATTGTTTCAGGTCGCTTCGGTGAAACTGTATGATAAGCACCCGTAATACGGTGCTTTTCCTTTTTTCATTGTAACTTACAAGCCACATTAATCCAATTAATCACTTAGTATGGTCACAACCATACGCCGCAGAAGGCACAGTCTATAATTGCTGATAACAAGTTAAAAAGAGCATCGTATAAAATCTAGAGTTCTAATTTAAATCCAAGAAAGGCCTATAACTCTGTTCTTATCTATCTGATGTATGGATCCTCGGTGATTCAATTTCCTCAAGTATATGCATCATCTTCTCTTTTAATTCAGGCAGATCATGTTCAATAATATCCCAGGTAAGTTCAAGGTCCACACCGAAATAACCATGGATCAGCTTATCCCTTGTCCTCGCCATTTCACTCCACAGCACATCAGGGTATTGTCTTTTAAAATCTTCTGGAATATTTTTTGATGCCTCGCCGATGATCTCTATTCTTCTGATCGTGGCATCCTGAAGCTGCACATTACCAAGAAAATCATCTCTGGTCTTGTTGTATGTGAAATCCTCTACCTTCTCGATAGAATCTATAATATGTTTAATGAAAACTTCAGGGTCCTTCATAGTATCTTGACTTCTTCCTTCAGAATACGCTCCTTAATAAGGGGGTTAATGGAATCGTAAGTGATAACTTCTACCTTTCTTTGAGCTTCCTTTTCAAGCTCCATTTCCAGTTTGGCAAGATCAAAGAGGCCTTTGCGCCCTTTGAAATGAACAAGAATATCGATATCACTATCAACATTGGCCTCATTTCTTGCAAACGAGCCGAAGATGCCGGCTTTATCCACATCATTTTTCAGTAGTATTGGGATAATAGCCTCTCTGTAATTATTGATTTGTTTTTCTGCCATAATATCACAATTTATTTCATATTCATATTGGTTATTATTCTTATAAGGTTTCGTGCAGGATTATCGAGTGGAAGATGGGTGCTGCCATGGCATCAGAAAAGTCCTTTTCAAAGCTCTGGGATAATCCTTATGAAGTAGAACTTGGAAAAAGTGATCTTGCAAATGCTGAGCTTAAAGTTAATAGTCTGATCCGGACAAATAAGATATTCACTGCAACAGGGGATATAATCGAATACGAACTTGGAACATTGAATGATGCTAAATTAAAAGAGGTGGAAGACCGGCTCATACAGCTCATCACAGGAAAATGATCAACAAGTGATCATGTCGTAATGTGCATGTTTCTAAAACCGGTGCAACCATACGCCGCAGGCGGCATATTCCCTACATATCAGTAGAAATGAATCTCAAATGCTTAGCTTGATTTAAATTTAATACTAAGTTCCTGCTTCCAGGCAGAAACTCATATCCTTCCTGGCATCAATATCCCCAACACACAGAATATCCCAGTCAAAGCATACGTTGCCCATGTTGCGGCTCTGTAGAAAACCTATTGAAATCACTATCTGCGGCTATATTTTATAGAATAATCGACATCTTGAAAAACATATTGAAGTTTTATTGCTTTGCTTGAACGCCTGAATATCGAGGATTTCTACAGAGCCAAAGGATTGTATGATTTTCGGTCCAGTTCGCAGTTATGAAATATCATGGGGATCTTAATATCATTCAAATAGTATCAATGGAGAATTAGCCATGAAGAAGATCGTTACCCTGAATATGAATCCTGCCATTGACAAAAGCACTAGAACTCAGCATGTGATAGCTGAGCACAAACTGTATTGTGGCCCTGCCATCTATGAACCTGGTGGAGGAGGTGTTAATGTCTCCAGGGCCATAAAAAAACTTGGAGGAGAGTCACTGCTGGTCTATCCTGCTGGTGGCATGCCTGGTAAGATGCTAAATGAACTTATGGAAAAGGAAGAAGTCGATCAACTGTCCTTGCCTATAAAAGGATTTACACGAGAGAACCTTATCGTCCTTGAAGAGTCCACAGGACAACAGTTCCGCTTTGGAATGCTTGGTCCTGAGCTTAAGCGGGAGGAATGGGAACAGTGCCTTCAAGAAATCTCCTCGCTCAGCCCTGCTCCGGATTATCTGGTAGCCAGTGGAAGTCTTCCTTTAGGTGTGCCATCGGATTTCTATGCCCGTGTTGCACTTATCGGGAATGATATAGGAGCAAAGGTTATCGTTGATGCATCCGGAGAAGCCCTTGAACATGCGCTGCAGGAAGGTGTATATCTTATCAAACCCAACATCCGCGAGTTCAGGGATTTTGCAGGAAACGATATAAAAGAGGAGCTGCAGATATTAGAAGCAGCTCAGAGAATGATCAGGGACGGAAAGTGTGAAACGATGGTCATATCCCTGGGTGCAGCCGGTGCTCTGTTCGTTACCAGGGATAACATGGAGCACATTGTCCCGCCAACCGTTCCCATCAGCAGCAAAGTGGGAGCTGGGGACAGTATGGTGGCTGGTATCGTCCTGGGTCTGTCTAGGGGAGAAAAGCTGCGGGAAGCCGTTCTATACGGGATAGCTGCGGGTTCTGCTGCTGTGATGACACCAGGGACCGAATTATGCCGAAAGGAAGATACTGAACGCCTCTATACAAAAATAATAACAGCAGCTATGAAACCAATGTAATTTAGGATATGGAGGATGAAAATGCAGGATATGTTCAATGACAGAAATGGTGTGGCATACTTTTCAATGGAGATAGGTATTGACGAAAAGATACACACCTATAGTGGAGGACTTGGGATACTTGCAGGTGACACCATACGCTCGGCTGCAGATCTCAAGGTACCTATGATCGCAGTTACTCTTCTTTATAGGATGGGGCATTTTTTCCAAAAACTGGGGAAAGATGGATGGCAGTATGAGGAGTCAGATCCCTGGCCTGTGGAAGAGCTCATGCAGGAGATGCCCGCAAGGATCCATGTAGTCGTCCATGGAAGAACAGTTCATTTAAGGGCCTGGAAATATGAAGTAAAGGGTATCGGCGGTTTTGTAGTTCCTGTCTACTTCCTTGACGCAGATCTGCCCGAGAATTCTGAATGGGATCGGGAACTCACCCATCACCTCTATGGAGGAGATAACTACTATAGATTATGCCAGGAACTGATCCTTGGTGTAGGAGGAGCTCGGATGCTCAATGAGCTTGGCTATAAGAATATCAGCAGTTACCATATGAACGAAGGACATTCTGCACTCCTTACCCTGGAACTGCTTGATGAAGAAGCTAAAAAAGCCGGAAGGGATCATGTACTGGAAGAGGACTGTAAAGAAGTTAATAAAAAATGTGTATTCACCACCCATACCATCGTTCCTGCAGCCCATGACATATTCACCAGGGATATGGCAGAGATGGTCCTTGGTAAAAGGGATGATTTCTTTGGATTGTCGGGGGTATTGTATGATGAAAATACCCTCGATATGACATATCTGGCCCTTTACATGAGTCGTTATATAAACGGAGTGGCCAAAAGTCATGGAAAAATTTCGAGGGAACTCTTTACGGGCTATTCTATCAGTTCCATTACCAACGGCGTTCATGCAGGCACATGGGTCTCAGATCCATTCCGTAAATTGTTCGATCAGTATATCCCCATGTGGCAAAAAGACAATTTCAGTCTTCGCTATGCATTGAGTATCCCAAAGGAAGAGATATGGGGGGCTCATATGAAAGCCAAAAGGAAACTAATGGACCATGTTAGCAGTAAAACCGGGTTATATATGGATGAGAATGTGCTGACCATCGGTTTTGCAAGGAGGGCTGCTAACTACAAGAGAGCTGACCTGCTGTTCCACGATATTGAGCGCTTAAGGAATATCTCAAACAATGTCGGGAAGATCCAGGTGATCTTTTCAGGTAAAGCTCATCCGGCAGACCATGGCGGTAAGGAGCTAATAAAAAGGATATTCCATGCAAAACATGCCCTTGCCAACGATATAAAAATAGTTTACCTTGAGAATTACAACATGGGCCTTGGAGCACTGATAACCTCAGGGGTTGATATCTGGCTTAACACTCCAGAACCCCCAAAGGAAGCCTCCGGTACAAGTGGGATGAAAGCTACCTTAAACGGTGTTCCCAACCTGAGCGTGCTGGATGGATGGTGGATAGAAGGAAATATAGAAGGAGTGACAGGCTGGGCAATAGGTAATGGTGCTTCAACGGTCACTGAAGAGAACAAGCGCTCACAGGACGCGGTATCAATGTATGACAAACTGGAGAACATAATCCTTCCTATGTACTATCATGACCGTAACAGTTTCATCGATGTGATGCGCAATTCCATTGCCATCAATGGTTCTTTCTTCAATACTCATAGGATGATACAGGAATATGTGCTCAATGCATATTGCTGCTATTGAGATTGGAAAAACGCCCTCAAAAAGCCTTGCGGGATTATCAAAATAAAAAGCATTGAATAATTGCTCAATTGCGCAAGCCACCTTTATTTCTCTTTGGTGAGCAGCTTAAGAAGCATAATAGTATACTCTTTGTCCAAAAAATGATTCAAGTCGAGCAAACTTGTTGATCTTTTTGCTTTCTGAACAAATGTAAATATGATTCAATGAATGCATTCTACGGTAGAAATTTAACTTTAATTCGGGTGAATATATGTACATTCATGCACGATGTTAAAAAGAATATTACAATTTATTTTATGATTTTGATTTTTCTATTAATGGATGGTCAAATATGTATACCCCTTTTGTCTAATTATGCTCCATGAATATTATGGATATTGATTCATCTTTGATCTCATGGGAACTTGCTTCTATTGTTTTTGTTGTTTTAGTATTAATATCGACATTTTTATTGGCTAAGCTTATTAACAGGATGCTGGAAGCATACTTTGTTCTGGCAAGCAAGAAAATGAAGATTGATGAGACAGCTTACGGACTTGTACGTCGTATTATAGTTGCAATGGTCTATTTCATTGGCTTAATTGTTATAATATTTAGTATTCCAGGTCTTCGTGACTTATCCATTGCACTTTTTGCGGGAGCGGGGTTTGCAGGTATAGTAATTGGTATGGCTGCACAGAGCACACTAGCTAATATAATTTCAGGTGTTTCGCTTGCGACTTTCAGACCATTTCGTGTTGGTGACCTGCTGACAATTCATGGAGAATATGGAAGGGTAAAAGATATCACACTTGGTTATACAAAGATCCTTACTTGGGATAATAGAAGGCTTAATATTCCTAACCATATAATTAGTGATGAGGCTGTTATTAACTGGTCAATTGATGATCCCACAGTTAACTGGACCATTGAAATAGGAATTAGTTATGATTCTGATATCGACCTTGCACGTAGAATTATGATCGAAGAGGCTCGCAAGCATCCTGAGGTCATGGCCCATAAAGATATTCTAAAATATAAATCCAATGGATATTCCGGCAATGAGATCTCCGTACTGCTGACTGAACTTGCAGATTTTTCAGTGAACATGGTATTGTATATTTGGATACGTGACCGTTCAGTTGCGTTTATTACTGGTTGTGAGCTGAAAGAATCTATCAAGAAGCGCTTTGATTCAGAAGGAATAGAGATACCTTTCCCATATAGAACCATTGTCTATAAGAAGGACATTGGAGAATTGCAACATGAGTCATAATCATAATATTTAGATTCTGTAGAAAAACTAACTCATCTTTTATTTTGGCATTATAATTAAAAAATAAGCAGTTTTTCTACAGAGCCCATTAACTCTCAGGTTACTAAAAAGGAAGAGCGGCTATTTCATAGCTCTCGCAGATGATTTATAAGCGATCTAAGCTGCTTTTCCACTTCTGCCAGCATTCCTGTAGCTTCCTCAACATTGCCTGAAATTGCTGCTTTTTCCATTTCACCAGCAATGTAACTTAAAGCCATACCACCCATATTCGCTGATGCACCTTTAATGCTGTGCGCATAATTACTTATCTCCTGGGCATTTGAACTTTCTATACTTTCCTTCAGGGATTCTATCTGCTGTGGCGTATGTTTCAAAAAAGTAGAAATTAGGTGATGTGCCAGTTCAACATCGTTATCCACTCTTTCCATAAATGCTTGCTTGTCAAAAATAGGTGTATCTGTTTGATGAATTGTTTCATCAGATCTGGCAACTTTCCAACTTTCCACATTCAATTCCTTTGACCATTTATCGATCAATTCTATGAAGGAATGCATTGAAATCGGTTTTGCGATATAATCATCCATCCCAACCTCTATAAAACGCTCTTTATCTCCCTTCATAGCATGTGCTGTCATGGCAATTATAGGCACATCCTTTTTGAGAACAGATGAACTGTGATGCCGGATATGTTTAGTAGCTTCAAGACCATCCATTTCAGGCATCTGCACATCCATAAGTACAAGATCGTAGGGAATCATCTCAAGTGCTTTTATTGATTCCTTACCATTGGCTACAGTGTCTACGATGTGCCCCATCTTCTTTAGCATGCTTTGTGCAACTTTCTGGTTCACAGTGTTGTCTTCAGCCAATAGAATTCTAAGTCCTTTAATTGGTTTTTCATAATAATTATTTTGATCAACATTGTGATGTGATCTGTTTGTATTCGCTCCATCTTTGAGAATATATGATAATCTCTCAAGCAACAATGCATGATTGATCGGCTTAGTAATAAAATCAGTTAACTGATTTTCATCGATTTTATCATAAGTGGGTCGCTGTCCGGGAGATGCCAGCATAATAAGAGAAATATCTTTGAGCTTCTCGTCTGATTTAATCACATTGGCAACAGTAATGCCATCCATTCCTGGCATTTGGAGATCAAGAAGTGCCACATCAAATGATTTGTTGTTCTCATTTGCCTGATAGAGTTGTTGTAGTGCCATGGCACCATTTTCAGCCTCTTCCACTTTAGCTCCCCGTGATGAAAGCCAAACTCGTAAAAATTCACGATTTGTTGCATTATCATCCACTATAAGTACGCGTAAATCTCTTATATGGTTCAATGAATTGTCTTTGGGCTTTACATCTGAAAGCTTAGCAAAAGGCATTGTAAACCAGAATTCGGATCCAGATCCTTCCTTACTTTTCAAGCCTATCTCTCCCCCCATCATCTCAACAAGTTTTTTGGAGATGGCAAGACCAAGACCTGTTCCACCATATTTTCTTGTTGTTGATGCATCCACTTGATAGAAGGTATCAAAAAGAGATTCGATTTTATCTTCAGTAATGCCTATACCAGTATCCTTGACAGAAAAATGCAATATGGCTTGAGATCCCGTCTCGGATTCAAGGCTTACATGCAAAACAATTTCACCTTTCTCTGTGAATTTAATAGCATTTCCTGCCAAATTCATCAATATTTGCTGCAAGCGACTTGGATCACCTTTGATGTGAACAGGAACATCGGGTTCATATGCACAGATGAATTCCAATCCTTTATCATTAGCCTTTACAGCCAGCATTGAAGCAAAATCATCAAGAATATCGCTTAGATCAAAATCAACAACTTCCAGATCTAACTTGTCTGCTTCGATCTTGGAGAAATCCAATATATCATTTATAAGACTAAGCAATAACTCTCCGCTTGTCTTTATCGTTTCAACATAATGTTTTTGCTCTTCACCAAGTTTAGTGTCCATAAGCAGACTGGTCATGCCTATAACACCGTTCATAGGTGTGCGTATCTCATGGGACATATTGGCCAAAAACTCGCTCTTTGCCCTGGTGGCATCTTCTGCTTTTAGGAGGGCATTGTCAAGTTCCAGATTTTTTCTTTTAACCTCAGATGCATAGTTCTTCAAATTTTCCTCAGCAACTTTACGTTCAGTAATATTTAGATGCGATATTACGACTTTGCGGGGGAAAGAAGCTGTAGTACTTTGAAAGGGACGAACTTTTCCTATGAACCATCTATTTTCATCTGGCGAGTGACATGGATATTCAAAGTCGTATTCATCACTCAACCCCATAATCACATCTTCTATTCCCTTTGCAAACTTCCAGGCTATATCACTATCCTTGCCTACAGAATTCTTTGCGATCTTGATGTAATTTGTCCCCTCGCTCACTTTTTCAATATCTGCAGAATTCTCAATAGCAAAATCCTTCCATGATTTATTCGTCTTAATGATATTTCCTGCTTCATCAAGTACACAAATATTTGCATCCAGAGAGTCAATTGTGGATTGATTAAGGCTGTTCAGTTCTTTAATAGTTTCTTGTGACTGCCAGTTATCAGTTATATCTCGACCCACACCCACCAGACCAATTATCGTCCCTGCAGAGTTTTTCAAAGGAGCTTTGGTGGTGTAGAGCATTACATTCCTTCCATCAGGATAAACTACCGATTCTTCATTATGCCTGGTTTTACCCTCTTTCATCATTAATAGATCATTCATTCTGAAGAAGTCTGCAAGGTCTTTATTGAACAGTTCATAATCGGTTTTACCAATGATATCTTCCCTTTTCCTGCCAACAAGATTTGAGAATTCGGAATTACATCCCATATATACGCCATCGGGATTTTTGAAGAATATAATATCTGGAATTGAATCTAGAAGGCTTTTTAGTAGAGAACTTTCCTTTTCAAGTTCTTTTTCTGTCAACTTTCGGGTAGTAATATCACGGGTATTGATAAGTATCCTTATTTTATTATTTTTATCAACATAATAATTAGCAATTGATTCCAGCCAAATATAACCCTTTTCAGGATGCATATATCTGTACTCAGCTTGCCCCTGCTCACCGGTTTCAACAATTTTTTTAAATACGCTAGCAACAACGGCAATATCATCAGGATGCAGGTCCTTCATACAGTTTTTACCCAATAATTCTTTACCCCTGCCAAGAATTCGTTTGTGGGAAGGAGAGATATATAAATATAGTCCTTCAACATTTGTTTCAATTATAACATCATTCATATTCTGTGTCATCAGATGAAGATGGGCTTCATATTTTTCCCTCTTTTTTTCTGTTTCGATCTTATAGAGAGCAAAACCCAGATCATCTGAAACTTGCCTGAACAGGTCATGTATTTCATCTAAGTCGGTATATTTTCGCGGAATTGTAACCGACAGAACACCATATAATTTGGAAGCATATTGCATCCGATAAAATAAAGATACACAATTTGAATAGTTACATTCGAGAGGGCACTCTATACATTTTTTAGGAAACTCCTCTATTATCAAAGTTTCATCTTTTTCCAAAATTTGCTGCATACATTGTGGAAATATGCCTTCTTTTAACTGTTGTTCCAACTGTTCAAAACCATTGGAGAGATCGGAACAAAAATATGCTGTTCCTGTAACATTCTTCTCATGATCAACAAGCGCAATCCAGGAACTGTAACTCCCTAGTGCTTCTGTCAGTTTCCTGCAGGCTTTCTGGATAAGAATTTCCGGATCATGTTCTTTTACAATAATCTGGTTGATATTTCGATTTGCAAGAATGATATTTTTGATATAATCATCCCGCTTTTGTTCGTTTTTCGTGTCGGTTATATCCCTGGCAACTCCTTCCAGGGCAATAAGATTTCCATTGTCATCATAAACAAAAAAATTCTTTTGTTCTGTCCAAATAATTTGTCCGTCTTTTTTAATCCAACGAAGAACTACAGTTGTTCGGTCATTAGAATCTACTTTTGACAAGCTCTTGAGAATATCAGCATCATCCGGATGCACCAGTTTAAGCCCTAGATCAGGATCTTCATAATGTTCTTCAGGCGTATAGCCTGTGATCCTGGTTGAAGCCGGACTAACGTAGGTAAACCCTCTTTTAGGAGAGAATTCATAGCTATATATCATGTCTTCAGCATTTTCTGCTAACTTTCTGAAACGTTGTTCTATTTCTTTTACCAGTTCATCTGCATTTTTGCGCTCAGTTATGTCCTGGAAGACCGTCGCAAATATTCCCGGATCTACCTGATAAGCACTTATGGTATAGTGTCGCTGTAATGGTTCGAGGAAGATTTCAAAATTAACATTAGTGTCGTTAAGTGCAACATCACCATATATTTCAATTAAAGACGTTTTTTCTATACCTGGTAAAACCTCAGTTGCACAATTTCCAACAACATCTTCAACTTTGAGTCCTGTATGAGTCTCAAAGGCTTCATTAGCATCAAGAAAAACATAGTCACTGGGTTTTCCACATTCATCCAGGATTATTTTATGGATTGCCACAGCACTAAGGGCATTCTCAAATAAGCCGCGATATTTTTCCTCACTCTCGCGTATTGCTTCTTCAGCACCTATCTGTCTTATCATGTTCCATACAGAGTCCATTAGCAAAGTTAACTGTAGTTCATCTATTTCCTTATAATCTGATCCTTTGTTCGCAAGGCCCACAACTGCCACTATTTTGTTATTTCGGAAAATTGGCACAGTCATAAATCTGTGAACTTGGACATGCCCTTTTGGATAACCTTTTTTTAGAGGATTTGGCGCATTAAAATCATTTATTATGAGAGACTTACGCTGCCTGACAGCTTCTCCCCAGATGCCTGTATCATCCAGTTTATAAACAGTCTGTGTTTCCTCAACTTCACACTCTTTCATTACGCCTTTAGACCATGTATTCAGAGTAAATTCTTTTTTTGATTCACTGTAATGATAGATATAGCCAAACTTACTATCAGTCAACTTGATTGCACTTTCAAGGGCGAAATCAAGGTATTCCTGGATGGAATTATATCTGGAATGCAGAATGTCTGAAAAAATATTTAGTCGCTTTTCCCAGAGAAGCAGATTTTCTTCAAACTTTTTTATTTCACTTATGTCTGTATGTGAGCTAGTCATAATTCCCACCGGATTACTATCTTGTACTGACTCGGATTTTCTCTTATCCAGATCCCTTTATTATTGATCTTAGATTAATTTTAAGGTTAGCATGAGATCTAGTATATTATATAAATAATGTAGTATATATGTAACTATCATTTGAATATCTGTTAAAAAGTTGCTGGGATAGGACCAATTAATGAGTATCTAGTTACTAGCAAGTTTGTGGCGATGTAGAAATCATATTGAAACCATTACACTCAGCCATAATTGTGCAAAACAATAAATGTTTAAAATAATATACAAAGTATCATCAGTTGAATTTGGAGTTTTTCTACAGAGCCATTCTAATTTGATGGTCTCATATTTGTCGAGGTGTCGCGAATTGTAAAGAGCCATACAAACATTTTTTAATAAGCAATCAGATTACAGTACGATAAATATGGCTGGCAACATGGATCTGACACTCTTTACTGATATTGAGATCATATTTGGTTTGTCAGTATTGATCCTATTATTATTCCACCGGATAAAACTTTCTCCGGTTCTTGGTTTTCTTGTAACGGGAATTATCGCAGGACCTCACATGCTTGGTATCATTAGTGATGTCGGGCAGGTAGAGATACTGGCAGAGATCGGGATCATCCTGTTGCTGTTCACTATCGGTGTTGAGATGTCTATCAGGGAACTGTGGGACATCAAAAGATTTGTGCTGATAGGTGGTGGGCTGCAGGTTGCGATCACAACCGCATTGATCTATTATATATCACTTTACATGGGTTATAGTTCCAGCACCGCTCTTTTTTTGGGTTTCCTCGTATCGCTTAGCAGTACAGCCATTGTGCTCAAGTTGCTCCAGGGAAACGGAGAAATGAACACTCCTCACGGCAAAATATCTCTTGGGGTACTGATATTTCAGGATATTGTTATCGTTCCCATGATACTCCTGACACCCATCCTGGCAGGGGTTACTTCAGAATCAGGTGACAGTGCAACCATTTTCCTTCTTAAAGGGCTTGGAATAGTTCTCTTTGTGATCATCAGTGCAAGGTGGGTAGTGCCTGCATTGCTCTTCAGGATCGTCAGGACAAAAAACAGGGAACTTTTCCTTTTGGCAATACTTTTCATAGTATTCGGGACCGCATGGCTAACTGCCAAAGCTGGTTTGTCACTGGCCCTGGGGGCATTTTTGGCAGGTCTGATAATATCTGAATCTGAATACAGCCATCAGGCTATAGGTAACATGCTACCCTTCAAGGATGTCTTTATAAGCTTTTTCTTTGTATCCATAGGGATGTTGTTGGATGTCAGTTTTTTTATTGAGAACATAAGCATCCTGCTTCTATTGGCGCTTGCTGTTATTCTTCTGAAGTCAATGATCTCGGGTATTGTTACTTTCATATTGGGCTATCCCCTTAGAACAACCATCATAACCGGTCTGACATTGTCACAGGTAGGTGAGTTCTCATTCATACTTTCCAGCGTTGGTCGTGAGTACGGATTGCTCAACGGTGGACTGTATCAGACCTTCCTTGCTGTATCAATAGTCACCATGGCAGCCACTCCTTTTGTGATGACATCCTCACACAGTCTCTCAGCCAGTATTCTCAAAAGAACTAAGAATGCCATATTGATCAACGGCCTGTACTCAACGACCCTGGCACCAGAAAAGGAAGATGAAAAATTGCAGGATCACCTTATCATCATAGGCTATGGTTTTAATGGAAAGACAGTGTCCAATGCTGCAAATAATGCAGGTATTTCGTGTGTGATCATAGAAATGAATCCCGAAACCGTGCGTTATGAGAGGGAACAAGGGGAAAGGATATTCTACGGAGATGCAACACATGAGCTTGTCCTTGATAACGCTAACATAAAGTCAGCCAGGGTACTTGTGGTAGGTATATCTGATTTTATTGCTACCAGGAAAATAATAGATGTCGCAAAAAGAGTAAATCCTGATATATATATCATTGCAAGAACTCGCTATATGAATGAGATCGATCATCTCCGTAAGTTGGGTGCTGACGAAGTTATCCCTGAGGAATATGAAACCTCCGTAGAGATATTTAGCCGCCTTCTTAAAAAATACCTGGTACCTGAAGAGGATATCTACAAGTTCACAAGGGAGATGCGTGCTGACGGCTATTCGATGCTGAGGAAGCACCCTATTATAAATGGGGGCAAATGTGATCTCAAGGAAGGCATGCCCGGGGTGGATGTAACATCTTTCAAGGTAAAAGAGGATTGCATGCTCCATGGAAATACTCTGAAGGATATTGATCTCAGAAAGCTTCATGATGCAACGGTATTGGCCATACACAGGGATGATGAGATCATAGAGAACCCTGGAGGCAATACACAACTTATGTCTGGGGACATGCTGATAGTACTCGGGAAACCCGAGAGTCTGTGTAAGCTTAGACGATTAATGGAAGAAGGTAATAATGCCGGATCATCAGTAGATTGTACGGATGATCAGCTGTTAACATAAGATCTTCAACTTTGTGTGGGAATTGAAGTCCTCTATTATTGTTTTATCAATCATCTTACTCTCTCCAACCTATCCATAAATGAGGAATAAGAGTAAATGGTTTATATCTTTGCCAAAAACTTAGATGGACTCTAAATAAAAGGTCGAAAGAATATATCTTAAAAGAAAAAGATAACAGGTATCATGTACCTGTATTTCTGATAATAGTTTATCAATTGGTTCTTTCGCGCTTGAAGATGGCCTTTTCATCCCAGATGGAGACCAGTTCCCAACCACGGTTTCCAAGATAGAAAAGCTGATTCTCAAGGTTGTCGCGATCCATATGTTCTGTTGCGTATTCCCAATTTATCATAGATTCCATATACTTAACACCAACTGTTTTATTGTTTACTTCTTCAGTAATACAATTGTTCATAATTATTAATTACTAATAGTTCTGCCAATTAAAAAAAGTTTCGGGTAATTATCATGAATATTAGTTATGGTTACTGGTCTAGTTCATAATTGAACCTAAGATCACTTATACTAATAGGTCCCGGTCTTCCAATAGACCTTTAAATTCACATCACGTAATGTATTTGAAGATATGAAGTTCATTGAAAGGCTTTTTGGAAAAAAGCAGGAAAAAGAACGATCTCATTCAGTTGTTTTTGAGTTCGGGGAACTTGCCGGCATCGTTAAAAAAAGGGCAAGAGATGAGGAAGATGGCCTGAAACCCGTTGTCAGGGATGGGTACGAAGCGATACGACATGCCCTGAAGGAGCTTGATGACTTAAAGAAGGAACTTCTTGATGCAGAACCTATAGAGAATGTCAGCAAAAGGGGAGAGAAAATTGGCGACTCCAACAGGGACAATCTTGCCCATAACCTTAAGCTCATCCAGGACAAACTGAAGCTCCCGGGGAATACATCACCGGTAGCTGCATCTCAATTTTTTCAGGAGGCAAAATCGACCCTCAAGACAGTTCTTGATAACACCAGCCGGAGTCTGATGTATATCAAAGCTATCTATCCACAGCAATACCAGAAGATCAACCAGGGTCTTGCAGAACTGGAAGATACTCTTGATGAGCTCAATTCCTCAATAATGCAGGGGGTAGAAAATATCCACGAACTGCAGCATATATCAGAAGCTATCGATGATATCAGGATGATCGAAGAGGAGACGGAGAAGAGCACAAAGAGGATGTCTGAGCTGGATTCCATATATGAGAATGCAAAGGAGGAACTGTCGAAGAGCGATTCCCGACTTGCAGAACTTGAGAGTAGCAAGGAGTTCGAAAGGGCAAAAGAGCTGGGATCTGGGATAAAAGAAATTGACGGCAGACTTGCAGATACTGTATCTGAGGCAAGGAGGTTGTTCACACCGCTCTCTAAGGCAATTTCCAGAATGGAAAAACAGGATGATAATGAAAGAGCTGTGCTATCGCCCGAGAACAGGAAAATACTCAGGTCCATCAAAGAAGACCCTGTCAATGCTATTGAAAAGGACCTTGGTCCCTTCCTTGCAGAACTCACCAGCAGGATGGAGGGCGGAGAACTCGGATTGAAGGAACAGATGCGAGAAAAGACACTCATGCAGGTGCAGGTGCTCACTGATGGGGACGCAGCATCCTCACTTGTGGAACAGAGGAATGCATACCTTGCCGAGAAGGAGGAAATGGTAGCAGAGCTCAATGATCTTAGCATCTATCAGGAGCGGGAAAAGATCGAAAAGGATATTGAAAATCATCGAAGTTGTGTGGATTCCACAAAGAATGACATAGATTCAGAGAGCAAAAATCTGTACAGCCTTAAGGATGATATGGAGAGGAAAAGGTCAGTTCTGCTTTCAAATGTCAGAAAAGTATTTGGCGAAGAGAGCGAGATAGAGTATAAGGCATAATCCAATCAGGAGGGAAAATATGGGGAAAAAAGAAACCAACATTCACAGGATCAAGGAAGTCGATGAGTTCGTAAAGACAAAAAAGAAAGAGAAGAAAGATGAGAAAAAAAAGGATAAACGGAATATCCTTGGTCTGAACTGAAATTCTATAAATTTGCTATCATTTTCTCTCTTCCAACTTCTTTTTTTAGTGTAAGAAATACTGGCTATATCCTCTTTGTTTTGTATGGGCAATGAGGTGAAAGACTTAAATCCGGTGCAACCACACGCCGACAGGCGGTACAATTCATAATTGTTGTGCACAAATAAAAAAAAGAGAACGGAGTTTAGAATCTAGAGTTCAAACTTAGGTCCAAAAAAGGCTAAATATTCTGTTCTTATATCATCAAAAAAGTCTTCTACGTTCTCTTATTGAATGTGAAATCTTCTATCTTCTCGATAGGATCTATTATGTGTCGGATGAAACTTCAGGATCCTTTATAGTATCTTAACTTCGTCTTTCAGAATGCGCTCCTTGAAATGAACAAGAATATCTATATCATTATCAATATTGGCCACATTCCTAGCAAATGAGCCGAAGATGTCGGCTTTACGCACATCATTTTTCAGTAGTATTGGGATAATAGCCTCTCTGTAATTATTGATCTGCTTTTCTATTATAGTATCACAATTCATATATAATATCAGATTACCTATCTTACATGTAAGACTCAAGGGGTGAATAATAAATGTCAATTGTAGGTATAAGAACCGTAACAATAACTAGCAAAGGGCAGATTGTAATACCTTCTGGTATGCGCAAGGGAGCTTTTGACATTGGGAGCAAGGTTGCTGTCATAGCCATGGACGATCATATAGAAGTCCGTCCAATTGAGGATATCGAGTGGAAGATGGGTGCTGCCATGGCATCAGAAAAGTCCCTCTCAAAGCTCTGGGATAATCCTGAAGAAGATGAAGCATGGGGTTACCTTTGAATTGATCAAGGCATGAGGTAATATAAAATGGCTGTTTTCAAGAAAGGTTCAATAGTTGTCCTGCCATTTCCTTTCTCAGATCTAACCGCAACCAAGAAACGTCCTGCACTAGTTATCGTTGATCTGAAAGGTGATGACTATATTCTGTGCCAGATCACATCAAATCACAGGCATGATTCTTATGAAGTAAGACTTGGAAAAAGTGATCTTGCAAATGGTGAGCTTAAAGTTAATAGTCTGATCCGGACAAATAAGATATTCACTGCAACAGGGGATATAATTGAATACGAACTTGGAACATTGAATGATGCTAAATTAAAAGAGGTGGAAGACCGGCTCATACAGCTCATCACAGGAAAATGATCATGTCTCATTATATATGTTTCTAAATCCGGTGCAACCACAAGCTGCAGGCGGCACATTCCATCAATATCATCATGTCAAACATTTAGCTAATTATTATCTTGATGGGACATGAAATTAATTTAATGAAATCGAAGCTTATAATCAGCCTTAAGTCTAAAATTATTATATCCTTCCGGGCATCAATATTCCCAACAAACAGAAGAATCCAGTCAAAGCATACATTGCCCATGTAGCCTGCTTTTCAGTGACCTCGCGATAATAAGGCAGTACCCATTTCAATGTAAGTGGATTGGGAACCTCCAGTATTCCGTCTCCTCTGTCCTTTCCGAACTTCGCCACCGGGAACTTCTTAACTCTCCAATAGACGTACATGAGGAAATTCAATGTATGTGGGATGAACATGACAAAACCGCTAATAATGAATCCCTGTATCACTATTATAGTGCCTATGGCAGCACCAATTGTCAGTGACCCTATATTTCCCCAGAATATCTTGGATGGGTATTTGTCGTAGAGTAAATATGCAAGTGTAGCACCTGTGACACTGACGACAGCAAATATATTCTCAACATCTCCTATCAATGCTGATTTTATTATGAGTGAGATCAGGATGATGGTCGAAAGTCCTGATGCAAGGCCATTGTAACCTGAATGCATGTTCACAAGGTTTGATGCTACAAGCACATATGTGGGTACAATGAATTGTAGATAAAGGATGCCAAGTTCCAGGTTACCTACGGCAGGAAGAGCAAATGCAGTATGGGTTGCGTACTGAATAAGGGGGTATGAGCAGTAGTACATCAAAAGAAGCTTCGTCACTCTTCCAATGTCTATCATATCATCAAGAATGCCAAAGAGTCCAAACAGTGCAATGACAATGAGTACTACATAGTTGGTAGTCGAGTATTTAAAGAAAAGTGTATTCAGCGAGAAACAAACCATTGCGATCAATAGAATCGCAATTCCGCCTCTGTCTGGAACCATTACTTTACCAGGTTTGTAATAATCCTTTGCAAGTATTCCTCTTTCTGTTAGTTTATTAATAAAATATGGTAGTGATATGTATGCTACTATGAATGGTAAAATGAAGTTACTGGCAAGTACTATGCCATGAATTGTTGCTGCGGATCCAAAGTCCAAAAACATTAAGTCACTCTCTCTTCAGCAATAATATCTATCACCTGCGCATTTAGGCTTTTGTTGTTATATATTATTTATGCTTATGATAATGCTTTTTTTGGCTGAATATATGTTACCATCATTATGAGTATAACATTTCACAGTGCACATATACTTATATAGCAGTGAATGGATATTAAAAATTGAATAAGTCAAATGGGTTATTTTCTTATTCGTAATTACAAATTATTACTATTCATGTGGGCCAAAATTATATCTCCACATGATGTAGTAGTTTGCAAGTTAGCAACAATATGGTGGTACATATGAAATTAGTGGAAACAAAATGTGCAGCATGTAAAAGTTCAATATTTGTTTACGAAGATTTCCTTCGTGAAGATATGTATTGCACTCTACATTGCATGGAATCAGCAAATTCTGGTAACGTAATGGTAAAAGAATCCGCAGCTCTAATATCTGCAAACATGGCATGATCTAATTTTCTTTAGATCATTTATTTTAATTGTTTTATAGTAGCCTGTATTTTTTCTAATCTTTTTTCCTATAATGATAAGAACTTTATAATTCTTTTTCCATTCTACTGATATGAACATGAAGAAAATTCTCATCACAGGTGGAATGGGCCAGGTGGGCAGCTACCTAGTGGACCGGCTGCATGAAAATCACCAATTAACTATCCTTGATAATTTGTCATCCAATACACGCTCCGATTTTCCTGAAGGTGTTGAACTTGTAAAAGATGATATCAGGTCTCCTGTGGCTCAGGATCTGGCAGCCTCACAAGATGTGATCATTCACACCGCTGCACAGATAAGTGTAGTTAGATCTATGGATGAGCCACTCTTCGATGCCGATAACAATGTCTTTGGTACACTCAACCTTCTGGAAGGTGCTCGAAAGGGTAATGTCCAGAAATTCATATACATGAGCTCTGCAGCAATTTATGGTAATCCTGAATATCTACCTGTGGATGAAAAACATCCTCAAAGTCCAATGTCTCCATACGGTGTAAGCAAACTCAGTGGTGAAAAGTTCTGTACCATGTATTACCAGGCATTTGGTATGCCAACCGTCTGCATCCGTCCCTTCAACATCTACAGCCCAAGACAGGACCCTTCAAATCCATATTCCGGTGTTATATCGAAATTCATAGGTCGTGTTAAAGAAGGCAAATCTCCAATAATATTTGGCGATGGCTCTCAGACAAGGGATTTTGTTTCAGTACATGATATTGTGGATATGATCACTCTGCTTATAGATGATCAGAACTCAAATGGGCAGGTATTCAACGTTGGCACTGGTCAGAAGACAACTGTAAAAGAACTTGCGCAGGTTATTCTGGATATATTTGACTCTCCTCTGGATATTGAATTCGAGGATTGGATGCCAGGAGATATCAAAGATAGTTATTCTGATATATCTAAAGCAAAAAGTATTGGTTATGATCCAAAAGTGGGATTAAAGGATGGTCTTCAGGAGATTGTAGACTCGATAATTTCCAGATAGATATTTGATACTTCAAGTACTTTTGGTATCAGGGTTCTATGCGAGATATACTGAAAAACAAAATATTTGCCTATATTGCACTAGGCGTACTGTACTTTTTACAAAAATCTCTTGATATAGTTCACTTTGTTCTTCACTATGATTACAGGAATAACAAAGCTAAGATATTTTTGATATTGAGTGTACTCTATGCAGCAATGATATTCTATTTGTCCTCTCGGTCTGACATTGGAATTCCAACGAGCTTTTTCAAAATCCCTCTTCTTTACACGATCCGGGATATATTTGAAAATGCAGGTTTGCACTTTGTTATTGATCTTGTCAATTATTCTTATGATCAAAAGGATAAAGTGGCACATATATTCTTGTATTTTGGGCTTGGTTTTCTTCTTCATTTAACGTTCAAGAATTCTGAGAATCTAATTCTTCGAAAGTATGCAGCGATCTTTGCAATAATACTGGGTATTGTGTATGGAATAACTGATGAATTGCATCAATCCTATGTTCCCGGAAGAACTGCCAACGTCCACGATCTACTTGCAGATGGTATTGGTGTTACCATTGCACAAATATTATTCATATTGCTGGTACTGAAAAATATACAACTTAGAAAAGAAAGAAAAAGAAAAGATGAGCCTTGATGGGCTGCATCATAAAATGCTGGCAATTCAGTTGATATCGTGGCTGTTCTTATCTCCGCGACCAATGCCTTTGTAGACAAAGCCCGCATCAATGAATGCATCAGGCTCAATTACGTTTCTCCCATCTACTATTACAGTGTGTTCTTTACCGGTTAATGAGTTGATCGCTTCTGGTGTCAGAGCAAAGTATTCCTTGTGTCCGGTGAATATCAGGACTACGTCAGCTCCTTTGATCACATCTTCCATCTTCCTGTGTATTTCAACATCAGGATAATCAAGTACATGTGGGTCATGAACCTTGATGTCAGCACCAGCTTCCATTGCTATATCTCTGTAAGGTTCGGATGGTGGATTGCGTGCATCATCTGAGTCATTGATAAATGCCCAGCCAAGCATTGCTATCTTTGCACCTTTGATGTCCTTGTTCAGTCGCTTCAATGCAGCCACTGTGAGATTGAACATGTGTAAAGGCATGAAATCATTCACTCTTCTTGCCAGCACATAGATGGATTCCGCATCTTCGGGATAGTCAAGTGTCTCGGAGCCCATGGTTACACCACGTTCCAGGTGGTATGTATCTTTTGTAAGGCAGTGTCCACCAACACCAGCTCCTGGCCAGAGTACTGCTCTTGTAATACCTTCTCCCTTGAGACTGTCAACGCCGCTTCTTACATCATAGACATTGATGCCCATTGCTTCACAATAAAGTGCAAGCTGGTTCATTGCGGCAATCTGCAGGTCTCTGAGCGTGTTCTCTGTGGTCTTGGTAACTTCAGCTGCTGTAGAGCTCATTGGTATGATCGTACCTTTGGTCAGCACCGGACTGTAGAGCTCTACTGCTCGATCAGTGCTAACTTCGTCAATTCCACCAACGATGCGGTCGTGTTCCTGTATGTTGCGTAAGAGTCTGCCAACCATTACACGTTCAGGAGCATGGGCTAATGCAAAATCCTCTCCTGCATTCAGGCCGGATTCTTCTTCCAGGATCTCCTTTGCCATGGTATCGGTAGTTCCTGGTGTGATTGTTGATTCAAGGACTACGAGCATACCTGGTTTCAGGTACCTTCCAACATTGCGGATCCCTTCTTTTAAAGCTCCAAAGTCAGGCTCCAGGGCCTTAGGGTTTGCAAAAGGTGTCTGGATAGCAAGGGTAACTGCATCCAGTTCGGCGATTCTTGAAAAATCAGCTGTACATTGGAATTTACCTGAATTAACAACCCTTTTTAAAAGCTCTTCTAATCCCGGCTCTTCCCCTTTAAGTGGACTTTCACCGTTATTTATCATCTCGATCTTATGTCCTGATGAAGGTGAATCCCTTTGGAATCCAAGTACAAGGTCGAATTTATCTGAATCTGCAAAAAGGGCAGCTGCAGGAATACCAACGTACCCCATTCCAATAACTCCTATCTTTTTGATCGGCCCTTTTTCTTTAATGATGTCTGCAAGTTTCTTAGTCATATTGATCACACTTTAATATAATCTTATTATTGATCTTATTCTATCTGGATGAGCTTTTCTTCTTTGTATGATCGGATGGCTGCAAGGCTTACTTTAAGTGCATGCATTCCATCCTCGCCGGATGGATTTGCTTGTTTTCCTTCTTTTACGCAATCTACAAAATACTCAAGTTCATTTCTAAGCGGCTCTTTCTGCTCTATCTTTGCTTTTCTTACCCAGCCACTATCATGCAATTCTACTGTTTGGTCAATATAATCAAGATATGCAACACCTTCTACTCCCAGAGCAGTTAGGTTTCTAACTTTATGGGGTGTAAGCCAGTTAACTTCCACAAGACCCGATAATTCATGATCGAAGCGCATATGTATGGTTGCATGGTCTTCAAAAGAATGTATGTCTGCACCTGCCACAGTATAGGTCTGATTTACACTTTTGCCATAGAGGTATGATATTATATCTATGTCGTGAACCCCAATATCTAAAATAACGCCAACATCTCTTATTCTTGGATTATATGGTCCTACTCTCGTTGTGGATATGGATACTATCTTGCCAAGTAAACCGGAATCTATTATCTCTTTTAGTTTAATGACTGCAGGATTGAATCTTTCGATATGTCCTACCATGACAATTTTATCATTCTCTTTTGCAGCGTCTATAATTGCCTGAGCATTTTCAACACTATCCGAAATGGGTTTTTCCACAAGTACATTGGCACCGGACCTTATGCATTCAATGGCAACCACTTTGTGCATCTTTGTCGGAACTACAATACTTATTGCATCCAGGTCCATTTTGAGAAGTTCATTGTAATCAGTAAATGATTTTGTATTGTATTCCTGGGCAAGTTCCTCTACAAGGTCCTTGTCAATATCTGAGATACCTGCAAGTTCCACATTCGTCATCTCACTGTAAATGCGTATGTGGTTCTTCCCCATGGCTCCAGCACCTATGACTCCTACTCTGATCATTTTTCCTCACTCCACTGTCTAATAGTGTTAATAATAATGTCAATTTCACTTTCATTCAGTTGTGGATGCACTGGTAATGAAAGCACTTCTGCACTGGCCTTCTCGGATTCTGGCAATTCATCTGCATATCCCAATTCCTGATACAGGGGTTGTTTATGGATGGGTATTGGATAGTGTATGCCTGTACCTATCCCGTTATGATTTAGGTATTCAGCCAGTTTATCCCTCTCCTGAGTTCGGATGGTGTACTGATGGAACACATGTTCACATCCTTCTCTGACTTCCGGACAGGTAATTCCTTCAATGGTTTCCAATCCTTGAGTAAGCTTTTTTGCATTCTGCTGTCTTTGTGCAGTATAGTTACCAAGCTTTCCAAGTTGAACAAGCCCAATGGATGCACTTATATCTGTCATTCGGAGATTGAATCCCAATATTCCATGAAGGTATCGCTGACTTGATCCATGGTTACGGATCATGCGGCATTTGTCTGCTATCTTTTTATCATTGCTTGTAATTATGCCACCTTCGCTGGTGGTCATATTCTTGGTTGGGTAAAAACTGAAAGCACCTGTTCCAAAGGAACCAACTGTTTTTCCATCGTATTTTGCGCCGTGGGCCTGGCATGCATCTTCTATTATGGCAAGCTTATGATCCTCTGCAATTTCTCTTATAATTTTCATCTCTGCAGGATGGCCGTAGAGATGCACCGGCATGATAGCTTTTGTTTTGCTTGTGATCTTCTCAGATATCTGTTCTGGATCAAGATTGAATGTCTTTCCCTCTATGTCTGAGAACACGGGTCTTGCATTGGTATATAATATGGAATTTGCAGTTGCGATAAAACTGAATGGACTTGTGATAACTTCATCACCTTCTCCAATTCCATGGGCCAGTAAAGCGGCATGGAGAGCTGCAGTTCCTGAATTGACAGCAATTGCATGCTCAGTTCCTGAACACTCTGTAAACGCATTTTCAAAATCTGCTACACGTTGTCCCTGGGCTATTATGCCAGAACGTAATACCTCTGTGACTGCCTGTACTTCAGCCTCATCGATCTGTGGTTTTGCAATAGGTATCATGTGATCACTAAAATCATACTTATTATTGGGCTTATAATTATGATAAAAATATATTAATCAGACATTGTTCGGATGCTACTAATATCTTATCTATATATTATTCAGGCTTTCCAATTTTTCTGGAAGATCAGTTATTTTTGCAGGGCAGCCGATGGCTAATTTCCATGCTGGTACATCTTTTGTCACAACTGCTCCTGCAGCCACCATAGCTCCTTCTCCAATTTCCACACCCGGTACAACAGTCGCATTGGCACCTATGGATACTCCTTTTCTGAGAACCGGACCTTCGGGTTCGTATTCTCCACGAATTGGGTATTTATCGTTTGCAAGTACTGCACATGGTCCGATGAATACATTGTCCTCTATTGTCACATGGGTAGGGATGTAGGCATTTCCCTGTATGCTGACATTATTTCCAATGCTCACATTTCCATCAATTATCACGTTCGTTCCTACAAGGACATTATCACCTATTGTGGTATTCTCGCGTATCATGGCATTATGTCCTGTTTTAAATCTCTTACCTGTTTTCACATTAGCAAAAATAGTAGTTCCTGCTCTGATGAAAGAATCCTCTCCTATACTGCAACCTGTAAATTCAGTTTCTTCGATCTCTTTTTTATTTTTGATCATTTCCTGAATTGTGTTATGCATAGGATAACCCAGAATGACATTTTCCATAATTGTGGGGTTATTTCCAATTTCTGTCTGGCCATATATCTTAACAGAATAATGAATATAGTTATTGTCTTCAGTCATGTTCCCACTCTCGTATTTTATTACCTTTACGACTTCTCAGTTATATAACATTATTCAATTTTGTTGTTGAAAATTGTCAGTATTTGCGATTTGGGTGGTTGTCTGCTACTTTATGCATTACTGTGTGGGTATTTGCTTGACCTGGTAGTTCCTGTTCTGCTTAACCAAAGCCAAAATTATTAATAATTTTATGTACATTTGGTAAAACATTATCTTGTATATTAATTTATTATCTATTCTTGGTAAAACGGAAATGTCTCTAAAAAAACGCCTTCCTACAGATCTTAAATTGGTATTGATACTTGTTTTATTAACAGATCTCATTGTGCTGATCCCTCCACTTAGTGGTACGCCTATACGTACTGTACTGGGTTTGCCCATGGTTCTCTTTCTACCGGGATATGCTCTAATAGCAGCTTTGTTTCCTGGAAAGGATGATCTGGATGGGATCGAGCGAATTGCATTGAGCTTTGGGCTAAGTATTGCTGTAGTGCCTCTGATAGGCTTGATCTTGAATTATACTCCATGGGGCATTCGTCTTCTGCCTATACTTGTATCAATTTCACTTTTCACAGTTTCTATGTGTCTGGTGGCTGTGTATCGCAGAGATATTTTGGATGCTGAGGCATTCGATGTTCCATTTGAAAAAATGTATTTATCTGTTCTTGATGAATTGACCACAACACCTCAATCGCGCTTGGATCGTATTCTAAGTATAATTCTGGTAATCTCTATTCTTGCTTCTGTTTTGACCTTGGTTTATGTAGTGGTCACTCCAAAGCAGGGTGAAAAATTCACTGAATTTTATATTCTTGGCCCTGATGGCATGGCTGATGGTTACAATACTCAACTTGTATCAGGTGAGCAGGTGGATGTGGTAGTTGGTATTGTAAATCATGAATATGACCTGGTAAACTATTCACTTGAAATGCGGCTTGATGATCAGACCATGGATATGCCGGATGACCTTGAACACATTTCCCTGTCGCATAATATGACATGGGAAATGCCTCTGTCTTTTGTACCTTCAGAAGCTGGTACTGATATGAAGTTGCAGTACCTTCTTTATCGTGAAGATAATAAGACTGGACCATACCGTGATTTGCACCTGTGGATCAATGTGTCAGAGGGTGAAACATTCACTGATCTCTACGTGAGTGGTCCCGATGGATCGGATCTGGAGTCTGAATTGACCCTGGGCGATGAGCTGGTTGCTACTATTGGCATATTCAATAATGAATATGAAATGACAAATTACTCATTGGAACTTGAGTTCAATGGACGTGGTGTGCCTCTCTCCGATAATTTCCATAACATTAGTCTTGAACACTATTCTCGCTGGGAACGGCCAATAGCCTTCACTCCTGTATCAAAAGGTACTGATATCGAAATGGAATACATTTTATACAGGGAGTCTAATTTCACAGCTCCGTATCGAAAACAGACTGTTTTACTCAATGTCACGGAGTAATGCTAATGGAAAATGAAAATACCGCCAGTTCAACTACTTCATTTCAGTATGGTCTGAAAGATATGAATATGATATTGATTCCTGTTATCATGATCATTCTGGCTGAATTAACAATTTACGCTGACCATCTCAAAGCGGGTATTATTCTTCATGTTGCTGTGCTGATATTGATATCTTTGTCCTCACTATGGATGCGTGATACAGGTTCATTTCGTAGCGTTCAGGTTCTCTCTTTATTGCCCTTATTACGTTTATTGAATATATCAATGCCAATATTTTCTGAGCTTACTCTCAATATGTATTTCTTTATTTATGCCCCGTTGTTCATACCGATATACATTATAGTCCGGGAACAGGGTATTACAAAAAAGAAACTTGGCATTACTTTTAAGAATATGACAAGTTTCATTCCAATGGCTATAGGCATTGGCTTTTTAATTGCTTATGGTGAGAATCTGGTCATACATGCAGGCTATTTAATTCCTGATATGTCTTTCTCCAATCTGTTACACATTTCGATCATTATGATCTTTTTTGTAGGTCTTGGTGAGGAGTTAATATTCCGTTCCTTGTTGCAAACTCGTCTTGAGGCATCAATTGGTAGTTTCCGTGGACTTATATTAGCAAGCTTGTTATTCGGAGTAATGCACTCTGGATATGGTACTATCTATGAGATATTTTTCACATCTTTTGCAGGACTGATCTTAGGTTATATGTTCCAAAAAACTAACAGTTTAACATTTGTATCTCTGACACATGGTTTTGTAAATATATTCCTATTTGGTTTCATTCCTCTATATATGGTATGATATTTGGGTATGTAAATGATGAGATTCTAATATAACATTTTAATGTGAAGCCATCAAATTAGATTTTCACTTTAAAATCGTAACTCTTTTTTAATTACTAATAAACGTTGCATGAGCGTAGCTCATGCGCTATGATTAACTTAATATCTCAAATTAGAATGAGAGGATTTATGACCTAATTTGATAATCTCAATATAAGTTTGATTTTTTTCGGATAATATTAAATAAATGTTCACTGATATACTGGATGAGATATTCTATCTCATAGGGGCCAAAAATAATATGATACGTAACTTGCATGCTTATCAGGATACTTTATTGTCATCGTTCAAATGTAGTCACATGTTTGCAGCACGAATTTCCTGCATATCTGTAATCTTTCTGATGCTATTATCACTTGCTTTTATCCCTGCTTATGCGCAAGTGACCGAGTTGGCAATATCTCCTGAGAATCCGGCAGCGGGTGAACCAATAACTGTTACTGGCAAAGCTGATCCAAATGAGGATATATCTGCATCCGTGTCCTTTACAAAAGAGCGACCTGTTTCGGGTGGTCTCTATGAATATGATATAGGGAAGGTAACTATTCCCGAAGGTTCAGATTCGTTCAGTCTCCGAGCAGAAGGTGTTCAAGATCTTGACGTAACCGTTAATGTTTTTGGAGTGCCTGTAACTGTACCTGCATCAGTTTCAGGTTCTGTTGCTACTTTTGGTACATCAAAGATCAAAAGCGGTACATATGACATTACTTTGTCCGGAAATGCTGCAAGTGAATCACCTGTGTCTTTAAGCTTTAAGGCTGCAGCTACCATCAAAGCAGATTCTGATGGAAATTTTGAATATACTTATACTACGGATAACATGCCCATGGGTGATTTCGATCTGAATATAGGTGCTGAGAGTAGAACACTTACCCTGGGGGATGGCATTGATTCTGATGAAGCTGATAATGGTGGTGGATCAGTTCCTGTAGATACATCTTCCTCATCTTCTTCTTCTTCTTCATCAGGAAGCAGTCATACAGGCAGCCTTCCTATAGTTCCTGCACCAGAAACAACTCAAAATTCTTCAACTGAGTCAGATGATGGTTTCGGTGATGATCTGGAATCGGCTCCCGAGGATATGAATTCACCTAATGATGTGGATAATAGTGTAGGCGATAGTGTGGATGATGCTTATGTCGAGGGACAATTGCTTGAACCGGAACCTTCTAAATTAATGGACTACTTGCCTGTATCTGATACACTCAATGTTATTGTGGTACTATTTGCCATAGGTGCTATTTTCATTGGCTATCGAAGAAATAGGTTCAAGTAATAATCCTCACTTTATTTTTTGCAGTTTAATAGCTGTTCATCTGATCTTATCTCCAGATGTTTCTTCTTCCTTCTTCTTTTTTGTTTTTGGAAAAAACTAATTATATAATTAGTTCTAATAATTCTCTATGCTAAGACCCAGGGACCGTACTAAATCTAATCTTTTTGGTATCAAAGGTATGCACAATGTATATTCATGGCAAGGACTTGCTATTCATTTCAAAAATAGTTCCCGTGTAATGAAGTGTCCCGGGTATGATTCATGTACTTCTGCTAAAAGGTCGCGATCTTGCTTTTTTTCCATAAAGAGGCCTGATGCTATATACATGCTCCAATCTGAATTCAATGTCTCGGTAAGCTTAGCAGAGCGGATTATTGATACTCTTCTGGATATGGGTATTACTCATGCATTGAGGTGCTCGATCGCAGGCTCATCTTCGTTCGATGAAAACACGCGCATACTGGTCTTTGATGAAGATCTCTAGGCAATCAAAACATTATTATGCGTACAGGCTAATCCTTCTCCCATGTTCACTATTATTACAGGTTCTCAGTTTGGCGATGAAGGTAAAGGGAAAATAGTTGACCTCATGTCAAAGGATTATGATCTGGTTGTTCGTTTTCAGGGAGGTAACAACGCAGGGCATACAGTAAAGGTCGGTGATGATGTCTATAAGCTTCATCTGATACCATCAGGTTTTCTTTTAGATTCCCGTGTTTTAATAGGTCCTGGTACTGTTGTTGATCCTGGTGTGCTCCTTGAAGAAGTAGATATGCTTTCAGCAGGTGGTATTGATCTCCCTCCTGAAAAAATGGGTATAGATGCTAAAACCAGTATTATTATGCCATATCATATAGAACTGGATGTTCTGCGCGAATCCAAGAGAACTGAAAAAATAGGAACTACTGGTAGAGGTATTGGATTTGCATATATTGACAAGGTGGCCAGAGATGAAGTTCGAATGGCGGACCTCACAAGTAGTGAAAGGCTCATGAAAAGACTTTCAGAGCTTGCAGCTTCCAAAGAAGCTGCTATCAGGGATTTAGGCGGAGATCCAGGTATCGTGATGGATGAAGGACTAATTGAAAAATATGTGCAACTTGGCGAGCGTATGGCCCCATATATCACTGATGTTTCCTATGAAGTGAACAAAGCACTTGATGATGGTAAAAATGTGCTTGCAGAAGGTGCACAAGGTACTCATCTTGATGTGATCCATGGTACTCAGAAGTTTGTGACATCATCATGCACTATTGCAGGCTCTGCCTGTGCTAACATCGGTGTTGGTCCTACAAGGGTTGACAGTGTCCTGGGTATCGTTAAAGCATATATTACACGTGTTGGTGAAGGTCCAATGCCTACAGAACTTTTTGATGATCTTGGCAAACAGATCCAGGAAGCTGGTGGAGAGATAGGGACTACAACTGGCAGATCCAGACGCTGTGGGTGGTTTGATCTCCCCCTTCTTAAAAAGGCTATTTATCTCAATGGCTATACATCTATAGCTCTTACTAAACTTGATGTGCTTTTGGATCTCGAACCGATCAAGGTCTGTGTTGCCTATGATCTGAATGGCAAGGTGCTTGATTATCCTCCTGAGGATACAGCAGACCTTGCAGCATGCAAACCAGTTTATCAGGAGCTTCCGGGATGGGATGATGATCTTACTGGCGTGCAGAGCTTCGATGATCTGCCACCGGCAGCCAAAGATTACGTACTTTACCTTGAGGATAAAATGGGAGTTCCTGTTGAGTTCATATCAGTGGGACCAGCAAGAGATCAGACTTTCAGGAAGTAGTACTTCCTTTCACTTTTCTTTTTTTTATCTTTTCTGCCGAAACACGTATATACTACTCGATAGTTTAACCATTCTAACTCCAGCTAGAACGAATTTAGATATTAATCAGTGAGTCCATGATTGATTATATCACAATTACAGGGAGAATAAAATGACAACTGCATATGATGTACCTGCAGCCAACCTTATCAGTAAGGTTGCAGAAAATCTTAAGGCTAATGATAAGATAACCCCACCTGAGTGGGCAGCACATGTAAAGACCGGTGTACACAAGGATCTACCTCCAGTAGACAGTGACTGGTGGTATACCAGATGTGCATCAGTTCTTAGAACTACTTATACCCAGGGCCCAGTAGGCATAGAGCGTATGAGATCCATCTACGGTGGTAAAAAGGACAGAGGAGCCAATCCTTACAAGAAAGCAAAGGGCAGCGGTTCCATCGCAAGAGTAGCACTTCAACAACTTGAAGAGGCAGGCTTTGTACGCAGTCTCAAGAGCGGTCGTGTGGTTTCCCCTCAGGGCAGGTCCTTGCTTGATAATGTAGCATACCAGGTAAAACAGGAGCTTGTGGAAACAATTCCAGGCCTTGAGAAATACTGATATCTCATGTCGTTCAATAATATAGACGCATAAAGATACAATATTTGCGTTAATCTAAGAAGAGGCGGATTTCATGGCAGATGATCTTGAATCTATAAGAAGAAGGAAACTTGAACAACTCCAGCAGCAACAGCAAGAAGGTCAGCAACAGATGCCTGGTGCTGATATGCAGGCAGCTATGCAGCAGGAGCGGGAACAGGCTGAAATGGAAGCTCAGAAGCAGGCCATACTTCGTCAGGTTCTGACACCTGAGGCCCGTGACCGTTTGACTTCATTGCGATTGTCTCGTAAAGAGCTAGTAGAACAAATAGAACAACAATTGATCTCACTTGCTCAGGGTGGCAGGCTGCAATCTAAAATAGATGATGCTCAACTAAAACATCTTCTATCCCAGATGCAGTCGAAAAAGCATGAACCTAGTATCAAACGTATGTAAGTTGGCAGTTCATGCAAGCCTCGGTATTGTTCAGTGGAGGAAAAGACAGCTCTTTGGCAGCAATTATGCTGGAGCCCTTTTTTGATGTTGGACTTGTCACATGCACTTTTTCGTTGCTCCCAGTTGCGGATCATGCGCGGGAAACTGCAGATGAACTGGGCTTTGCTCATCGGGTTGTTTGTCTTGAAAGATCGATTCTCGAAGATGCTTACGAGATGATCATCAAAGACGGCTTTCCGAAAAATGCCATAGATCATATACATAGATCAGCAGTCGAACACATTGCATCTGAAAAAAAAGATATTTTCATTGCAGATGGAATTCGTCGCGATGATCGTGTACCTTTGATAGACCGATCGCAGTCAAGAAGCATTGAAGACCGGTTTGGTGTGCACTACATATGTCCCCTGCAGGGATTTGGTCGTGCTGCCGTTAATAAACTGGTAAAAGAACATCTGATCATCAAAGAAGGCCCCAGTGAAAAAATAATCAAATCAGATTATGAGGCTGAACTTCGTGAACTGATCAGGCAAAGAAATGGTCCGGATCTTGTAGGAAAATTATTTCCGTCACATATCCAGTCACATGTTGTTGAACGAAAAAGAGAATATTATCAATAAATTAATAAACGGATCCATGATTAATGATTTATATCATAGTTATGTTGTAAGTTCAAACTTTAATTGGTATTTCATATAATAATATTACAGATCATAGCATAGGTGAGACAAGTGAGTCACAATACTAAAGGACAAAAAATGAGGCTGGCAAAAGCACACAGGCAGAACCACAGGGTTCCTACCTGGGCAATTATCAAGACCAACCGTAAGGTTGCAAGCCACCCCAAGAGAAGACACTGGAGAAGAAGCAGCCTTGATGTGAAGTAAGTAGGTGATGATAGTGGCAGATGATATAGTAAAAGAACAGGTATATACAATTCCGCTCCGTAGAGTAAAGATGACTGCTAGGTGGAAGAGATCCCACAAGTCTGTAAAGCTCGTCAGGGCATACCTTACAAAGCACATGAAAGTTGATGCAGAACAGATCAAGTTCGATCAGTCCGTCAACGAGAAACTATGGGCCCGTGGTTCAGAAAAACCACCAAGCTCCATTCGTGTAAAGGCAGCTAAGTTCGAGGACGGAGAAGTCCAGGTCGAGCTTGCATAAGTGAAAGCTAATGCATCCTGCCTTTTAACAATAACCGAGAAATATAATGATAAAAACTTTGAACATTCACGATAGTCCTATTATTGGGGCTTTTGCAACCTGTACTGAAGAGTTTGCACTGGTTCCCCAGGGAACTAAAGGTAAAATTTGCAGATCTATCGAAGATATGCTTAAAGTCCCGGTATTTCCAAAGCTGATCAATGGTAGTACTGTTGTGGGTTCTATGTCCAGGGGTAATTCCAATGGATTGTTGGTTCCTCGAGGTACTACTCCAGAAGATCTTAAGGATCTGGATATTCCAATTCACAACCTGCCCAGTAAGCTAAATGCAGTGGGTAACGTTGTGCTTGCAAATGATTCTGCTGCCTTAGTTCATCCTGAACTAAGTGATAACGCAATCAAAGCTATTAGGGATGCACTGAAAGTCGATGTGTACAGAGGTACCATAGGCGGCATAAAAACTGTTGGAATGGCAGCTATTGCTACCAATAAGGGTTTACTAGTTCATCCTCTGGTAAGCGATGCAGAAATGGAATATCTGGAGAAGATATTCGATCTTCCTGTGAGCATTGGTACAAGTAATTTTGGTACTCAGATGGTAGGTTCAGGTATTATTGCAAATTCAAAAGGTTATGTTGCAGGCTCAAACACCACAGGTCACGAACTTGCAAGGGTAGAAGATGCATTGGATTTTATTAAGTAGATTAATAAAGATTAAACAGGTGATTTCATATGAAGACATTCCAGGTTAAAGGCACATTCAAAGCCGGAGTTTCATGGGAAAAATTTACAAAGACTGTTGAAAGCCAGAATGAGAAGAATGCACTTGATAAGGTTTATTCTCTTTTTGGAAGCAAACATTCTCTTAAAAGAAACTACATTAAGATCGACAGCATAAACGAGGCATAATCATGGTCAATGCAAATGAACAGGATCCAAAAACACTTTCAATGCAGCATAGTGAACTTCAAAAGCGTGCTGAATCCGTTCAGCAACAAATGGGCATGATTCAGACTTCTACACAGGAATGTGCGAAAGCTCTTGCTACAATTGAAGAGCTCAATGACATAGAAGATGGTACTGAAATGATGGTTCCTATTGGCTCAGGTTCATTTGTATCTGCCAACGTCTCCCGGATCAACAATATAGTTGTTGATATTGGGGCTGGTTTTAGTATTGAGCGTCCATTGAAGGATGCAAAGGAAATACTTGAGAACCGTAAGGCAAAGCTTGAAAAAGCCTTTGAGAACATGAGCAATGCTCTCGAGCAGATCGGACAGCAGATGCAATCAATTGAATCATACCTGTCTAGTATTCAGCAGCCTCAGGGACAGCCAGGGATGCCTCCGGTATCCCAATAATTCTTTTTTATTTTTGGTCAATTAGAATTGTTTCGATATCATTCGACTTATTTTTTAAAGTTATTTATATCTAATATCAAATTCACTTTTTGCGGGTTGAATCCAGTGTTCAATAAACTGAAATCTAAATTAAGCAGCTTCAAAGACAAAATAGGAAGCAAAATTGATGAAAAAGCTGTCGATGTCGAGCCTGAAGAATCTTCTGATCAGACCTTAGCATCCAATAGCACTGAATCTGTAGTTGAAACTACAGGAAATGACAGTCCGGCTTCTGTATCATCTTCCCAAAGCATTGATAAAAAAGAACCTAAAAAAGCTGGCTTCGTAAAAAAGGCAAAAGCTCTGGTTCTGGAAAGAGAATTCATTCTCGAAGAAGATGATCTTGATGAACCTTTGTGGGAACTGGAGATGGCTCTTCTTGAAAGTGATATTGCACTTTCAGTCTCAGAAGCAATAGTTGAAGCTGTTAAAAAGGAACTTGTAGGTACTCGCCGTAGGGTTGGTAAAAATACTGAAAATATTGTGGAAGAGGCACTCAAAAAGGCAATATTTGATGTAATGAGTGCAAACACATTTGATTTTGATGAATTTATACGCAATTCTGAAAAACCCGTACATATCGTTTTCATAGGAATAAATGGTACAGGAAAAACCACATCCATTGCAAAAATGTCCAAGCGCCTGAAAGATCAGGGATATTCAGTAGTTTTGGCTGCTGGTGATACATTCAGGGCAGGAGCTATCGACCAGCTTGCGATCCACGGCGATAATGTTGGTGTCAAAGTAATCAAACATCAGGAACAAGCTGATCCTGCTGCAGTCATATTCGATGCAGTTCAGCATGCAAAAGCACACAATGTTGATGTTATTCTTTCAGATACTGCAGGTCGTATGCATACAAATATCAATCTCATGGAGCAACTCAAAAAAGTTTGTCGTGTAAGTCCTCCTGATCTTTTGATATTCGTTGATGAGGCAGTAGCAGGTAATGATGCTGTTGAAAGAGCTTCTCAATTCAATGAAGCTGTTCCTATAAATGGTTCAATTTTAACAAAAACAGATGCAGACTCAAAAGGTGGCGCTGCGATATCAATTGCTTATATCACCGGAAGCCCAATATTGTTCCTTGGAATGGGACAGGGTTATGATGACTTACAGAAATTCGATCCTCAATGGTTTGTTGATCAATTATTTGCTGCATAATGGGATTAGATCCCATTAAACAGTATCTTTTTTTTAATTCTCTGTTCTGCAGGCTTCTTTAAGTTCTCTTGCCAGCGTTTCAACCCTTTCGTTAACATTTTCACCCGATGCTATTATCTTTATGAACGCAGAACCAACAATAACTGCATCAGCACCTTCTGATATTACTTCAGCTGCCTGCTCTTTGTCAGATATTCCAAAGCCGACTGCCTTTGGTACATCTGTGTCAATGCGATCAAGGATATCTTTTGTGGATCGTGCTACATCAGACCTTGTACCTGTAACTCCAAGCCTTGAAACAACATAAACAAAACCTGATGTTTTGTTAAGAATAGTTTCCATTCTTCTATTATCGGTTACTGGGGTAACAAGGAATATTAGATCAATACCATTTTCTTTGCATGCATTATGCAGATCATCAGCTTCTTCTGCAGGAAGGTCCGGCACGATGATGCCCCTAATTCCTACGTTAACACAATCTTCTGCAAACTTTTCAAGACCTCTTTGGTAGATGAGGTTGTAGTAAGTCATACATACAAGGGGTATATCAGTGTCAATATCTGCAGCCAACTCAAAATATCTGTCTGGGTTCATTCCGGCTTCAAGTGCCCTTTGTGCAGCTGCCTCTATTGTAGGGCCATCTGCAACCGGGTCTGAAAAAGGCAGTCCAAGTTCTATAATGTCTGCTCCGGCATTGATCAATGACTTGACTATTTCTTTCGTCTCTTCAAATGAAGGATCTCCTGCACATACGTATGCTATCAGTGCCTTCTCATCTTTTTCATCCAGCTCACTGAACTTATCATGGATTCTCATTGTCAGGCCTCCATTTCCTTTAATTTGAATACGGTTTCAAGGTCTTTGTCACCTCGGCCGGAGAGGCTTATCACAACAAGTTCCCCAAGTTCTCCATCATCTGCCATTTTCATAACGTTAGCAATTGCATGTGATGATTCAAGTGCTGGTATTATTCCTTCATTTCTACTCAATTCGTAGAATGCTTCCAATGCTTCATCATCAGTAACATACCTTGGCTCTATTCTTCCTATGTCTGCAAGATGTGCAAGTTCAGGTCCAACACCAGAGTAATCAAGCCCTGCGGATACTGAGCTGGATTCAAGGATCTGTCCGTATTCATCCTGAAGGATCTTTGTGTATGCACCTTGAAGTATTCCCTCTTCTCCAACACTTAGTGATGCAGAATGGAGTGCTTCTTTGTTCGTATTCTTCAAACCACAGCCACCTGCTTCAACTGGGAAAAGTCTGACATCCTTGTCATCAATGAATGGATGGAATATGCCCATAGCATTACTTCCTCCTCCGGCACAGGCAACGATCGAATCCGGTAGACGACCTTCTTTCTCCATTATCTGCTTTTTGACCTCGTTGCCAATAACACTCTGGAAATCTCTGACTATCATTGGATATGGGTGCGGGCCTACTACAGAACCTATCAGGTAATGTGTATTCTCCACATTGGTGACCCAGTCCCGTAATGCTTCATTAATGGCATCTTTAAGTGTTCTTGATCCAGATTCCACTGAATTTACCTTTGATCCCATAAGCTCCATGCGGTACACATTCATGTGTTGGCGTTCCACATCTTTTGCGCCCATGTAGACCTCCGTCTCAAATCCGAGATTTGCGCCAATCATGGCAGTAGCAGTTCCATGTTGTCCTGCTCCGGTTTCAGCAATAATACGCTTTTTCCTCATGTACTTTGCCAGCAGTCCCTGTCCTATTGTATTATTGAGTTTGTGTGCACCACCATGAACAAGATCTTCTCTTTTGAGGTATATCTTAATTCCATATTTTTTGCTTAGGTTCTTTGCAAAGTAAAGTGGTGTTTCTCGACCTGCAAATTCCTTCATATAATAGTCAAGTTCCTCGAGAAAATCCTTATCATCTTTGTATTTATCATAGGCTTCTTCGAGCTCTGTAAGTGCTGGCATTAAAACTTCAGGGACGAACTGTCCTCCATATTTGCCATACATAGATTTCTTCATGTCATAACTCCTCTGGATCTGGGCTAATTAGTTAAGTGCTTCAACAAGCTCCTTTGTTTTTTCATAAATGTCATTACTTTTAATTATAGATGTGCCAACAAGTATTCCATCTGCTCCTGCATCGATTACTTTGATAACATCAGATATGTTCTCTATGCCACTCTCGCTGATTATAATGTGCTTCGTACCATTCTCTTTATCGAAATTCCGTATCATGGGTGCAAGCTGAACTGTCATTTCAAGACTTATCTCTAATGTTCTTAGATCTCTATTGTTTATGCCTATTATTCGGGTATCTGTATCCAGTGCAATCAATAGTTCTTCTTCACTGTGGACTTCTACAAGTGGCTCAAATCCATGTTCAATAGCCCTTTTAACCATGTCCTTACTACTTTCACCAAGAATTCCAACGATGATCAATAAGAGATCACTTTTGCTTTCATTCATTTGAACTTCATCGATAAGAAAATCTTTGCGTAATACTGGGATATCAACATTTTTCCTTACATTTTGCAGGTTACTAATTGATCCGTCAAAAAAATCAGGCTCAGTTAACACGGATATAGCAATAGCTCCGGCCCTTTCCATTTTTTTTGCTATTTTTGCTGCATCGAAAGGACTAATGTCCATAATTTTTCCCCTTGGGGATGCAGGCTTGACTTCAGATATGACTGGTACTTTGTTTTCACTCTGCTTTTTTTTGATGTTTGCTAGTATATCCCTACTTTTAAAATTTATATCAGGCAACTCATTCTCTCTTGCTAGTATGTCTTCAACCCTTTTTTCAGTTGCTTTGACTATTTCTTTGATTACGGAATGCATAAACTACCACTTCTGGACTATAATGTACAAAAAAGTACATAGAATTAATTGTACTTAAGTATATTGGCTATATCTACTCTAATAGCTATTTGCAATTAATGATTGGGCTAATTGCAACTAATCTTTAAGCTAAATTTTCAATAAGAAAGAAGTTGTTTTTCTTATAGTATGTTTATGATTTCAGGTCAAATTTTTCTTCAAGTTCTTCTATTGTATACATATCTACGCAGTATTTTTGAATTCCTAATTTCTCCTGTACTGTCATTGGAGGAAAATATGCTAAATATGCAAGTATTGTTCCTATCAATATGAAGAGTCTGGAAAATATTTGCATAAAATCAAGTATTGCAATAACATCAGTTAGCATGAAATCAAATACAAAAGAAATAGCTACAAGCGGTAATGCTGTTCGATATCGTATCCTTTTTGGAAGTCTTTGTAGAAGTATAAGTGTTAGAAGTCCTATGATCATTGATGTTGGCACAACAAATAATCCTATTAGGTATATGTGGATGGCAATGTCACTGTTTATGCTGAAAATGGATGCCCACTCAGTTACTGCAGGGCCAACAATACCACTCTGGTACAAAAAAGCAAGATAAAGTGCACCAAGTATTGTAAAGAATAATGCAGTATATTCTCCTGCTTTACGGGTGCCTACTACGATATAAATTATGAAAAACGCAAGAGGTACTGCAACAAACGCAAAAGGGATTGCAGATATAAAATAAAGTATTGCATCAATTTCCTGATTTCCAAAATATGCTGCCAGCATTCGGATAGAAGTTGGTAAATAAGTAAGTCCAACAATTGTCCAGAAAACAACCAATGAATATAGAGCTGGCTTACTGTTATCGCTATGCTGCTTGCTGCTACCAAGCAGTACCCATGCAAAAGCCATAGAAGATATGCCAATTGCAAAACAAATTGCACTATTAAGTAAAAGCCCTGTATTCATCATCTGACCATGCAGTGATTTGTTTTTCATTATTTATATATATATTCGCCCTTAAAGTGCAATTGAGACTTGTTTGTCGTTTGACATTTCCAACCAATCATTATATATATTAATCAAATATATAATAAACATATATCCAAAATTAGTTGGATAAATAGGAGAACTGTACATGAAAGCAAACAACAAATTATTCATGAAAAAAGATACACGTGCCCAGGTGGGTATTGGTACTCTTATTATCTTTATCGCCATGGTTCTGGTGGCTGCTGTTGCAGCTGCTGTACTTATCCAGACCTCTGGCGTTCTGCAGCAAAAAGCACAGTCAACTGGTAAACAGGCAACTCAGGAAGTTTCATCCAACTTAATGGTCAAGAACATCGAAGGTGTCCGTGCAAAGAATGACTCCATTAATATGTCTGAAACTGTCGATCTTTTGAAACTCAAGGTTGGTCTCAACGTGGGTAGTGCACCTGTAGATGTCAATCAGGTTATAGTATCCATTACAGATGGAACAACTGCAAATAATCTTGTTTATGCAGCAAACGACAAGTCTTATTCTGATGGTGCTATGACGGGCTATGTCGGGACCAATAATGGGTCTGTTCACCTCGAAAAATTACTCTCTTCAGCAAATGAACCATCTAGGTTCTATACTGTACAAAAAATCCGTGATGAAGATTCATCATTCTCACAATCAAATCCTGTAATGAACACTGGTGACCTTATTACCTTATATATTGCAACTACATCAGATGCTGCTGAAACAGCTGGATATACAGAAATGGGTTCTATTACGATGACGGATATAGTTTCATCAGGTCTGAACCTTGTCCCTCGTACGGCGGTCAGCATTGTCCTGACTCCTGAATCTGGTGCAGCAACCACTGCAGATTTCGTAACTCCTTCTTCATACGGTGTTAAAGAAACTGTATCATTGTATCCATAATTGAATTGAGTGCTAATACTTAGCACTCTTTATTGTAGGTGGTTATATGAAAGCAAACAAACAATTATTCATGAAAAAGGATACAACTGCTCAGGTGGGTATAGGTACTCTCATTATATTCATTGCTATGGTGCTTGTAGCCGCAGTTGCAGCTGCTGTTCTTATCCAGACCTCTGGTGTGCTTCAGCAGAAAGCACAGGCAACTGGTAAGCAGGCAACTCAGGAAGTATCTTCTAATTTAATGATCAAAGGTATTGAGGGTGTACGTGCAAAGACTGGTTCTGACCTGTCAACTAATATCTCTCTATTAAAAATGCAGACCGGTCTTAATGTCGGTAGCTCTCCTGTGGATATGAATCAGGTTGTTATTTCCATAACTGATGGTACTACTACTAACAACCTCCTTTATGCTGCTAACGATAAGACTTATTCAGAAGATATGGCTGATTTTGATTCAGCAGCAAACGCATCTACCAATCTGGAGAAGCTATTGACATCATCAGGAACTCCTGGTGCTAATGGTAAGTATTTCTATACACTGGGTAAAATACGTGATGAGGATGGTTCTTTCTCCCAGGGTAAGCCTGTTATGAATACTGGTGATCTTGCTACTGTGTATGTCTCAACTGTAGCTACAGGTGATACAAGTTTCACTGATATTGGTACAACTAACACTGCTGGTGGTCAGGGTGTTACAGGTCTTGTAGTCAGTCCACGTACTGCTGTAAGTATTGTGATGACTCCAGAGTCTGGTGCAGCTACAACTGCTGATTTCATAACTCCATCTTCATATGGTGTTAAAGAAACTGTACAACTTTACCCATAAGGTGATTTGATCACCTTTTTCTTTTTTTTAAGTTTTGTTAAAAGAAATGCTACTTTTTTCGCTTGTGTGACTTCAAAACATGGATATTTGTTCGAGTTTTTTCATTAGCAAATATTGTAGCTATTATTCGCTTGAAAAATAGGAAAGAACCGAATATTTTTTTAAATTCAATACTTTGATTGATGCTGGATTATCTTTGCTTACTGGAATTACATCATAATTCCTGTAAATTGAAATATTGTGTGCTACTATTATGTGCTAATAGTATGATTTGGAATGATCTGTAGTTTCAATGAGGAAAATTTTTTTCGATTTTTATGAGTTCTCTTAGTTGTGGATAAATGAAAAAGTTAAAGCAAAATAGTATGGTGGATGTATTAATGCACAATTTTTGACGTTAAATTATTTTTATGGCATTCTCTCAATGATCTCTTCTATTCTCTTATTCTTCTTGTAGAATGTACTTGTGTCTTTGAGGAAATTTGCTGCTGTGATACCTTTATCTGTTATGATGTATCCCCCGCGCTTAACCTTTTCAACCAGTCCTTCCAGTTGAAATACAGTTTTCATTTTGCTTCCAATACTTCCTTTATCTGCAAATGGATCTGTATATTCTCTAATCTCGGAGAATTCTGTAATCTTTCCTTCATTCTTTTCAAGAACTCTAAGTATTAATCTGTATTGTATATCTCCAGGGCCTTGATGAATCCCCAGGGATTGGTAGAATTCTGCAACCTTTTGTTCAAGGTTAACGTCAATATCATCAGACATTGATATCGACCTCTTCTTCGTCTAATTCATCTTCATAAAGCTCATACTGATATTTCTTGATGCCAAGCTTTTCCTGTAATGTCAGCGGTGGGAAATATGCAAGGAATGCCTGTACTGTGCCTATAAGGACAAATATCCTTGCTGCCAGTTGCATTGCATCGACAAGTGTTATCATGTCCGTAAGCATGAAATCAAAAACAAAGGATATTGCTACTAGTGGAAGTGCTGTTCTGTATCTGAGCCGTTTTGGCATTCGCTGAATAAATATTAAGAACAGTAGTCCAATGATCATGGCAGTAGGTATAACAAAAAGTCCTGCCATGTATATGTTTATTGCAAAATCACTATTAATTGTAAATATAGATGAGAATATCGTAACATTTGGTCCTGTTACTCCATTGGAGTAGAGCAATATAAGATATGCTGCTCCAAAAATAACAAAAAGCATTGATGTGTATGCACTTATCTTTTTTTCACCTGTGATCACATAGATTATAAAAAATACCAATGGGACAGAAACAAATGAAAAAGGAATTGCTGCAAGATTGTACATCAAAAGATCAAGTTCATGATTTCCAAAATAGGCTGCGACCATTCTTATTGTTGTTGGGAAATATGTAAGTCCTACCAAAGACCAGAGCACAACAAGAGACCAAAGTGCAGGTTTGCTTTTTCTTCCTTGGTTATCTTCACTTCTGGCAAGAACCCATGCAAATGACAATGATGATATGGCAATGGCAAAACAAATTGTTGCATTTAGTAATAGTCCTGTATTCATCATGGGTTTGCCTCAGCCTAATGCTATCTTGTAATATCGTAGTATATATATTAATATGTTTATAGTACAAAAAGATGCTGTTTGATGTTTAATATTTCCAACCAAATATTATATATATTCTAAGTGTTTATATAATTAGTAAATACATATATTTGTATTTATAGGAGAATTGTACATGAAAGCAAACAACAAACTATTCATGAAAAAAGACACACGAGCCCAGGTGGGTATTGGTACTCTTATTATCTTTATCGCCATGGTTCTTGTAGCTGCAGTGGCAGCTGCTGTACTCATCCAGACCTCTGGTGTTCTGCAGCAAAAAGCACAGTCAACCGGTAAACAGGCAACACAGGAAGTTTCATCCAACTTAATGGTCAAGGATATCGAAGGTGTCCGTGCAAAGAGTGACTCGATTAATATGTCTGAAACTGTCGATCTTTTGAAACTCAAGGTTGGTCTCAACGTGGGTAGTGCACCTGTAGATGTCAATCAGGTTATAGTTTCCATCACAGACGGAACAACTGCAAATAATCTTGTTTACGCAGCAAACGATAAATCTTATGGTGATCCTATGCCTACTTATACGGATACTAGAACTGCGGATCAGAATCTTGAATCATTGCTCTCTGAATCGGAAGCGTCTGCAAAATTCTATACTGTTGAAAAGATCCGTGATGAAGATTCATCATTCTCACAATCAAATCCTGTAATGAATACCGGTGATCTTATCACATTGTATATTGCAACTACCTCGAGTGACGCTAAGGATGCTGCATACGGTACTGTAGGTTCCACTACGCTAACAGGA
>JAIPUR010000020.1 GCA_020055655.1 Methanosarcinaceae archaeon | reverse complement strand
GGTGTACGGTAGTTGTACGAGAGGTGTATGGAAGTTGTACGAGAGGTGTACTGAAGGTGCTAAATGTCTCAAAGTAATATTAATACATTCATAAGGTACCCAGTGATTTCGTTATAATAATAATTCTATAGCACCCCGTGGTATACGATAGTTAATCAACGTTTATCAATGTATTCGATTTATCAAGAGTATTGATTTATCAATACCATTGATTTTATCGACGTATTCGATAGTATCAATGGCATTGATTTATCAATGGCATGACTATAGTAAACGACATTGATTTATTCACGGTGTTGATATTATCAAATGTTTAAATAAATCGATTATATTGATTTATCAACTCTATCGATACTCTTGATACTCTTGATACTATCGATACCGTTGATAAACGATTGAATCCGTCGGTGGTAATTATAACTCAAGTTTACTTTAGTTTTAATCAAGTAAACTTTAGTAGAATTTAAGATCCTAAACTCAAGTTTACTTTAGTTTTAATCAAGTAAACTTTATTAAATATTACAATGTGTTTGTAACGAATATAAAGCCTACGCATGTCTATTTTTATCAATCGTTGAAATATAGAGTCACCCAATGTGTCTTAAATATCGCCACTGATGCGTAAAAATCACATTATGTCTAATATTTGATATTCATATATGATATGAAACGTAATCAGTAGAACGTTTTTCTTTCTAAAGATATTTAACTCGACATATAAAAAATATCATCATGAATCAAAAATAATAGAGATGTAAAGATTTTATTACAGTATCGCTACATATCAGTTTCATTTTTAAAACCGACATTGAGCGAACTTATAAAAAAATAAACGTTAGTTTCCTTAAACTGTATATGCGTAACCCATTAAACACTAACAGTAGGACGGTTAATTTTGATTTAATTTAAATGAACTGTTGTCTAGCTACATCATTAGCTAGCTATCGAAAAATGGTTGTGTGTGGTTTTCGATAACCATAACAAGCATCAGTAGACTTGAATTTTAAATCGAAACACTTAAATAAAAATAACGCATTTTTGGATTTGTTCACAGTTGAACACTACGAACAAACGGAGCGATTAGATATGAGCAAATACAACACAGATGTAACTTCAATGAATAGATATTCAGACATGGCATATTCAGAACTATATGATATTGCAGTTCAAAACGGATACAGTAAAAGCCTTTCATCTTTCAAAAAGATGAACATAGGCACATATAGCGGTAAAAATGCAGCTGCAATATATGTCAAGGGATTAATCGAAGGTGATAATGGTATAACATCATCTGTTGATACCCCTATGAAAAAGGCTACTGTGTCAGATGCAGTCAAGGACAAGATAGGTAAACTTAAATCAGCATTGAGCGACGGTATTATCACTCAAGAACAATACGACAAAAACCTACATACGCTTATGTCAAGCGTACCGTATGAACTTGTCAATGTGCCCGCTGACAGCGCTTTAGACAGTGCTGTTAAAGAGTTCTGTGGTTCAAATTACGAAGCCATCGGAGTAGGATTGAAATCAAGCAGAAGTAAAAAAGCAGACGGACGTACCACTATGTGCGTGTTTCGAGTGAAGGGAACAAACCTATACATGATTGCAAGTCCCCGTATTGATATGTCAACCGGTTGCATGTATTTTGACAGCAATAAAACAATGTCACCGGACGACGTCATTGATAAAATAAGGGACTATATCCCACATGCACTACTCATGACATTGAAAGATGCAATGAAATAATCATTCTTCTTTTTTTAACATTTCAACTTTGTAAATATATATAAGAGGTGATGAAATGAGCATTTTAAACGGATTATCGCATACTGAATCAATCAATCGAATTAACGATTTGTACGAATTAGGCCTAATTGATAACAAAACTAGAGTAAAAACATTGAATGCACTATCAGCAAATACAACCCGAAAAAATCCATTTAGGCATTGCAGACCAATGCCAGAACCATAACTATTTTAAATTTTTTTTTTTAGATAAAAATGCATGTAGCAGATCTTCTTTTATAGGTATGCCTACATAAATTAATATATCCTATTGTTCGACATTTAAGCCTCTCTAAGCGATTGAATCCATTAGTGCACATATACATGCATATGTTAATTAAATCCTCTTAGAGAGGCTTAAAATGAATCCTGATGTATTATACACGTGTTACCACCGTATAACACGTGTGACTTTTATAACGATGTTTTTATATTAATACTTTTATATTAATATTTTTATATTAATGTTTTTATATTAATACTTTTATAAAAACATCGTTATAAAAATTAATATAGTTTTCAAGTGGGAATATAGTAGTATGCCGAATTTCCTGCAAAATTTTTAAAATTTAGAGGTTTTAAACATGAATAAATATTTATATTATTTGAAGGGGATTGACCCCGTTAGAATGTGTGAGTTGAATCTCACATTAATGGCATCATCGAGAGCTGAAGCCAGTGACAGTTTTAAAGCCACATATGGTAGTCATTCAATCGTGACTTCATATTTAGTACAGAACTGAAGTATAATCGGGCGACCAGTTAAACATTTGTTTTCTGTGTGGATTTATCCCACAGAAAGAATTTTCAAATGAAACACTGGGATACCCCGGGGGTATAAATGTATAGCGTAGATGGACTTAGTTATGATATACGTGATGGTGTTGGATATGTATATACAGCCCGTAGATCAAAGCCTATCCGGGCTTATGAAAATTGTTTCAGTATTGCAGAAGTCGAACGTCGATACCTGCAAAAAGCAGTTGTTCATATGAACAATAAAGTAATTGAAAACGTTTCAAGTGGTAACCTCTTTAGCAGAAGAGCTGATAGAGGTAATGTAAATAAATTAATAAATGCTTTAAATAATAAATACAAGAGGTTTTGAAAATGATAAACATGTATATAGATGAAAGTGAAGTTGTTGAATTTAGAGATTCGATTGTAAACATGTACCATGAAGCCGATATATTCATCGGCAGTGATGAAGTAGAGAGGGTAGTTGAGCGCAATTTGCACCAACTAGCAATAGACGTGAAGACCGAACATGGAATTGTTGACGGTAGAATAATCATGCCGTCTGGAACGATATTCAATGTAGTTGATGGGTGGGTCAACGCATGAATAGAAAGTGGAAGAGGTCACTTGAAAAAGTGGCTTCTTCTTATGCTGAACGGAAAATCGAGATCAGTGCAATTGAAGGTGCTGACTTCGATGGATTTAAGTCAGCTGAAGAGCTTATAGATTCAATAATTGAATAGATGTTATCTACAACATCTTTTATTTATTTGTAAAGACCTATTGTTTCTGCTATTATGCTCAATTTGGGCACGCTTCAATGGTCGCAAATTAAATAAAGGAGCAAAAAATATGGAAACTAGAGAATATATTGTAAATGTCGGTATCGGCGATGAGATTAAGAGAGTCACAGTCTGTGGAATTAGGACTGTAGGTGACGTGCTTATTAAAGCATACGATGACGTAGACATTGCTGTTAAGGTAGCAGATAGTATAATCGGCAGTAATGTAGGTGGCGTAAAAGTCGATACTTACATAGTCGATGAAACCGGTGAAAACCAGGTCATTAATTTTGTGACAGTTACAGCTGCACAGATCAAGAACGGTTAGAACGGTTAAACCCGTTCACTATTTTTATTTTTTTAAATATCAAAAGAGGTGTATATATGCGAAATATGGACGTATGCGGTGTAGTGGAAAACCAAGAAGAACATGACCCGTTTTTATTCAAATGTTATAAAGAGACGGGTAAATATTTCAATGATATTATATTCCCGTCTAATAGCGAATTACTCGAGCGGCTTATGGAAATAGAGCATGTTACAGGTGCTAGATATGTGAAATGGATTGAGTTCTTCATACAGGTGGATTTCCAAGATGATTCAGATGAAATAATATTCAGCCGGCATGATTGTCTTGTTTTGACGATCGAAAACATTACATGTATTGCAAATGATTTCCCTGATTTAAGCTGTGAACTGGGAGAACTGTACATGTATTTATATCCAACCACATTAGGTATTGATGTGCGTATTTTTCCTGTTGAATGGGTCGAAGGTGAGTGCAATCCTGACCATGATTGGGAATGTCCTCATCCAAATATATACACAACCGGTGAGATATGCTGGGGGGATTATAGACTACCGCAAACATTGTTAAAGGCATTGAATGTACCGATGGCGGTAGAGCTTATTGTTGATATGCTCAAGGTTTGCAATATGTCTTCTCCGACGTGGAACCCATTTTCTGTCAATCCATGTGACGATTGTCCATATATGTCAGATGTATGTGATAGATGTGAGTGTTTCGAATGCAGTAACAGTAATACTCACATATGCAACAATTGTGAGTATATATATGAACTCAAGCCCATAAATGCAACTAAACATGTACTGAATGGATATTGCAACGTACTCCAATATAGTGCCCGTGCACATGATAGGATATGCTCTCATATAGATTGGGGATCCAATGTACTCCTAGTAGATATTTACCGATATGGAGTTGATGTTTCGTTTGAAGAGTATGTTTCTTTGATCCGAGAATTAACAAAATGTGTCGTGCGTAGGTATGATATGTATACCGGTATTAGTCTATTACAACACGACGGCAATGCAATTGATAGACTGAACAATGAATGCGATGCGAGGAACATATGGGAGATACTCATGAAACTCAGAGATAATATTATACCAGATGTACCAAACAATCATGAAATGTTCGAACCAGAGGAAAACTTTGAATCAGAAGAAGAATACATTGAATACCTAGAATCAGTTCACATGAATGATACAGAATTCCGCATGTTGGTAGATGAACTTAAAAAATGCACTAGAGTTAGGTGATTTAAATGGGAAAGGCGTATAAACAAGTAAAATCATATAAATACAATTATGAACCAGTGCCAACGGGTAGAGATTTCAGATTTTTAATTCCCACTAGTATATGGGAGAAGATATATACAATGGTGCATAATATCGATGTCGAAGTTGGAGCGATGATATCATGTCAACATGATCTCGAGGTATCTGGAGATGTACTGGTGCAAAACATATATCAAATTCCACAGGAAGTCAGTGGCGTTGTTTGTCAGTGGGGCGGTCAAGCTCTGTCAGATGTACAAATGAAATCATATATGGACGGTACACCAATAAACGGTTGGATACATTCACATGTCAATATGTCAACCGGGTTCAGTGGACAGGACGACGAAACGATTGACAATTACATGGGTTCAACTGGGGTTAAACATGCCTTTAACATATGTGTTAACAAAAGTAATTCTATGAACGGTCGTATAGATGTAATTGTGAATAGTTCACTTGGTACACATGTTGAATCAATAGATTCAATTGAATGTATTATTATACCAGATGACCCAGATGCACCTGAACTAAAAGAAATAGTTGAGCATTTGAAGACTAATGTTGTTAAAATGCCAAGCTACCCAAATAAGTATGCGAAGACAACTTCAAAGAATGGCGATAAGACCGCTATCCCAATATCGAATGCATATAAAGAACATATTGGAGCTATAACATGTATACTGATGGAGAACGAGGTATCAGACTATGGAATTCAACAGTTGATTGACATGTCAGATGAAGAAATAGTTGAAGAATGGTGTGACCTTGGGTATAACAAGTGTTATACATTTGCAGACTTGATGGAATATGAACTTGAAATGATAAATGGAGTAGACGATGACTAAAATAGACTACATGAGACAATTGGATTTTTTCAATCCAAATGACGGATGGCAGCCACGTATATCTATAGCGGGATGTGGTGGAATCGGAAGTTTCCTTGTTGAACACTTGGCTCAAATGGGATTCAGTGATTTGACAGTATATGACAATGATAAGGTAGAACCGCATAATCTACCTAATCAAAATTTTGACTTTGAGCATATAGGAATGTTCAAAGTAAATGCAGCAAATGCAATAGTCAAACGGAAGACAGGCAATCAAATTAAGAAAATGCCCGTGTTCATCACACCTAGAACTCGGCTCAATGCAGATATTGTAATGGTAGGTACCGATAGCATAGAATCAAGGCGGAGTATTTACACTCGAGCCGTTGATAGAGGTGTTAAATGGTTGATAGACGGTCGGTTAGGTGGTGAGCTATTTCAAGTATATGTAATCGACTTGGAATCAAAAGAAGACAGAGAGTTCTACGAATCAACTCTTTTTAACCCAAATGATGCTTTAGAATTGCCATGTACAGCAAGAGCTGTTATATATATAGCACTCGACATAACTGCTAATATGATAAGAGCAGTCAGTGATATAGTACGTGATAATGAATACCAGAGATCGCTAGCAGTCGACCGTAAGAACGGGACTATCAAAGTTAATGATACTGTAATGTTATACAGAGGTGTATGGAAATGTTTATAAATTTAGACGATTATGTTATGATTGAAAACAAGGTTAAACAGGGTACGGTACTTGAGAACATACACGGTGAGCTTTTCACATACATGATAACAAGTAATTTTGATTCATGTTTGGTCAGGCATGAAAAAAATATTGCCATTATCATGGAAAGACTTCCGACGGTAACTACAGTAGAGGAGATAAACAATGAAATGCCCATATTTCCCAATTCACCGTTTTATATAAAAACACCACATAAAATCGAACCGGGTATAAAAAACGGTGACAGAATTGCAATTCATGAGAACGAAGAATGTACCCATCCATTCACATATACGGTTGTATATGACAGATATAATAGTTGTTATTCGTTGATGGATCCCACATGGGAGATTGTATTAAAAACATATGACAGTATCAATGGATTGTCACGTGACCAACTAAGACAATATTCTAAATGTCTTTTTGGAGACGATGCAATCATAAAAATAGAGCCTGTGCAATGGGTGTCCAATAGTTGATGAACATGACAAACAGTATAAGCAGGAGAAGACGATTAAACAAAATGAAAAGATGGCGTAGGCTAAACAGTGTCGTTTATTGTGATGGATGTGGTGAAAAAATAAAAGAATCACTTCATCATTTTTACTGCACTTCATGCTGGAATCAGCGGAAACTGGAGAGAGAACATTACTTTAATATAATGGAAAATAAGGTGTTTTGAACATGGCTAAAACTGCTAAATATATAAAAAATAGTTTAATCGAGTACTATGAAAACAAAAGAAATCAGATGCGATGCGATCTTATACGCAATATACACTCTGACTTCAAGAAAAGACATGCAAGTGAATATGAGGAATTAGATAAATATGATAAGGAAATGAGCGCACTTCGTAATAAGCTCAAGGATTTGGATGCAGAATCATACAAGCTGTCAAAATCCATAAGGGATAAACGACAAGATGAAAAAATAGACAATGTTTCAAAACCGAGCAACGCATGTAGTCAAAAACGTAGACATGAGTTAATTGAATCTTTCGACATTGAAACCGAAAAACACAAGCTTATGATACTACAGGCAGATGAAATAACAGTTGATGATGTTGACGAATGGTTGTAAAGGGTGATCAAAATGTTCGAATTCCACTACTCCTACATGTTGCCTAAGTTTGCAGAGGCTACTTATGCCGATGCTGTTAATAGGTGTATTGATGACATGACAACCATTGACACCGACTATTGCACCGTTTTGACAGATGTGGATTGTTCACTTAACGACGTCGTAAACGTCGACGACGTCTTTAAAATAGTAGTTGTCGATAGTCACAGAAGCATCATTAGAATGTTCGTTGTTACAATTGTAGGACGCAAGGAACGGACGTTGGAAAGTTATAATTAAGTATACTTTAGTCTACAAATGTTTAGAAATAACAAAGAAGTCTTAAGTATACAATTGTTTACTTTTGTTTACTTAAGTATACAATTGTTTACTTTTGTTTACTTAAGTATACAATTGTTTACTTTATTAATCTTTGTTATTTCTATACTTTAGAATTCTTAAGCATTATTTTGTTGGCAATTGTATACTTTAGTATAGATTAATACTATATAAAACTATCGGTTATGAACGTAGAAAATGTAATAAAAGACTTTCTTATTAGCCAGAAGCATAACATATGTTACCTTTCTTCAAATAGTTTGGTAGACAAAAGGGTATCAGATGTTGCTACTGTTGGTAACGCTCGTAGAAAAATAACAAAAATACTTTCAGATTATAGCAATACTGGTGCGCAACTGTATGGATGGAATATTGAAATTCATTCTAATAGAAGACGCAAACCTGTTTTTGTTGCTAGGAGATAAAACAAATGGATAATTGTATAGATTGTAAATATTTCAGAGACACTGCATTAACAGATAAAGGACTTTGTTACAGATACCCACCCAGAGTAATCAATGGAATGTCTGTATTGCCAACTGTTAGAACAACTGGTACATGTGGTGAGTTTATGTTCAAAGGAGAATAAAATGTGAAAAAATATATTATATATTTAATGGTTATATTATTGACCATTAACATATCGTCTGGATTAGAGCTTAATGCAGATGACGAGGTTAGTCCAGGTGATGAATTCCCAGTCGACGTTAGTTCGACAAGGATAAACTATACTGGATTCCAGTATGACATTGTTTACAATGATAGTTTTACAATGGTCAATATGACAGCTGGTGAACTATTGAATGGCGATGCATATTTCAATAGCAAGGATAATACCGGATTCGGTACTATATTAGGCGGTGGTTCATTTGATAAACGTGGTAGAATTTCCACGATTAACATGATAGCAGGTAACGAAACCGGTTATTACGTTGTAAAACTTGACAATGTCATGCTAATAGACAGCGACTTAAATGAAGTTGAATCTAGTACAGATTACGTGACTATACTAGTTAACACTCCACCTGAACTCGAGCCCACCGATGATATTATCATCGATGATGGTACATTTCTTGAGGTGCCTATTAATGCTACTGATACTGATGGCGATGACATTGGCATATGGGTTGAAGAAAAACCAAGTGGAATGATATTTGACGATGCCACAGATAGATTATACTGGCGTGCTTCAGAAGGCACATATAGCGTCAATGTGACTGTTTCAGATGATTACCAATGGGTACACGACGAGTTCACAATTACAGTGCTTACAGTGCATCCTAGATGGGATGTAAATAAAGACGGAGTTGTCGATATTAGAGATCTTGTTATAGTTGCAAACAACTATAGCGGCGAGTATAGCGACGACGCTCTACCTAGATACGATGTTAATCAGGATGGATATGTAAACATACAAGACATGGCAATAGTTGCCGCTCATTTCGGTGAGTTAATAGGAGAATAAAACATGTTAGTAGTAGGAGATACAATTATATTCAAAAGCACTGACACTTCTTTTTGGAAGGAACTGAGGGTTAAATCGAATACAATTAGAAAGATACCAATTGAAGAACAGCGGAAGTTTGACCTAAGTGTGATGCCAGACGGTAGGTTATATGCCATAAACAGCCACGGTAGACACGTCATGGTCACGCATATTTCAATACGTAATTCCGATTATCCATCAGTTGATGCAATTGAACGTTCACTGAAAGACGTAACCGTATACGATGGATATTATTTATTCAGTTGGTGAATAACTATGAACATAGAAGCAAGAATGCGAGAACAAAGGGAAATTGGCAAGCGTCCATACAGAGATGCTATCAAACTAGCAGAGGAATTCATTACGAAAGCTAAAGAAGCAATTGACGACATTGAAAACGGCAATCGAATGTATTGTAGGAAATGTGCATCTGCCAAACGGTGTAGCATGGAACTGTCTAATGCACTTGTAGCAGTTCGAGGAACACAAAAGAAGTAAACGACCGATTGATATTTATAGCATTAAAGCATATTAGAGCAAGCACACATGTGCTGGAGAGGCATAGATAAATGAATAATGGGATATTAGAAACTACATTGGGTATCATCGTCCGTGGTGATATCCGTGATATAAATGATATGCTTGATGAAATAAGAGAATTCGATGGCATAGATATTGTATATCAAAAAGCTAGCAACGATAGGCTATATGTCACTGAACATATGCCGTTAGACCACAATTGTATTTTAGAAGACTAAATAAAGGAGAATTAAATATGGCAATAGAAACATACAAACCAACCGGCGACGAACCACAGGCACCTAAAGAATATGACCATGACAGAACAAAGGTCAAACTTGAACCAGGGCAGAGGATTAGAAATGTCATCATCAGCGACCTTAGAACAGGTAAGAACGATGACGGTGAATATTTGAATGTGATGCTGGACGATACAAATGAAGAAGATTATTATTTGTTCCACGTCAGCACAAATCAGGCACCTAACAAGAACGTATGGGGAAAACAGTTTATGAATGTATTTCTCATGACTGACCCTGAAACCGGTTACTACAGTGTAAAACCACAGTTCGAAAACAAACCAGTGTGGTTCAGCAAAGATGTTGTTGTCGACAGTCAGACAAACACTCGTAAGCGCTACCACAACATGTCATGGGGATACGAAGAGCGCATCTCAAACGACCAGTCAGTAGATACACCTACTGCAATTGAAATACCAGATGACATAAAGGCATCACTTGACCTGTCGTTTGGAAATGGACTTGAGGTATATGTAGCTGGCCAGAAGATCGTAACAGAATTTGGCAAGTCTCCAGCAGAAGCACTTGCAATCGCAAAACAATACTATACAAGCAGAGGACAATAATCCCTCTGTTTTAACAGGTGATATAAATGTGTTATAAAATGGGCGATGTTATTACAGTAGGTGGTAGTAAATATGTAATATCAGATAGTGTACATACACTATCCTATATGAGATTGGTACCATACGTAGAACCGACGTATAAAATCGGTGACATATTTGAAGAAGCGAGCATGGGTGATTACATAATTGCACGTGTGGGTATAAAAGATGTATTATTCGTTTCACTTACGGGCGGTAATAACTGGACTAACCCAGTGACAATTGTAGATCCATATTCAATAACACTGGACGAAATAAAGAAGATGTCAGGCGATTGCGGTGAATTTACATACACTGGTAAAAAATATGACGGTAGTTAAAGATGTATTAACCGATGAAGAATTTCAATATCAAAAAGCTTTAGATACAAAGGTTAAAAACGGTACGTTAAAGATACTAACAGATTCTAAACTACCGGATAATTTAATCGTGTGTAGTCCTTTGATGATGGAGTTCATCGTGAGTAGATTAAAAGAGTGATACAATGACAGAAGACATATGCAGAAAAATAATAGAATATGGTAGACACCATATTGTAGGAAACGAGGCACAGTTCCTATCAGTTATACTATGCTTAGCCACTGCATATTCTAAAAGACCGAATGAATATGTCCCGTCGTTTATCGTAGGTGAATTGAGCGGTGGCAAAACACATCTACAGAACATTGCACATCGACTGTTTAATCCAGCACACCAACATAACATCACCAGTGCATCAGATAAAGCTCTTATATACAGCGATGCACTCAGGGATAACGATGAAATTCGTATAATCAAACTTGGTGAATATCAGAAACTCGGTAAACCGATATTGGAATATATGAAGTCACTTAGTGGTGATGATGCTGAATTTGTATATGAGGTCACTGTTCAGGGAACAACTGAGAGAATACCACAGCCTAAGCGTGTGTACACTGTTACGTATGCACAGGTAGACATCGACCCGGAATTAGAATCTCGTGTATTCGTGACACCAATTGTTGAGAATTATAAAATAAATAGGTGCGTGGCTGCATTGAAATTCGGTGCTACGTCAGTTGAATATCTTGGACATCAGTATAAGTTTGAACCTTGTACTGAACTACAGAATGAGCTGATGAGTTCAATTGAATCACTTGGTGAAGTTGATATGGACGTGGTAATTCCCTACACATATGCATTGATTGACATGGTCAACCACAGTAAAGCTGTCAGTAAACGACATGCTAATATCATCTCGAGTATGATAAAGGCATCTGCTAGGCTCAACTGGATGAACCGTGATTTATCAGATGGTGTGATTGTTGCAAACGCACAAGACGTTGCAAATATATTGGTGATGTTTGATTTATTTAGAGCAACTACAATGTCTATTGATTACATAGACATGACAATATACAGACGATTGTGTACTAATCCACAGCAATCAGAGGAATCACTTACAAAGCACTTGCAAATATGTGGGTTGGCTGAGCTAACTAGAGTTGAATTGAATCGTAGATTGGATAAACTGTACAATGAAAACTACGTTACACGGGAAACAAGTGCAAATGGCTATAGTTACAGTAGTAACCCACATAAACAAGTAATTGAACTCAAGGTTGATTGGGATATAATATGGGAACTGGATAAAAGTGAGATAGTTGATATATTAACAGGAAATACATTCGATGATATAAAAGCATATGGTGAATATATAGAAGGTGAGTTTGCTGTTAAAGAACTTGATGCTGTTCCGGCTGTATCTAGCTCAAATATAAGTGAGAAGGAAGCTGGTATAATGTCATGTGTTCGTATGTGGTTATCCGAGCCAAACAATAATACAACGAGAACAGGAATAGCAAATGGTATATTGAATGAACCAGACTACCAGGGAAGACTGATGAATGCTACATACTTTGATGTGGTTGATGTATTGAAACAGATGGAAACATCTGGACACATAAAACAATTAGATGATAAATATATTTTAACGGGAGCCTAAAGATGAATGAAGGATTAAAACATAATTTGAACGTTGTAACTAAAGCAGGTAGCACAATCGAATGTCATTATGTGGCTAATTATGCAGTAGGTGGATTTGTACCATATGGACATATGATGACACGTATAATGACAATCGATGGACAGAAGATCGATATGAAACTGATGGATATACAGATGTTTGTATATATAACAAGTCCATCTGATGCAATCGATGCAAGAGACGAACACGCTGAGGCAGATGGTTTCACATTCGACACAGATGAAGACGAAGTTGATTTAGATGAGATATTAAAGTACGATTCAACCGATGGCAACGACCTAGAAGGATACATGTGAATAATTGTGGTACCATGGGAAACTATATTATACTTAAATATAGAGATGGCATAATAGTCGACGAGCAGCGGCTCGTTGAATTTAAAGAGAAAGTAAAAAACTACTTAGAATTGACAGGGGTAAAGTGGTTCAATGGCTGGTCATGGTGAGAATATATCATGTGACAGATTGAATAACTTTTTCATACGGAAAAAAATAAAAGCTTTTGCGTATAGACTCAAACAATCAAAAGGAGTAAAACAATGGACGGATGTATTGGTTGATTCACAGTTAAATAAATATTACCTAGCAATTGAAGTAAAGGCTAAACGGGGTAAGTATGCACTAAACTTCAATGGTGATTTTACAACAGATGAATTCACTGGTGAACATCAGTTAGACAGACAGATAGAGTTCTCACGTCGAACTGGTAGGGCACCATATGTGGTTCTCTTCTGTAGAATGGGAGCAGGTAGAAAACAATTGATATATGTATTTGAATCAATTGAATTGCAGAAACGTATGAAACGAGGTGATGTATCTGTATTGTCTAAGGATTTCGATAGTTTGAATAGGAAGAACGAACTCTGGAGAATATTACACAAGAAGAAGTGAATATGTCCGCAAGAAGAATAATGATTTATTTAAAGATTTTAGTCGATCTTTATTTTTTATGTGATATAATGATGATAAATAAATGTAGATACTGTGGTCATACATTAGTAGACGATTGCAGCCAGTTCTGTGATGAACTGTGTCAAGCTGACTACTATGCAGAGTATGAAGAATGGTTATACAAACAAAAAAAAGAGGACGATTGGTGGTAGTCTGATATCGTTTGAACTTGGTGATATGATTGTGGATCCTTATGACATGCAATTATATGTAAACAGACGTGATATATATGCAACACAGTCAGAATATGGATACATCCGACAATTCAAAGAACTGAGCGATGAAACAATTGAAAAACATTTGAACGGTGATATAACAATTGGTTCGTATCAAATGGAGAAAGACGACACTGTAACATGGCTCTGCATTGATATAGACGCCCATGGTGACGATGAAATAGTAAAGGCGAATGTTATATCGTTCGAGGTCTTCTGTAGGCTCAGTGAGAACGGTATACCATTTGTGGTTGAATCGAGTGGTAGTGAACATTCGTATCACTTCTGGATATTTCTGGTCAGAACAAAGGGAGTTAAAGCTTATTACTTTGGTCGGGAGCTTTCGCATGGGTTGAATGTCGAGGTTTATCCTAAGCAACCAGAGTTAACTGAGTTAAAACAATTCGGAAATCTAGTTAAGCTTCCATTTGGAATAAACAGAAAGAACGGGAGCCGTTCTAGAATGCAACTCTTTTGTTCTGAACTTAGGTATATCGACATTAACAACTACGATGAATCTGAGTATATAAATAAACTATCAGATGAACGTCAGGCTAAAATTGGTACATCCACTGGTGTACTGCCAACAAGTGTTCGTAGGTGTATGAGAGCATGTGCAACGGGTGAAATTAAGATGACTGGTACAAGCGGACATTTGCTTAGATGTGCACTTGTACCTGAGCTTAAGCACGGGGCAGGATATACACGTGAACAGGTAACAGAATGCTTCAAGTATCAAAGTGATTTCGATTATATGAAAACTCTTTATATGGTAGATTCACTATGGAACTACAATCGTTTCACATGTAACAAACTTAAGACAGATGCATATGATAAAATAGGAGATTATTGCAATGGATGTGATTTAAATGGGTAAATCTATATGGTTAAAAAAACATAACGATGACAGACTTAGAGATATAATGGAATTACATGGTTATCTAAAATATAACGATGCAATTGAACATCTGTTCGATGATTATGAAACGAGGAAACATGAGAGCACTTGAAGCAGCTGATATTAGTTTATTGAAACAATACATAGAATCTACCTATATGTTGCCATGTGTTTTAGACACTGTAGGGCTAGAGGTTGTGGCTAAAATAGACCAGTTCAAAAATGAGATAGACGATTTCGACGATTCGTCTGCTGTATTACCTATGTATCTCATGAATTTGAATGATGTAGATTTCTATATTAATAAAAACAAAACAATATTAAAATTTGCATCTATACATGATGCAAAAAAGGCACTTGGTTTAGATTGGGGTGACTTTATTGAACTTGACCCAAATATACTGAGGGAACCAGATTCATCTCTTCACAATTGGTTCGTTAATACATACGGGGATTTAGAACAGTATACACATGAAAGTTGGTTATACTGGAATACCAATATGTATAAAGATATAAAAACTGCGTCGACTTGTACATATAAAAGCGGGCGTGTTTTGATTATAACATATTATAAAGACAATGTAGTAGTAATGTCGCCAACGATTGAACTCGATGGCTAAAGTTAAATACAATGGGAACATGTATAGGATGATAACTATGAAAACAAATGAATTACCGGACGATGCTATATACGATACGTGTACATATGGTAAATCCCTTGGTGAATATATCAAAACGATAGTCAAAAAGAGCATAGATTCAATGGACGCATTTAATAACAAGGACATTGAAATAAACGAGATTTTAGTTGATGAACTTGGAGATGTTCATATAACCATAACAGGCGATTATGATGAATGATTTCTATAAAATAAACAATATAAACAAAAACATTGATGCAATTGATATAACAGATGCATATCACAAACTAGTAAAACTTGTAAATAAAAATGGGAAGACAGCTGTAGACCAACGGAACGATGTTTCTAAACAAGTATACGGTGTCACAGTTAGAATAGCACCGCCGATTAATAACAATGGTGACATCGATCACCCGAAGATAAATATCTTAGGCGCTCCTAACATTGAACAGGCTAAATATTTTGCTAATTCAATAGTTAAAACGGAGTCAGCAGTTGAAATGGCAAATGAATTCGACTATAGCTACGGGGATAGACTGAGAAACAACAATGCACTGGCTGTCCATGCATCTGTATTAAAGAAGGAGCCATCGTCTAGAAGATGCTGGACGCCTATATTCAATAGTACTGATATAGATGCAATCGATTGCACTGGTCGAGAAGTTCCATGTTGTGTTGGAGTTGACTTTCAAGTTGACAATGGTAAATTGAATTTCATGTCAGTGTTCCGTAGCAACGATGTAGCACTTGCATTTCCAAGTGATGCAGTTGGATTCAGGGCACTACAGGTAGCAATGGCTGGAATGCTTGGTATGGAAATCGGCGAGTACCTGCATATAATATCAAGTGCACACATAAGATGCAGCGATCAGGATTACGTAGATGCTTTTGTCGAAACAAAGCAGTCCAGGTCTTATACAAACTTAAATGAAATAATGGAGTTTAAATAAAATGGGATATACATATACAGTTAGAGTCGAAGTTATGATGATGGTAGATAGTAGTACCATTGGTGGTGCTAAATCAAACGCAGAGAACATGATAAATAACATTGGTAACGTATGTGAAGCACATGCATACGATGCTAGGATGACGTGTGAACAATATGAAAACATTTGAATACAGTGGATACTTCAGAATACATGTGAATGCAGAAAATCAAGAAGACGCAGATAAGAAATTGTCCGAAAAAATGGGCAACATTGAACATGAAGTTACAGACAGTGACAGTTGGTGAATAAAATGGAAACAGATGAATATGATAAATTATACAATGTAATTAAAAATGCACTAGAGTTAGACAATATTGTTTTGGTAGACATGCCAAGACAATCAGGTAAAACAGAAACTGTTTTGTATATACAAAATAAGTATAAACATGATGTATGTGTGCCTACGCATCGTATTAATAGAAATGGCAGATACTGTCATAATACATCAGTTGGCTTGAGTGGCACGGGAACTGATATAGTTGTAATTGATGAAGCATTTGGTATATCCGAAACCGATATATATTTAAAATCTAAGCTTGCTAATATAATTATATTTGGCACTGGGTTGGATGATATATTGCCTAGTCATATACATATAACATACAATGGGATACCGAATGTCTACACTGACGATCTGGCCGGTAGAATATCTAGATTGGAACGTATTATTGATAGGACATACACGAGGGAATAACATGACAGAAGTAGTAACATTGGGAATTTTTAAATTAAGAGAAGATGCATTTGTACCAAAGTATAGCCACATCGGAGACAGTGGTATGGAAATGAGAATACCCAATAGTATCCGTATATATCCGGGTGAGACAGTTGTGGTGCCGCTTGGGTGGGCATGTCGCATACCAGAAGGATATGAGATTCAAATCAGGAGTAGAAGCGGTATGTCAACTGATAACCCAGATGCAATTGGAACCAAAGGCAGTGGTATAGTCGTGGCACAGGGCATCGGTACAATAGACAGTAACTATCGAGGGGAAGTTGGTGTAATACTGTACAACCGTGGGTACAAAGGCATCATGAATCTTCAAAGGGGAGACAATGTCGCACAGGCTGTGCTATGTGAGATACCAGATGTTTCAATTGTAGAATTAGATGAATTCGATGAGAGTGAAACTACACGTGGAACAGGTGGATATGGAAGTACGGACGGAGTGTCAAATGATAAGTAATTTTAACTGTCCATTCTGCAATGGTGGTTTATTGGTTCAATCAATTACATATGAATACAGTTATAATCTAAAAATGGAAGTAATAAGGACTCCGTATAGCAATGTTACATATATATGTAAAAACTGTACAGTGAAAATCGAAAGATCGGTGGTAGGAGACGGTGAAATATGAACGACGATGTGAAATGTTGGACAATTACTAATGTTTTAATAGACAGTGACATATATGATAATTGCTTTTGTGTGATATGGGGATCAAAGTGTGTAGGTGAGTCGACCAATGTCGGTGAACTTAAGAAGGAAATTGACGAGGTATCCAATGACGTCGAAGATGTTATATTTACTGGATGTGACCCAGTCGAACAGTCAAAGGCGCTTACATTAATCAACTTATATGCACAGTCACTTGGACTGAATACTACATTAGTAACAAGTGTACCGTATAAATTCATGCCGACCAATCTAAAGAAAGCATTCAATTACATATACAAAGATGGTAAATGTATGTACAGAGGTGACCCAAATGCCAATTAGTTATGAATATTTAGACAATAAGATAAAAAACGCACGCAATGAATACGCTACCATAAAGCAGCATACATATGCATATAAAAGAAATGATAAAATACTAATTAAACTATGGAACACGTTAATAGTAACGGTATATAAAAACAATATGTACAAGATAACACCAAATGGCCACCGCTCTAAACTGACAAAAGATAGAATCAATTGGATAACAGGAGCTGGTATATACCAAAGAAACTACCAATGGTACCATAAGAACGGCGATGACTTCCATGAAAATGTATTTGTTTTCTCAAATGGAAACCATTTCATGGACGTAGATGGGATATTTGATTAAAGGAGAATAACTATGACATTCCATAAATATCCAAAAATAAAAACAATTGGAACCAAGGATACATGGGAACTTCTATTGGATCCATCTGATTATATTTATATACAGGAGAAGATAGATGGTGCGAACTTTAGGTTCATGCCAACTGAAGACGGTAAAATTATATTCGGTAGTCGAAATAATTCAATAGGTGATTCAGATACTGAGATAGGTGGCAATTGGAAACGATGTGTTGATTTTATATTGGAAAAGACAAGTGATGTTGACCTCTCAAGTTTCAACGGTTGGATTTTCTATGGGGAATGCTGTATAAAACATTCATTAGACTATGACTGGGACAGCATTCCACCGTATTTAGGATTCGACATATTACACCCAGATGGAACTTTCGTACCAACTGACATGGCAAAAACTGACTTTGAATACATGAACCTACCATTCGTACCAATCTTATACGAAGGTACAGCTTCAGGAGCCGGAAAACTCGACGAGTCTTCTGTACCAAAGTCGGAGTTTGCATCTACTAAAGCAGAAGGAATTGTCATAAAAAACTACAATAAACAAATATTCGGCAAGTTGGTAACGACTAAATTTAAAGAGGTAAATCGAAATACATTCGGTGCCAACGGAAGAAATATAACTAACGATGACCAGAGAATAGTGGCAAAGTATTGTACAAATGCACGTATTGATAAACAAGTATTTAAATTGGTAGACGATGGAAATGAATTGGATATGCCATTGATGCAGTGGTTGCCATATCTTGTATGGCAGGATATTGTAGAAGAACATTATGATGACATATTGATAAGCAAACACTGTATAGACGTAAAACAAATACGTCGACTGATATCTAAAAGATGTATTACAGTGTTGAAACAGATTATAACAAACAATGCTCTAAACGGTGAATGATTATGAGAGAAATAAAATTCAGAGGATATGACAACGAACATAGTAAATGGGTATATGGATATTACACAAAACTCGTTGAATATATCAGAAAAATTCATGCTATAATTGCAGAGGAAAAGGGGGAGCTAGTGAGATATTATATCCATGATAGAACAACAATCGGACAGTTTACCGGACTTCATGATAAGAACGGAAAGGAAATTTATGAAGGTGATATATTAGACTCAGTATTATACGACTGTTGGGAATATCCACACGTTATGTATAGTAATGAAAAATGTGCTTTTGGTGCGATGACAGGATGGGATTTGGAACCATTGGATTTTTACTACATATCACAAAACATAGTCGATGATTTTGAAGTGATTGGAAACATTCACGAGACTCCAGAACTTATAAAAGGAGAATAAACAAATGGAAGCAAATGATTACTTCGACACAGATATAGGTGTCGATATATGGAATAAAAAATATAGAAACGGTGACGAGTCGTTCGATGACTGGGTGACAAGAGTGTCAAATGGTGACACGGATGTAGCTAATTTAATATACGAAAAGAAATTCATGTTCGCTGGTAGAATACTGGCTGCTAGGGGAATCAATGACAGGAAACTTAGTCTATCCAATTGCTATGTATTTCCACTTGAGGATACACTTGAGTCGATATATAAGACATCATCTGACATAGCAAGAACATATTCATACGGCGGTGGATGTGGTACTGATTTAAGCAAATTATCACCAGTTGGAACGCCTATAAACAATGCAGCTAGGGCAACAAGTGGAGCAGTGTCATTCGCTGAGCTATTCAATACAACTACTGCACTGATAGGTCAAGATGGGAGACGTTAACTAACATTTGCTTTACACCGAAAATATATAGAGTAGGAGTAATTATCATGAATAAAGATATACTAATCAAACATCCAAACGATGCCAATCCTACATACAAAAATATTTCTGAATTTAAATCAATTAGAAGTAAGGAGACGGCATATATAACTGGATTTATATTGGCAGATGGATACATAACAAATGACACAGTATCGTTATGTACTTCAAACCGAGATGTATGTATACATGAATATATATCTGATTACATTGGGTCTAATTATCAAACATCAGATAAAATGGTTAAATCACAGAGACTATTCCCACGAGCGAGGACATCTATATCAAATCGCGAGTTTGTTAAACATATCAACAAACACGTTGGGGGATGTCGAAAACCAGACAGAAATGTTCCTATAATACCAGTTGAACTAGAGCGTTATATGATATTGGGTATATTTGACGCAGACGGTTGTATAACATGGGGTAGACGGAAGGATAGAGACAGAGTATGGCACAAAATATCATTCACCTCACAGTATAATATCCTTTTGGGTGTACAGAAGATATTGATTAAAATTGGTATATCAAACGCAATACGACCAAAGAAAGGCGAGGATTGTTACATCCTCGAATTCAGTAGCAGATGTGACGTACTGAAATTCATCGAATATATTTATTCAGATGACTTTGTTGTATTAAATCGTAAACATGATAAAGCAGTTGCACTGCGTCTTGAATTGGATGAATTCGGTGAAGCCTGTGTCTAATGATATGGTAATACCGAGCCAAGCCTACGGAGTAGGAAGGTGTAGAGACTACTGGAGACTGGCGACAGTCTTAATAACCAGAGAAGCGTCCGAGCGTATATTATACGTAAGATATAGTCCGAACCACGTGGAAACACGTGTAAATCATTCGATAGCATTGGGTGCATTAATGCTATCGATGTCATGTGAACATTTTGAGATAGGTGATTTCATTGCAGCTAAGACATCTAACGATGCTCTATTAAAAGCCAATCTATCCATACGTATGAACGATGGGTTTATGTTAGCAGTCGAAAACAAAGAACCATATGAACAATTGTTTACGAGGAATGATACTACATACAATAAAACAGTTGATGCATGTCAGTTGTTCGACGAGTTAGTTGATGCTAACTATAATTGGTCAGAACCAGGGATCGCATTCTGGGATAGAATTGAAAACTGGAATGCAATGTCGCATTATAGTAATTATGAACTAGTTGGTCTCAATCCATGTGGTGAAGTACCATTGGTAGCATACGGTGCATGTTTACTCGGCAGTATTAACTTAAGTGAGATGGTATGTGAAAATGGTACGTTTGACTTTGATATGTTCGGTAGAACAATAGAGGTTGCTATGAGAGCTCTTAACGCTGTTCTGGACGAGGGTATACCACGTCACCCATTAGAAGAACAAAGAAATGCAGCTAGGGACTGGAGACAAATTGGATTAGGTGTGATGGGTTATGCTGACATGCTTATAAAAATGAATCTTAGATACGGCAGTGACAGTGCCATTGTATTCACAAATAAACTGGCGTCGTTCATGTGTGATAATGCATTTAAGGAATCAGCTAAATTAGCTGGAACATTTGGTGCATTTCCCAACTATGTAAAAGAAGATACATTGTCATCGGAGTTTGTAAATCATAATCTATCGAAGTCGACGATTGAACTGATTTCAGATAACGGACTACGAAACGCTAGTATACTATCGATAGCACCAACTGGTAGCATTAGCACTATGCTAGATGTCAGTGGTGGAATTGAACCATTGTTTGCACTTGAATACAATAGACGAACTGAGTCATTACATGATAAAGACAAGTCTTATGTTATGAGACCCGGAATTGTGCAGCAGTATGTAGACAGTCACGGCTCATGTGAATATCCAAGTGAATTCATAGTTGCTTCTGAAATAAAACCAATTCATAGAATCCTAACACAATCAATATGGCAGGAGTTTATAGATTCATCGATATCATCGACAGTTAATCTAGCAAACGATTCAACAGTTGAAGACGTCAGGGATGTCTATATACAAGCGTGGAAAATGGGTCTTAAAGGTGTCACCGTTCACAGAGAAGGAAGTAACCGAGAGGGTATACTGACAACGGGTGAATCCAGTAAGTCAAATACAGAATACAAACGTGGACAATGGTCTAAACTTGACAGTGATACAATCTACATCAAGCGTAAGATATATACAGGATGTGGTAAAATAGCATTATTCATTGGACATAGTAAATCAACTGGTAAACTACAGGAGCTTTACATGAAACGCTCTGGTAAGGGTGGATGCGAACGCTCACTTGATTCGCTTGTTATAGCAATGTCTGGTATGATAAGACTTGGCGGGTCACTTGATAACATAGAAAAAGCAATTGATGGAGTCGGTGCATGCTCCAGTTTCGTTAGAGCACGTGCTAACGGAGATAAATTAAGCAGTGGTTCTAATTGTGCATATGCAATAATGAATGCTATAAAAGATTTTTATAAACCAATTATTGAAATAGAGGATACATCTGTCGACAGCTGTCCAGAATGCAAGAGTGAAATCGTGTTTGAAGCTGGTTGTAGTATTTGTAAAGTGTGTGGATATAGTAAATGTGAATGAATTAATCAAGGAGAAATGATAATGCCGAAAGTACAATGTGCGATGTGTAATGAACTTGTAGAGATAAGCCAGAGTCAAGCTGATGCATTGGCTGCTGGTAGAAAACGTAGGAAAAGAAGTAAACTTGAGGACGTATATTGTCTCAAGCATACGAAAATGGCAATTATGAAATATGACGCACCAGAGAGACGGAGCCAGCATGATACTTAATGTAGCAGATATATTCTGTGGTACTAAATCAATTGGAAACGAGTTTAAATGTAATGGACATAATGTAATTACATTGGACTGGGATGACATACATTCACCTGATTTATGTGTTGACTACATTGACATAGAAATAGACGATATACTGTCTTACAGTGGGTGGGATAAGATAGACTATATACACTTTTCACCTGACTGTACGACATATAGTATAGCTGCAATATCTAAACATAGGAACAAAGACGGTTCACCTAAATCAATCAAAGCCGCTAAAGCCGATGAGATTAGAGAAAAAATGGTTGACATGGTATACAACATACAGCCAACATTATTTACAATTGAGAACCCAGTTGGCAAACTAAGAAAATTCACTGAAATGGTTAAAATAGGTGATGATTTTGATCATAGTAAAATAACATATTGTCAATACGGCAGTAAAAACATGAAACCGACTGATATATGGCACAACATACCAACACTTGAATTACGTGAGCCATGTAAGAACGGTATGACATGTCATGAAAGTGCACCTAGGGGAAGTAGATGTGGTATACAGGGATCAAAAAATGCAATTGAACGTGGTAAAATACCATATGAACTTTGCAAGGACATTAGAATAGCAGTAGAGGAATATTACAATGCCAATATATTATAAATCCGATAGAAGAGCAAAGACCGAGCTTGGTCTATGGATTATTGCAATAGAAAACAATATAAAACCAGATGAAGTCCTTTGGAAATGCAGGGGTAAATGTTATAAGAAAGACTTACGTGACCCACCGCTCACAAAACACATAAGACTGATGTACCCAAGCGGCACCATTAGATACCAGTGTATTGAATGTGGGTCGGCTGTGTTATTCGTTGACGAATATGAATCCGGATTAGACCAAGTTGACGAATGTGACAGGGAAAGTTTTATAAACCAATACAACATAGATAAAACTGAGACCAAGAAGAAGATTAGAGCTACAAGAGCGGAATGAACATGGCACGAAGACATAGAAAGAGAAAAACGGTCGTGGCAGAAGACTGCCCCGAAATCTTTTCTTCTTTTCTGGACAAGCGTTTAGAATATTGTAAAACCAATTCTTTCACCTTTGTACCAATAGATGTACTTGATTATGAAAACATGCACGAGAAGCAGTATAGTACCGATATACTACAATCGGAATGTAAGACAATGGGTGTATATATAAGCAAACTACAGGATAAAGATGTGGTTATCAATAATACAGAAATACACATATCATTGTATAGGTTGAAAAATAGAAGTCAAAAGGTGTATAGACTAGAGTTGATAAACAATGAAACAACGGAGAAGATCGACTAGATACGAATGTAGGGCACTGAGGGCACTAAATCGTACTCTAATGGCACATGGTTTATATGATAGAATATGTACTAGGATTTGGAAGTGATTGAATAACAAAGATATTGGTAGTTAACGATTTACATATCGGGTCAGATGTTGGAATAATGCCTAATAACGTAAGACTTGACAATGGAAACAGAGTCAAAAGCAATGGCATACAGAAATATCTATTTGATAGATGGAAGGACATGTGCAATACACATGACATCGACGTCTGTATTTGCAACGGTGACCTTTGTGACGGCGAGAATAAAGCTGAAAACGGTAAAGGACTTTGGACGACTGATGCTGATATACAAGCATCTACAGCAGCCGAACTATTAGCGATGATAGACGCCGATGTATATCATGGCACAGCTGGTTCAGAGTATCACACTGGTCGTCATGAGAATAGAGATAAAATGACGATGACTGAACTCGGCGGTACATTCGACGATGAAGCTATATTTACATACAGTGGCGTCAGAATACACGCAAGACATAAAACAGGGTTCACTAGTGTTCCATATACAAGAAGCAATCCACTGAATAAAGATATGGTAAACACTGTATTGGAATACGAAGAATATGGTAATATCGATATATTCCTGAGAGCACATACACATTATTCACACGCTGTGCTTTGGAAGAGCAAACTTGGTATTATAAATCCATGTTGGAAATATAAAGACGCCTACATTCGAAAGCAGCAGAACGTCGGTTGTGACATTGGGTACACAGTGTTAGACTGTAAAGACGGAGATTACGAATTCAAAGTACACGACCTGAAAATGCCACAGGACTTCGGTCAGACGATAAGTGAATATGGTATTAAAAAGAAGAATCGTAGGTACGATAGAATAGTATGCGGTGGAAATAAATAATAATGGAGAAGATTTTAATGATAGAACATTTCAATCACATGGAACCAATTTTGATGATGGATCGGAATGGCAACGTGGCAGTGGGTCATATGGTCGAAGATAACATGAGGTTAGATTCAAGTGGACTAATTGAATATAGGGTTATAATAGATGTAGATATCATGGATAATGCCCATGAGGATTAACATAGAAGCCCACTGTGGGGCTTTTGTTAATTATGCATGTGATTGGATGTCTAGTGTTTTTTTATGACCACTGGGGCAATATAAATGAATAATTATAGAACAGATGAACGAAACGGTGTAAGTGAAACTGAGCGAATGGTAATTGATACAATTATAGAAAAACAGGACAAAGGCTATAACAAATATGGACAGGGTATAGACTACTGTGATGACTATAATTGGATAGACGAGACAATAGAAGAGTTAGCAGATGGACTACAGTATGCTGTAGCAGCTAAAATGAGACAGACTGAAATAATAAAATCAATAGATGATTTAATCATTGATATAAATAAGGCTAATTTGGACTGTGGTTGCTATAGCTATGTAACCGATAGACTTGAGAAAATAAGGGATATGATATAATGATAACAGATGAAGAGATTTATGCAAACGAAAAGAAAATAGTCAGGCTTTTAAGAAGCACAGAGAGAGAATCAATTGAGCATGTAATAGGTGACATGCGTTTAAACGGTTATTTCACTTCACCAGCTAGCACTCGTTACCACATGTCATGCACAGGTGGACTTGCTAAGCATTCACTGAATGTATATGAAACACTTGATATGTTAAATAAATATAGTGGGAGCCCAATACCAGATGACAGTGTTAAATTGATTGCACTGTTGCATGACTATGATAAGCAATTTGTATACCAAGAGAAGCGATTGAAGAATGGAGAACTAGCAAAAACACCATTTGAGAAAAAGGATTCACTGCCTTTGGGACACGGTGAGAAATCAGTTATACTATTGCAGAAACTGATAGAACTCACACCATTAGAACAAATGTGCATACGCTGGCATATGGGTAACTATGATAAATCATTCAGAGAAAAGGAGAACATTATAAAAACAAATTACCCAGAAGTAATGCTTGTGTATTTCGCCGACCATATATCATCATTGATGCTTGAGTAGGTCAACATGAAATATAAAACAATATACGCCGACCCGCCTTGGAATGAGTCAGGCGGCGGTAAAATAAAGAGAGGTGCTGACAAACATTATCCACTTATGAAGACAAAGGAAATACTTGAGATGTCCAAGTGGATAGACGATATATCAGATGAAAATTGCCATTTGTATATGTGGACGACAAACAATCATCTACCAGATGCATTGAAAGTGGTAGATGGGTGGGGGTTCCGATATATAACAATGATAACATGGACTAAAGATAGATTCGGGCTAGGTCAGTATTTCCGTGGGCAAACTGAACATTGTATATTTGCAGTCAAGGGCAAGCTACCATATAAAACAATCGAAGGCAAGCGACAACAGGGCACTACTTCTATAATATCACCGAGACTAGAGCACTCACGTAAACCAGATGAGATGTATGAATATATAGAGAAAGTCAGTTATCCACCGTATATCGAACTGTTCGCTAGACGACGAAGAGACAATTGGGATTCATGGGGTAACCAAGTATAACAATTGATTAGAAATAACAAAGAAGTCTAAAGTATACAATTGTTTACTTTTGTTTACTTAAGACAACTCTTTCTTTTCTGAACCAAAGTCGTACATTTGTTGTATGTGCAAAACTGGGAGTACCGACACTTCGTTCGTATACTACTCACTACGATATTATACTATATATACCTTTTGGTTTTCAAACGACTGCTATCGTTTATTTTAGTTTCCACTGGAAACATGGGTTAACTTTAATGTACATATGTGTACATTGGTGTACTATATTATGCGTCAATGTACATATATTGCTACCGTAACTCAGATATTTCATGTGTCGCAATATTTATATATTATGCGAGTGTATATGGGTGTATGTTCCCTATAATATGCCCGGATTGTGGAAGCGAGAATATCGAGAAACTTAGAAAACAACAACAGCGTAGAGACCGGCATGGTATATACTACGTAGATGTCTATAGGTGTCAAATGTGTGCCTTTAGGTTCTACAGTGGTGGAGTTGAAGACGACAGTGTGTACTTAGGTGTCAAGTGACCAATATATTTATATACTTTAAAAACAATTACTACTTGCCCTTTTTCACCAACTTCAAGGGACTAAAGATGACAGTTGGACAATAACTGGTAAGACAGAACGTACATTCGACAGATGTCTTACCAACGTGCCACATTAGCCAAGCAGGAAAGGCGGTCGCCTTGTAAGCGACTCACCGGGAGTTCGAATCTCTCATGTGGCTTACTTTTCTAAAATATTACGTGAGTTATCTCCCATTCTTTAGGGAGTTCCATGATATCATCTGTCTGTGGTTCGACCATATACATTTTATCATCTAGACCGACGACTACATTAAACGCATGATAACCACGGTCGCCCTCTGTATCGGGTCGTGTCAATGCAAGCATCATACCGATAGCTAGACGACTGTCCCAACGTTTGACAAATCCTTTGAGTATATCAGTAAAGTCATCACAGTCTCTGTCAGTCGGTAGGTACGGCAGTTCATCTGTCTTATCTGCTTTCAAATACTCACGAAGATTGTCTAAGTTCACTTTAGTTTTACTAGAGTCATTGAAAATAAGTTTCATGTTTTCTATTCTTCTGTTATCCTCTAGTATTTCTTTTATGTCACTGTATCCAACTCTGTCGTCTTCTGACTGTCTTTCGATTGAAACCCACGGTGGTACGTGCTTAGATTGTGCCACTGCTAACCTAACGTCTTCACGATTAGCAGTAATTGTAATCATGCTCTCGTCTGTAATCATCCATTTGCCTATGTTAATTGTTGTCATATGTGTCTTCCAATGCTTCAATTCTATCAGTCAACTGTTGAACAGCAACTGTCAGCATACTAATCATAGCACCCAAATCCCTACTATCGTGTTCTACGTTTGTATCCTTGTTTTTCATTTTCCTCTGTACAAACGTCGGCAAAGAACTATGGTCAATTTCACCATCAATGCCCTTTATGCCCTTTATTTCAGATAAAGCATCACCTTCGTAAAACGGTGTATTATCCGAGTACGACGCCGCAGTTAAATCGCCGACGAAATAACCATCACCGTCAACATATAAACGGTCATCAGGGAACATGTTTATATCTGCACCAGTGACCCCATTAGCTCTAATCTGTAAGTTGCCACTTGTACTTGGAAATCCAAGTATATCTAAATTAGTACCGCTCCAATCACATCCATACCCATTATTAAAATCAATGTCATCACAGTCATATATTCTATTACCGCCCATATCAACTGGTACACTGATGTTAATAGATGTGTCTGTTGTTTCCAGTCGGGTTGTACTAGATGTCCTAAGTTCAACTGCGTCATCACCGAGTATACGGATATCACCACCAACTGCTACTAGCTGATTGGCTGACCCAGCGTCGAACAGAACTTGGTTTATACCATTTATAGAGTTGTTCTGCATTTGTATATTCGAGTATACATTTATTAAACCAGCCGGAACTAACAGTATATCACCATTACTTGATAATGTGAAATCTGCACCGGTCGAAGTGGATATCTGGTTTATATCATATAGTATAGTTCGACCGGAATCAACTGGTTCAAGTCCATCGGTCGAAGATGTTTGCCATAACGATGACCCACTGACTGTACCCCATGTTAGATTACCTGTGCCATCATTTACCAACGTCTGTCCATTTGTCCCCTGTGCAGGTGGCAAGTATATGGAATATCCAGCAGTTGACGTGGACGATGGGTATATAGTTGTTACATATGTACTTCCCAACAACGAAACGCCAGTACAGTCCTGTATAACGTTGCCGTTTAGGTCTAGACTTACATTCACATCGAATGTAGATTGACCGAATTTATATATCGCAGTACCATTGTATATAGCAATAGTACCGCTGCCGAAGTGACTTATATATGTACCAATTGCACCTGTGAACTCAAGTTGACCGATGTCAATTATATCAAATCCGTTCATATCAATATCACCGGCGCCTATAGATATGTCATTTATCTCATCGCCGTTGTAGTAGACTTTGCCATCGTTTCTCCACTGTAGTGTGCCGCCGCTCGGGTGTTTGATTGTGAGTTTATCGTTACCAAATGGCTTAAGAACCGACAGTTCCAATGTCTTAAGCGATTGTATTGCATTGTCTATCAATGCCATTACTGCCATAGCTAATTTAGATACCATTGTGACCTCATGTGAAATCGGATTCATCGGTAGCTCTTGTTAACACTAGCTTGACTTCAGAATCCCCGTATTTATCTGCTTTATATCGAATGCCTTCTATAGTCCATGTCTTCATTGGTCTGTCTTCGAAGTTATAATCACTGCATTTGATTTTATGTCCTTTGACATCGATATATTTATTCAGTGGATCGGTGTAATTCATAGGAGTATGGCTGTTGCCACCTGAGTTAAGCCAATGCCATTCATCTGGATAAAAATTAGACAGTGTAACAGTCTGTTCAGCTCTTGGATATGAATATATCTTAAGATAGTTTTCTGCGATTGGATGCCATCCCCGTTTATTATCATCAAATGAATGTCCACCTAAGAAATTTATTTGTGCAGTGTCAATCTCTTTAACATATCTACCAAATCTATTAATTGAATTCTCTAGTCCAGAAACATCATCTGCTGATAATTGAACAGGTGTTTCTCCTATGTTTTTATCGTCGACTAATCCTGTTACGTGATTGTATACTTCTGAAAACCCTAGTCCACTGACTGCCAATACATCATCGTCGCTTAATTCGAATGAACCTGTGTTTGACGGGTCTTCTGCGTCTAGCTCTAGTAGATGTAAGTTTCTATAGTAGTCTACCCAGAATATTGCTTCACGTGTCTCAAGTAGCTGTGTCATCGTTTCAGCGTATCTTGAACCGGTTCCATATATAGTAGAACTGACATCAGTTTCAATTATTACAGGGTCATCGTCTGTTACTCCCATTTCAGCAGTTGAAACATAGAATAACCTTCCGTATACATCTGATGCATAATTAGCAGCGACTGTTTTCAATGCACCACGTTCGACAACAATATCACCACTGCTTTGCACTGTTCCAGCTGTTATATATCCAGCTGAATCGAAGTCAGATGATACTACTTTCATAAACTCGTCGACGAAGTATATGTAATCGCCTTCTTTTAGACCCCATCCTTCATAGTTCTTCAATGATATGAATGTATCGCTTGATGTATGTGTACCATCGAGTTCGAAGTATGCCTTTGCAGCCACACGCCAAGGGTTGCTTCTGCCGTCTCTCTCTAGGTGATTGCATAGACCAGCGATAGACAGCAGTCCCCGGCTATAGTCTTCTGGGTACCAAGCATATCCATAGTCAGAACTATCTGCATAATCTTCGTCGTATGAATAACCATCGAACTGCAATGGTTCAGTTCCCTCAACGTAGTAACTACAGCTGTATATGTCGTCTTCAGTTACATCTGTCCCATTTGGATGCGATGGGTGCATGTCACCAGTCTTACATTTCGTAAGGAACCACTCGTCAGTGTTTGGTGATTCTGAACAAGTGAATCCAAGTAAATCATTATACTGGTAATTGCTACATCTATATTTACATCTGAACGATGCATTATAATCGTTTGACATTAGAAACTCTGTGTAATCCCCGCATTCTATTTTTACCTCATCGTTTCCATATACGGGATTATGCTCTTGTTCCAATGTATAACCAGAGAATATGAGACCGTAGTATCCATCGTCATTACCATCGACCAACAGCTGTATCTCTCTACGTCCATGAGGATTGCCACAGATGCCCCACACGCTAATATCTCCGTCTAAGCCTGTAGCATCTATGCCATGTGTACCATCTGTAGAGAGAGAGTTTATATGAGTGAATGTTTTAGTACCAACATAAGCACCTTCTCCGTTTATTGGAAATGTCTCCGTATGGTCATCGCCGTCTTCAATAGTTGTTCCTGTTACGTCTACTGTACCAGTTGCATCTCCAGCTGATTTTACCATGACAACTACTTTACTGCCACTTGGGTCGATTGTTTCGCCGTCTGGGTCTTTTGGATAAAACGTATATGCATCTGCTTTAGCTATCATTTCAACGTTCAGTAACCATAGATGATCATTGTTTATGCTGAATTTAAACGTTGACTTCTGCCTTATTTGGTCATCAATTGTATATCTATTTATATATACATCAGAGTTACCGTATTCAAGCCAGCCAGCTGCTGATTCATGGTTTACGGTATTTCCTACTGCTGAACCGGGTGAATATTCACCCGTGAACAGTCGCAGTTTATAATCTGGTATTGCATAGTTTACAATTGTCATACTACCACCGTTTTGTTTTTACTGGTTAGTGGTGTCAGTTGTTCGCTCAGATTGTTGCCAATTGGTTCACCGTCTAGGTCAACACGTGTATATACATTTGCATACAGCTGTGGTTGTGTTCCGCCTAATACTGCATTTCCAAATGATTCACCGACGGTTTGACCGCTTGCTAACACTGTTTCATTTAAACCTATATCAGCTGGTCTGTATCCTGCTTCATTGTAGGCAGCAGAAGCGTCCTTTACTAATTTAAACAGTCCAAGTACACCTGCTACCGCCAGTATTACACCTGCAAGATATGATATTGCACTTGCAAATTTATATAGTGTTCCAATTGATGCTCTGATAGCTACCCAGTCAATTGAACCAGATAAACTTGATATACCACGGTATACATCCTTTAGGAATGGTATAAGTCCTCTAGCTGGATCCCAGAAGAATGCGTATATAGAAGCAACACCTGTTAGAATAGCACCGACGAATTTCATTGCACTATTCAGTATTATAAGTCCAACTGCTATTTTAGCCAGTCCATTTATTGCCTTCTGTGTAGCCGTTCCTTTTATTGAATCGAAGAAGTCTATGAGTAAATTGATGACAGGTTCTATCGGCTGTGGGTATATTGAATCCAATGCACTTGATAATATTGGTAATACTGATTTACCTAGTTCCGTTAGTTTACCTATGAATCTACCAAGGGTACCTGCGAAGAACTCTAGGTCTTCGAATCCACCATCGTTCAGCCAGTAAGCAGTTGACCTAAGTCCATCTGCTATATATGTGAATAGCTTGTTTATGCTCTTGAGTGAACGAGCGCCTATTAAGTTGTAAAGTTCGTTACCAAGTTTTGCTATATTAGTAGCTGCTTCAGGTAGCCAACCAGTAAATCTACCGATTAAATCCTGTAGTCCGCCTTTGTCAAGTGCTACAATGAAGTTACCGAGTGCATCTGGTAATGTATTTTTGAATATGTCTTCGGTTGCCTTGACGAAGAAACTTAAGTTGTCCTGGGTACGTGGTGATTTAAATACATCCTTCAGTGGCTCAAGTAGTCTATCGAATTCACTTTCGTCTTGGAAAGCATTACGTGCTCCCCATATTGGACGATTGTTGCCTCTGAGTGATATAGCTGCTGCACCAAGTCCAATAACAGATGCCAGCCCAGCACCGGCTACAATTGCAGCAGATGCTATCGCAAGCAATCCGGCTATAACCGGCAGCATTGCAGTGTAAGACAGCAGCAGTACAGGAATGAATCCCTCGTTAATTCTAAGAGATAGCATCCCAACGTTGATACCAGCTGTGTGGCTAGATTTAGCCATGAGGTTCTGCATGAAAACAGAACGGCGCATTCCACGATTTACACCCCTTAATTTATTCCTTAGTATATCAAGGCTTCTACTTGCTTTCTGATTAGACTGTGGTATATTTGTTGCTCCCTTAGCATACTGTGTTCTACCACGGTTAACTCTGCTTTGTGCACTGTCGAGTCCTTTTAAATGTGCGATGTCCTTAGCTGTGCCTTTTGCTATATTGGACTGATAATGTATTATCCATTCTTCTCTTGGCATCGTTATACTCCAATTATAGGAACAGGTAAAAATGTAATCCTATGTGCTTTATGTAGTTCTCGTTTAAACTTTGGTACAAAAGTAGTATAGTATGCTGACCTCATATACGATGTACCAGGGACACGTCTATCTGCTCTAACATGATAGAAACCGTTCTCCATATATGATGCATAACTAGTATTGGCACGTATAACACTTCTGCCTGAATATTTAAAAGAAGTAGTCCTGCTTACAATAGACTCCCGTAGTCTACCGCCTACTGCATGTGCATTGGGCATTCCGACCCATGTAGGATATTTGAGATTGTTATACTTGGGTGCAAAACGTTTTGCAGTTTTCGACATTGCATATGATGAGCGTCTGAATGCCGTGTTAATAACCGGCATGCACCTCATATGCGCACCTTCCATTGTCTTCAACAGGTCAACGCCTGTCTTTATTACCGTTATTGCCATATGTACCTGCCTTCGTTTCTTCGATAATCTGTCGTCTACGTGATTTATCTGAAGCAGTCAATGGCTTAAGTTCTCTCTTATATTTTTTACCTTTAGATGCAGCTTCATTTTCCTTTGTATATTCGACATATTCGTCGACGTACATCTTAAAGATTTTGAACGGGATGGTACGTATGTACTCCCACCCCCATCCGAATTCCTTTGCGAATACGAACAATATACGACTAAAGTCGTTTTCTTTTTTACTCATTGTCTGCGTCGTATATGTCTCCAAGGTCGTTGAATTCGACTATTGTTTCTACCAGTCCTTTTAGAGCCGGTAGTGGTATTTGATATACATATTCAAGTGTTTCACCGAGTGATCTAGCAACCAACATAAAATCAGCTTCTTCTTCTGAACCAGAGGTAATATCGGCGATGTCTCCAACCGTCAGCTGTTTGATTTCAAATATATGTTCTTTACCACTCTTGCTTTCATATGCATATGTTGTCGTTTCTACTAGTTCCTTGAATATTGATTTGTTAGCTTTAGCCATTTAAATGCTCCTTATGTAGAGGGCTTTTGCCCTCTAGTTTTATGCGACAACAGCTGTTCTACTTGCAGCCTTACCTGACATAGTGAATGTCATGTCTCCATCTGAACCACTTACACTGAGCTCGTCGTCACTGATGCTGCACTGTGTCAAAACGACAGTGAACTCGTCATCACTGGCGGTTTCTCCCTTAGCGTCCATACCAGCGATTTGAATTGCGAACTTCATGCCACTGTTTATCATATTAACTGGATTGTAGCTAACAGGTGAAGTAGCGTCGTCCTGCCATTCAGTCGTTGTATACAGCTGGTCTAGACTCCATTCATATGAGATGTTACTCTGTTTTGTATTGTAAGGAGTCTGTTGGTTGAGACCGGTTATATCCGTTACATCAGTTGATGCAGATGTACTTACGTCTGTAGCCACTCCAATTAGAGTGACACCATCGGTTGCAGATGCCCATGTATCAGGCTCACCGCCATTTCCATCTTCATCTATATAAAGTAGTACTCTAACTTCGTATCCTTTGTATGTTTCAATTGTTTGAACTGCCATTGTCTTTCACCTATATGTATTGATTATATATAAAACTTGTCCTATGTAGATATAACTAATGTTTCGTATGTTATTGTTATTGTGTATATGAATGCCTCGGGTGTATCATTCTGACCCAAGAACGAATCGCTTATTTCTATCGGTTGTTTGTATCCATTTGTTGAAGATGGTTTGTGATTGTTGTGCAATAGATTAGAAATAACATTTACTGCTTTTGCCATGTTTTCACTGTGATTATCACGTGTCCTGTATCTACATAGTAAATTAATTTCAACAGGTGTTTCGTATGTCGACCCGAATAGAACTTTAGATTCATTTGATTCAACTGTTGCACCTGATTTAACCCATACATCTATACCGTGTATAGACTTGAGTTCATAGTCGCCTTCTTTTATAGATGAAGTATAACTGCGCAGGTCGTCATCTGACCTAAGTATTTCATATACATCCTTCTGTATCTCAAGTGGGTCAAATGGTACAGTCATTCGTCTACTCCGTAATAACTGTATTTTGTCTTAGTTGATACAAAGTAAAAACTATCGCTCAAAGGAGTCTCCAATTCATATTCTGAACCTAAGCTATATTTGCCTGATACATATTTATTCAAAAGTGAATCAATGTCACGCTTCATTCTAACTAGGTCGTCCTCGACTGTACCGTCTGGGTATAGCGTCAGTGCCAAATAGGCTGCCCACATTGAACAAATGTTTTCGATTGAAGCTGGTACTGTTTCAAATGGTACGGTGTATGTTTCCCTGAGTGCATCGTTTATATAACCACTTGCTTCAATTATGAATTCCTTTATATCGTAATCTGGTATATTATCGGATGTGACCTCTGGTATACGACGTCTTACGTCCATTATGTTACAGTATACCATGTTTCACTCCTTGTCCTTACCTGGGGTGGCAAGAGCTGCTATTGCAGTGATTACACCTGTTAGAAACGTTGTTTCAACGGATGCACCAAAGAAATTGGCTATAGCTGTAAGCATTACGACTATAACAATTGCTATGATGGCTGTTATTGTTTCATTCATTTGTATTTCTCCGGTTGTTAACCAAAAAAAAGTCACGTATCCCATTGGATATACGTGACAAACATTATTGGTTGTTTCCTATCGCTCAGATGCCTGAGGATGCATATAGAACGCCGTAGGAGTCCTTTACGATTGTATCGTTGGTTACCCAGAACTGCATGACAGTATCGTGTGTGTCGTCCTCGTGATACTGATAGAAGTTGTATCCCATGTTTGGAATTGTGATTTCTTCTACTGCTCCAGTTGCAGGGTTGTTGGTCGTGTATGAGAAAGATGGTACACTGTACTTAGGATTGTTGTAGTAGTGCATTTCTCCAACAGGGTTACGAGTATCGACACCCATGATAGAACCTTCTGTCATACCAGATTCAACTCCACTGACTCTACCGAATACGGGAACATCAATGTAGTCTTCGCCCATAGTCGGCATTCCCATGATCCTCTGCTGTTTTGCACCGTCAATGTCAGCATTTATGAGATGCTCGGACATTTCATAGAAATTTTCATTGTCGATGAAAACCTGATTCATTCTGAATGGCTTTCCTTCGGTTGTCATATCATGTTTGAAGTCCACGATATCAGTTACAGGGGTTGCACTTGAGCTGTCCCATGTGTTACCTGGGCTGAAATATGAGGTCGTGGTGTTTGCACCTGACTTGAGATTCGATAGTATACTGGAGTTGTCGATTTCAGCAAACCAGAATCCAGCTGTCTTAAACAGTCTACTAAGTTCAGTTCCACCGAGAACGGGGTCATTGAGAACACTGTCCGGTATGCGCATTTGGAAACCACGTTCACTGATGACATCTGCTCCGCTTGAGATACGACCGACGTCGACCTCTGGGAACTTTGCACCAATTTTGTGCTCAGGTGGTTTCTCTTTTTTACTGTCGCTTGACATTCCAGTATCGTCGTATAGATACATGAACGCAAGTCTGTCCTCTGGTACAGGTGTTACAAGATCGTATGCCCAAAGGTACGGTTCAGCTATCTCCCTGATAATAGGGAGAGCTACATCTGTCTTAAGATAACGGTCGTTTGTTCCGCTTACCATATTATATCAACTCCAATTATGCTCCAGTTACGGATGTAAGCAGTCCGGTGATACCTACGAGACAGCTGTATGTATCTCCATTGGTTCCCGATGGCACGTAATGGAATGGTATTACCCCTGTTCCACCACTTGCAGCAGAATCGAACTGTAGTCCGTTTTCTATGCTAGTGGAATATCCACTGGTTATATTAAATTTAAGTGTACTTCCTACACCAGGTACGGTTGCATTAGTACCGTCACACATGACAGTAGCCTTCTGTACACTGGTTATTCCAGCCATGAATTCAACTACCGCAACTCTGTAATATTTCCCAGCAAGTCTTTCTGCGAGAGTATCAGCTGCTGCTGAGTTAGCTGGCTTCTGTTCGAATACTGGTGTACTGACTATCTTCCCAATTACAAGGCCTTCGCCGTTCACAGCTGTCTCAACTAGTGGAATTCCACCTGTTGCTGCGAATGTGTTACCACTGTCGTTACTGATGGCTACGTAGTCGCCCTCTGCTAGTTCACTAGCAAATGTATAAGAGGTTGCCTTTGTTCCAATTCCGTCGTAAGATGTACCTACTGTTATTGCACCTTCGTTAAGGATCACAGTAAGAGGAAGTCCCCCGCCATATGTTCCGGTGAATGTGCTTGTATTATCTGCCATTTGTTATCACTCCGATTATGCCCTTCTGAGTCTAGTTGGTTTCATGAAGTTATCACGGAACTCGCCGATTGCACTAATGGTTTCATCGGGTTCTTCAGTTGAGGTATTTGCCTTTCTACGTTCAGATGAACGTCTAAGCGTGTTAAGGACAAGTTCGAGCTCTGCCTTTGTTTCTTTTCCAGTAAACGGATGTTCACTGTCGAGTTTAAGGATAGCTGTCTTTGACTGCTCGATGTCAGCTTCTTTGTAGCTGAGTAGTTCATCGGTTGCAGCTGTCAGCTCCAGTATAGTTTCCTCGTTTTGTTTCTTGAGCTGATTAAGCTCAGTTTCAATACTTTCATTCTTGCTGAGTTCAGCTGTGAGCTTAAGTTCGAGTTTCTCGAGTTCAACTTCTGCTGCTGCAAGTTTCTTCTCTATGCATTCTTCGCCTGTCATTTGTTCACCGGTGTCGGCTGTTTCATTTAAAGAAATTGAATTAAGTTGTAAATCGTAACTAAAGGCACCGCATCCATCTTCTGGTGTGCACCTACCTTCTTCTACATTTGATATATGCAATAGCTCCCAATCGTCAGCTACGGTGTATTCCCCGTTGCCATCGTTCATCTGTGTAAACTTGGCTTCTGGTGTTGGAACCATTTTAACAGATACATTTGGTATCTCACCATTGTCAAGCTTTGTCACCATATGTGACTCGAGCTTAGAATCAGTTAGTACAGCTTCAAAGTCTAATCCAGTTGAACCGACGTTTGTACTGGTTACTATTCCCTTAATATCATCTGTGGTATCGTCGATATGCTTGTCTACGTATTTCAAAATATTTGAATTAGCAACTGCCGATTCGATATCGTTAGTACGTATGCGAACAATCTTACCGTCTTGTGTTATGTAATAGTCCGGTACAATTGCTGTACCGGATACTTTTGTTACCATATTACCCCTTCTTATATTTTAGCAAATATAAATAGTTTATTGCTCAGTGAATTCCTTTCGTTTTTCATCTGCTCTACCATCGTCGTCGCCAGTATCTTTCATTGTATTAGAGTCGGCGTCAGATGGGATAGCAGGCTCAGCTGCTTCTGCCCTATCGATAGCTTTATTGAGTTCACCTGTTACATCCATTGGATACGACAAGTCCATGCGAGCTTCCTGGGGGCTTATTATACTATTCTGAACCAACTGTATGAGATTGTTTACAGCGAGTCTAAGTGATTCATCGTCGTGTTTCTTCCATGTAACCTTGCTTCTGAGGTCGCTACCATAGCCATTCTGTCGTATGATGTCATCGAACAGTTCTACCTCAAGCAGCTCTCCGAGTTCTGAACGTATGTCGTTTATACGTCTTGCATATGCATTGGACTGTGCATCTGCTGTGAACTGCCCTATTCCACCGATTACGCTTGTTAATGTAGCCGGTACACGTAGACCAGAAACAATCATTGAAGCGAAGAACGTAAGATACGGCTCTATATCAAGTGCCTTATCGCCTACTCCGATTGCTTCAACTTCTATATCGCCCTGTACACCGATTTGGTCACCTGGTTCGACGTCCGTGCGGTCTCTCATGAAATCCCCAATATCTTTCGGGTTCCATGGTCTGTCAGCTGAACCGAACTTCCACAATACAGGCGCATATGCCTTTGTACTGATGAAGTTACTGAGGTCTATTATCATATCACGAAGAATCTCGGATACCTCTGTAATGGGCTCAACATCACTTCTACCATATGCTTCACCTGCTATTCCTCTGTTACGATAGTGTACTACTTCAGTTGGTTCGAATGTCGGATATTTAGCCTCTGATTCACCTAGTTCCTGTACGTATTTATCCACGTATCCTTTTTCATCACGATGGACTCTCATTTGATTAGATGGTATAACTTCGAATCTTGTTATCATATCACCATCGTCGCTCGTAAGCTTATACAAAAACCCATCTCCACTGACATGACCGTCTTTCAAAAACTGGTTCATTACAGACCGTGGTTTAGACTTACGGATAATACTGTTGAACTCTGGTATATTTACCTCTTCACCATCGCGGTCAACAACTGTGACATTCATACCAGCGCCGATGACAAATGATATAGTGAAATCTATACATGCACCTACTATAGCATCCGTTCTATATATCGCCCAATAAAGAGAACGATTGTTATCGGGTCTTTCTTTCTCAATGCCTTCCTTATTTTTTACATTTGCCTTACGTACATATGTATCGACAGCTTCAATTTTATCTGCTGCCAACTGTAGTATATATTGTTTTAGTTTCATTATCTACCCTTGCTCCTATATCTTATTTTACCCTTGCTTGTAGTAGCATGGTATGTGTTTGTGGGTGTTTTCTGCCTCTTTACACTAGGGGCTGTACCTGATTTAACTATAGGTAGAGACTTCATATGATCTATATGTTCCGGTGGCAATGATAGCCACAGTGCATTAACAATATCATCGAGTCCACCGCCGTGTTTCCCACTGAATTGAGTGTTACCTGCTTTAGTTACCTCTATTTGAATACCATGCAATTGAGCAATAAGCTCAGGATGGTCGGGTAGCTGTATACATGGTCTAATGTTATTATTTGTATTCTGCATAAGATATTTAAGTCTAAGTGCCATTTCGTTTTTAACAGTGTTTGTATATTTAACACCCTCTACGCAGTATCCAAACTTCTTACGTAAGTCACGTTCGACTTGAATACCCATTTCACCTGTTGCATCTGGTCTAATCTTTTGAACATTGAATTGTCTAAACAATTGTTCAACTCTCTTCAATTGTTCGTCGTATTCAGCTTGTGTTGTTTCTACATATATTATATTATTCACACCGTCTATTATTTGATTAATGACGAAGCTGGTTTCGTCGTGTACAAGCGCATGGTCTAATCCCATTACAATATATGAATTATCATGTTTACTGTTGTATACTGGTTCATTTTCAGTACACCCAAGTATGAGATCATATGGATAGTATGCATTTATCTCATCTATCGGCTGACACATGTATTCCTGAAGGAACCTATTGATAGACTTACTCCTAACAGATTCTACTCTGCTTAGGTCTATATCAGGGCATATTGGATTCAATGTTTGAGATGTAAGTGGCTGGCTTATATCAACTTCTTCTTCCACGAATAGTGGACAGAACATGGCATTACCTGGCATATCGCCGTTTCTCATGTCGTTATATGTCCGCATGAACAGGTCATCTGCTCTCAGAGGCGTTGACATCATTGTAATCTGTCCACCTCTGGACAGCTTTGGTTCGACTGCGTCCATTGTTTCCTCTTGGTTTTTAACGAAAGCAAATTCATCGAGATACACTCGTATACTAGAGTCACCTCTAATAGAACTAGGGTTACTACTGTAAGGTACGATTGTAGAGCCTGTATCGCACTTAATACGCTGCTTCTGAACGTTTCCTTTTTTGAACGGTAGTGGATACTTAGCTTCTCTTATAATTGTACCACAGGCTTCTACTAGTTTCTTGGAAGCCGTGAACTGGTGTGAAATAAAAGATACTTCTTGGTTATCGAATGTCATTGCTGTTATTATTGCTTCAATTTCAGCAATTGTTGAGAAGCCAATCTGACGGGATTTAAGCGCACATCTATCGACGTCTATGTCATAGAAACCATTGTTCAGAAAGTCAACGGAATACTCATATGGTGTATACGGCACTAGCTCACCGTTTGCTGACCTGACTTGGAATATATCTGTGACTATGTTGAACGGTTTAGTCCAACGTTCCGCCAGTTGTTCTTTGGTTAAACCCATGTCTTGGGTCGCACATTCGAATAATTCTTCCATTATATCCCCAGATAATTAATGACAACTGCTGCAACTACAGTCGATATAACTGGCATTACGAATACCATTATAGCAATTGCACCGTATATCTGCCATTTAAATGACTTGAGCTGTTCAATATCAAGCCATATTTTTTCATGTTCGTCTTCATTTCTCATCGTATGGCGCTGACATGAGTCAAGCTGTGTGACCATAAAACTTCTGACTTCTATTATGAAGTCGTCGAGTTTTTGTTCCATTCTTATTAACCGCTGTGCACCGTCAGTGAGACTATCTGGCATTAGAGTTCCACATCCACCACTTCTATAATAAGTTCATTTCTAGCGGGTACACTAAGTATACTTGAATCGCCTAAGACAATTGTAAAATACCCATAGTATTTACCATCGGTGTCGGTATCTGACATACCCCAGTCATACCTAAGTTGACCAGTGTCTTCGTCGACTATGACAGCAGACGAACCGTCTACTTTATTGCCTGTTGAATCATACATTGTGAATGTCGCAGACAATGCATCAGTGATTGCAAAATCACTTCCATCGTCTGACTTGAGATTGACAGTCAGCGAAGGTCGTTGACTGCCTTTTCTAATCGGGAACCTTTCCATATTATCACCGTTATACCTTTATATCAATACCACTGTTGTATATATATATATTTAAAATATCATCGTGTACAATGACACGGGTCTCACGGTGGTATTCATGTGCTATTATAATCTCGCCGAATTCAAAACCGAACTCGGTCATGCCAAAATAACTATTGCCTACCATTTTTACCTCTTATAAAATTTAAATAGTTATCGGTGACATCAATTCCACGTAGAACCGTCCCATGTTTTTAACGAAGTAGGTGTAGCCCATGATGAACCATTCCATATTTTAACATCTCCATCAGCCCAACTAGAGCCGTTCCAGTGTTTACATGTGATGCCAACTGGTGCAGGTGCTGACCATTGTAGCTCTGGATATCCATCCATCGTCCATGTATCTGTGAAATCCCATCCACTGAAGGTACTCTGTGTTTGCATTTGAGAAGTTGTTTTTCCGGTTCCCATCGGCGATGTCGAAACACTGCTTGTTTCAGTGTCCCAATAATTACCAACATCTGCAAAATCACTGCTGCTATTGTATATCGAACCTACGAATCCACCATAGTCAGCATCAGCTGTCACTGTACCAATTGAATAACATCTTCTAATGGCACTGTTAACATTCCTACCTGCAAATGAACCAGTGTCACTTGGTGCCACTGTATTTACTTCGGAATAACAATCTTCGACCTCGCCACCTATCGCCATTCCATATATACCACCGGCTATATACACAGCTGCTTCCGCGCTACCAGTCACAAAACATTTATAGATGTTTGAACTATTCCAACCAGTCAATACACCGACATACATATTACCAGATGCAGATGAATTAGTCACACCTAAGTTCTGTATGGTACCTTCATTTCTCGCAAATAAACCAATATAATCATCAGACGAATAGCTCATAGTGGCATTTGAGATTATATATCCCTGGCCATCGAAGGTACCTTCAAAATCGCTTCTAAAACTGGTAGTTCCATATCCAATTGGTTCAAACGCACCGCCTATATCTATGTCATTTACTAAAACATAGTCACCTAATAAATCATTCTCTACAGCCTTTAATTCAGTTGCGTCTGATATTTCCACTGCCAATTATCGTCACCTCATCAAGTGTCTCTACTTCAAGTTTTAGTTTCATGAGTTTTTCACGTCTTCTTGTGATATACTTCGTTGGTTCCGTTTGCATGTCATTGCGTATGTTAATCAAATGTTCCCTCATTGTAATGTTTCCAGGGTATTTAGCTTTCCTCACTGGCATACGGTCAACATCTTCGTCAAGTTTCTTAAGCCTGTTTTGTATGTAATTACTTGGGTCAATATCTAGTTCACTGATTGAATTATCTATCCTTGAAATTTCATCTAATTTCGTTCTACTTAGCTTGTTTGTATCCATATGTCACCAACCTCGACTGCTGTGGGTTCTGATGATTGTACCCATATATTTTTACCACCTGACTGTGCTATAGTCTGTAGGTCGTTCACTACATTTGAAAGACCGACGTCTGTTTTGTCTACACTATGTGGATTAGAAGTGTTTCCTCTGTGAGTGGTGTTTGCTGTAACATCTATATGGTTTCCAACTTCTGTATCGAAATCAGTTACATCTGAAGCAGTTATTGGAAGCATATCATCTACATATCCTTTTGTAGCTGCATCAGATGCTGCCGTAGGTGTAGCAAGGTCAGTAATGGCATTGCTATTCATATCAACTGGTGCGTAAAAGTAAACATTTGACGATGTCATTGAACTAATCGATGAACCGTCTACCCATACATTGACAGAATCTTTACCCTGTATACGTATGCCCTGTAGAACTTCCCATATATATGATGCAGTAGTATCTGTACCGAACAGCAGTTTACCTATGCTATGAATATCGTTGTTCTGTGAGTCTAAGTCTCCACCGAGCTGAGGTGTTGTGTCATCTACAACATTTGATATTTTACTTGATATAGTCGCAATACTGTCTCTTTCTAAGTCTGTCATGACCTTTGAAATATCAGATTCGACCATATTGTCCATGTCGAATGCATCACCATTTACACTTGTCGGGTCATATGTAGATGATAACATATCGCCGTCAGACATGAACTCAGACATCAGGGATTTCTTTAGATAGCCAGAATCACTTGTATCTGATATAAGTACATAATCACTGCCATCGGGTGTTACCTGTGTTTTAAGTGTTATAGCAGATGGATTTATCGTGACCTCTGTACTACCACTGACATCTCCCGTATGCGTTGCATTTGTTACCTTTGCTGTGTTAGCTACAACTGCTGAATTATTGCTAACTTCAGTATCAAAATCACTTATAGTTGATGCCGGCTGTGTTCCAGTGTGGTTGCTTCTATCTCTATCAGCAGAATGATAGTGTAATGAAGTGTCATTACTATCGGTTAGATCATTTACATTCGCATCTGATATGTTATTTACTTCTGCACCATCTGCTACATTTATAGTAGATAACATTGCTGCTTTATTGACACCGAGTGCAATAGTACCACTTGTCGTCAATGGACTGCCACTATCGACCTCAATACCATCGGAACCACTTAAAGCAACACTTGTCACAGTTCCATCTGGTATCGCAGGTTTATCCGATAGGTCATCGTAGCTACCGCTTGTAGCAACACTTGAGAAACCTGCTCCAGTTGCTGACTGGTTAATCCAGTCGCCACTAGTTGTATCGTAAGCCAGTATATCATTATCTGTTACAGATGATATTTCGACATCTGTGACATCATTTAAAGCAGGATTACTACCGCTTGCAGGCTTGGCTTCCAAAATGAAGTCACTTCCTGCTGTTCTGTACACAAGTATATCGCCGTCTGATGGAGTACCAACGCTTGAATCTACATTAGTACCCTGTATACTAACGGCGTCACCACTTGCACCTGTTATCTCAGTATCTACGTATGCCTTGACAGACTGCTGTGTTGGTACTTTGGTAGCAGAGTTAGATGACATGTCGTCTTCGTCTACAACAAACTGCATTGAAGCAGTAGATGAATCTGCATTCATAACAGCTCCAGCTGCATTGACATTTGCTGTATCAGTTACATCTGCGTTTGTTTCAATTGTAGCCAGTTTACTGTGGTCAGAATCAAGTTGTGCACCCGTTACTGATGTATCACTGTGACTTGCAACTGTGTGAAGTTCGTTGTGATGTGCATTCTCATTTGATGCATGAGTTGCAACAATTGCATCTACATCTGTCGATATAGTTAATGTACTAGTTGCATCACTGTAATCAACTGTTGTATTGCCAGAGCCTACTATCAATGCACCGACGATGTCCTCAACTTCCTCAGTTGACAGCTGTGTGTCTGTATAAGTCGAGTTTATTGTTATTGTACCAGATGTGTCATCGTATGATACTGTTACGTTTGTTCCCTCGGTTACCATTGCACCGACGACGTCCTGTATTTCTTCGTTTGTACGATAGTCGTGGTCGGCAGTAGAGCCGTGGTCAGCGTCTGAATTGATAGCTGCCTGTGCGTCTGAGTCAGTGTATGCAGTTGCATCTTCTGATATACCATTGAGTTTCGTCAGCAGTGCATCTGTGAAATCGTTATGTGTTTTGACGTATGTAGTACCATCTTGAACGTCGTCTATTGTGTCATTTGTTTTACTTAATCTGTCCTTTTGGTCAGTGACCATTGAATTCCAATCGTCGGCTACAATGTTATTATTGGACGGCGTAAGTGGGTACTTGTTTACCTTTGTTTCATCCCATGTCATTATTATACCTCTTGTCTAAACTGTATGTCTATTGCATCCAATGTATCACCAGCTGTCATATCAATGGTTATCAATGTGCTCCCCTGCTCTATTGAAGCAGTCATTGAGCCTTCTGTAACTGTACCTGTTCCAGTGTATTCAATGCCATCAATCACAGTCTTAATATACTCGCTACCATCGAACTCATGTGCATTTCTAAACACTATCTGTCCATCGGTGACACATTGCAGTTTACTGTCGTCTACCTTGAAACTGCCTGAATTGATTGTTGCAGTGGAGTAAGGTAGTGCATCTGTGTATACTGTGGTATTGCTTGGGTACTTAGAGAAGTCGAATGTATACAGTGGTAGAACTGCGAGTTTGTTGAATCTGCTAATAAGCTCCGAATTAGAGGGGATAATCCTAGATTCTGATGTAAAGAGTATAAGACCGTCCCACCTGTATGTCAGTGATTGATACCCTATTTTTGTATCATAGGAATTTATTATATCTTCATTTTTGAAAGAAGATATGTCAATGGTATTTGTTTGTAATTTTCCATCCACGTATACATACATGATGGAATCCCTGTCAAAGATAAAGTCTAATGAATGAATTTTCCCGTCAGCTATCCCATCGTCCAAGTACAGATCTGAAGATAACCTGTTACCAACATTTCGCCCTAGATTTATTGATATATTGGTACTCGACACTGGTCTTAACCATAACCCACCTACGTCCGCTCCACCGCTTGCACCTGATAGATATAGTGAAGACAGTCCGTTTATTTGTTCTGCTTGCACAATCATACTTATTACAGTGTCTGATGTACCTAAGTTGAGAGAGTCACTTTTTACCATTTCCACCCGACTATCTTTAAACTGCATCCCATCAGTAAAATAACCACCAGCTCGGGTATACCCATTGACT
>JAIPUR010000001.1 GCA_020055655.1 Methanosarcinaceae archaeon | reverse complement strand
TACATGTGGGCAATTAACAACGAAAGAGCTGTCCGAAGAAGTAACACTGAACGGCTGGGTTGAAAATTACCGTGACCATGGCGGGGTCGCTTTTATCGATCTGTTTGACCGATGGGGGATCACCCAGGTCGTCTTCGATCCGCAGGAAGCCCCCGAACCACACAAGATAGCCCACACCCTGAGAAGTCAGTATGTGATAGCAATCAGGGGAGTGGTGCGTCGGCGTCCCGTGGGGACCGAGAATCCAAACATAACCACTGGAGATATCGAAGTCTACGTTCACGATTTCGAGATGCTGAATCTCTCCCTCACTCCCCCTTTTGATATACAGCACGGCGGCAGTGTAAACCTCGAAACGAGACTCAAATACCGATATCTGGACCTGCGCAACAGGGAGTTACAGCAGAATATGATATTCCGAAGCCGAATCACCAACCTGATTCGCTCTTTTCTCATAGACAGGGAGTTCGTGGAGATAGAGACCCCCATTCTGACCCGATCGACGCCGGAGGGGGCCAGGGATTTCCTCGTCCCCAGCAGGGTCAATCCGGGAAAGTGCTACGCCCTCCCCCAGAGTCCTCAGCTCTTCAAGCAGATATTGATGTCAGGTGGACTTGACAGGGTATTTGAGATTGGTCCTATCTTCAGGGCTGAAGAACACGATACTCGCAGACACCTTAATGAAGCTACTTCTATCGATATAGAAGCAAGTTTCTGTGACCACTTTGATGTCATGGTAATTCTGGAAGATATGGTAGCTTATGTTTACGAACAGGTGATCGAGAAGGCTTCAGCATCACTGGCAACTCTGGGTGTGGAACTTCAGGTTCCAAAGACTCCATTTATGAGAGTCACATATGATGAAGCTATCGAGATCGTAAACTCAAAAGGCGGAGAAATGCTTGCATGGGGGGATGACCTTGGTACATCAGCAGAGCACATCATCGGTGAGCATGTGTTCAAGGAAACTGGTGAATCACACTATTTCATCATTGACTGGCCAACTGAGATCAAACCTTTCTACGCAATGCCATACGAGGACAATCCGGTATTGTCCAAGGGCTTTGATATGATGCACAGAACAATGGAACTCTCATCCGGTGCACAGCGTATCCACGTGCCAGAACTTCTCATAGAAAGAATAGAATCCCAGGGTCTTGATCCTGAAGGCTTCGAATTCTACCTCAAGGCTTTCAAATACGGTATGCCACCACATGCAGGATGGGGTGTTGGCTGTGAGAGACTTTTAATGACCATGCTGGGTGTCGATAACATCCGTGATGTGGTATTGTTCCCAAGGGACAGAAAGAGATTGTCTCCATAACTTGTTCTCAGGATGTAATTTCCATGAAAGAAAGGAATCCATCAGTTGAAAGTCCTGAAAAGAAAGCTGCAGGTATCGCTGCAGCAGAACTTGTAACAGATGGTATGGTAGTTGGTCTTGGTACTGGCTCCACCACAGCTTACACAATTGCAGAACTTGGAAGACGTGTTGCAGAAGAAGGCCTTGACATTATTGCAGTGGTAACATCATACCAGTCAGAGATGCTTGCAATTCAGGCAGGCATCACTTTAACATCACTTGCAGAGAACCCTGAACTTGACCTTGCCATCGATGGTGCGGATCAGGTAGATGCTGCAATTAATGTGATCAAAGGTGGCGGTGCAGCACACACTCGTGAAAAGATAGTTTCACGCTCTGCAAAAAGCTTTGTAATTGTCGCAGATGAAGGAAAATCAAGTGAAGGCATGGACCATTTTGTGCCAATTGAAGTACTTCCTTATGCAAAAGAACTTGTCTCAAAGCAGATCCGAGAACTTGGTGGCGAGCCTGTGCTTCGTCTTGCATCAAGAAAAGATGGTCCTGTAATTTCAGATAATGGTAATTTCATCATCGATGCGGAATTCGGGTTCATTGAAGATCCAGCCGAGATGTCATTCATTCTTTCCCAGCTCACAGGAGTTGTGGAGCATGGTATTTTCACAAACGTAGATGAAGTCTATATTGGCAAAAAAGACGGTTCAGTGGAAATAACAAAAAAAGAAGTTTGAATATCTCAAACTTCATTTCTTTAGTTTAGAGTTAAATCCGATCTTAAAATTCAAATTCAAACTGAAAATTCCTGGTAGTTTTGATCAGGAATCATCTTCTCCTTCAAAAGGACAAGCACACATTTCAAATAGTGCATCTTCTCCTGTGCGTGATCCTCTGGCTATAAGTATGTCTCCTGATTGAACTGTAGTTCTCTTGTTGGGTCTGTATACCCAGCGTTCCCCTCTTTTAACTGCCATTATATGTACGCCGGTCTCGGTTTCGAGCTTTAACTGGCCAAATGTCTTTGCTACTATTGGTGAGCAACTGTTCACCATCAGTTTTGTGATAACCTCATCGGATTGTCTGACTGCAATTGTGATGATGGGGTGAAGTTCTATATCTCGAAGCACTGTATCTGCAATTGTGTATGCAGCATCTGATATTGATTCAGATGAACTTGCCAGATGTAATAGTCCACGTAGTTGATTTACATCAGGAATATGCTTTGCAGTTTCAAGTACCCAGTGCTGCAGCTCATTCTGCATGGCATTGCTCTCTACTTCCAATGCTTTAACTTCATGTGCTATATCTTCGTTATCGAACAATAGGGCTGAGTACGCAAGTCCTACTGAAAGTTCTCCGAGATTCTTCATTTCAACTATCACGTCAACAGCTTTCTCAAGATCGATCAGGAATCTTTCATGAGGTATGTCCCTTGGTACGTATTTATGGTTGGTGACGAGTTCCATAAAATAAATGACTCCTTCATCGTGTCCTCTGGCAAAGAGCACATCATCAGATCGGATTCTGGTATCATGGTTAGGGTCGTATATCCATTCATCATTTCTACGGATGGCAATAATCCACATCCCTGTCTCGGTATCAAGTTCTATATCTTCAAGTGTTCTCCCATTAAGCTCTGAATCTTCACTGACAGTAGCTCTGATAATTGTCTCCTCTGCTTCTCTCAGGGCCATTTTTAATTCAGTAGGAATCCCCATTTCGTTAAGCACTACCTTGGCAATGTCGCCGGCAGCATTAGAAATGTTTTCGGAAGCACGAGCAACTTGTAATACACCAGACATTTCCTCTGCTTCTTCAACACGCCTTGTGCTAAGCATTGCTGATATTTTCATGTGATAGTCAAGTGTATTCATTTTTGCTTCAAGCCGGAGAACCTCTTCTGCTATATCTTCGTCATGATAGACCATTGCAGAATATGCCAGATCGACCATTAGTTCAGATGTATCCTTCATCTCGGTCAAAAGATCCTTTAGATTTCGTGGGGTATATTTTATTTCCTTCGGACTCATAATATTTCTACCAGTTTATTGTATGTTTCTATGAGATTTTTGTTTGATCGCAGTGTTATTTATTGCTTATATAATACCTAAAAGGTACATTGTGAAAAAGATACCGCTAACTCCCACAAGGTCTCCTAGAGTTGCTATTAGTGGTATTACTGTATCATCAGGGTCAACTCCAAATCTGTGGGATGCAAATGCGATGGCTACGGTTGCTGTGAAAACAACAATGAGTTCAAATGAGCCTGCTATCATGCAAAGGGCCAGTAATGTGCTGTAAGCTATTCCAATACCAAGTGCTTTTCCAGTTATCCATACTACAATGGAAAGGAACAGGGATGCTGTTAGACCAACTATAAGAGCTGCAAGGAGACTATTGCGTACCACGGGGTTCCTGTAAAGTTGGTTTCCAAGGCCCATGTGGAATGATGAGGATAGTCTGGCACCTAGCATGCTTCCAGTATCGCCTCCAACTTTGATGAGTGCAGGTATCAATATCAGGACAATAGGCATGGATATCAGGCTATCCATTCCACGGTTAAGTACCTGGCCAGCTGCAATTCCTATTAAAGAGGTCATTGCAAGGATGGGGAACCCTCTTCCTACAATTCCTCTGATCGTATAATATGTCACAGTAGAAGCACCACCTTTGCTGCGATGAATATCATAAGCATTGAAACGATATCTCCTATCGTGGCAATTGCAGGTGTGACCACATTGTCGGGGTCAAAACCGAATCTGAACATACCAATAGCCAGCAGGACTGCTACAAAAGCCAGAATAATTCCAGATGATACACCGGCTATTACTGCTATGGAAGTTAATGTTAGAACGCCTGCGCTCTCAAAGCCAAGTACTACTGTCACTATATGTCCCACAATTCCAAGGACAATGGATAAAAGCAAACTTAAAAGGAGTGAACCTGCAACATTGTTTGTAAGTTCCGGGTTGTTCTCTATCTTTGTAATAAGACCCATGTGAATAGCACTTCCAAGCCTTGAGCCAAGCGTGCATGAAATATTACCACGCATACCCAGCACAGCAGGGGCTATTACTATAAGTCCTGGGATCATCTGTAATTCATTTGTCATACCAGAAAGAATGACGCCTGACACAACACCACCGAGTGTTGCAATAAGTTCAAAAGGTAAAGCCTCACGTACAATAGACCGGACACTGCCGTAATCGCCAAGGTAATCCTCGACATAATCCAGGTCATCATCTTCCTGGCGATAGTTGTCATAAGGCATACAGTGTTATTCTTTTTTTTAGTATTTAAATACCTATTTTGAATTGTCCTTTGATATTAGTTAGAACCCATGGTCAGAATTTCAATTTAAATGAAATAGTTATAAATGTTGTTTCCTTTAAGTAGTCAGAGGTTATTTTAATCAGAATATTTTGTATTCAAATTAAATGGAGTGAATTTCATGCTTAAACATATTGTCATGTGGAAGATCAAGGATAACGTTGAAGGTGTTGGCAAGACTGAAAACATCAATAAAATGAAAAACATGCTCGAAAATCTGAAAGGACTCATCCCTGAAATACTAGAAATTGAAGTAGGGGCTGACATTAATGGATCAGATGCTGCATTTGATGTTACACTTTATTCAGTGTTTGAAGATGAAAATACATTGCTTACTTATCAGAATCATCCTGAGCACGTTAAAGTTGCCGAATTTGTTGGAACTATTACTAATCAGAGATGTCTTGTTGATTATCTCATATGAGCAGCTCTTGTGCGATGATGTACTCTATTTGCATGCTGCCAAGCTTGGAAAGAAGCTAGATATTATCAATGAGAACCCACAAGTCTGCTTTGGGATAGATTACAAGGCAGAACTATTCCCTGCACCAACTGCTGGAGCATGAAAAATATTACAGCATCATAGGCTGGGTAATGCACCCCTGATCGCAGATCCTGGAGACAAGACTAAAGCATTGAATTTGCTGATGGAAAAGTATGCTGGAAAGAAAGAATTGGCCTATTCCGATGCTATACTGGACAAGGTTGCGATAGTCAGAATACGAATTACTGAAATGAATGGCAATTTTTCAGGTTATTAGTTCCATTCTGCCTGTTATTTCGGCAGAAAATGACTGAAAATCAAGTATTATGCTTTATTTTACACCGGCATCAGCAAGATTTATATACCACCAGTGACATTAAAGGGTTGCTCGAGGACGAAACCGTCACCAGCAAACTAACTTATTCGCGTGGGCCCGTGGTCTAGCCGGTTATGACACCGCCTTTACACGGCGGGGATCATGAGTTCGAATCTCATCGGGCCCACCATATATATCTGTTTCCTATGATGTTGATTTTAATTGATTAACTGATGTTTTCTCATTCGTATTGGGGTGTTGAGCGTAGCGATACACCTCGATCCGCGCTCCAGAAGCGTCATCTGGGTTGCCGGGCCCACCATGGATATCTATTTCCTATGATGTTGATTTTGATTGATTAACTGACTTTTTTGTTATCATTGCAATGCTGAGCGTATTGCATGTGCTCGGTTTGTGTGCCTGGATGAGGCAGGGTCGATTTAGTTTACTAGAAAAATCAAAAAATGAAGTATTCAAACTTCCATTACCAGACGGAAGCCTGAACGTCTACTTCTGCGACCATCCTTGGGATAGTAGTAGCGGCTTGCACAGCGACATCCTTCTGCACGTGTTGACCAGGCACCGCCTCGAAGAACGTGTATCTCCTTAGCTGAATCGTCCTCTTCCCATGCACTGCCATCTGTTGGAGCACCTTCATAGCTATCATGATATCTGTCCTGCACCCATTCCCAGAGGTTTCCATGCATATCGTAGAGGCCCCAGGGATTTGGCTGCTTCTGCCCAAGTTCGTGGGAGCCTGTGGATTCATCAACATCATACCAGGCATGATCAGTTAGTTTGGCATCATCGTCCCCAAAATAATACCTAGTAGTAGTACCTGCCCTGCAGGCATATTCCCATTCAGCCTCACTTGGGAGGCGGTACTTATTTGTGCCCTCTTTTTCATTCAATTTACTGATGAAGTCTTGGACATCGCTCCATGAAACCTTAGCAACAGGATTATCGTCACCTTTGGAACGGGAGGGATTGAAGCCCATTATCTCCACCCATTCCTTTTGTGTAACAGGATATTTACCTATGTAGAATTCTTTAGGGATCTTAACCCTGTGCTGAGGACGCTCGTTCCTGTACCAGTTCTTTTCATCTTCCAACGACCCCATGTCAAATTCCCCTGCAGGGACCAATACAAATTCAGTTCCAATAGAGTTAGTATATGATTTTGTGATTTTTTCTTCCATTGATTATACCCCTGAAATATTTTATTTTATTTTCTGTGTTAACTCTATATGAATGTTTTTCTAGTGAGTTGCTAGAATTCATGTGATTTTAGGATGTTGATATATTATTGATGCTGGCACATAAGAACATGTAGATATAAACAGATGTTTATATGATTAGAACATAACTGTATATTGGTGATAAAGATAGATCCAGAGAAAATCAAGGTTAGTAGTTTCAGAAAATATGCAACGATCTTTAAAGTCCTTTCAGATGAGAATAGATTAGCAATATTGCAAGTACTGGAAAACGGTGCAAAGCCAGTCAATGAAATTGCCACACAGCTTGATATATCACAGCCTCTGGTATCACATCACCTTAAGATATTAAAAAATTCAGGGATAGTGGTTTCATGCAGAAAAAAGGCATTTGTTTATCATGCTCTTGTGACACCTAGAGTCATCGAAACGGTCAATGATATTAGGGATTTAGGGGAAGAAATAACACAGTTGTTTGAGAAAATATCATTTGAGGATGAAGATAGCTTTTTCAAACATTTTCCAGTTTGCTTTGTTCAAAATAGATGAATTCATTTAAAGGGAGAAATTAAAATGAAAAATAAGGGGAATCCAATGGGAATGATGCAAGAAATGATGGAATCGGATATGATGCCATCGATGCTGCAAAAATGCATGGAAATGCAGCAAAATATGATGGGGACTACAAAATATGATCCGGATATAAATTCATATGGAACAGCCGAATTGAAAAAGCTGTTCGAAGAGTGGCTTGATCAGGTCAATGAAGATCTGCTCGATATGTTAAAAGAAACAAGTGATACCAAAGAGATTGCAAAAAATCTGAACCTATCTGAAGAAAGTGTAAATTACCTGGTGTCACGATTGTCTAGTAAGGAATAAATTACAGGCAATATGTGATTTTAAATTATTTTGTCAACAGCACACATCAAGAAACAGGAAATCAGTTTGACGGGGAGAAAATGAACATGATGGAAAAAATGATGGAATTTATGATGGGACGGATGAGCAAAGAAGAAAGAGAAGATATGATGGAAAATATGATGGGAAATTTCTTTGCTGATATGTCAACAGAGGATAAGCAAAATATGATGGAAAATATGATGCCTAAAATGATGGAGGGAGTTAACATGATGGAAATGATGCCAAAAATGATGATGGGAGAAGGTGGAATGATGTCAAAGATGATGGAAGATAATAAAGGTGAAGCCATGACAATGATGCCCAATATGATGATGGAAATGATGCCAAATTGCCTGAATATCATGCTTCCAAAAGTTCCCGTTGAAGAAAGAACAGACTTTGTACTGAAAATGGTTGGAATACTTATAGAGCAAGGTTCTGAAGGTATGTCTGAAGATGAGAAAGCAGCCTTTGTTTCTGAGATTATCGATAAGCTGAAAGGTAAATAACTACATTGGGAAGTTTTTGAATATGGGTGGTCATCTATTTTCAGACTGTAGATGGTATGAAGGGGACTTAAACCGCTAAATAAAGGGGATAAGCGTCCAAAATCCCATAGATAAGGAAGTGTAAGAATGGTATGGACAAAAGTAGAATCAGGGGAATGTCCAGAATTGTGCTCGGGCTGTGTTTTTAATAGTCATATGGGCTGTGCAGCTTGCACCATTCCGGCCCAAGATGGAAGCTGTAAACACTATTCTCCGATGGAGCAAACTGATATTGGTATTAAAGAAGAACAGGGGATGACTATTAATGAATAGGGTTTATTGAAGTCCTTTTGCATGATAATATCAGCCGTACTTGTGTTTTAGACCTTACATACAAAGTGTCCTAAACTGCCAATATTAGTTGGTGTAGAAATTCGGATTCAATTCTTCGCACTTTAATGAAGAATATTAAAAATCTTCTAATTCATGCAAAAAAGAAAGAAAGAAAGAAAGAAATAAGTGTGAAACCTATGTGTTCACTACTTCCTGCATATCTCTTTTATGAAGGCGATGTAATTTTGATAGTCCTTACCGACCTTTTTAATGGCATCTGGGTTAGTTTCAGCGAAATAGCAGGCTGCATCTTTACTTACTACGCCATCGATTACAATGTCATAGTAGCTGATCTCCCCCCTCCAAGGACAGTTTCCTTTTGTTTCGCTTTCTTTGAGATATTCCATTTTTACTGATTCATGAGCAATATAATCCATCAGCAGATTCTAACACTATTGCTGAATTTTCATCCAATGGGGAAATTATCTATTACACTGGCTTTAATGAAAGTGGTCAGGAAATTCCTATTAATGGAGGTCCACACTGGTTGTATGTTCATGGTGGTAGCTGTGTAAGTTGTCATGGTATAAGTGGAAAAGGTGGAGTACCCATTATGATGAGCAATGTTATACCTCCAGACATCACATATGAAACTTTGACATCTGGGGATAAGCATGCAGATGAACATGAAGAGCATCCTCCATACACTGATGAAACAATCAAGATCGCGATAAGAGGAGGGATCGATCCTGCTGGCGAAGAAGTTGATTATATAATGCCAAAGTGGGATATGTCTGATTCTGACCTTGATGACCTGATCGAATATCTGAAAACACTTTGATATGTCAGTTCATATTGAATGATAAAAAAGAGAGATTGGAGTCAATTTACCTACTCCAATCCTTAGTTATTCCATTTTCAGAGATCTTGCGTTTACTGAAACGATCACTGTGCTAAGGCTCATGAGGACTGCCCCTGCAGCAGGACTCAGCAAGATACCATAACCGATCAATACTCCAGCAGCCAGGGGTATGGCAAATGCATTGTAACCAGTTGCCCAGAGGATATTCTGGAACATTTTCGAGTAGGTTCTTTTAGATAAGGAAATTATATTCACTACATCCTTGGGATCGTTCCTGACTAATATTATATCAGCACTTTCAACTGCTACATCTGTACCTGCTCCAATAGCAATGCCTACATCAGCCTGTACAAGAGCAGGGGCATCGTTCACACCGTCCCCGACCATAGCAACCGTATAGTTTTTCTGGATCTCCTTTATGGTCTGAGCTTTCTCATGCGGCAATACTTCTGCAAAGTAATCATCAAGACCAAGATCTTCAGACACCCATTTTGCAACAAATCTGTTGTCACCTGTAAGCATCATGCATTTTACGCCCATTGACCGAAGTTTGTCAATAGCCTCTTTTGATTCTTTCCTGATGATGTCTGCAAGTCCTATTGCAGCGACTGGCTCCTCATCCTCAAGCAAAAATACGATGGTTTTGCCTTGTTGTTTAATATGATCGATCTTTTCATTTGATAACTTTGTGCCTTTTTCTTCAAGATAGTTAGGACTGACAACTTTCAGCAGTTTCCCCATAACATTTCCCTCAACACCCTTTCCTGGTATGGACTGGAAGTTTTCAACAGCATATGTATCAATCCCTCTCTCTTTACTAGTATTAACAAGACCAAGAGCAATGGGATGTTCTGAATTGATTTCAAGGGAAGCAGCTTGTGCCAGTATCTCATTTTCTTCTAACTTTACGAATGGTATAATGTCAGTAACTCCAAATTTACCTTCGGTGAGTGTACCTGTCTTATCAAAAACGATGGCTTCTATATTTCTGGCTCTCTCAAAGGCCTGCCTATCCCTTATCAACAAACCGGATTTTGCTCCAAGAGAAGTAGAAACAGCAACAACAAGTGGTATAGCAAGCCCAAGAGCATGAGGACATGCAATGACCATTACTGTAACAGCTCTTTCAATGGCAAAAACAAATTCCTGGCCTACGTATAACCACACACCCAGAGTGATCGTGCCTACACTGATAGCAACTATTGTAAGTACCAAAGCAGCTCTGTTTGCAAGATCCTGTGTCTTTGATTTACTCTCCTGTGCAGTTCTTACTAACTCTATGACCTGATTTAGGTATGTATCCTTTCCTGTCTTTTTTACTTCTATATGTATGGAACCTTCACCATTGATCGAACCGCCTATTACTTCATCGTCAGTCCCTTTTGACACAGGTTTCGATTCACCTGTTAGCATAGCTTCGTTGACACTGCTATCACCTTTGAGTACGATACCATCTACTGGAACTTTTTCTCCAGGTTTAACAAGCACAACATCTCCAGCTTTGAGTTCATTGACATGAACATCGATAATCTGCTCATCTTTCACAATATGAGCATCTGATGGCATAATAAGAACCAGCTTCTCCAGAGCTTTTGAAGCACCCATTACAGAACGCATTTCCATCCAGTGACCCAGGAGCATTACATCGATAAGTGTCACAAGTTCCCAGAAGAAGAATTTGCCAGGTAATCCAAGGACAACTGCAGAACTATAGATATAAGCCACACTTATTGCAATAGCTATCAGGGTCATCATGCCAGGATTTCTGGCCTTTAGTTCGGTGAATATTCCCTTCAGGAAGGGATGACCACCATAAAAGTAGATTATAGTTGAGAGTCCAAGTAAAACAAGATTGGAGTTAGGGAAGGCAAATTCAAATCCCAATAATCCCTGAACAGCAGGGGATAGTATCAAAACAGGTATTGTGAGGATTGATGAAATAATGAATCTTTTTTTGAAATCCTCCAGCATCTGAGCATGGTGACTTTTTCCTTCATGTTCCATTCCATGTTCATGGTGCATTTCGTGATCCTTTTCATCCCCCTCTGATGAATTCATTTGATGTTCCATTGAATTCCACTTCCTATGTCAAATTGATCTGTTGTATAAAAGGCTGAACAAATACGCTGTAGTAAAAAATTGCAGCAGCTAAGCCCAGGGCAGTTGGTTTGAGCGGCTCTTTAATTTTAGTATTCCATTATGGATCAGTCAATTTCCCCTTTAAAAATTGGGATTTGTATTGATATAAAGGTTTCTACCTCAGAAATTATCTTGTTTCTCTTGATCCAATCTTTTTGGTAAATGTGGCTGTTAACCACAAGCTATATATTGTTGTAAGTACATGTGTAGCATGTTGACTACATATGTGTTGCAGTTTCGGTGTATGCAACTCAAATAAAACTGGTGAAAAAACATGAAAAGAACAACAATGCTGATTGCAGTGGGTGCGCTTGTTCTGCTTGTTAGCGGAATGGGGGCAGTTAATGCACAAACAAATGAAGATAACAATGCCTGGTATGGGCAGATGTACAACTGGATGGCAACTAACATGGGAGGTTATGGACCTGGAGCTTGCTTTGGAGGAAATGGGCCTTATTATGCTGATACAACAATGGAACTAACAGTTAGAACAGTTGACGACGCTTATGATATTGCAAAGAATGAGATAAGCTCTGATGTAACAGCTGATAATATTTATCAGATGGGCAGATGGTGGGTTGTCTACTACACCGACGATGAAGGTACAATAAAGCAGGGACGTATCGATGCATTCACAGGTGAAGTGATCAAGGATTTCAACACATTCACTGGTAATAATTATCAGTCCAGAAGTTCAGGCCGTAGTTACAGAGGCGGAGCAGGATCTGGGATGATGTATGGTTATTAAACCATACTCATAGATTTTTAGAAGAACAGGGTGATATCATGATGTACGGGGGATATGGCGGATCTGGACTATTAGGAGGTATTGGCATGATATTCAATATACTGATAATCATAGCAATAATATGGGCATTTTCTTCATTCTTCAACAGAAACAGCAGAGATGATAATAGCAACTATGACTCCAGAATCTCGCGGATCGAGAGAAAACAAGAAGATAACAGAGAATTGTTGGATAAGATCCTTCGAAAACTTGAGTAAAAAACCTGTCATAATTTACAAAAAACGAATTTAATAGCAAAGGATACTACAAGAAAATGGCAGAAATGAGCATAGTCCCAATACTAAATGATACAGCAAATAAACACAAAAACGAGAGTTCTTCCTGCAATACATGCGGAAAAGGTGGTTGTGGAGTGTTTAGGAAAAAAGTAGGTTCTGAAAGGGACGTGGTCTATAGGAACATATTCCTTTAGATGTCCATGGGACTCATTATATTCACAGTCACTTACTTGATAATGCAAATGTTGGCGTGGTTCATGTAGTCCGTTATTTTGGCAAAATAATACTTGATAATTCTAAGTAAAAATTAACATAATTGAATAGAGGGTGATTTGATGGTAAAAAAAATATTAATGGCTAGTATAGTTATCCTGGGTGTATTTCTGGTACTTTCTTCCGGAGCTATGGCATCATCAGGAAAAATGTGGAACCACCATGCGTCTCCCTGGGAATATCTCTTCAATGACAAGATGCATGACGGCCACCATGAATTTAAGGTAGCTGGGCAGCTAAATGAGAACGGATATCCTGAAAAGATCAACGGTTTCATGTATATAAGTTACAATGATGAAGGAGAAGCTATCCATGGTACAGATAGAGTAGGCTGGAAAGTTCATGGAATATTTGCTAACGCAACTTACAATGGCGGTTCTGCTGAATACCTCTGGACTGTAATTTCCGAAGATGTTCCAAAGGCACAAGGTTATGTTCACTGGCATCCTCTTGACGGGAAAGAAGACAAAACAATAGCTGAAGCATACCCTGGTTACTTCCTGAAACACACTGCAGTAGAATCATTTTACTTCCTGCCACAAAACAGATGGGTGCATCCTGGTATAGACTATGATATCCATAACGATTTCAATACCAGTCTATAAATAGCTTAAATCCCTATTTATTTTTTAAGTAAAATAAAATGGTGATTTATAATGATGGGTAGCGGAATGTATGGAACTTATGGTTCAGTATGGGGAATACTTTTGAATATAGTGCTGATTCTGGTCATGGTCTGGGTAGTATTCACAGTACTAAATAGATCGAACATGGTCGGGTCAGGAAACAATGAACGTCTTTCAAGGGTAGAAAAGGATGTTGAGGATATTAAGCAGATGGTAACCGATATCAAAGAAAAACTTGATGAGATCTAAATTCTAATAATACAAACCTTAAAAATCAGGCGTATCGATGACAATGACACTTCAACAGATCACAAAGATAGGAGAAGCAATTTCACATCCTGTTAGATTGAAATTGCTGTGCCTACTCTCAGAAAGAGAAAGATATGTGTATGAACTATCCAAGGATCTGAGCCTATCCCGACAGGTAATTCAGCTGCATTTAAAGCGTCTTGAAAATGCAGGATTTGTTGAAAGTGATCTGAGGCTTGAAGCTGATGATAATAGAGCTAAGAAATTCTTTAAACTGAAGGAATTCAATGTCAATCTGGATATTGATGATCTGGTTAAGTTATTCTAGTAACTTTGCGATCATCAGGAACGTATTATGGAATAGACTCCCTGTTAAAGCTCTAACTATGAAACCACTTATTCCTATCATCGAAATAATGCCTTCACCATTTATCATTAAGTATGCAGAGAGAGTTAGCAGGACCAGCAGGAATAAAGTTTTATAGAGGTCTTTTATGGAAGTTCCAGATTTCTGACCTGAACAAACACAATTACCTCCTTTTTATTTTCTGTGGTAAGTAATACTCAGGGAATTAATCTTTTTTAAATTATTATGTTAAAATAAAATAAAATAAAATAAAATAAAATAAAAAGTAGGTTTTCTACAGAGCTTAAAAAATAAAGACCTAGATACTAAAACAGCTAAAGCTTATAGGTTTAAACTGGCTCTTTAACGCTTGTGGGAGCTTAAAAATGTGGATGTAGCAAGAATACCTTGATAAATGCCATTATTTGGGACACACAGCAACATCAAAGAAGTTATTACACTAGCAAAGATGGTAAAAAAGGTATTCTCATGGAATTTTGGAATTAATGGATCTCCTTAAGATTGAGTGGGTAAGTTAATATTCATATTCTCCAATTCAATTGGTATGGAAGATAAAGACCTTATACAACTTGCATTAGGACTCTCAAGTCCTTGGTATGTAAAAGACATTAATCTTGATGTTTCTAATAAAAGAATGGATATTTATCTTGATTTTACAAGGGGAACGAAGTTCCCCTGTCCTGTTTGCAACGAACTGTGTGATCTCCATGATACCAAAGAAAAAGTATGGAGACACCTTGATTTTTTCCATCATGAAACATACATTCATGCAAGAGTTCCCCGAACAAAGTGTGATGGGGATGGGGTAAAACTTGTTGAAGTTCCCTGGACCAGACAGAACACTGGATTCACATTATTTTTTGAAGCACTGATCGTTGCTATGTCTAAAGAAATGAGTATCTCTTCCATTGCTGAATTGGTCAACATTAATGAAAATTCAGTCTGGATAATTCTAGCTCATTATGTTGAAGAAGCAAGAGCAAAGATGGATCTCTCTGAGCTAGATACTATCGGAGTGGATGAAATCTCCGTTAAAAAAGGTCACAGCTATGTGACCTTGTTCTATGATCTAAATCAATCAAGAGTAATTCATATTGAAAATGGGAAGAAAAGAACTGTTTTCAAGAACTTCAGAGAAGTTCTTTCCAGGAAGATAGATCCCGATGATATCAAGTATATTTCAATGGATATGTATCCTGCTTTTAAGGGTGGAGCAAGAGAATATTTCCCAAATGCTAAGATAGTTTACGATAAGTTCCATATTGTCAAAATGATGAATGATGCCATTGATAAGGTTCGAAGGAAGGAATATCAAACAAATAAAGAACTTGGTAAAACGAGATTTATGTGGTTGAAAAATCCTGAAAATCTATCGAATAGAGAAATAACTAAGATGGGTTCGATCAAAGATCTGGATACTAAGACAGCGAAAGCTTATAGATTCAAGCTTGGACTTCAACGTCTGTGGGAGATCAAAAATATAGCAGTAGCAAAGGAATATCTTGATAAATGGCATTATTGGGGAACGCATAGTAACATCAAGGAAATTATCACATTAGCTAAAATGATAAAGCGGAATTCTCATGGGATATTGGAATCAATTAAGCAAGGAATCAGTAATGGTGTTGTCGAAGGATTGAACAACAAGATCAAGACTGCTTTTAAGAGATCATATGGATTAAAGACTGAGAAGTGTAGGAGTACAATGATATTCTTGATGGCAGGTAAACTGAGTTTACCCACACGATGTTAAAGAGAACCAAATTAATTAAACAAAGTATCAGTAATGGTGTTGTTGAATGATTGAATAACAGATAAAGAGTGCATTTAAGAGATCATATGGGTTGAAAACTGAGAAGTATAGGAATACTGTGATATTCTTGATTGCAGGTAAACTCAGTTTACTCACACAATGTTAAAGAGAACCAAATTTATTAAGTTAGAATAAAAATGCAAATCCAAAAAAGATTTTAGATGAAGAATATGTATTCTTCATCAGATTAAAATTATGCAACCTCACCGAATGCAAACTTGCGCATTACTTTGGTTACCTTGATGGTGACTTCGTCGCCAACTGATGTACCTGGTACGAAAATGACAAATCCGCTTACTCTTGCGATTCCGTCGCCTTCTCTTGCTAAGTCTTCTATTGTTACGTCGTATGTCTCGCCAGCATCTACTGGTGCAGTTGATTCATTGTTATTGAACAAATATTTCACATCCATTTAGGTGTGCTTAAAAAGAATGAACAAAGTTTAAAAACATAAATAAAGAACAGCATGTACATATTAAGTAAATACTATCTAGCTCTTACGTTTGAATACAAGTTACCATCTTAAAGCAATCTCCTAATAGGTTTATAGCTATTTAAGGTTTGTGATGAAATAATTTCACGCTACTGATTATGCATACTTATAGACATGAATCAATTCACGTTCCAATTCAAATGATATCCTGGTTTAGGAAGTTGATCATGCAAAAACATATTTTCTTTATACCCGTAAATAAGAGGGAACTGGACTGGTCCTTACTTTGTTAAATCAGTTTGTAGAAATGCATGCTGGTACAATCAAGGTGGAAATTGAAATCGAGGCCGTATGTATATTTACATCTACGCTTCGGAATGCATAGTGCAGTAAATTATAATTCAAGTTACAACTAAATATCTATGATGATTATAATGATTTTTATATGCAGCAGAAATATATAAATATTAATGTTGCATATATTGCATTGTTAAGAAAAACGGTGTATTTGCCATTAAAAACGAGTAAAATGGAATAGGATACTTCCAATCATGCGATAGAACTATCCCCTCAAAAGCAATTCCACAAAAAACGAAATGGCAAATCAATTTACAATTTATATTTTTGGCTAAATGCAGCTAGCATAGTCAATAATCATCTAGTCCCTTTCTTCTGAATACGTAATTTGCCACTCGCAATGCGTTAATATCGCCTGTTTCTTTTCCTTCATCATCGCTTAATTTTACAACTGGTATATCATTGACCTTGTAAAGTTTGATGACCATGTTCAATGGTGGCTCCTCGACGAAGAATTCAGGATTGTTTGTCAAATTTGTGCCAATTCCAAAACTGCATTTGATCTTTCCATGACAATAGTCTTTGATATTAGCTGCATCCAAAGGTTGCAGTGAATCACTAAAGACGATCAACTTGCTGGCAGGAACGATGTTCAGCATATTATAATGTTCTATTACCTGATCTACAAACTTGAAAGGATCTCCACTGTCATGACGAACGCCATCGTAAAGTTTGGCAAGCTTCAGATTAAAATTATCAAAGAATGCTCTCGAGCCAAAGGTATCGGAGAGAGCTATACCCAGATCTCCTTTATACATGTCAACCCATCTCTCAAGTGAAAAGAGATTGGCATTTTTAAGTCCTACAAGGGCTGAGATTCCCATTATCCATTCATGTCCAATGGTTCCAATTGGTTTACAGTTGTATTTCTTTGCAAGATATACATTGCTCGTACCCATGAAGCTATCCATAATATGCAATGCTCCAACTACAGAATCATGCAATTTGGAGCTTCTTCTCCTGCGTGTACCAAATTCAGAGTAAAGACACTGGTTTGTTTCCAACTCCCATGCCATTTTCTCTATGAATGATGTATATTCCTCAATAACATTATCTTCAGAACATGAACCAGAATTGTCTTTTTTCCAATCGTTTTCAACAGTATCAAAATAAAGTTCGGAAATGGTGGGCATCAGCACAATTTCCCAGAGAATACTGCTGTGCCAGAATCCCTTGATCGTAATGTCCAGATCATTTTCATCATTCAGTGAAACTGTCACTTCATCTGGATCAAAACGATAGTTCTTCAGGTATTCCAGATACATTGGTTTAAAGAACGGACAAGCTTTTTTTAGCCATTGATATTCATCTTCACTTAAAGTAATTGCAGGAATATCCTCATCGATGATCTTCCTGAGTTCTCTGAGAAAATCCTCACTAAAACGCTGCTCTCCACGGTTATTAAAACGATATTCTACAACCGTATCAGGAAACATTTCAAGCACTGCCATCTGCATGGTAAATTTGTAAAGGTCATTGTCCAGTATAGAATTGATCATGGTGTCGTTTCCTGATAGTTGCTACTGCTAATAATGATTTGATGAAAAAGCAGTCAATAGTTCGACATTGATGTATTAAAAATGTTGCTTTTGTTAGGGGTGTGGATGGATATTATCCATAATAAAAGAAATAAAGAAAAACTTCCAAAATCATTTAAATAAGTCTTTTTACTTGTATGCAAAATCTATATTTGTATAAATCATCGCGGTTATAGAAGTTCTTTCTGATTATGAAATCTAATCGGAAACTTTACTTTTCTTTTTACTCTTCTTTATGAGATCGTCTCTTGCTTTTGGGTACCATGAATCGATAATTTCGGTACTCCCCTGTGCTTTATAGACTTTTGCGTTAAAATGTTTTGAGACAGAAGAGATATTTTCGTGGAAATCTTTCTCGAAGTTTAAGCCAGTATCCACCTGGACAATTCTGCCTATTTTTTCAGTGAAGAATGAGTTGCAGTTTTTTCCCAGCATGTCCTGGGTACCATCGCCGGCAAGGTCCCATTTTGCAGCCCACATGGGGGTGAAAAATAGTGTACCTGTACCTCTGCACTTCTTGAACAGGTCATCGTAGATCTTGTTGCCACCAACGGCTATACTTACACAGTCGTCCACGATCTGGCCGTCTTTGTCTGTTGGAATATATAGTTCACATTCCAGTCCTTCTGCAACCTTTTCAATATCTTTGAGAGCATTACCACAGAGACCATAGAAAAGGAATATACCATCAGAAAATCTGGCCATATCTATTATTTGTTGTTCTACACCGTTCCTGAGTAAATGATGGTCTCTATGAAGGCCAAGCTCCATTATCTTTACAACAAGTATAAGTTTACATGAATCCTTTGAAGAACCTAAAATACGGGATATAATACGAGTGCTGGATATGTTTTTCTTAATTCCTTTATTCTTAATTCTATCACTAACAAAATTGTTGATCTTATCGATTGGAGTCTTTGAAAATGGAATATTCAGTAAGCGGAGTTTTTTTGTAAGTCCCATTGACTCAAGGTCGTCGATAAGCACTATCCTGCTATTCTGTCTATGTTCCACAAGTACATGTGTGATTTCATCTTCAAGTATCTTGCAACCGATAAGGCTTATAACTGGTATATTTTCACCAACCTGAAAGTCTATTGATAGAACACAGATTAATTATCTTAACGTAGATGCTACTGGACATATCTATGTATGAAGTATATGTAAATATACTTAATCGTTACTATTATATACGTAGCTACACAAAAATACACTCTAATTATATGCTACAGTTCGAATCAAATTATACCACATTGCTCAGTCCTGGAGAGAAGGAATGAAACAAAAAACAGAAAATCAGCATGCAAAAAATATTAGATTGGTAGGTGACGATGATCCATATTATGATGAATTGTCAGAAATTAAAGCTGAGATCGCATCTTTAAGTCTTGTTGTTACAAGAGTATTAGAAAACTCCAACCGACAGCAAATGAATATAATGATGACTGATCTTAGGGAGGAACTTTCTCGTCCAATGCTTAATTACATGCTTGATGACGCAAGAGAGTCTATTGACTGTATGAGTAGTATATGTGAGCATAAAGTGCCATGTCATGCTGCTTTTGAGAACTTGCTTCAGGATATGGTTCTCCTCCTTCTTGAAGACAACATCAGTGAAGATATGCTTGAAGATTATCAGCAGCAATTCGATAAACTCAAAGAATGTGCAACAACGGATGAATGTGGTACTTGTGTGAGTTATGCATCAAACATTTTTAACAAGCAGATGGGGCTTATTAGATCTTTCTGCAATCAGAAAAATATCAGAAGTGATGATACAAGATCTGCCAGCACCAGCACACTTTCAGAAGATGTGGTAAATAGTATCTGTGAGCCATTTGCAAATAAGCAGAGATTGCTTATTATGAGGTCATTGGTTAACGAAACAAAAAGTTTCTCCGAGTTGTCAAAGATAACAAAACTACGTGGTGGCAATCTATTGTTCCACATACAGAAACTACTTGACACCGGTATGATACTCCAGAAAAGTGAACGTGGAGACTATTTTATAACTTCAAAAGGTCAGGTTACTTTGCAGGGACTGGCTGATCTTTACGCAAAAATAGGAAACGAATGATCTAATAGATGAATAAAGCAGTCTATTTTGAATAGAAAGAACATGTACATTAGAGTGATATGATGTCACTTGATTGACATTCACGTCCTGATGTATAAATTTTAAATATTTCCTTTGCCAGCTCTGAACCAAGTTTTTCTTCAACAAATGCAATAAATACCTGTATATATTGTGGTGGAACACATCCCAGACTTTCTTCTCCACTTTTGATAAGCGATATGAGATATGACATATCCTCATCATTTAAAAATGACAGACGTCTTTTGAAATCATCAAGATCTGTGGTAAAATGGTTGGAAAGGGGTGGAAGCAGGGATCTGTACGGTGCATTTGATCCGGAACATTCAAGCCCTGCACATTCTGGTGCAAGCTTTTTTAGTAATTTTATATCCTCTTCAGATAATTTGCGTGGCAATGTGATCACCAATATTGGAAATATAATCTCTTAGGCTAAAATGAGTTTTTCATGGTAAAAAAGATTTCTATGGCATACAAATGATTACTTCAAAGAATCAAAATCAATTTATGTGCAACAGTTCGAGATTTTGCTCAAATATTCTCGTGCAAATCGTTGCTTCGTCAAGAGCTTTATTTGAATTTTCAAGTTTGAGCTTCAATTCAAGAACATTATCTTCAAGAGTTTTGATATAGGAAAATTGTTGATCAATTCTGGAGTTCAGTTTTTTGATATTGAGATTTTGCCTCTGAAGAGTCATTTGAGTTCCAATGTCTTTTTCGTTACGTATCTTCAACTCTTCAAGCTCATGTCCTTGTGACTTGAGTTTGTTTTCCTCTGAAAGAAGCTTATTGCGCATCACTTTATTAGATTGACGAATGCGTTCGATTTTCTCATTTTCAAGCTCAATGTCAATCTCTTGTGATGCAATTTCTTCTTTACAGGAACGTAGATCAGTAATTCTTTTATTGAGCTCTTTCTCTGAATCTACATGCTTTAGTTTTTTTTCCTGAAATAACTCTTCTTTCTTATTGAAAAGTAGTATGTCAGCATCATATCTTGTTTTTCGGCGTTCGAATTTTTTCAGTTCACTTTCGAAGTTCTCAATACGTGAATTTAGATCATTCTCTTTTTCAGAAAATGATGATCGTTTTGATTCGTATTCATTTATGGCTTTGTCCAACTCATTGTTCTGGATCAAAAGCTTTTCATATTCCGAAGCTATAAGATGTTTTGCTTCACGTATTTTTTCATAATCGCCACTTATCAGAGACTCAGCTGCATTCATGTTTTCTTTTTTCTGAGCAATCTCAGCACGCATTCGCTCAATTTCATCTAATTGATGAAAGTATGCAGCCTTTTGATCTTCCAGATCTTGGAGTTGGTTCTTATAAAATAATTCTTCGTTCACTTTTCTGAGTCCTCTGGATCATCTATAGTAAAAACTATTTATGTAGGCATATAAAAAGATCGTGGCCATGGTTTTTGGTAAACAAGCTTACATAACTCCATCAAAATAATGACCTGTTGTTGGTACTTCTCGATTATTACCTCGCAGCTTTATGGATTTGCCAGAAAGGGCAGCTCTGTAAGCCTTTACGATATCACTAACTTCTCTTCGACTGTTCAAGGACAGATCAAGCCGAATAACATCTAAATCATAGGCCATTATGTCATCCATATGCTCAAGCATATTAAGAACCTTTGAATGATATATCAGAGTGCGAGTACCACTTCGCTTGACAGGGAATCTGTCATTTTTCCTGTCTACAAGATATACATCACTCTTCTTTTTCAGCATCCTCTTATCGGCAAATGGTTTTAACAGGTCATTTTCGGTAATAAGCAATAATTCCCGACCATGTGCAAGCATCTCTATTTCATGTTCAGTTCTGTTTCCGGAATTCATGCATATATCTTCGATCTCATCCAGATCAAGCTCTGTGGAAACTGTAACTCTATGTGCACCATTTTCAAAGAACTTCTTAGCAGTATCAGCATTGAAAATGTTCATCTCTCTTTGCACAATGTACTCTGCACCTATTTCTTTTCCAACCTGAATAGTTCCGAAATTTGAACATGCAAGCTTGAATCCGGATGCTTTTACCTGCATCATGAGTTCTCTCAGCTGCTCAAATTCTTCATCAAAAGTAACCTGAGGAGTTGTGAATACGATTTCAATATCCATTTCAGAAAGTTCCTGTATGTTCATCTCGGATTTGCTTTCTGAAATCATTTTGAACCATTCAATTGGCATGTAAACAATATCTGCACCTGCATCAATGGCATCCGGGAGGAATTTCGGGCCATTTATATCAACACTTAATAATCGCTTTTTTGCTGCTAATGATGCATCATCTTCGAGTGTGGATTCGATATCGACTTCTTCAATTTGTGGTTTCTTTTCCTGATGCTTGTATGTCTTCAATGCTTCATTCTGAAGCATGGAAATAAGCTCTCTTCTGGCACCTGTGACAACACCCATAGGAACGAAAATATTTTCGTCCATGTCTATCTTAAGAGATCTGGCACTGTAGGATGTATCACCAAGTTTCTCGATAGCTTTTATGATCTGCTTTTTATTGGTGGGTGAACTTTTTGCATCCTGGACAATGAATTCATCCGTGAAAGAAAGTCCGCCATACTTACCTTTTGCTACGATACTGAAAGCTCTGCCTCTTCGTGCAGTTACAATAATATCCAGAGGAAGATCTTTGATCTCCTGATTCTGTAAACTCTCTATAAGTGCTGAATCCGTGGATAGATATACTTCATCATGGTTACGTACAGCCTTTGCAGTTTTTGAACTGATCCCAATTGTGACCTTGTCCCCTTTTGATGCTTTGCTGATCTCTTCGCCGCGGGATCCTATAGATTCTATCTTAGAGCCAAGCATCTTGTTTTTTGTAAATATTGCAATACCATCTTTATCAGTAATGTCCTGGTGCAATATTACTTCAAGTCCGGTATTATTTTTAGACGGCAGTATCCTCTGTACTTTTCCCAGGAATATGCCATAGTTGGAACTGAACTTTTGATGACTGACATCAGATTCTTCAAGAACAAATCCTTTGGTAAAACCTCTGTAGAATAACTTCGAAAGTTCATCCTCACGCTTTTGAAGATCATCTGGAGAGAAATTCTGTCCTGTACTACATATTTTGTCCACTGCATCCTTATATATAGTAGAGCTTGCAGTGACATATTCCGGCCTTTTCATTCTGCCTTCTATTTTCAGGCTCACAACACCGGTTTCAACGATCTTTTCAAGATCCGGAAGTGTACATAATTCAGCACAGCTAATAGGATATTCACCAATTGCACGATTTTTGGCATCCTTGCCATCTATCATTATCCTGTAACTGCGTCTGCATGGTTGTACACATGCACCCCTGTTCGCACTACGTCTGCTTATGAAACTGCTAAAAAGGCATCTTCCTGAATAAGAATAACAAAGAGCACCGTGAACGAAAAGCTCAATTTCAATGTGACTTTTGTCGATTATATCTTTAACCTGAGCAGCCGTGAGTTCCCTTGAAAGAATAACTCTCTTTGCGCCTGCCATCTCAATAAAGTCAACAGCTTTTTTGTTGTGAATGGTTAGCTGTGTACTGGCATGTATTGGCAGATCTGGATAATATTTTTTGACCAGGCTCATTAAACCAATATCTTCCAGAATTATAGCATCAATTCCATAGGAATATGCTTTATCTACCACATCAATGGCTTTTTGCAACTCTTTTTGCTTTATTGGTATATTCAGTGCCAGAAATACCTTAACATTCCTTAAATGAGCAAGATCTATGGCTTTTTCCAGTTCATCAAGTGAAAAATTATTTGCCCCTTGTCTTGCATTGAAATTTCCAACTCCCAGATAAACTGCATCGGCTTTTCCCTTCAATGCACCGATCAATGCATTCATATCACCTGCAGGTGCAAGTATCTCAGGTGGATCACATATGATGCTGCTTTTATCATTCCTATTATTTTTGTTTTCCCGCATTATTAAACTCTCAGTTGCATACCCTGTATTTGCTTGGTTCTTACCAGCTAGATACGAGTATATGCTTTAAAACCATTCCTTAATATGAGGCGAAAAAAGCAATGTCAACAATAATTACAAAAGGCAGAGTACAATTTATCTTCTTCTTTTTGTTTGCATTTCTATACGTAATGATGTTCAATCTATACTGGAACTATATTGGATATTCAGGTAGCTTCAGATTTGCTCCGGGAACTTTTCTGGTAGCGCTTCTCGGATACTGGGTTGGAGGATATTTTTATCTAAAGTATCTCAAAATATGACTTTATCCAAAAGTATGAATTCAGATAATTTGCCATAATCTCATCTATGTTAGCTTAATTAATAATTAATATTAGTTTGAATAAACTATTTATAAGTAATAAGACTAATTGTGTAATTGCTTTTGCAGACAGATCCAACTAATAAGCTAAAACAAAAATGTAAGCTATGCCTGCAATAAAATAATGCTAAATACATAACAAAGAGTTGTTGAAATGAGGGGGGCTCAATAATAAAAATCCAAGACACAATTGAAATGGCAAAACATGCAGTTATCACATTTGATGATACTGAAGTTAAACATGTAGTAAATAAGGCATTTGAACTTAGAATTGACCCTGTGGATCTTATTGAAAAAGGATTTGTCGAAGGAATGAAAGAAATGGGAGATCGTTTTGAAGATGGTAAAATATCGATTTTGCAAATATTTGCTGCCTCAAAAACAATGAGAATCGGAATCAATATGCTTAAACTAAAGTTGAGTGCTGATAATCATGATCTTTGTTTTTTTGGTAATATAGCTGTTAGTGCCTGAATAAAAAATCAAAATAGCTTTCAGGTTCAATATCTGTATCCTTCTTTTTTATCGTAGTATATTATTTTAATCTTTTTTATTTCATTTTGTCTTATCTTATCATCTTATTTCACTTTAAACCAAAATAGTACATTAACGCTCATACTCTAGTTTTTTACACCAATGACTATTTATCGTAAAACTTACCATTTTAAACTATGGATTGGTATGTTACAGAAGTGATAGATAAAGCATTTGATAGAACCAAAAAATGCTTGCTGGAACCATTTGATTTTTGGAAATGGGCAAAGCTTGCAATACTAATAATGCTAATTGGAGGAGCCGGCTCTGGTTTAAATAGTAGTGGAAATAACTATTCTGCAAGTGATTCAGATGTACACAAAATGACCGATGTCTTTGATAATGAACTTTGGAACATATCGCCTCCAGACCTTTCAAGTAATATGGCTTTAATAGGTGCTGCAATTGTTCTACTCATACTGTTCATATTGTTCTTCGCATATGTTTCCAATGTAATGGAATTTGTATTCGTGGAATCACTCATAAAAAATGATGTCAGATTCTGGGAATATACCCGCATGTTCCTTGGAAGCGGCTTTTATTTGTTCATCTTACGATTCATAGTTACTTTAATAATTTTGATACCTATTGGAATTGTTTCTATATTAGGATTTGTGGCATTAGATACTGTTTCAGCAGCATCTCTAATACCACTATTGCTGATGTTTATTCCACTTATACTAGTACTAGCAATTATAGCCGGTACCGTTGGATCTTTTATTAATTTAGCAATACCCGTTTCCATCTATAACGAACAAAGCATATTCTCAGCCTTTAGTTCCGTCTTTAGAAGATTTAGAATGGACTGGAAACAAATTGTGCTTTACTGGATAGGTAGAGTTGTACTTTTCATCATTGTTGGAATAATTGAATTTATCGCAGCAATCATCATAATCCTTGCACTGGGCCTGATCAGTCTGCTCATCGATGGCATGCTCTACTTGATCCTGGCAGCTGTTGGTTCAGGGGAAATGACATTATGGATAGTACTTGGACCGGTGATCTTCATTCAGATTCTTGTACTTATAGCACTGATGCTTTTACTCTCAGTTCCAGGTGGAGTATTCATCAAATACCACATGCTTTCTTTCCTTGAAAAATGGTATCCGGAAGTTGATCTACCTATATTTGATGCAAGGTATGATGAAGAGAATGAAAGCATAGTTGCAAATATGGACGAAAGTGCAGACGAATTTGTAATTAATGAGTAAAAAGGGATAATGAGTAAAATAATTCTTGCATCTGGGTCAGCTCGCAGGAAAGAGCTGTTGACCCAGATAATAGGAAATGACTTTGAGGTCTGTGTCAGCTCATATGATGAAGCTCATGTGAGCGGCTTGACACCTGAAGAGCTTGTTAAATATCACTCAGCTGAAAAAGCAAGAGATATTGCCCGGAAATTTTCTGATGCCACTATTATTTCTGCGGATACTGTGATCGTATCCAATAGCGAAATTCTCGGAAAACCGGATTCTGAAGAGCACGCAAGATCAATGCTTAAAATGCTCAGTGGTCAGAAGATACAGGCTATTACGGGCATGACTGTAATTGATACTAAAACAGACCAGAAAATAACGGAATCTGAGGTCACTGATCTCTGGATGAAAGAACTTAAGGAAAATGAAATTGAGGCATACATCCGTGCTGATGAGCCATTCGGTAAAGCAGGGTCATTTGCCATTCAGGGAAAAGGAGCGCTCTTCGTTGAAAGAATAGAAGGCGATTATTTTAATGTAGTTGGCCTGCCATTATTCAAACTTGGTAGCATTCTTGAGAAAATTGGGATTGATTTTTTTAAGTGAACTTTTTTACATGATTTTTACATGAAAATTAATAAGTTGCTGAGAAATTGTTAGCTCCCATCATAAAAAAATATGCATATATGGCAAATTATGGCCGGAAACTTTAAGCGAGGAGTCTGATTAGCAATTTATCTAAATAAAGAAGGTAATCCATAATCTGATAGTCCATATTGCGTGGAATGCCATCTACCATGGGGTACACAATGGAAAATATAACGCAAAGAGAACGATTTATAAGCGCATTGAAAAAAGAAGCTGTGGACAAGATTCCTGTCTGTGCTGTAACCCAAACAGGAATAGTAGATCTTATGGAACTCTCTGGAGCAGGATGGCCAGAAGCAAACTACGATCCTGAAAAGATGGCGACACTTGCAATTGCAGCTAATGAGTTAGCAGGTCTTGAAGCAGTACGTGTTCCATTTTGTACAAGCGTTCTTGCAGAGAGTCTCGGTTGTAGTTTTGATAAAGGCTCCTTTGATACCCAACCGTACCAGCTGGATTTTCCATGCAAAACAAAGGATGATGTAAAGAATATTAGTGTTCCTGATGATATTATAGAGAAGCCCAGAATTAAAACTGTATTAGAGGCGGCCAGGATAGTACGGGAAAGAGTTGGTGATAAAACACCTATTATTGCAGGGTTAATAGGATCAGCTGCTACTGCGTTCTATCTATCCGGTGCTACTAACTACCTCATGTGGTGCATCACAGATGAAGAGAAATTCAAAAGCTTGCTTCAAATAGGAACTGAAGCCTGTTTAAAATACGCCAGTGCATTATATGGCCATGGGGTCGATGCAATTGTTATAATTGATTCTGAAGCAGGGCCTGATATTTTACCTCCTTCTCTTTTTGAATCCATGGTTCTTCCTGAATATCATTCCATCACAAGTCAACTTAATGGACTTAAAATACTGCACATCTGCGGAGATACATCTGATATCCTCGACCATATGGCAAGCTCTGGTTTTAATGGATTGAGTATAGAGGAAAAAGTGGATATCAGATATGCAAAACAAATAATAGGTCAGCGGTCTGCAATAATTGGAAACATATCCCCATCAGCAACATTACTTGATAAATCTCCTGATATCATCAAAAAAGAAGCAAAGCAATGCATAGAGGATGGTGTTGATATCATTGCACCTGGTTGCGGATTAGCTCCCCATACAAGTCTTGACCAATTGAAATCTCTGGTGTATGCAAGGGATGAGTATTATCAGGAAAATGGGTAACTTTGAATTATGATTTCAAAGTTTATAATAATAAGAGAAATTGATATGGTGGAAAAATAGAGAGCATTTTTCGGATCGAACATTAAACATTGATCTACATTCAATTTTTGAATATTCAGTTTTTATATACCAAACTTTTCCCTTATGATATCTATGTTTCGAAACATTGTTTCTTAAAACTTATAGGTTCAAAAGACATGTGATCTATTGGGGTTGGGACTTTGGAACATATCCATTATTTAAGAAACAAGTACCTCTGGTTTTGGGTTCAAGACACGTACTCAAGCTTCATTAAGTTCATTTTTCAAGTGAGATACTTTATTGCTTTTTATTTTGTAGGAGATATACTTACAACTTTCTTTGCAATAGAAATGGATATGGGGGTTGAAGGGAATTACATAATTTCAAAGTCCATTGAACATTATGGATTCAGTATTCTCATAGTGATCAAATTACTATTCTTGTTATTGTTCTACATTGAATATTTATATTTGAAAAAAAATCAGCAACAAGAGCTTTGGGCACTTCTTAGATACTCATTGATCACTGTTGGGATTCTCATCGTTGCAAATAATATACTTGTGATCCTTGGTTTTGTCAGCCCCATGTATGTCCTTAGCACATGGTTTTAACTAATGATTGTTTGAGAAGAAGCTGAAGAGAGATCTGCTGACTTCAATAGAACAGTGCGAATGTATTTATTTAGTTAATCTCACCATTATTCAAATATTATTCCAGCTGCAAATATTATTCCAGCTGCAAATATTGAGCCTGCAATGATGCAGGTGTCTTTTTAGAAATAAAAATAAAGGTGATAGTTAGTTAAATACCATTCATTACTTTTTAAGTTCATGTATATTTTATTTAATCTCTGTATCCATTGATCCGCAGCCATCTATATAGATCAGTTAAAGACATATATTTGGTGTCATCATCCGAACTCGATGAGCTAACAACGATAGTTATTGATTGTTGATCTGATAGATATCCATCATTTACCACAAATTCAAGCATATATTCTCCAATTTGCTCAACAGATGGAGTCCATTCAAACGCTCCCGTAGAAGCATCAAGAGAAGCTCCTTCTGGAAGAGAATCACTGGAAAAGCTCAGATGATCATAATCCGGATCAAAAGCATTTACTATAAAAGAAACTGAATTTCCTTCAGCTACCTGAACTGTTTCCATAGGAGACAATACAGGTTTTGAGTCTACAAGCACCTTTGTATTCTCCACTTTATATGTTGATTCCTGAGATCGTGAATTACTTACGATAATATCTGAAAGTTCTATAGTCAAATATCCTGGTGAGCTACCAGCTATCATTTGTATTCTTGCTAAATTACCTGGTTCTAATATTTGATGAGGGCCAAGTGCTGCAGAATATATGGTTGAATAGCTATCTGAGTCTGGTTTGACAATATTCCCAAAACTTGTCAGTGCCATATGTTTTGAAAAGAAGTCACCTTCTTCTACATTAGCAACTGTACAACCACTGTAGTCTATAAATGTCAGATCGAACTGTACACCGGAAATAGGTTCAGAGGGGTTCAAGAACACATCCACTGTAAATGGCTCACCTGGTTTCACATTGTCTGTGGAGGGTACCACGATCAATGAACTGTAATCACCTATTGAGGCAATATCGTCATCTGCACTAGCTGGGATGATCATCAATGTTGTACATAGAAGTAATAAAACAAAAGTTAACTTAGAATACGTTTTTATAAATATCATACCGGTACCATTTGCCAGTAAGTACCTATAAGGATATTAATGTGACGAATGCTTATAAATTAATTATTATAGTTAAGCGGTAAAAAAGGAAAATACTTATCCAAGCTTTTCCTTCAGATATTTTTTGAATTTTGCGTAATCTGTGTCGATATGGTCCATTTTCTCTTCTTTACTCTCAATATCCAGTAAATTCTGAGAAGGCTCAGGCTCAACACCGATGATGGCTTCCACTTCTGCAGGGAACTTTGCAGGATGAGCAGTTTCAAGTGTAATTGCAAATGTATTATCTCCCGTCTTCTCCCTGTAATCCATCAGACCCTTGATACCTACCGCACCATGCGGCTCTATGAGGATATTCCTTTCATCATAGAATTCCTTCACAGTTGCTTTTGTTTCTTCATCAGTTACAGAAATGGAAATCACATCATTTTTGAGGGAATCCATGTCTGGCATTTTGTTTATGGTGCCTGATTCATCCATTTCCCCACCATAAAGGGTAATCAGCCTTGCAAGGTTGCTTGGGTGTCCCACGTTCATTGCATTTGAAAGAGAGTTTCTAGAAGGCTCTATTTTGTGGTATTCGCCTGTGTTGAGGAATTTAGGTACTTCATCATTATCATTGACCGATGACAGTATCTTTTTCACAGGAAGACCCATTTTCTTTGCCAGTAAACATCCCATCATGTTTCCGAAATTACCAGATGGTATGGAGAAGATCACCTCATCAGGGAAATTTCTCAATTTAAGGTATGAATAGAAGTAGTAAAGTGACTGGGGCACAAGACGACCAATATTGATGGAGTTTGCTGATGAAAGATTGAAAGGCTTGAGATCCTCATCTGCAAATGCCTGTTTTACCATTGCCTGACAGTCATCGAATTTACCATCAATGGCTATTGCGGAAATGTTCTTGTTCAAAGTTGTCATCTGCTTGCGCTGACGGTCAGAAACCTCTGTTTCAGGGAAAAGCACAATGACCCTGATATTGTCAAGTCCATAAAATGCATGAGCAACAGCACTTCCTGTATCACCGGATGTGGCAGTAAGAATAGTCAGACTTTTGTTTTCCTTGCTAAGATAATACTGCATAAGCCTTGCCATCATGCGAGCAGCAAAGTCCTTGAATGATGCAGTTGGACCCTGGTCAAGTCTCATGATATATGTGTTTTCATCAATTTCCTCAAGTGGAACTTCATAGTTATAGGCATCATATACAATACTTTTTAGAGACTCCTCATCAATTTCTCCTTTAAGTACATTTTTCAGGATCTGAAAAGCAATTTCAGGATAAGATCCGTCTTTTAATGATACCAGTTCATCTTTTGAGAAAACCGGTAATTCCTTTGGCATATAAAGACCTTTATCAGGAGCAAGACCATTTATAAGAGCAGTTTCAAATGATACTTCTTCTGCTTTGAGATTGGTGCTGTAGAGTTTCATGTTGATCAGGTTTATTTGAATGATTATAGAAATTTAACTATTTTTTATTCTTGTATCCTTAAATATCAGGTTACTATGAATATCTTGCTGTTGTAATTTGTTCTTTGGGATGATCTTTTTTCATACATACCTACGATGATAATTCCTATTATTCTTAAAAACAGCATCATAAGACTTTAAGTTAACTTGTATTTTAAAGAGTAGTTATTTACCATCAGCAAAATAGAACGTCAAGAAGGTGTTACGCAACTTCTCTGCAATGGTGAAGGTATATATGATGAGATCTACTTAAATATCGACATCTGGAATGAGATCATATATGAAAATGAAAAAGAACTAAGCATTAATGATCTTGAAAAAGGAATGAAGATAACTGGACATTTCGGACCTGCTGTAACTTTGAGTATACCAGCAATAATCAGTGCAGAAAAAATAGTTGTGATAGCAGAGTAAAGATCAAAGTGAATTTATATTCACTTTATTCTGCCATCTTTTAAATTTGATATAAGATCCTGTGTCTAGTATTTCTTAGCTGGTCTGTGGCTCTGGAAGCATTCCCTGCAATATACAGGTCTTTCACCAGATGGCTTGAAAGGAACTTCTGTTTCCTGCTTGCAATCTGCACAGGTTGCTTTATGCATTTCTCTAGGACCTCTTGAATGGTTTCCGCCGCGTGAATCACTGCCTCTATCGTTTCTCATTTTATTACCTCTTTAATATTCCCGCAAGGCGGGAGATAGCTCGTATGACCTTATTGGTCAGTCCTAATCAAAAGTCTCTAGTGCCTTAGCTGACACAAAAATCACAAATTTTAAGCTTATACACAGAATTTGTATCTTAAGCATTGTTTGATTGTGAACTATCTTACATGAGATGCATCAATTATTCTGTGATCAACACGAATTACCCTTTATTTATCAATTAACCCAAAAGAAATAGTGGAAAGGGATATTCATTTTCCAGAATCGCCAAGTAAGCTAACTTCGACTTGACTATGTATTCGTAAGTATATAACAATTTGCTATTTCCAACATAGTGTTTGTTTACGGTATTTCATTAAACTTGCATTAATCTTAAAAGTCTTTATACTACTTTTTACAATATTAACATGACTAAAATTTGAGGTATAATTATGAGTACAATCGAAAATTTAGAAGGAGCCTTTGCAGGCGAATCCCAGGCAAACAGAAAGTATTTGGCATTTGCAGAAAAAGCTGATTCAGAAGGCTTCACTCAGGTTGCAAAATTGTTCAGAGCAGCTGCGGCAGCTGAAACAGTACACGCACACAACCACCTCAGGGTACTAAAAGGAATCAAGAGCACAAAGGAAAATCTGGAAGAAGCTATCAGCGGCGAAACATTTGAGTTCGATGAAATGTATCCAGGATTCATCAAAACAGCTGAAGATGAAGGGAATGTAGAAGCAGCATGGACCTTTGATGTTGCTAACAAAGTTGAACAGATACACGCAACCCTCTACCAGAAGGCACTTGACAACATCGGTGAGAACGAAGAAACTGATTACTATGTATGCAAGGTCTGTGGTAACACCGTAGAAGGCGAACCACACAAAAGCTGTCCAATTTGTGGTGCAGGTGCAGCTGACTTCGATAAAATCGACTAATTTTTGTAACTGGGATCTCCCATTTCATCTATTTTTTATATGGATACTCCAAATGAAAATAGAAGGGAACTCAATTTCTTTTTTGTATTAATCAAAGTTATTCTTTTCATTTTTCAAAATAAAAGATAGCTAAAGCTATCTTCTAGATTAACTGCAACTGCAAAGAACAGATGGAAAATAATTATGTCAGAAGCGAACCTTTTTGCCAATCATTGATGATACGAGTGGCAGTTCTTCCTTCATCTATCTCGCCTTTCTTCTTCAGGAAATTGCATTCAAGTCCTATCATTTCAAGAACTTCATCTATCATCAGATCTCTGATATCAATGTTATAGAATTCTTCCAATGCGTTTGGATTCTCTTCACGGAACTTCTCAACTATCCTCATGGCAACACCAATTGGATCATTTAAGTGGGTAGCATCTTTTACACCCAATAGACCTTGAATGTACTCATCATTATCAGCAAAAGGAATGACACCTGGTGTATCAAGGAACATGATCTTTGAACCTGCATTAACCAACTGGACACCTTTTGTATGTCCTGATACTGAGGATGTACTGGCCTTTGTCTTGCCGGAAACACCATTTATAACAGATGATTTACCTGTGTTCGGATAACCAAGACTGCCGACAAGGACATTCTTACCCCTCATATTGGCAACTTCAAGTATCTTATGCCTGAGCATTGTAGTACCAAATCTTTCCTTTACGGAAACAAAAACAGCAGGTGCAACCTTTGACAAGCGAGACTTGCTTGCCTCAAGTTTCTCTTTTGATACGAGGTCACATTTATTGAGAACGATTATAAGTGGTTTCCCTGAGCGCTTAACAAGTCTTTCAACATCACTGTTTCTCGTCTCATCGGGGAAACGGGCATCTACCACCTCAAGAAGAACATCAGATTTTTTTATAACATCCTTTACCATCATGTTGTAGCTTGCCATGCTGTGTTAGAGTACATACTGATATAAGGCTGTATTGTTTACAATTCATTTAAACGTTGAAACAGCAAGAATTAGCGAAACAGCTTTTTTAAAAATAAAATTTTACAAGAAAATATAGATTTGTATAATCTTTAAATACTTGCTTTGTAGCAATGGATTTTTCATGTAAATATATCATTCTATCATTTCCGGGGAATGAAATGAGTGAGCAAGAATTAGCAGTTGAAAGTATAGCTAAGTTATTCAGGAAATTTACAATACCTGCTGTTGTTGGATTCATTATAGGTGGAATCCAGATAATCATTGATGGTTATTTTATTGGTAATGTGCTTGGGAGTGCTGGTCTTGCTTCGGCTACTCTAGTATATCCCCTTTTGATATTCATGATATCAGTATCTCTGCTTCTGGGAACAGGTTCGGCTGCTCTGGTAGCACTTGAGCTTGGAAAAGGAAACAGAAAGCAAGCTCATAAAATAGCATCAGATCTTTATCCACTGATAATTTTAAGCGGAGCAATATTTGCAATAATAGGACTTTTTTTCAGCGAGCCATTGTTAACTGTCATAGGTGCAAAAGGTACTGTTTTTGAAATGGCGAATATATATCTCAAAAGAATGTTCTTTGGGGCAATATTCTTCATCGCAGGTATTTCACTTGAATCCATGGTTCGTAATGATGGAAGACCTACATTTGTAATGCTTATAACAGCGCTAAGTGCTTCAACCAATATCATTCTTGATTACTTTTTTGTTATGAAGTGGGGAATGGGAATGCAAGGTGCTGCTATAGCTACTATTATTGCATTTGCAGTGCCATCGACAGTATACACATATTACTTTTTCAGTCATCATGCTAATTTAAGACTTCATTTATCAGATATCTCCCCTGATATCAAAATAATTGCCGGAATATTGAAGGCCGGATTTCCTGCTTTTGTAATGCAGGCCTCACTTGCGGTTCTTGTATTATCCTACAACTATATGCTACTCATATATGGCACAGAAATAGCAGTTTCATCATATGGTGTGATACAGTACTCTTTTTCCATTGTCTTTATGATATTTGAAGGAATATCCGCCGGAGTACAACCAATAATTGGATTTAATTATGGAGCAAATCTCTATGGCAGAGTTTATACTGCAATGAAAATGACCCTGTCTGCCTGCCTGATGATTGGAATGCTGGGATTTACTGTGTTTTTCCTGTTTCCTGAAACTATCATCAAAATGTTCAACCCGAATGATCCACAGCTTCTGGAAACAGCCATAGTAGGTATGAGAATATTCATGTCAGGGCTTTTAGTGGAAGGAATGATAATTGCCGTAGCGGTTTATTTCCAATCTGTGAACAAAGTAAAACCATCACTTTTCATACAGTTTGGAAAGATATTCCTATTCATTCTGCCTTTTCTGTTCATTTTACCACGATATTACGGACTTACAGGTGTGTGGCTGGCAACTCCGATTGGACAATATCTGATGTTTGCGATCGTTTTCATAATGTTCATTAAGGAAATCAGATTCCTGAAAAAAGCACATGAGGAAAAAGGCTATGAGGGCTAATAAAAAGTATTTTCCTCACTATTTTCTGGCAATAATGCAGATCCAGTTATTCTCAGGAAGTTCATCAATAAGTACAGATGAGAAACCTGCATTTTTAAGCAGATTCCTGTAATCTTCCACTGAGTATATGTTCATTTCATCAACTGCAGCGTAAGCTGAATTGCGCTCTTCAAAAAGACTATGTATGTACATCTCATTGACTATCAAAAGCTTGGAATTCTCCTTAAGAACACGATGTATTTCCCGCAGGTCATTTTCAATATCCGGCCAGAAATAGCATGTCTCAAAGGCTGTTACCAGATCAAGCATTGCATCTGAGAACGGTAACTTTGATACAGATGCTTGAGTTATGGAAACTTTTTCATCATCAATTGCACCCTTGTTTGTTTCGCTTGCAAGTTCTACCATGTCAGGAGAATAGTCAATGCCAGATACATTCCCATTTTCTACAATATCAGCAAGTATGCTAATGGCACGACCACCACCGCACCCAATATCCAGAATTGATGAATCCGGATCTATGGAAATATGTTCAATACCCCAATTCCAGAGTTTGTAGTGATGTTCATTCATTGCCAATCCTACATTCCTGCCTTCTTCGCCTAACGGCTTGGAATGAGTTCTTACGGTTTCCTCAACGCTCATTATTCTTATCTCCTTTTACTCTCATATCTTCTTTGAATACTAATGATCAAGTACTCTGAAAAGCTTTCCCTGAATACCAGATAATTTTATCAATGAAATAAGAAATAGAAACTACTATAAGTTTGATTCTAGAAAACTGAGGAGTGATAACAAAATGACACAATACAAATGCAATGTCTGTAATGTCTTTGAGTACAATGATGAAGAAGGAAACACAGATACGAACATCCCAGCCGGAACTAAACCTGAAGATTTCCCCGATGACTGGGAATGTCCCATATGCGGTGCTGATAAAAGTCACCTTAAGGCACATTAATCATTATAGTTATTTGAAAGGGATGATGAAATTACAGGTATGATCATGGTTTTATTTAGATATTTAAACCTATAAATATACTGGGAAAGATAATCTTATATAGGAATGTATATTTGATTTTAATTAGTTCATAGCCATCATATGTCATTAAATGATCTGCATTTAGAATCAAATATCATCAATTAAAATTCTGTTCGATCTTATGGAAGAAAAAGGAGATTCAATATGACAACAACAGTGAATGTCGATTCTGCAATATGTAATTTCAAACATAAAATAACTGGAACCATGGAAGGAGATAAAATAATCATTGATATTGATTCACCTTGCAAAAAGATACAGAAATTCGCTCATATGGAAGTACCTATGGGCGAGACCATGGCAATAAAGGATAACTATGTAATGGAAAAAGCACAGGAACAGCATTGTACCCCCACCTGCCTCGTACCTGCCGGAGCACTGCATGTGTGCTGGATGGAAATGGGAATGCTTTCAAAAGGCCTTGCTAAAAAAGTCGGTAGCGTTAGCGTTAATTTTGATGAAGTTGAGCCTTGATAACAAGGCTGCTTCACCGTTTTTCATTTTTATTTTTATTTTTCATTTAGTTTTTTGATTACTTAGTAGTTTATCTTGTCACTGCATGAATGTTGCTTTGTGCGGGAGGGAGTGGAATGTATTGCCATTCTCAGTGTTGGATGCTGAAACTAAGTTGATCATTGGAACAGGGTATTGTTTTTTGCTGATCGATGAAATATGGTAGTTGAATTTGCTATACATGCAACGCCTCAGATGGCCCAGGTTTATAACCTTATATCGCAGTTTTGTGACTAGATGCATTTTTTCACCTTTTCGTATTTGTGGTTGCCTCAATACTTTAATGGTACATCGGCATCCTATGTACCATGTAATAGTATAAAAAATTAACTATTATTTATTCCCTTAAACTAAGGCGTATAACCTACCGAAAATATATCAGAGATAGTAACTGGTTAATTGCAACAGGATCATACTCAAATCGAAATGAACGAAGCGTCGTTCAAATCAAAAGTCAGTATAAATAAAAAAATCAAATTGATGTTATTAAGTCACAGATAATTTGCAAATGAATTCGTTTGTTTAACCCTATTTGCAAATTAGCAGTTGCAAACAATTGATATGCCACAAAGTTCACAGTAACATACAGTTCTATGCTCTCTTTTCTGATCGATCTAACATCAAATTTGAGAACATGCTTCACATCTTTGTGGAACCTTTCACAATCTTGTATCTTTATTCTTTTGTAATTCTGCATATTTTCTTTCCAATCCTGAACATTATTTCATTAAATCCCTCTTTTCCCAGCCTGTATTTTACAAAATGGTGAAGTGTTGCATTAGAGGGAAGATTAAAGTGAGAATATAATTTGGTAGTCTCCCTGCTGTACATGAGAAGAAAAGAAAAGTCTTAACATATAGGGACTGATGAAAGCCAAAATGCTTTTTAGAATCACTTACAATAACTAATTGGGAGAGATGCTAATATGGACGAACAGAAAAAAAAGAAAGAGAAAGAGGAAGCAGAAGATATCAAAATACCAAGTCTGGATGATGAGATCCAGGACTGGTGCGAGGTTCCCACTGAAGATAGTAACAGAAAAAGTGCGGACGACATTGCAATAGATTCATGGTGCGAAGGTTCGCCTGACGAAGAAGAAATTGTGAAAAAAGAGAAGAAAAAACAATAGATGCCTTCTTTTAAGAGGAAACTTTATAATTTATAAGATTCCATTTATAAATGGGAAAAGGTTTATGGCCAGGACTTTGCAGGGGTTCATCAAGTCCTATGAATTAAACCGTATTCTTTGAAATTAAAAGCATTTGCTACATAGTGGTAGCTTTGCGTAGGGGAGATAAACATGTATGATCCTGTTAAGAAACAACGAGATGTATTAGATAATATAAAAAAGACCAGTCCTAATGTTGATGTAAAATGGGATGAGCAAACTGGTAGTCCATTGCGAGTTAAAGGGCTGCTTGTAAGGACTGAACAGCGAGATCCATTAAATGCAGCAATGGAGTTCCTGGATGCTAATAAAGAGCTCTTTTTACTGGACTCCATGCAAAAAGAAATGCTGCTTAAGAGGGTAGACACTGACAGGGTCGGCAATAAACATGTCCGTATGCAGCAGGTTTACAATAAACTACCTGTTTTTGGCAGTGAGATCATTGTTCATATGGATGCTGATAGTAATATTAAAGGAACAACCGGAAGACTCACGCCAAAAATCGATCTCCCGGACAAAGCAAAAATAACCGCTGAAAAAGCTCTTAAAAATGTGCTCAAGGATGATAAGGAAAATACTAAAAGTAACCTTCATGCAGAACCTTCCCTTATGATATTATCCCAGTTTGTGAAGGAAACACATCTGGTCTGGCATGTTACTGTTAATGGTGTAGATAAGACATTGAGTGGAGAGGATACACCTGCAAAATGGGAATATTTTGTTGATGCACTAGATGGGAAAATTGTCTGGAAATATAACAACGAACAGACACACACAAATACCACCGGTTCGGGAATAGGGCAATATTCCGGTGCTGTAACTATTAATACAGTGCATGACCATGGCATTGCTAATTATCAGCTTGAGGATCAGGGACTACCAAGTTCTGCGAGGGTAGTCACCCATGATGCCAACGGGGGCTATCCACCGGCCCCCGTATCTGAAGACAGCAACAATAATTGGTCTGCAACAGCTCAGGGACCTGACATTGATTGTCACCTGTACACAAGGATGGTCTTTGATTATTTCTTTACCGTACATGGACGTGATAGCTACGATGATGCCGGAGCAGACATGCATATTTATGCAAACTGCGGAAATAACTGGAACAATGCATCATGGAATGGCAGCTATGTCAAGATAGGTAATGGTGACGGAATAAGATATGACCCACTTTGTGCACTGGATATAATCGCACACGAATGGACCCATGCTGTGACAGAATATACCGCAGATCTTGTATACAGCGGGGAATCTGGTGCTTTGAATGAGTCCATGTCTGATGTTTTTGGCTCTCTTATAGCAGGTAACTGGATTTTCGGAGAAGATGCATGGCTATTAGCTTCTGCACCTGGTTCACGTAATATGGAAGATCCTACCAATGGCGGACAATACGACCCAACAGATCCAATAGACAGCGTAATTGCCGGCCATCAGCCAGATCACATGACTGACAAATATACCGGTGCTCAGGACTATGGTGGCGTCCACATAAATAGTGGTATCATGAACAAGGCCGCTTATCTGATAGCAACTGGTGGTACCCATCGTGGTATCAGAGTATGTGAAGGACTTGGAAATGATGTGCTTGGCCTGCTCTACTATCAGGCACTTACAACCCACCTTATATCCAGTTCTGATTTTAGCGATATGAGGGATGCTGTACTTGATTCACTCGATGACCTCTATGCCGTTAATCCACACTATTCACGTTGGAGAGCAAGTATCATTAATGCATTTGCTGCTGTTGGTATTGGTACTGCAGTTACATGTCCCGTGACATGTTGGATAGCTCCTTTCATCTGTCCACCTGCACCACATATTCTGTGCCCACCATCTCCTTACATCTGTCCTCCATCACCACACTTCGAATGCCCGCCATCACCTTATATCTGTCCACCTGCACCTGATATCGTGTGTCCTCCGTCTCCTATGGTAGTATGTCCACCTTCACCATATATCAGGTGCCCACCATCTCCCGGACTTGCATGTCTGCCAGGCCCTGATCCGCTACCTCCCTATAATCCAGAGATTCGCATAAGAAGGCCTGATATAAGTATAAGATCAGATATACTCGATATCGTAGGCATTGGTCCTGAAATAGCAATTCTGTTCAAAGGAAAATCTATTCTGACTCTGGGTGATTTCCTGAAAGCTACGGAAAACACAAAGATGGTCAGTAAACTTTCGGAAGACCTTGGAATATCAGAAGCAAGGATGCAGGATTGGAGAAAGAAAGCTCTTGTCATGCTTGGAGAAATAAAGTGATCTCTTCAGACAAAATACCAGGAAAAACTCCTGGTTCTTTTTCTATTTCAAATATGGGTGATCATGTTCCATATTTTCCTTTTCGCATTGATCAGGAAGATAATTTATGGCTAATTAAAAATCCTGTGTCTGGACTGGAAAGTGAATTGAATGAGGCTGCATTTTGGCTTCTAAAGCTATCTGATGGATACAGGAAGCTTTACGAAATAGTCGCGGAAATTTCAAAATCCTATAAGATAAGCAAGAAGAATGTATTCGATATGAGTGTACCTTTACTTGAACATCTCACAAGGGAAGGAATGGTATGGTGGCGTGAAGAGAGGCTCAATTACTGGAAATATCCAGCTCCTGAAGGTGTACTCTGGGATCTGACAGCAAAATGCAATTTAAAATGCAAGCACTGCGTTGTCAGTGCAGGTGAGGAAAGCCCGGAAGAACTAAACTTTGATGAGTGTTGCAGTCTGATAGATCAGTTTGCAAATTTTGGTGTGGGACAATTGATTCTCAGTGGCGGTGAACCAATGGTCAGGAAGGATTTCTTTGAGGTCGCTGAATATGCCGCCGGAAGAGGTATACTTATTCAAGTCGCTACCAATGGAACATTAATAGATGAGTCAGCAGCACAAAGACTTGCTAGTATAGATGCCTGTGCACAGGTGAGTTTTGATTCTCCTAAAGCTGCTGTACATGATGAATTCCGTCAACATCCCGGATCATGGGAAAAAACAAAAGAGGGAATTGAACTTCTGATCAGGGCCGGAGTTCCAGTCACTCTTGCAGCCACTGTCACTACAATAAATGTAGATGATATACCTCGTCTTTACGAGCTTGCAAATGATATGGGAGTGCAGACATTCCGTATTCTTCCTTTTGTTCCCTTCGGACGGGGTAAATATGCTGATGAGTTGGAGCTGGCTCCATCCAGAATGAAAGAGTTAACAGCTTTTCTACATTGCAAGAAAGAAGAAGGGGATGGTGTCAATATAGCTCCTATGGAATTTGAGTGCACTTTCAGTCCTCCGCCTGAACAGGATCTAGATGCGGATACAAGGATCGGTTGCGATGGAGCAATAAGCTACTGTACTGTTACATCAAATGGAGAAGTGCTTCCCTGCAATTACTTTTCGGGAGCTGACGTTGAGAATGTGAAAGAAAAGGATTTCCAATGGATATGGGATAACTCCCGTTTTCTCAACTATTTCAGAAGTATGAAAGCTTCAGATGTGAAAGGTATCTGTCAGGATTGTGATTGGCTTCCTATCTGCAGAGGAAGTTGTGTTGCAGCTAATTTTGCCCATGGGGACATATTCCAATCCAATTGTCATTGCTGGCTGGTGAACCAAGGTGAGTGACCAATCTCCAAACAATTTGTGCACTGTCATTTATCAGATTCAAGAGAGCTAAAATACTCTTTTGTTTCTGAAATCACTACTTTTATAAGTACATCCAGTGCTATAAGGTTCGGTATTACCATTAGACCATTGACTTTTATTGCAGTGACAACACCTACTATGTTTCCCGTGCCTATGGTTGCAGCAAGTGCTAATGTGAGAGCTCCAAAACTGGACACATCACCCTTTGAGCCCTTTTCTTCATTATGGTGACCAAACACATATTTAAGAGCAAGTGGCAGGTGCTTTATCTGAATAAAACCAAGACTGAATGTAAAAAAGACACCGGTGCCAACGAGCAATAGCAGTAAAGGTGGACCCCAAATGAAGTCATCAACTGTTTTAAGGTAGGATGGAAGCTCGGCGGAGTTTAATATCGACAATATGGAGCCCACAAAGGTCATTCGACTAGTCCTGTTCTTTCAAAGCAAAGCGGGATCTCCGAAATATAGTATATGCTGTTGTTCTCAAAAATGAATTGCAACGGGAAGATCATAACACCTTTTTCGACCGCTTTAATCATAGTTTTCGTGAAATCAATATCGATATTCCAGTTAGGAGAAAAACAGCTTGCATCAGACCTTAGAATCAGAATGATAATAGCTGCATCATTTCCCTCATCCACAGCATGCATGAGTTCCTCAAGATGACGTTTACCACGAGTTGTGGGAGCATCCGGGAATATAGCAACATTATTCTTTGCCAGTGTACAACCTTTAACCTCAACCCACGTACTTTTGACCTGTTCCTTTTCATTTCCCTCCTCCGCAACTCCATTGGTCTCAAGAAGAAAGTCCAGTCTACTGTCACCAAATTTCTGCTCTGGAATTATGTTATCGATATCTTTCAACTCATCAATAACCCGATTCTCCAGTACCCACTGGGAGATCAGTCTGTGAAAAGCAGAGTTGATAAGTATCCATTCATCTCCGATCCTCCCTGCAATAACATCCCATCCGGTCTTTCTATTAGGATTACTCGCCTTTCTTAAAAGCAGTCTGTTACCCGGATAAAGTATATCAATAAGTCTACCGGGATCATGTACATGAGCCTTCTCCTGTTTTTTAATTCCATTCTCTTCGATCTCGACTATGGCAAGGAAACGATTGGCCCTTTCTATTAATGTGCCTTCGGCATCTGTGTGAATTTGCATTATCTCTTTATCTTTCATGGATTGTGGTGCTTTTTGGGGCATGTGAGTCATCTGCGCATCTATGGATCTATAATTACATCTTTATCTGGGATTCAAATCCTTCTGATGTGTATCTAGCAATTTCCTGAGCAATATGTTTCCGGTATGCTTTGTAGCTAAAAAGACCTCTCGTCTCATCGTGCAGATCAATATCTCCCTCAACTATCAGTTGATAGGGAACAGTACCGTCATATGTGAACACTATTGGTCCATTTTTTCCTGTACCATTTATGTCTAGGTATTCTGTCCTTCCGGATGAGGATAAACCGAACTGTAAAGTAATTTCAGAGCTTGAATAGACGGGTGTATAGGATAGATGACTCTCTACAATATTCACATAAGCGAAAGGTGAACCGTAATCATCCCTGATATCATGCGTGAGGGTCACAGAAAATCCCTGCATCTCAAGAGCATTGACTATTTCTTCTTCTGCCTTTGCATCAAGAGGATCCTCCTGGTGCACATAGAGGATGATATCATTGTAATCCGATCTGAGTTCGACGTCTCCATAAGAGGAGGCTCCTGTGGATGAATCTGAATTGGTGTTGCTGGAATACAGACCTATGTCAAGGAATGCGAATGATAACAAAAGCAAAAATATCAACGATGATGCTATAATTTGTTTTTTACCGATATCCATAATATTCTCTCCCAACGAAATTCCAATTAGGAATGTGATGAAATGTATTAAGAGTCTTTGTTCGTTTATCGGTAAACCATATAAAGCATTTGAAATAACATAGCTCCTGATAATATTTCAGGATTGTTTATATGGGCGAAAAAATAGAAGATAAAAAGATACTCGAAGACATACTTTCAAACGCAAAATATCTCAGGCTGGCGCTCTGCAATGAGAACAAACCATACATTGTGCCAATGTCATTCGGTTATGAAAATGATGTTATCTACCTGCATAGTTCCCCAAAGGGTACAAAGATCGATATACTGAAAAACAACAGCAATGTTTGTTTTGAAACAGATAATTACTGTAAGCTCCTTGAATCGGACAAGCCATGTTCATACTCCATGAGATATCAGAGTATTGTTGGATTTGGAAAAGCAACTATCCTGGAAAGTGAGGAAGATATGAGAGAAGGCTTCAGGGTCATAATTGACCAATATCATAACAAAGAGCGAAATCTCGATGAGCTGAATCTTAAGAATGTAGCAGTCATTCACATTGCCATTAAAGAACTGTATGGCACACAACATGCTATGCCTGTACATGAACAAAAATAGTATCACTTATATTCCATTTTTTCAGAGAGACTGTTGAATTTCTCTGATCAGTATTTTTCTTACTTAACATCTCTACTTAATTTAGTTTCCAAAACTATAAGGCTGCGAGCTATTCATAGTTTATATGGGAAAAGCATAGTTTCATTTTGATATTATAAAACTTGGGAGTAGGGGCCAGATGATACTTAAGAGAGTAAATATATCCATTGTTTCAGCAGTTTTACTATTTATTTTTTTGCTATTGATGGGTGGAAGTTCTGCATCGTCGTTCATCTTTGTGAACAATAGTGAAGGTCCGGTAGCTGACTATACATCTATTCAGCAGGCTGTTGATAATTCAGTAGATGAGGATTTCATAGTATTGTATCAGGGTACTTATTATGAAAATGTCGATGTTGATAAAAAAGTGACTATAATGTCAGAAAGTGGAAATTACAGTGATACTATAGTAAAAGCTGCTAATGAAAGTGACCATACGTTTCATATAAGTTCCGATTCTGTCAACATTGAAGGACTTAGCATTGAAGGAGCAATTAATTGTAGTTGGGATGATAGGATAGCAGGCCTTTTTCTGGAATCATCTAATTCATGTATGATCAGCAAGAACAGATTTACAGGAAATTATGAAGGCATCATACTTTACGATTCTCATCTTAATACACTCGAAATGAATAATATGTTCAGAAATGTCAATGGTAATGGAATATCTCTTAATAATTCCAATGATAACATGCTGAACTCAAACACCATAAAAAAAAATTGGGGTGCTGGTATTTTATTTAGTTCATCTAGTAAGAATGAGATTGTAAATAACACTCTTAGTGCAAATAGGGACGGAATTTACCTTTACAGGTCAAGTGGCAATGTGCTCACTTACAATAATGCAAATTCAAATCATCGTTATGGAATTGCATTCTACACAGATTCCAATGAAAACAAATTGAAGAACAATAGTGCAAGTTTTAACAAAAATTCAGGTATATATCTACGATCTGTAAATTCTAATATTCTTTCTGAAAATGTGGCTGATTCAAATTACTACAATGGGATTTTCATGAGATATTCCGATGAAAATCAATTGATGAATAATTCAGTATCTGAAAATATGCCTGATACATCATTTGATGATAAAAGAAAACCTGCTTTTGGGATATATATGACAAATTCAGATTTAAATGATATTATTGGGAACCAGATTTTTCACAATAAAGATTCAGGAATCGGAATTCAGGAATCAGATGATAATTCCATAAATGGAAATTTCCTTGTTAGTAGTTCAAATGGAATAAGAATAATCTATTCGAGTAATAACCTGATATACAACAATTATTTTCACAATCTGATAAACGTTGCTTTTGAAGGGAATAATTTTGGAAATCTATGGAATACAGATCTGCATGAAGAAAAGAATATTGTAAATGGTGATTTTGTAGGAGGAAATTTCTGGTCAGAACCTTACAGGACAGGATACAGTCAAGATTGTGAAGATATAGATGACAATGGAATATGCGATATCCCTTACCTTATTACTGGAATGGATAGCGATATGTTTCCCCTATATGAAAGTACGTGCTCATACAAAGGAGATTTTGACCGCGATTCAGATGTTGATTTTATTGACTTTGTGAAGTTTGCAGCATCCTATAATTCTATGATCGATGATAGTAAATACTGTGTGATATTCGACTTTGAAAATGATTGTGATGTCGATTTCATCGATTTTGTTCAGTTTGCAGAAAACTATCAAAAATAATATGAGTTCTATCTTGTGTGGATATATCATTCACGCAAGATTTTTTAATGCAGAAACAGCAGCCTTCTTCAAAAATCCCTTGCATTCGATCTCAATATCACCACTATTGAGGGAAGCTGACAACTTCCCCATGGGATCATAACTGGAAATTAAAGCCCTTATACATCTCTCATTTGATGAGACTGATACTGTGGAATAAGTTCCACGTAATGTAGGAACTTCCCGGAATTCCTTGACGAAGCCTTTTTTTGTAACGGCTTTAATCTTCAGGATCTTATTATCATTAGTTAATATCTCAAGAACTATAATATCGTTTCCTGCAATACTTTTCACAAGTTCAGGAACTTCATTTATTCCACTGTTGTATTTTGATGTGTAACGCTTCAGATCGATATATAGATCTTTTTCCGGTATTTTTGAACTTACATTTTGCTCATTGGAATCTTTAGAATCCTGTTGATTATCCGAATTCTGATCAGGATTTGAGTTAGAAGTATAAATGGTGCCTGAATTGGATTGCCTTAGAACCTTTGTACTAGTGGTTCTTTCATTTTCAAATGAGGAAGATGTTTTTGCATCTTGCTCAATGATATCATCTAATTCATCTCCGGCCATTTCTACAAATCCCGCAAGTGAAGTATTAGTAAATGCAAATATACTGATGATGACAACTCCAAAGAGCATATATTCTGAATGTTCAGATCCATATTGTCATTTACGACTAAATATGCAAGCTATAAAACTATCATGTTCATCACACTATATATATTATTATGATGAACATGGTATTGCTTACTATCAGAATAAATAAATAATCGTATCACCTAAGGAAAATCGGTGACACATATGGATTGTTTATTCTGCAAAATAGTAGCTGGGGAAATTTCTTCCCATAAAGTCTATGAAGATGACTTTGTTTACGCTTTTCTGGATATCTATCCTTGTTCAGAAGGCCATACCATAGTTCTTCCCAAGCAGCACTTTGCCCGCTTTACTGACATGGATGAGAAGCATGCTGCAAGCTTTTTTTCTTCTGTGAACAAGGTTGCAAAATTAATTGAAAGAGCGCTTGCTCTGGAAGCCATGAACATCGGAATGAACAATGGAGAAATTGCCGGGCAGACAGTACAACACGTCCATGTTCACATCATACCAAGGCGTGATAATGACAAAGGCGGCTCCATGAACACCATTGTGGAAACAAAAGCGGATCGAGATAATCTTGCTGAACTGGCAGACAGTATCAGCAATCATTTTGAAAAATAAACAGGAGATTAAATTGTGATAGATAATCAAGAAAAAGTACTTAATGCACTTAAAGATGCAGGAAAACCAATGAGACCTGGAGAAATTGCAGAAGCCACAGAGCTTGACACAAAGGAAGTAAGCAAGGTGCTCAAGAAGCTCAAATCAGAAGATGCGGTATGCACTCCAAAAAGATGCTTCTACTCACACGTTGATCACGATGAATAAGCACTATAATACCTTTTTAGGCTCTGTGGAAACCTGTCAAAATCAATACCGATCTGGTAATATTTACAAATATATGAAAGCTCGGAAGTATGTTGTAAATAGTGTTAACTTCAGTTTGCCTGAATATCGAGGGTTTCTACAAGGCCCAGCATCTCTTAATGTTTGCAAGTAGGCCCTCGGTTCAAACATATGAGAGATTATGATAAATTATTTAAACCATGAGCTTTTTTCTATAAGGTATGCAACAAGAAAAAACAGCATACATTTTTTCTGGAAAAGCCAAGGACGTTTATGAAAAATCCATCGACACCCTCCTTTTTGAGTTTACTGATCGAGTAACTGCTTTTGATGGAAAGAAAAAATCAGAATGCCATGAAAAGGGAGAGATTACGTGCAAAGTAGCAGAGTACTGGTTTAAAATTTTAGAAAATAGTGGCATACCCACTCATTATATTGAATGCCCAACATCAACAAGTATGATTGTCAAGCGCCTGGACATAGTACCTGTAGAGGTTATTTGGAGAAACTATGTGGCAGGTTCTCTTTTGCGCCGATATGAAGCAGGCGACAATCTAATTCCCGAAGATGTGGAACCAAAAGAAGGTTCACTGATACCTGGTGGAATGATTGACTTTACTACTAAGTTCGAAATAGTGGATCGACCTGTAAACACAGATGAAATTATATCAAATGGGTGGCTAAGCAAAGAGGAAATTAAATATATAGAAGATCTTACAAAGAGAATAAATGAAATAATGAGCCATGAATTAGCTACTAGTGGTATAATTCTAGCAGATTTCAAGGTAGAGTATGGAAGAACTTCTGATGGTAATATTGTTCTTGCTGATGAAGTGGGAACTCCTGATGGATGTCGTTTTTGGAAAAAAGATGATTTTGATAACGGGGTTATATCCAGTCTCGACAAAGACGTATTCAGAAAAAACAATGGCGACCTGAATCTTGCCTATAATGAATTATATAATAAGCTACATAATATGAATATGTGAAAGTTGACATTAGACACTTATATAGAGGAAATCGCAATGGAAAATCAAAAAGAAAATTCAATTGATGAACTGCTCTTATGGGTCGTAAGTGTCGATCGTCGTCTGGTACTTATGGAAGCTATGAAGGATCACACTATCATCAAAGCTTCTGACATTGCCCACGAAACACATAGGTCAACACAAAATATCAGCCGTGCTTTGAAGGAGCTTGAAGATAAAGATTTGATAAAATGTTTAACTCCTGAAAAAGCCACCTGGAAAAAATACATATTAAATGCCAAAGGGAAAGAAGTTTTGAAGAAGATGGAAGATCAATATTATGATTAACATCGTGTTTTCAAAAGCATCAGGAACTTATATCCATAACTATTAAGGATATCATCACATTTTTAGATTGTATACTTTTTCATCCAATAAATGTACATAATCAGAGAGAATGAATATGATCCCCACACTTCCTTTGCATGAACCTATATTGATCTTTGCTTTATCAATGCTTGTGTTCCTTATAGCACCTCTTTTATTCAAATCATTCAGATTACCGGGGATGATAGGTGTAATCCTTGCCGGTGCATTGATAGGACCAAATGCGTTGCACATACTTGAGAGGGACGAGACTATTGTGCTTCTTGGTGAGATAGGTATTGTTTATCTTATGTTCATAGCAGGCCTGGAGATCAATATTAACAAGTTTATTGAGAAGATAGATAGGAGTCTGGTCTTTGGTGCCTTATCATTCTTAATTCCACAGGTTGCAGGGACTGCGGTTGGATATTTTTTATTGGATCTACCCTTCATTGAAGCTCTCCTTTTTGCTTCCGTCTTTGCTTCACAAACCTTACTTGCATATCCTGTTATCAAGAAACTTGGCATTGTAAACAATGAGGCCATTACTGCAGCCATTGGAGCCACTTTGCTCACTGATACAATGACTCTGATGATCCTTGCAGTTGTGACTTCTTCTCTGGAGGGAAGCCTTGATTTCTTCTTCTGGGCAAGATTGTTATTAGGGATTACAGTTTTCTTTGTAGGATCCTTACTTATTGTTCCTCGTATTGCACGATGGTTCTTCAGTAAACTAACAGATGAGACTTACTTTGAATTTCTTTTTGTGCTATCTATAGCATTTATACTTGCATTTCTTGCAGAAATTGCAGGAATTGAACCTATTATTGGATCATTCCTGGCAGGGCTTTTACTTAACCGTCTAATTCCAAATACAAGTCCACTCATGAACAGAATAGAGTTCGCTGGAAACGTATTGTTCATACCCTTCTTCCTTTTTTCAGTAGGAATGCTTACAAACATCCAGTCTTTATTTGAAGGAGGAAAAGAACTCACTGTGGCCTTCTGGATGATAGGTGCTATGCTCACTGGAAAATTTGGAGCTTCCTGGATTGCAGGGAAATTTTATGGCTATGATAAGAATCAGATAATGAGCATGTTCGGTCTGTCCATTGGGCATGCTGCTGCTGCACTTGCAATTGTGCTTGTGGGTTTTGAAGCTGGCCTTTTCAATGAGAGTCTCATAAACGCCGTAATGATAATGATACTATTTGTCGGGATAGTTAGTCCTCAGGTTGTAGAGATGTATGGTAAGAGGTTATCCCTTGCAGAGAGTATCACATGCCATGTTCCACAAGAAGATTCTCGCATACTTGTTTCATTTTCGACAAGATCTACTTACAAGCAACTTTTAATGGACTTGGCCTTAATGATCCGGGAGAAAAGATCCAGTGAACCGTTGCATGTACTTTCTGTTGTAAAACATGATTCTGGTAACTCTGAAAAAAAGCTAGCAGAAGCAGAGAAAATGCTTCTGGATTCCATTAATTATGCAGCTTGTGCTGAAGTTCCTGTAAATACTCATGTGCGTATTAACCATAACATAGCTTCAGGTATAATGGGAGCAGTTCTTGAGAATAGGATATCAACTGTTGTGATGGGCTGGGATGGTGTTCACTCTCCAAAGGAAAGTATTATTGGTTCTGCCACAGATCAGATAATAAGAGGGATTAAAAAACTTGTTATTATCTCAATGATCAGAAATCCCTTATGCAACACACGAAGAATTACTCTTATAATTCCCAACGGTATGGGCCATAATTCAGGTTTTTGTTCCGTAGCAGATACTGTAAAAAAGATAGCTGAACATACATCGGCACATGTGCATGCTATTGTATTTGGCTCTGACCCTGTGGAATATAAGGATTTTTTCACCGGCCCAGGTTCTGAAATATCCATCACATTTGAAAAGGTGGAAGGATGGGATGTTCTTATAAAGTCTCTGGATTCAAAAGGTGAAAATAAAAATGAGTTGATCATAATTGCAAGTACTCGCCGTGATACTATTGGCTGGCATCCGATATTGCAGGTACTGCCAAGACGTATTACTACGTTCTTCAAAGGTAACCTTATAATTGCCTATCCGCCAGAAGAGGGATTCGATGACAAAGTAAATCACAATCAGTTCCTTCTCCGGTGAAGTCGTTTATAAGCATGGAGTTTGGACAAAATTGGGTGAAAAAGTAATAGGATGAAGGAGGGCTTAATCAAAAATATTAGTGCAAAATTTGGCAGATGTGCCAAGGTTGCACTTATTGTTGAAATTTGCAATCATTGGTTAACTTAAGTTCATTCCAGTATTGCTTTTTTTCCAAGCTCAAAGGCTTTCACATTAATATCAACTGTTTTTGCAGGAACCAATTCTTTTACTGACTCAAGCAGGATCTCCGAAGATGCAGGAAGATAGCTTGAAACTGCACCCACCATTACAACATTCATGGACTGAGGATGCCCTGCTTCTGCGGCAAGAGCTGTTGCATCAAAGGCAATAACTTCTCTTTTTTTACGCATAGCTGCAACAAGTTGATCGACATCAGGATATCCACATAATCCCGAAGTAACAGTTACAGGAAGTACTGGAGTGGTATTGACTATAATCACGCCATCCTCTGACATGTAATCAATATATCTCAAAGCTTCACTTGGTTCAAGTGCGAGCAATACATCAGCACCTTTTGCGGGAATCATGGAACCCAGTTCACAGCCAACTCTGACATGATTAATAACTGACCCACCACGCTGTGCCATCCCATGAGTTTCTGCTGCACGTACTGACAGTTTTTCCTTTACAGCAGCCTTGCCGATGATGTCAGATGCAAGGATAGTACCTTGGCCACCTACACCGGCGATTATAAGGTCGAATTTTGAATTTTTTTCAGTGTTCATTTCTTCCCCTCCGTGATAACGTCGAACTTACATAGGCGGGCACAAATTCCACATCCTGTACACATTGCATTGATGGATGCTTTCTTTGTCTTGGTGTCAAATTCGATTGCAGGACATCCGAGATTCACGCAGATTTTACAGCCCATACAGTCATCGGCATTGATGGTGAAAGGTATCCTGCATATTCCAGAACGCTTAGCATCGATAACACAGAGCTGTTCGGTAATCACAACAGAAGTTCCTTTGTAATCCTTTGCTCTCTTAAAGGCCTCCTCAGTCTCTTCAAGGTTGTATGGATCTGCTTTTTCTACAAAACCTGCACCCAGGCTCTTACAAAGTGCAACCATATCAACCTCTGATGTTTCTTCGCCTGTAGCAGTCTTACCCATACCAGGATTTGGCTGGTGTCCGGTCATGGCAGTTGTACGGTTGTCCACGATGGTGACCGTGATATCAGCTTTATTATAGATTGCGTTGAGAAGACCATTCATACCTGTGTGGAAGAATGTTGAATCTCCAATTGAGCAGCAGATCGGTTTTTTCTCGCCTGCCTGGTACATTCCACTGGCAACAGTGATACTTCCACCCATGCAGAGTGTAGTGTCAACGGTACCGCTCTGGATTCCCAGTGTGTAACAACCAATATCACTTGGGAAGATCGCATTCTTGCCGAAAACCTTCTTCATTGAATGGAAAGTACCCCTGTGAGAACATCCGGAACACATGACAGGAGGACGCATTGGAAGGTTCAGCCTGCATGCATTATACTCAAAATCCTCTCCTTTATCTTCTGGAACATCGTTCCTTTCAAGATCAAGCACTTCTGCAAGAACATCCGCACATACATCGACATTCAGTTCGAAGACTCTTGGGACAGGACCCTGCAGTTTTCCAATAATTTCGACAGGTGATGAAAGCTGCTGGGCAATTATCCTTACCTGCTCCTCTACCAAAGGCTCCATTTCTTCGAATACTCGAACGGTATCGACCTGCTCCATCATAGTGTGGATCTTCCCTTCAGGAATGGGATAGGTTCCTATCTTGAGGAAGCATGATTCAAATCCAAGTCTTGCAAGTGCTTCCTTTGCATAGACTGAAGCCAGTCCCGATGCGATTACACCGAACTTCATACCTTCGTACATCTCAAGAGAGTTCCAGGGTGAATCTTCAAGTTCTGCAAGCATATCTTTCTGCAGATTGAGAAGATGCGGATGCCTTATGCGGGCATTCTTGGGTATCATTACCCACTTTTCAGGGTCCTTCTGGAAATCAGCCTCGAAATACTCCTCATTTACAGGACCGAGTGTTACATCAGATTTGCCATGAGAGATACGAGTTGTTGGCCTGAATATAACAGGGGTCTGCAGCTTGTGGGAAAGCTCAAAAGCGTAAGGAACCATGTCCTTTGCTTCTTGCGGGTCGGCGGGATCAAGGCATGGGATCATTGCAAACTGTGAGTACCTGCGGGTGTCTTGCTCGTTCTGTGATGAATGGCATGAAGGATCATCTGCTACTATTATTATAAGACTGCCCTTGACACCTGTATAGGCAAGGGTCATAAGAGGGTCGGCTGCAACATTAAGACCAACGTGCTTCATGGTGACTACAGATCGTACACCAGTCATTGCAGCACCTGCTGCAACCTCAAGGGCTACCTTCTCGTTTACGGACCATTCTACGAAAAAATTCCTTTCCTTCATCGATGCCAGAGTACCGATTATCTCAGATGACGGGGTTCCCGGATACCCGGATATGACCTGCCCACCTCCTTCCACGATACCGCGTGAAATTGCAACGTTTCCTAGCATATACTCGCGTTTGATCATGTTATTTCTCCTGCTAGTCTACAATCTGATCTCTATTTTGAGAAGGTATGGTTTTAACTTGGTTTTGATTTTTAGCTATTATATTGAATGTTCAGGCTAGTTACTATAATAGGCTAAGTCGCTTCTTAAAGCTCAAACAGGTCTATAGCATCCTTTTCGACTTTATCTGCAAGTTCCTTCCTATAATCTGCTAATTTCGTTTCCAGTTCTTTATTATGCGTTGCTAGTATCTGGGCAGCAAGAATCCCTGCATTTTTGCCTCGACCAATTCCTACACAAGCAACTGGAATCCCTGGTGGCATCTGTACAATCGAGAGCAGAGAATCATTTCCACCAAGCGCACCATCTACGGGTACACCTATTACGGGTTTAGTCGTATGTGCTGCTACAACACCAGGAAGATGAGCAGCAAGCCCGGCAACTGCTATGAATACTTGAACATCCTTCCTATGGGCGTCTTCAATGATCTCAGTTACTCTGCCAGGAGTTCTGTGCGCTGATGCTACCGTGATTTCATATTCGACACCGAATTTATTGAAAATATCGATCGTTTTTTTTGCTATATCCTTATCTGATTTACTTCCAAGTAGTATTGATACATCAGTCATGGGTTCACCTTTTTATGTGTATTTATGAATTCATATCCAAACATATGATAACTTATGCAAGTATATGACAATATATTTAAACATATTCCATACAAGTTATCATAAATACTATTCTGGATTCATATATTGCAATAATTTTAAATAACTTGTCATAATCATTCATAGCAGGTGTGATTCAATTATGGTAGCAAAAATAGATTTCCCAAAAGTGATGTGCACACAACACCCGGATTCTGTGTCAAAGTATATCCCTATTCAAGAAGAGCCTACAGAAGCCATTGAAGCGTTCACGAGATATGGCTGCGATGAATACATGCCTGACTATGAAGGAAAGACCACACCATATCATCAAAATGTCCAGATAGTATCAAAAATAATTGAAGAAACTGGATTTATCCCAGGCAAGGATGTATTCATTACCCCGAGGGCACCAAGTGCAGTTCACGAAAACAGATTCAGACAACTTATGGTTATGATGTCTGTTGCTGAAGCAAACTACAACGCCAATGAATATTCTGATTTTCAGGCTATCTCTGAATTGGTACATCCTATGACAAGTACCATTGAAGAGATTGTAGAAGCACAGCAACATATGCTAGATATAAGTGAATTGGCAAAAAAAGAGTTCAATTTTGAAATGGAATCTCCACGTATAATACCTTTAATTGAAGATGTACCTGGGCTTCTGAATGCAAAAGATATCATTTCCAATACAATCCTTGGCTGTCAAGATCAGCTAAATGATACATTTGAAAAGTACAGGATATTTATTGGAAAATCAGATTCTGCATTGACATTTGGTCATGTTGCTAGTACCCTTTCGTGTAAATATGCCATAAGCAGCCTACATGAATTGGAAAAAAACATTGATACAAAAATAGGGATCATATTCGGAGGCGGTGCTCTTCCTTTTAGAGGGCATGTGACCCTCGAAAATGCTAATAATTTCTTTGAAGAATACCGAGGAATAGATACTATAACGCTTCAGTCCGGATTGAGATATGATCACGAAGAGGGAGATGCATTAAAGTTAGTTAAACATGCCAAAAACAAATTGTCAAAATCTCCGGACGAATTCTCAAGTGATGAAAAAGAAGAGCTCATCAATATCATAGCAATATTCGGTGCCAGTTACAACAGAGCAATAAAAAGTATATCTCCAGTTGTAAACAGTATATCTGATTTTCTGCCTCAGCAGCGTAATCGTCTTACACGGTGTGGGAAAACCGGATACTCGAGAGATACACCCGATATAACACAGATATCTGGATTTTGTCGCAGTGACATAAAAAAAGAACTAGAATCCAGCATGGCGGCAAGAAATCTGGATCTACCAAGAGCAATAAAGTTTACAGGTACATTTTATTCAATAGGCTTGCCTCCTGAGATCATCGGAACAGGATGTGCGATTGCAGATGTAAGGAATAAAATGGGTGAAAATGCTTGTGAGCGATTGCTTACAAAGTATTTCCCTTCCATGCGATCGGATTTAAAATTTGCTTTTGATTATTTAAACCTGAGTACAGCATCAAAATTCCTACCAAAAGAGGCTATGGAATGTGTTTCTCAGGATGTCAATATTCTAAAAGAGATATTCGATCTGGACAATGAATGTGATCCATCCTATAATATTCTGCTTGATATGGTGCCACCAGAAGTGTTGTTAGCAAATAGTAGTTCCATTGATACGGATCAAGATTTATTGCAACTAATGCATTCAACACTTTTCAAAATGGGAAAAATTCGAAAATCACTGGGGTAATCATGAAAAAAGCAGTATTAGTACTTGAAGACGGTACTACAATATTTGGAAGTGGTTTCGGTGCAGTAGGTGAAGCATATGGAGAGCTGGTATTTAATACAGCAATGACAGGTTATGTGGAATCACTTACAGATCCGTCTTATACCGGACAGATACTCATGTTGACCTACCCATTGGTAGGAAATTACGGGGTCTGCAATGAAGACTATGAGTCGGACAGCATAAAAGCAAGTGGCTTTGTGGTGAAGGAGCTCTGTAGAAATCCTAGTAACTGGAGGTCGCAGATGGACCTTGACACATTCATGAAAATGAATGAAATCCAGGGAATAGAAGGAGTAGATACCAGAAAATTAACGACAAAAATTCGTGAACACGGCACAATGAAATGCAGGATAATGGTATATGAGGGAGATAAGCCCGATATTTCTACTTTAATACAAAAAACGAATTCTCAACCTGGTATTTCAGAATGTGAAGTTGTAGATCGGGTATCCATCAAAAAACAAAAACGATTTTATGAAGGTAGTGGACCTGAAATTGTGATTATTGACTGTGGAATTAAGAATAGCATCATAAAACAGTTGAAAAAGAAAGATGCAAATGTGACTCTTGTTCCTTATGATTGTAATTTCAATGACATACTTCATGAAGCACCAGATGCAGTCTTGATATCAAATGGCCCTGGTGATCCCTCAACATTGAATCATACTATAGATACTGTTAAAAATTTGGCAGGAAAGGTGCCATTATTTGGAATATGCCTAGGGCATCAGATCATTTCTCTTGCGATGGGTGCAAAGACTTACAAATTAAAATTTGGCCATAGAGGCGCTAACCATCCAGTTATGGATTGTGAAACCGGCAGGGTATTTATCACATCCCAAAATCACGGTTTTGCGGTGGAAAAATATTCTATTGAAGGGACCGGGCTTGAGATCACTATGATAAATCCAAACGACTGGACAGTAGAAGGAATACGACACAAAGAACTGAAAATTTGGTCAGTCCAATATCATCCTGAAGGTGCTCCTGGTCCACATGATACTTACGAGTTCTTTGACAATATGTTCACTGAAATTAACAGGAGTGCTAACCAATAATGCCAAAACGAACCGATATTAAAAAAATTATGGTTATAGGTGCCGGGCCTATTGTAATTGGCCAGGCATGTGAGTTCGATTATTCAGGTAGTCAAGCATGTAAAGCCCTCAAGGAAGAGGGATATGAGGTAGTATTGGTAAACTCTAATCCCGCAACTATCATGACAGACCCTGAACTTTCAGACCGTACCTATATAGAGCCACTTACATCTGAAGTGCTGGGGAAGATTATCGAAAATGAGCGGCCTTGCGCATTATTGCCTACCCTTGGTGGTCAGACTGGCTTAAATGTTGCATCTGAGATTGCGGAATTGGGAATACTTGAGAAATATGGTGTTGAACTTATTGGAGCCAAACTTACAGCTATCAAAAAGGCAGAAGACAGGCTAGCATTCAAAGAAACGATGGAAAATATCGGAATCCCTGTTCCAAGAAGTACCACTGCCTCTACAGTGGAAGAAGCTGTGAATATTGCCGAAGAACTTGATTATCCTGTGGTTGTCAGACCTGCATATACTTTAGGTGGCGCCGGCGGTGGGATCGCATATAACCTCGAAGAGCTAAAAAAAATCGCTGGTTTGGGACTCAAATATAGTAGGATCGATCAGGTGCTCATCGAGGAATCGGTGATAGGCTGGAAGGAATATGAACTGGAGGTCATGCGTGACTGTGCTGATAATGTTGTGATTGTGTGCAGCATTGAGAATATGGACCCCATGGGAATACATACAGGCGATAGTATAACCGTAGCACCTGCACAAACCCTTTCGGATCGGGAATATCAGATACTGCGAGATGCATCATTAAAGATCATACGGGAAATTGGTGTGGATACGGGCGGTTCCAACATACAGTTTGCGGTAAATCCAGCTAATGGCAAATTTATAGTAATCGAGATGAATCCAAGGGTCTCGCGCTCATCTGCTCTTGCATCCAAAGCCACTGGATTTCCTATTGCAAAGATTGCTGCAAAGCTAGCTGTAGGGATGACATTGGATGAGATACAAAATGACATTACAAAAGAGACTCCTGCGTCCTTTGAACCCGCAATTGACTATGTGGTCGTGAAAATACCAAGATTTGCTTTTGAAAAGTTTCCGGGTGTAGATGGAATGCTAACAACCCAAATGAAAGCAGTGGGTGAGGTTATGGCAATGGGGAGGACATTCGAAGAGGCACTGCAAAAAGCTGTTAGGTCCCTTGAGATCGATAGATTCAGTCTTGTTGTTGATGAATTTGAAAAGCTGTCTGTGGAGGAACTTAACTGTCTTCTACTTACTCCGAATCATAACCAGCTCTTCTATATCGCATCTGCCTTAAACAAAAAAATGACAGTTAACCAGATAGCCGATCTAACAAAGATTGACCCTTGGTATATAGAAAAGGTTAAAAAAATAGTGGAAATGGAATTGGACCTTTCCTCATACACTACCTATACCCTGCCATCACAGATGTTGATCGATTCAAAGAGACTTGGTTTTTCCGATATTCGTATAGCACAACTTGTGAAATCGGATGAGAGGATAATCCGGAAACTCAGACAGGAATTGAACATAGTTCCATCATACAAAATGGTAGATACTTGTGCTGCTGAGTTCGATGCAAAAACCCCTTACCTCTATTCCACTTATGAGGATGGGGACGATAAACAAGTACCTACAGGCAAACATAAAATCGCCATAATTGGAGGGGGACCAAATCGAATCGGTCAGGGAATCGAATTTGACTATTGCTGTGTTCATGCCTGCTATGCTCTGAGAGAGCTTAACATAGAGACCATAATGATCAACTGCAATCCTGAGACCGTTAGCACTGATTATGACACTTCAGACCGCCTGTATTTCGAACCTTTGACATTGGAGGATATACTGAATATACTTGAAAGAGAAAAAGTGGACGGTGTTATCGTCCAGTTCGGGGGTCAGACCCCATTAAATCTTGCAACTGACCTCATTGATCACGGAGTAAATATTATAGGCACATCACCAGAAAGTATTGATATTACAGAGGATAGAGAAAAGTTCGGGGAAATAATCGATAAACTAGGTATCCCTGCTCCACTGCATGGTATGGCATCATCGATCAAGGATGCAACACTCATTGGTGAAAAAATAGGCTATCCGGTACTGCTTCGTCCATCTTATGTACTTGGTGGTAGAAGTATGGAGATCGTGCATGACACAACTCAGCTTGAAATTTACATGCAAAAGGCTGTGGGTATATCCAGCAACAGGCCAATACTTATAGACAAATACCTTGAAAATACTATTGAGGTTGATGTGGATGCCATCTGTGATGGGAAGGATGTGTATATCGCAGGTATTATGGAACACATTGAAGAGGCAGGTATACATTCGGGAGATTCTGCCTGCACCATACCTCCGCAGACACTTTCCAGTGAAACGATAGAGAGGATTAAAGAGTACACACGTGCACTTGCACTTGAATTAAATGTAATTGGGCTCATAAATATCCAGTATGCAATTGACAGAGAAGAGGTATACATACTTGAGGCAAATCCAAGAGCAAGTCGAACCGTGCCGTTTGTGAGTAAAGCTTCTTGCATAGCGGTGGCAAAAGCAGCCGCTAAGGTGATGACGGGTATGACCATTGCTGAACTCGGGCTTTGTGAAACCGAAATGTCCCATGTTGCTGTAAAAGAGTCTGTTTTCCCATTCATAAAACTCAGTGGTTCTGATAGCATACTGGGTCCTGAGATGAAGAGCACGGGCGAAGTAATGGGGATAGATAGCACTTTTGAGATGGCATATCATAAAGCACAGTCAGCAGCAGGTTCACCTCTTCCAAAATCTGGTCGGATATTTATCTCGGTGAAGGACAGCGATAAGTCAAATATTATTTCAGAAATAAGTGATCTGCAATCACTTGGATTCAAAATCATGGCAACAACTGGAACTGCACAGTTGCTGCAGAATAATGGAATGAATGTGGAATCAATCCCAAAAATAGGTGAGGGGAGACCAAATATTCTCGATCGGATAATATCTGGAAATATCGACTTGGTTGTCAACACTATATGTGGTAGAAAATCCACACAGGATGATATTTTGATTCGCCGTACTGCGATCGAATCCAATATTCCATACATTACAACAATATCAGGATTCAAGGCAGCAACCAAGGCAATGGTTAAAACTGCAGATCATAGTTTCGGTGTAAAACCACTTCAGGAATACAAGGTGATCTAAATGCAGATGCAAAATCCGCAAGAACAACAGCCAAATATAAGTGAAAATGCATGGATATCTGAAACTGCAGTTATAGTAGGAAATGTCACCATCGCAGATGATGTATTTGTAGCTCCCAATGCAGTCATAAGAGCAGATGAGGCAGGTTCATCCGTTGTAATAGGCAGTGGTTGTAATGTAGAGGATAATGTAGTGATTCATGCCCTCTCTAATTCAAAAGTATTGATAAATGACAAAACATCCCTTGCTCATGGATGTATCGTTCATGGACCTTGCCTTGTCGGTGAAGGATGCTTTATAGGATTTGGATCAGTGGTCTTTGACTGCAAAATTGGAACAAACTCATTAATTCTCCACAATTCTACAGTCCATGGTGTTGAGATACCAAATGGCAAAGTTGTCTCAAGTGGAAAAACGATTACTGAAAAAGCTGATACCAAGAATCTTGAGGATATAATGCAGGACCATGCAGAATTTAAAAGCTCAGTTATTATAGCAAATTTAGAGCTTGTGAATGGTTATAAGGATCTTAGAGAGGAAACATGATGGACGAAATTACTGACAAGTATATTCAAAACATAATTGACCGATATGATAAGGATAATCTGACGATTGCTACTGTATGCTCTCATACAAGTCTTCAAATATTTCACGGTGCAAAAAAAGAAGGGTTTAAAACACTTGGTATATGTATAAGGGAACCACCAAAATTCTACGATGCATTTCCACTTGCAAAACCAGACAGTTTTATGATTGTGAGTTCATACAAGGAGATACTTGAAAGGACAGATGAACTGGTCGAGAAGAATGCCATAATAATTCCACACGGATCTTTTGTAGAGTATCTTGGTGCATCAAATTTCGTAAATATCAAATTGCCTACATTTGGCAATCGAAAAGTTCTAGAATGGGAATCTGATAGAAAAATTGAACGCCAGTGGCTTGAAAGTGCCGATGTACCAATGCCGCAAAAAATCCATAGTCCTGAAGAGATTGACGGTCCTGTGATGGTAAAATATCATGGTGCTAAAGGCGGTAAAGGCTTTTTCGTTGCTAAAAATATTGAGGATTTCAATGAGAGGATCGATCGTAAAGAGATCTATGATCTGCAAGAATTTGTTCCTGGAACTAGGTACTATTTGCATTATTTCTATTCCCCGCTGTCCAATGAAGGTTATAGTTTAAGTCAGGGTACACTTGAGGTGTCTGGAATGGATAGACGTGTTGAGTCAAATGCTGATGAGATTTTCAGACTAGGATCTCCTACAGAGTTACAAAAAGCAGGAATTCAACCCACTTTTGTGGTTACTGGAAATGTTCCTCTTGTATTAAGAGAATCATTGCTCCCCAAAGTCTTTGAGATGGGGGAGAAGGTTGTGGAAACATCAATAGAACTTTTCGGAGGACTTATAGGATCATTTTGTCTCGAAACTGTTCTCACTGATAAACTGGAGTTCAAGATCTTTGAGATATCTGCCAGAATAGTTGCGGGGACAAATCCATACATTAATGGCTCTCCATATTCTGATTTCATCCAACCAGAATTATCCACAGGTCGAAGGATAGCAATTGAGATCAAAAAGGCACGTGACATGGGATGTCTTAGTAGAGTGCTGACATGAAATATTAGTAAAATAAGGTGGGCATTTTGAAACTAGAAAAAAAGAAAGAATAACTAGAAAACAAAAATCTCGCAGTATTCTTATTAGAAATAGGAAAATCAATAGAATGAATATATATGTACTTGGTTCTGGCCTGTTATTGATGTTTCTTGGGGAAAATCAGATCGCTTCTGTTATTATATGGATTGGATTTGCAATATTTGTTTACACAATAATATCTAATGCCATTGCACGTCGCTCAAAAATGTGAAATCAATTAAAGGTCAGATAATTGCTCAGTTAATAAGTCAAAATCTTCATTTCATCATTGAAAAAGTTCATTGGATCAGGTAAATAAAGTGATAGATTTGCCTATTTTATTACATATAGATATAATTGTAAACATATGGTTTTAAAATACTTAATTCAAGATAGTTAAGATTACGGAGAATTATAGATGAAAGAAATACGAATACACGGCCGAGGTGGACAGGGTTCTGTTACTGCTGCAGAGCTACTGGCCGTCGCTGCTTTCGCTGATGGTAAGTTCAGTCAGGCTTTCCCGGCTTTCGGTGTCGAAAGAAGGGGGGCACCAGTTCAGGCTTTCACCAGAATGGATGATACCCAGATCAGGCTTAGAAGCCAGATATACGAACCGGATTTTGTAATTGTTCAGGACCCGACATTAGTTGAAGTTGTTGATGTTGCAAGCGGTTTGAAAGATGATGGAATGCTTATTATCAACAGTGACTTTGACGCTGACAAATTCAATTTTGACACAAAGGCAAAGATCATGACAGTGAACGCTACAAAGATCGCACTGGACATTATCGGAAGACCGATCGTCAATACCGTACTGCTCGGTGCTTTTGCAGGCGCAACCGGTGAGATAGAACCGGAATCCATTATGGAAGCTGTCAAGGAAAGGTTCCCTGGAAAGATCGGTGAAAGAAATGCCGAAGCTATTATGAAGGCATATGAAATGATGGAGGCTAACAAATGACTCTTCTACCTGGTGGTATCTGCAGAGGTAGTACCACAGTTGTCAACAAGACAGGCGGATGGAGAACCTTCATGCCTGTATATGATTACGACAAGTGCGTAAAATGCAAGCTCTGTGAACTGCTTTGTCCTGACGCATCCATAGACCCAAGAGATGATGGGTTCTTCGAGTTCAACTATGATTTCTGTAAGGGATGTGGAATTTGTGCGAACGAATGTCCAAAGAGCGCTATAGAAATGGTCCTGGAGGAGAAATAAATGTCAAGAGAAATGAACATTGACAAGAGCAAGATGACCGTTGTCGAAGGATCCTATGCGGTTGCTCATTCCGTTAAGGTCTGCAAGCCAAATGTTATCTCAGCATACCCGATCACACCACAGACCCACATCGTGGAAGACCTCTCCCAGTTCATGGCAGACGGTGAGATCCCAAACTGCGAGTACCTGAATGTAGAATCCGAGTTCTCAGCGCTTTCAGCTCTGGTTGGTTCAGCAGCAGTAGGTGCAAGATGTTACTCAGCTACCACATCACAGGGTCTTGAACTCATGCACGAAGTACTTTTCAACGTCTCAGGTATGAGATTGCCGGTTGTCATGACCGTCACAAACAGGGCAGTTAGTGCACCTATCAGTATCTGGAACGATCAGCAGGATTCGATCTCACAGAGAGACACTGGCTGGATACAGATGCACGCTGAGAACATCCAGGAGATCTCCGACATGACCGCACAGGCATACAAGATATCTGAAGACAAGGATATAATGATGCCTTCAATGGTCTGTATGGACGGATTTATCCTTTCACACGTATACGAACCACTGGTCCTTCTCGAGCAGGATATTACAGATGAGTTCCTTCCAAGATACGAACCTGAATACACACTTGATCCAAAGAACCCACTCTCATTCGGTGCTTTTGCAGATCCTAACTACTACACTGAGTTCAGGTACATGCAGCAGCAGGCAATGGAGAGGTCACTCAAGAAGATCGAGGATGTTGCAGAAGAGTTCTATGACATGTACGGCAGGTACTTCGGTGGTCTCATTGATGAGTATCAGACCGAGGATGCTGACATAATACTCATGGCAATGGGTTCAATTGTCGGAACCATCAAGGATGTTGTTGACAAGCTCAGGGAAAACAACGTAAAGGTAGGACTGCTCAAGGTAAGAACCTTCAGACCATTCCCTGCTGAAGCTATCACGAATGTCATTAAGGATGCAAAGGTCGTTGTTGTCCTTGACAAGAACATTTCACTTGGTCTTAACGAGGGAGCACTCTTCACAGAAACCAAGTCCGTACTCTACAACACCGATATCCGTGTACCAACGATCGGTTACATGATCGGACACGGTGGACGTGACATTAAAATGGATACCATCGAGAGAATTATCGATGAGGCAACAGAAGTCATGAAGACTGGTATCAAGAAAGAGAGCCAGTTTGTTGATGTAAGGGAGGATCTACTATGAAATCATTGCTAGTCCCAGGACACAGAGGATGTGCAGGTTGCTGTGATGCAATGGCTGCCAAGTTCACACTTATGGCCGCAGGCGAGGACTGTATCGTTGTCAACCCAACCGGATGTCTTGAGGTTATGACAACACCATACCCTGAGACCGCATGGGCTGTACCATGGATACACTCACTTTTCGAGAATGCAGGTGCAGTAGGATCAGGTATTGAAGCTGGTCTTAAGGCTCTTGGAAAGATGAATGACACAAAGGTCATCGTAATGGGCGGTGACGGTGGAACACTTGATATCGGTATGCAGGCCATCTCCGGTGCATTTGAAAGAGGGCACGACATGACCTACGTCTGTATCGATAATGAGGCTTATATGAACACCGGTGTGCAGAGAAGTGGTGCAACACCATTCAATGCATCAACCACGACCAGTCCTTCAGGAAAGGTTTCCTTCGGTAATGACAGACCAAAGAAGAACATGCCTGCTATCATGGTTGCACACGGTTCACCTTATGTTGCAACATGTTCCATTGGATTCCCAAAGGATATGATAAGAAAGGTCGAGAGGGCAGTTGAGGTCGAAGGACCAACATACATCCACTCACACGCTCCATGTACAACAGGATGGGGATTCGACACTTCCAAGACCGTAGAGGTCGCAAAGATGGCTGTTATGACAGGTCTCTGGCCACTATATGAGATGGAAGATGGAGAAGTTACCAGGGTCAAGAAGCTTGGTAAGAAGGTCCAGCCTGTAGAGGAATATCTCAAGATGCAGCGCCGTTTCAAGCACCTTTTCACCATGGAAGGTGGAGAGGAGAGGATTGCTCAGATCCAGGCACTTGCTGACAAGAACATTGAAGATTACGGGCTCTAAACCCGAATCTTCTTTTTTCACTTTTTAGTTTCTTCGTTACTTTTTTCGTTTATTATTATTTTTAGTTCCAATGGAAACAATGGGCTTTTGAAAAAGCATAAGAAGTATCAATCCATTTTTAATTCCATGACCTCGCAATCATCAGTGCCTGATAATAGGGAAAACTTTGAAGCAATCTACAAACTTCTGCAAGGAGAATATCCTGATGCAGAACCCATGCTTCATTTCAATAACCCTCTGGAATTAATGATTGCAACCATCCTTTCCGCTCAGTGTACTGACAGGCAGGTAAACATAGTCACAAAGCAGTTGTTCCAGAAATACCACAATGTAGAGGACTATGCCAATGCAGATTGGGACGAGCTGGGAAAGGATATCTACACAGCCGGATTCTATCGTCAGAAATCAAAACACATTATCCAGAGTGCTCAGATGATCATCAACGAGTTCGGTGGCAATGTCCCAAATAACATGGAAGATCTGATTAAGCTCCCTGGTGTCGGAAGAAAGACAGCGAACATCGTGCTTGCAAGAGCTTATGGCATCATCGAAGGTATTGCAGTGGACACGCACGTAAGCCGCCTATCACAAAAACTCGGCCTTAGCAAAAATACCGATCCCAAAAAGATAGAACTCGACCTGATCCCACTTACTGAAAAAAAGAATCTGGAAAACCTTTCCATGACACTGATACTCCACGGCAGGAACGTATGCATTGCAAGAAAGCCAAAATGTGAGATATGTGTGGTGAATGAGTGGTGTCCTTCCAGTGAAGTTTGAGCCAAAAATCGTGATTCGTTATTTACTATCCCCCACTATTGTTTCCTATAAGCAATATATTATGGAAGTTTTTCCGAGTTACTGATAAATATTTGCAACGCTGATAATATATTATTAAGAAAAACATATTTCAATTAAAAGGAAGGGGTTAGAGAAATGTTATTTATGGACATAATGACGTGGGAACCAAAGGACAACGAAGAAATCAATGAGCGATATATGTCATGGAAATATCCTGAAGGATACAATATGATAGCAGAGTGGGCTGACCTGTCTTCATGCAGGGTCTTTATCGTTTACGAACTCGACAATGAGGAAGCCTATGCCAAAGCTACATTCCCCTGGAGAGATATCTCAAAAGTTGAGACAATTCCTGTGATGGATACCACAGAAGCTGTTAAGATGCACATGAAGGTGAATGCGGAGAAGGCAAAAACCTGATCAAAATTAAATTTTAACTCCTGATATATCGATCAGGAATTTTATTTTTCATTTTTCCATATCCTTAGATCTCGCTTATACAGGAGCAGCACAGCTAAGCCAGGGGTTTCCGAAACCGTCTGTTTTTGGGTCAATCAATTACTGAGGATATATCAATGAGTCTTCCTATGGTATGATTGCAGAGAGAAACACATTTTGCCCAGTTGTTGACGTCAGAGCGACCCATTTCTCAAAAAGTGACAAAATCCTCGGGATCATATTGCTATTGAGAGAATATGACCATTTAAATACAGCAGATGATTCTTTTTCCATAATTTATCATACCCTCTCATAACATTTAATATTTTTTTTAACACTTGATTAAGGTTATATATCAAGCCAATATTTACGCACTCATTAGAATAAATTTAATGCAAGTCAGCTGGCTTTTATATGAACAAGCAGAACAAAGTTACACAATATTTCAGAGAATCGTTTACCAGTGACTTAAAGGCTGGATTCATTACAGCTATTGTGGCACTGCCACTTGCTATTGCTTTTGCCATTGCATCAGGCGTTGAGCCTCAAATGGGACTGTATACAGCCATCATTGCGGGTATGCTGGTCTCAACTACAGGGGGATCTAAATTTTCCATTACCGGGCCAACCGGGGCAATGACCGTTATAATTCTTTCAACACTTCACGGATTCGGGCTTGAAGGACTGCTCCTTGCAGGCTTTCTATCAGGCACATTTCAGATACTGTTCGGAATCCTGAAACTTGGTAAGGTTGTAAAATACATCCCCCTACCCGTCATATCAGGATTTACGAGCGGTATCGGTGCCATCATTCTCATCGGTCAGATACCAAATGCTCTGGGAATGGTCATTCCTGCAAAAGAACATGTATGGGAAACCCTCTACGCTATTATTTCCAATCTTGATCAACTTGACAGCACTGCAATAACGATATGTTTTGCTACCATACTACTTCTCTTATACCTGCCGGGAATACTGGGAAAAATAAAACTCAACAGCCTTCCAGCTTCCATTGTCACACTCATATTATCAATAATGCTAGTCTTCTTCTACAAAATAGACATACCTATAGTTGGTATCATACCTGCCGGACTTCCACAGATACAAATGTTAAATTTCAGTCCTGCATTACTCATGGCAGTCCTGCCAGCTGCTCTTACCATCGCACTACTAGGAACCATTGAATCCCTCCTATGCGCTGTGGTCTGTGACGCTATGACAAATACCAGACACAACAGCAACAAGGAACTTATAGGACATGGAATTGCAAATATGGTCCTGCCTTTCTTTTCAGGTATTCCCTGTACAGCAGCCATTGCAAGAAGTGCAGTGAACATCAGAGAAGGAGCAAAGACACAGATATCAGGTGTAATTCATGCAATGATCCTGCTTCTCATACTATTGTTCCTTGGCCCTGTTGCCAGATTCATACCTAAAGCATATCTGGCAGGTGTACTCATTCTGGTATCTTTCAGAATGATAAATATCGAAGAACTCAAAACCATTATGCACATAAGCAAAATGGATACAGCGGTTCTCCTTACAACATTCATACTCACAGTGCTCACAGACCTTGTATTTGCGGTACAGATGGGGATGTTCCTTTCCATAATCCTGCTTTTCATCAGGCTGACAAACACCACTGATATACAAACAATGGAAAGCTATGACAGATCAAAAGGTATCAACGCCACCATATTTGCTGACCCGTACCTTGAGAAGAACGTTGCTGTTTACACCATAAACGGACCCTTCTTCTTTGGTGCTATGAATGTATTTGAGGGTAAGATAAACGAACATATGAACATCAGCAAACCTCACATAATCCTGCGTATGCGTTATGTACCATTTATAGATACAACAGGTATCGAAAGACTGAAGAGCTTCATTTCCTCGAGTAAGAAAATGAACCAAAGAGTTTACCTTAGCTCCATACAACCAGAGGTCATAGAGAAAATATTAAGCGATATCAATCTCAGCAAGGCAATTGAGAATAAAAATATCCGTATCTTCGATAGTACACAAGAAACACTGGCTTATTTGAAGAAAGAAAACGAGAGTCGAAAACTATAGCAAAAATGAGCATGTACGAAGTTGAGTTGTCTAGATCTCAACTATCATCCCATATCCATAATCACCCGTCGGTCTTTTGAAAAAACCAAACTTCTCATAAAAGCCTTCGATATCTTCGTTCACTCACCCAAAAACAACTTTTCTGCAATAGCTCTCCTTTCATCCATCTTTTCGTCCTCGAATTCTCTGACCACATCTTCCAAAAGGTCAGGAATTGACAGATTCTGAGGACATGCCTCCAGGCATTTACCGCATTGGGTACACTGGGAGGCGAAACCTGTGCCTTCACTGTTCAATATGCCTCCGAGTTTTGCGACATACATCATCTTGAACCTGTCCTCGTCACCGAACATATGCATATTGTTGTACATCTCAAAGCAGTGTGGGATCTCAACCCCCTGAGGACATGGCATGCAGTATCGACAGGCTGTGCAGTTTATTTTCATTAGTTCACTATACTTTTCAGCTACCCTGTCCACAAGTTCCAGTTCCTTTTGGGATAGCGAATTGGGTAAAGCCTCATCTGCAACCCTCAGATTCTCCTCGATATGGGATTCTTCGTTCATTCCTGAAAGTACAACTGTAACTTCAGGATGATTCCATACCCAGCGCAGAGCCCATTCGGCAGGGCTGCGTTTTACCTCAGCCTCATTCCAGATATCCTCTATGGAAGGAGGGACGGTCCTTGCAATATTCCCACCACGCAGGGGTTCCATAACAATTATTCCAAGACCCTTTGATGCTGCATATTCCAAGCCCTCGATACCAGCCTGTCTTTCCCTATCCAGGAAATTGTACTGGATCTGACATAAATCCCAGTCATAGGAATCGATCACTTTTTTGAAATCCTCAGTGTTGCCGTGGAACGAGAATCCGGCATTTATGATACGTCCATCTGCCTTTGCCCTGTCAAGGAAATCCAGAACACCAAGGTTGTGTATCTTTTCCCAGCTAGTCCCCACAAGACTGTGTACAAGATAGTAATCAATATGATCCGTGTTCAGTTTCTCCAGCTGAGAATTGAGGAATCTATCCATATCCTCATGTTTTTTCACCAGCCATTGAGGTAATTTCGTAGCAAGTTTTACCTTTTCCCTATAACCTTCGGCCAGTGCACGGGCAAGGAAAGGCTCGCTTTCTCCCATGTGGTAGGGCCATGCAGTATCCACATAATTGACACCATGATCTATAGCATAGCGAATTTGGAACGTAGCTCTATCTTCATCTATGCTTCCTTCATCATTGAGGGGAAGGCGCATGGCACCAAAACCTAAAATAGACAATTCATTTCCGCTCTTTGGATCTTTCCTGTACAGCATTTTTCATACACCTTCACTCAAGATTTTCTCCATCTCCCAGCAATAATAATTGGCGAACACTTTCATCAGGTGGATACTTGACAAAAATGAATATCATAGCACCAAGTACCAGCATTAGTACCGACAATACCAATAATATCTCAGTTTCAAATTACTGTAAATAACTAACTGCTTATAACAATTTATAGATTATCTACATGAAATAGATTGAAAAAATAGATATTCATAAATACCAATCTCAATAATCTTCTTTATAATGCCAGATGAAGCAAATGATAACAGAACACCATACAATCCCCGGGAATATGACACGAACATAAACAACACTATTCCACATTATTCAATGATCCATCAGGAAATCATTAATCTTGTCAATGCACTTCCACCTGAAACAAGGGTCTGGATGGATACGGGATGTGGCACCGGAAATCTGGTAGAGAAAGCTGCAAATGAATTTCCGAGTACCAAATTCCTTCTACTTGATCCATCTGAGAAAATGCTGGAAATTGCAAAAGAAAAACTGACATCATTTTCCAGAGAAAGAATGGAATTCCTTGAAGCTTCCTCTACTCAGGAATTTTCCAGCAAACTGGAAGAAAAACCTGATATCATTACCGCAATACAATGCCATCATTATCTAAATAGTGAGGAGCGTGCTAAAGCTATCAAAGTATGTTTTGATCTTCTGAAAACTGATGGTGCTTTCATCACCTTTGAGAATATCAGACCAGTAACTGATGATGGAATAAAGACCGGAAAAAAATACTGGAGAAACTTTCTACTAAGCAGAGGGAGAACTGAGAAAGACACTGAAAAGTATCTGGCACGCTTTGACGTGGAATATTTTCCACTCACAGTAGAAGAGCACCTTGAACTTCTGAGAGGAATGGGATTCAGGGCTGTGGAACTCTTCTGGTATTCCTACATGCAGGCTGGGTTTTACTGCATAAAGTAGAGTCGATCAAATTCACTCGAGATCCAACTAAAGATAAGGTGAGAAACATGGATAATGAAGCAGAAACTGAGATAAACGAGATCCAAAGCATCAAGGACTCTATCGATGTATCAGATATTCCCTTTATTCAGGCTGAGAATCCCAGGGGACTGGAACTAGACCCTGCCGGATACTTTAAAATAGCACAGGACATGGAAAGAATGCTGATCCTGGCAAAGCACTATTCCTACAATAAGGAACTGCTAAGGGTAATCGAAGGAACGGACGCAGAATCTATCTGCCAGACCATCATCAAATACCAGTGGGCAAGTACACTCAAGCATGCCGCTTACCTGGGTCAGGAACTTGCAAAAGCTGAGATTGCAATGAAGAGTGGGGTCGAATATGTTCAGGGATGAACTGAACCAACACTGAAACCTGAGACATACTAGTATCTCAGCAGCGCACCCACCAGATCGTCAGAAGCCAGAAAATCCTCCTTTTCCACAAATTCCACTTCAGCACCTGTGCGCTGGGCAAGTTCATAGAGTTCTTCCAGCACATCTACAACTGATGTAGGGCCACCACACCTGTCACATTCCTTTGGAGCCTGGACATTTGCCTGCAGGTTCTGACATCTCTCACATATCCAACCGGGAAGAGATGAATCTTTCAATATCAGAAGAACATTCACCCTGCCACTTTCCAAGGCACTCAAGACATCTTTTACACCATATACTGCCAGCTTTCCCTTTAATATCGCAGTTTTAAATTCCTCTGCTTTTTTTATGGATTCGGATCTCTCGGTCTCATGAAGAACCTTATCACCAGCTTCAAGCATTTCATTTCTGGAAATATTCATTGGCAGATCAATAATTCCCAATACTTTCCCCTGGAGATTTTTCGAAAGCATTTCCACAAACTCCTGTTTTGCATTTCCAGGTCCTGCAACAACAAAACCTTTTACTTCTGATCCATCACATATATTTTGAACATTGTTTGCAAGCTCAGAGAAAAAAGACTTGATAGCACCTTTTCTTAAATGATTGAAACGTGCCTGGCTCCATCCTCCTTTTTTATGCTTGTTCATCAGATCTATGGAGAGATGTTTTTTCTCCTCTGCAAGATCTGAACGTATGCATGTGAATCTTCCTTCCTGAGAATCCACAAGTAGCATGCCATAGTCATCATAATCTGCCCTCAATTTTGCAAGTGGTAGTAAAAACGGGGATGTATCGAGAACCATGGATTGCTCAGGTTCCACAGCCAATCTGTAAACATGTAAGAATGATTCCGAAGAACATGCAAAAAGAATCAATCCTTTTTCACCGGAAATAGGGGTCTTGTGAATGAACTCTTCAAGCATGGAAAAAGTTCTTTCAAATTCAACTCTGAGTCCTGATGACAACGCTTTTTTGATAGCTTTCACCCTTGAATTAATAAATAATTTGTTCAAACGCTCATTTTCAGCCCCTGACACAGGTAAATAGATCGAGAGGTAAATGTCCTCTTCATCATATATTTCAGCCAATGATTTAATATCAATTCCACTTACCGGCACCAGCTCTTCGCTTATAAGCTTCAACATATTTTCCTGAAATATCATAAAGATTCTAACATTGTATGATATTTAAATTTGTTCAAATCAGCGAAGAAAAATACTCAAACTAAGTTTCAGTCCTGCAAAAACCACCTTTTCCAAAATGTATATATTAAATCAGATTCCACATTTATTTAAGGAGATGTTCTTAGTAAAAAGTTTGCAGGGAAACAACAGGTACATTTCCAGGATCATGTTCAAATTAAATTGATTGAAAATACACTATATCTATAAAAAGTATTACCGGGGGAGATGGTGTGGTTAAAATAAGACCTTTTAAAGAAGAAGATAACAGCGTACTTTTGAACATTGAAAAACTCTGTCCACGTGGCGATGAAAGACTTGCGATGATAGTTGATCTGAATCCTGATATTACAGCACGATATGAACTCTACGATAACTGGGAAATACTGGTGGCTGAGCAGGAAGGAGAAACTGCAGGGTGGATCGGCTGGACGGAAAAAAAGCAGAATGATCAAAAATATATCTATATTGCAGAATTCATGGTACACCCTGATTTCCGAAAGAAAGGAATAGCCACCAGTCTTGTCAGGGAAGTTGAGAAGCGTGCAGAAGAAATTAATGTCTCGCATATCTATGCCTATGAATATGGTCCTAATGAACCTGCCATGAAATTGCTTGACAAACTGGGATATATCAAGAAGAAAGATGTGAAGATCTGTGAGATGTCAGCCTACAAAAAAGAAGAGGTTAACGAAAAATACAGCCTTGAACGAGTGGATGAAAAAGACCTTCCTGAAGCTGTAGAACTCCTGAATCGTTACTATACAGGAAAAGCACACTTCACTCCTTTTACTCCCGGATCTTTTAAACAGTACGTGAATAAAATGCTTGGCTATGGACTTGAGAATTTCCTTGTAGCTAAAGAAAATGAAAGAATAGTGGCATGTGGTGGTTTCTGGGATAGTGCACTGATAATGGAAATGACATATACACAGGAACCTTTCCTCTGGAAAGCCATATCAAAACTGCTTGGTCCCCTCAGGTATGTGAAGAATCTGCCGCATATTCCCAGAGAAGGAGAACACTTTATGTTCCGCTCCATTGTGGACCATGCCTTTGAACCGGGCTATGAGGATGCAATGGATGAAATCATGGGATTCTGTAACAATATCATGTACAATACAAGATGCGAATTCTTTGCCACGTATCTGGATCCTGAGGACCCTATGTTTGAAGTTATAAAGAAGCGTATGCCTAAATTCGAGGTCATGCACCTTTATGCTAAACCTATAAAAGGAAAACTTCCTGATTTCAGTTCTCTCTATGTGGACTGCAGAGATCCGGTGCTTTGATCGCAAAACATGGAGGGAGTTAAACATAAGAACCCTCCAACCTAAATACAATCAATGGAACGTGTCATAGTCCATGTTGATATGGACTACTTTTATGCTGCTATAGAAGAGCGCGAAGATCCCTCATTGAAAGGTAAAGCAATAGTTGTATGCATGTATTCTAATCGAGGAGAAGAAGGTGGAGCTGTAAGTACCTGTAATTACACCGCAAGAGATATGGGTATTCATTCTGCCATGCCATGCAGACAGGCAAGATCAATCTATCCTGATGCTGTATTTCTCCCTGTTCGCAAGGACTTCTATAAGGAAGTTTCTGACGATATTATGAAATTGCTGCAATCCAATGCTGATACCGATGAAGCTTTTGAGCAGATAAGTATAGATGAGGCTTTTCTTGAAATAACTGAGAGCTCCAGTGGAAATTTTAAACATTCATTCGAAATTGCAAATACAATAAAAGAAGAAGTAAAAAGAAATGCTGGAATTACATGTTCTGTGGGAATCGGTCCTAATAAACTCATTGCAAAAATGGCATCTTCTTTCCAGAAACCAGATGGTATAACTGTGATAGAGCCTGAAAAAGTTCAGGAATTCCTAAGCCCAATGCCTGTGAAGAAACTATGGGGAATTGGCAGGGTCACAGAAGAGAAACTATCAGAAATGGGAATTGAGAGCATCGGTGAGCTTGCAAAGCTTGATGTTCTGAAACTGGTGGAAGCTTTCGGAAAGAATAGAGGTACACTACTCAAGCGTTTAGCATCTGGAACAGATGAAAGTCCTGTAAAGGAAAAGACATCCAGCGACCAGATAGGACGCATGGCATCGTTAAAGCATGATAGTCGGGACGAAAAAATGGTTTTTGAACTCATGGACGAACTTGTAGAAGATGTGATAGCAAAAGCTACATCCCGCAATGTTGCTTTCAGATCCATTACTGCAACTGTTATTTATTCAAATTTCAAAACAGAGACAAAGAGTCGGACGCTGAATCATGCAGTCTATGATAAAGAAATACTGAGAAAAAATGCAATGGATACAATGCAGCATTTTCTTGATAATAGTAGATTGAATTTCAGGCGCATTGGTATCAGAGTAGGTAATCTTCAGGAAAGAACAGGTCAAAAAAGCCTCTTTGATTTTTAAGGAATAAAATATGCCAGCAATGAACAAAGAAGCAAGTAACAGGCCAAAAACAGAGGGTATACGGACACAAATTTATGATTTCATGTTTGAATCCAACACGTCTCTAGGCAAGAACTTTGATATTTTACTTATTACCAGTATCCTCTTAAGTGTTATTGTAGTGATGCTGGATAGTGTTTCCACGATAAAATTAATTCATGGACAATTGCTCTACAATTTAGAATGGTTCTTCACCATTATTTTTACTATTGAATATCTGTTGAGAATAGTATGTGTGGAAAACAGGTCCAGATATCTATTCAGTTTTTTTGGAATTATTGATCTCCTTGCGATAATACCTTCCTACCTGAGCTTGTTATTACCAGGAAGTCAGTTCCTGCTAATTATCCGGGTACTGAGAGTCTTAAGAATATTCCGTGTACTTAAACTTGCCAAATATGTCAGTGAAGCGGAATTGTTAATTAAAGCTCTAAAAACAAGCAGGCAAAAAGTTACTGTCTTTCTTTTTTTCGTACTGACTCTGGTGGTAATACTAGGCTCGCTCATGTACCTGATAGAAGGAGAAGAAAATGGATTTACCAGTATACCTATAAGCATACATTGGGCTATTGTAACCCTGACGACTGTAGGCTATGGAAATATTGTACCAAAGACTCCACTTGGAATTAGTCTTGCTTCTATTATAATGCTACTTGGTTACGGTATCATAGCAGTTCCCACGGGCATTGTGACTGTGGAGGCCGCATTTGCTTCCATGGAAGAGAGAAGACGTAAGTATCGATGTCACAACTGTGGAAATCCTGAAAATGACGAAAATTCACTATTCTGCAAGATATGCGGGGATAAACTCTAGGATAGCAGATATTAATAATTTATACAAAGTTTGAAGAATTGCAATGCTAAGATGTTTTCATCTCTATCTCATCATTATGATTATTTTTTTATACTGTAGATACGTATAAATAACAGGAAATTAAACCTTTTCCTATTAAGAGAAGTCAAGTATGAGAAGCTTAACTCTGCTAATTTATCATAGAACTATCAGTAAAATCCATAAAAACGGAGATCACTATTTTGACCAATGAAATTAAAAACGATTTTGAAAAGGATCCCCTGCTTGATCTCCTTAAAAGAACATTTGATTCGGTACAGGATATGATAGTAGTAATTGATAGGGAACTGAAAATTGTGACAAGTAACTGGAAAGACTGTAATTCCATAGCTGCCAGTGAAAAGCAGGGTCATCCTTACTGTTACAGTTGTCTTATGAATCGTAGCAAGCCATGTGAACCATGCTATATACTTGAAGTCTTTTCCACTGGAAATTGCAGACAGGTCGAAATGGTAGATCCGCTGGATGGAAAAACCAAGCTTATTGAGTTATCTCCTATTTTTGACGAAGACCGTAGCGTAAGTATGGTAGTCAGGCATTCCAAAGATATAAGCGAAAGGAAAAATGTTGAGAAGATCCTGAAAATGAGGGAGCTACAACAGGCAGCCGTTGCAAAACTCGGACAAAAGGGACTTTCAGGAATTGAGCTTGATCTGCTTATGGAAGAAGCTACTGAGCTTGTTGCAGAAACCCTTGATGTGGAATATTGTCGGATAATGAAGGAAGAGGAAGATGGAAATCAAACAATGCTCGCCAGTGTCGGGTGGGAAAAAGAGAAGGAAATAGAAAGTTCCAAAAAAGATGCAAATCAAAATATTTTCTGTTATACCCTTTACTCGAACGATTCAACCGTGACAGGAACAAATGATAAAAAAGAGAGTATAAATGCTTTCTCTCTTTTGAAAGATCATGGTCTTGTCAGTGGTATGGATGTACTGATAGGCAGCAGGGATAATCCATTTGGAACCATGAACGTTCACACCACCCAGCAGAGACTTTTCACAGAAGATGACATCCATTTTGTACAATCTATTGCAAATGTGCTGGCAGAATCCATTAGCCGCAAGGTAAGTGAAGAGAACCTGAAACATTATGCTCAGGAACTGGAAAAAACAACTGAGTTGAAAGTTCTATTTACTGACATCTTGACACATGATCTCCTTAATCCGGCAAATGTGATCCGTGGATTTACGGAAGAACTCCTGATACTGGAAGACGATAAAGAAAAAACACCTCTGCTTGAAAAGATCCACAGTAACAATGAAAGGCTCATTGCCATGATGGAGTCAGCTTCAAAATTCATAAAACTTGAGTCTATAGAAGACATAAAATTCGATGAGAAGGATATCGTACCTATGGTGCAGAGAGCTGTCAGGGAATATGAACAGGAAGCAAGAAAGAGAGGAGTTAGTCTTGAACTTCGGCCCTCATGTCAATGCAATAGCATTGTCAGTCCACTTATGGAAGAAGTGTTCTTAAATCTCATATCCAATGCCATCAAGTTCAGTCCTGCCAACGAAAAGGTTATTGTCAACATCAACGACTATAATGGAGAATGCAGAGTACAGGTAACTGATTTTGGTCCGGGTATCAGCAGCAAGGACAAATCAATGATCTTTGAGAGGTTCAGACAGGCTGATAAAGGTAGTGTAAAGGGTAGTGGATTGGGACTTGCTATTGTCAAAAGAATAATGGACCTGCATAACGGAAAGGTTGGGATTGATGATAATCCGCTGGGCAAAGGTAGTATTTTTTGGGTCAGTGTCAAAAAAGCCAGTTAAACTTATTTTTTCTTGCTTTCTAGTAGCCACAGAATAAATATATTAATAAAAGTTATATTTTAAGCGATATATTTATACCTTAGAGGATCTCATCTTTATGCAGGTGAATATCTGAAACACACAAATTCTCATATTATATGGATCGGTTTTCTGACATTTTTCAGTTTACTTATGTTAGCTGGAGCTGTTTCCTATTCCATAACCGACTCTGAAAATCAAAACAATATTTACAAGTCGGAAATTGATCAGAATCTACTCATAATCGGACTTTGCCTGCCGTTGCTTGCTGCACTTCTATTAATTCCTGTAATACAAGCACGTATAAAACTGGCAAACAATAATTATATAATTGATTATAATTGTGTGAACAGTGAAAAAGACAAAAGTGAAAAGTGAAATTTTATTTTTTAAAAGATCTTCAATATTTATTTAAATAAAAGTGTTCTATATAGAAACATGCAAATTCTGGTGACGGATGTTATAGACGCTGCTTTGATAGTAGGTGTTGTTGCGATCTTCCTTTTTTTGGATATAACAGCAAAGTATCGTCTCAGAATCGGGACAAAAGACATTGGTGCTGATCTTGCAATTGCTGCTCTTTTCATACAGCTTGCGTTTATAGCAAAATTACTTACCGGACAGCAAATTGAACAGCTTAACAGCAATATCATTCTTATTCTCTGCTTTTCCTTTTTCTGGATAGCCTGTCTCTGGTTAACCAGCAGGAAAGATGTACTTGCCCACATGCTATCATATACCCTTGGAATTTTTGCTCTTGCTGTTTCCATGATGCATACCCTTAGTATATCAGGCTTTACAGGAATGGTAGTTGTTATTACATCTGTTCTGCTCTCAATTATCGGTTTTCTCTTTGCGCATAATCTAAAAAATGAAGGTATTAAAGAAAATTTCAGCCGGATGGTTAAAGATCTGAGCATTTACGAAATGAATGAAAGCTATAGAAAACTTGAGTCTGGAAGATCCAGTTTCGATCCGGTACAATCTGTAATAGACATAACAAGAGGAGCAGTACGCGAAGAAGATGAGTTCACAGCTATACAGGGTATTCGTTGCCTCACAGAACTTGCTTCCAAAATCATTATTTCCGGTGGAAATATCTCTCTGATAATTAAACATTTGAATTTGAACCTGTACAGTCTCAGCATACTAGCAGAGGAAAAAAATAACAGAAATATAATTATGGAAACATTGGATTCCTTTGGAACGATCGGTAGTCTGTGTGCCGGAAAAGGAATGGAGAATTTAACATTACAATGCGCTGAGAATATTTACAACTTTTTTGACATTCACAAAAATAAGAACAGTTTTCCTTCATTAAGCAAACTGGCATTTATGAGGAATGCTAAAAACCCAGAGGATCTCCTAAACCTTTTCAAAAAGAATCCTGTGTCCACACCCAGACATAAGATCGCTATTGAATGCAGAGAAATTGGAATAAACGCATTTGAGCATGGCATGATGGAAGTAACTGTAAAACTCATAACCGTTCTAAGGCTTTTGGCTATCGATGCAATATCAAAGGAAGATACGGAAACATTTGAATTTGTGAGAATTGCAGCTGTAGATATTGCCAGATCAATGAAAGACAGTAAATCCGAGGATCTGAAAAAGCAAATAATCATGTCCCTTAGGGATAGCGGAGTGAAAACAGTTCAGGAATATGAAGAAGACAAAAAGAACAGCTCCACAGAAAAAACCGTTTCTTTGCTAAAGGAAATAGGAGAGATATTTGGCGAAGAATCCTACCAGGATGTAATTAGCTCCCTGCATGATATTGGGGTTGTTGCGGCAAGAAAACATGAAGATAAGAAGCTTGCAAAGATCATTCCTGATATAGAATATTTCTGTCTGCTCTGTGCAGAGAAAAAACTGGATGATAAAATGTCTTTTTGTGTAAGCAGCATTGCTCATATGTGTGAATTGGCCATCCGGGAAAAAATGAAAGGATCGATCGTTGGTTCTTCAAAGGCACTTGCCAGACTTTCACTAAAAGATGATCTCAGTCTTTTTGTCAACGATGCTGTTTTCGAGCTGGGAAAGTACAAGCATATAGATGAAGAAATGTTCTCGATTTTCGAAAAGAACTATAATAAGACTGCCAGAAAATAGACAGTATTTTCGAAGAGTATATGTATTGTAATTGTATTCTAATATTGCTGTAAATGTTAGTTCACGTAGTGTTCATTTAGCATTCGCGTAATGTTCATGCAGCGTTCACATAACGAAAAATATGGCATATATTATTACAATATCAATACTAGGTTAAAGGGATTATTATGGATATCAATGGAGTAGAAATAGAAGATACTTTTGCAGAAGCGTTTCCGATCAAGATCTCAAGAGTGCTTATCACAGCAGCAACAAAGCGCTGGGCAGAGATAGCTGCACAGGAAGCAACAGGGTTTGGTACATCTGTAATTATGTGCCCGGCTGAAGCTGGTATCGAGAAATTTGTGGGTCCTGATGAGACACCTGATGGAAGACCTGGTGTATACATCCAGATCTGCACATTCGGATACGAATCACTTGAACACCAGCTCCTTGAAAGACTCGGACAGTGTGTACTCACAGCTCCAACAACAGCAGTCTTTAACGGACTTCCTGATGCTGAGAAGCAGATGAATGTCGGTTTCAAGCTCAAATTCTTCGGTGACGGAATGGAATCCGAAACAGAAGTTGGCGGCCGCAAAATGTTCAGCATCCCTATCATGGAAGGCGACTTCCTCGTGGAAGAGAACATCGGTGCTGTATCCGGTATTGCAGGCGGTAACTTCTTCATCTTCGGTGACAGCCAGATGACAGCACTCACAGCAGCAGAAGTTGCAGTAGACGCTATCCAGGCAATGGACGGAACCATCACTCCATTCCCAGGAGGAATCGTTGCTAGCGGTTCAAAGGCAGGATTCAACACCTACAAGTTCATGAAGGCAACTGCAAACGAGAAGTTCTGCCCATCCATCAGGGACAAGGTAGAAGGCACCGAGATCCCAGAAGGTGTAAAAGCAGTCTATGAACTGGTGATCAACGGTCTTGATGAAGACTCGATCCAGGCAGCAATGAAAGCTGGTGTGGAAGCTGCTACCGCAGTTGCTGGTATCTCAAAGATCACAGCAGGAAACTACGGTGGAAAGCTCGGTAAGTTCCAGTTCCACCTGAAAGACCTTCAGTAAGGTCTTATTTTTTCTTTTCTTTTTTTGTTAATAATCTAATAATTACTTTCTAGTTTTAGTCAGTACCAACATACATAGAACTAGTGAAATTGACGTGAAACCAGGAGAATCTTCTGTTGCAATTTCACTCCATACAAAAACTACAGGTACATCTGTTATTCCTTGTTTTTTGCATTGATTATCTATTACAATATAAATTTCATCAATTACAGCATCATTTATTTTTTCGGGTGCCTCTGAATCAAATCCAACTTTTAAATATCCACCAATGCATGTTCCGAAATCTACTATAGATCCATCTTCAAAATATTTGTGCATATCTTTGTCAAGATTCAAAGAACAATCTACAAGTTTATCAGTCCATTCAAGTTTCTCTCTATTGCTAGTTATTGTTGGTATTGTTCCTCGAACAGCTATGACTTCAGAATCATTCTTAAGCTCTTCAAAGATATGAGGACCATAATCCGGGATGGTAAGGTCATCTACGTTTACTGTTTCATTAGTTGCAGCATATGCAAATCCCGGTATAAGTAAGATGATTAGAACAGTTAGAAGTGTATTTTTTATCATATTATCACAGACTAAAGAATGGTTTTAATTGTACAGTGTTTGGTTATAAATAAATTTGTTGATTTTTTAAAGATTTAAAAAAAGAAATGGTCAAATCATTTTAAATATAATTTGACCAACTGAAGCTCAATTTTCTTAAGCATGAATAGGTTGTATATCCAAGTCATTCATTACTCCACTAATTGGTGAGAATACAGCATCTCCAGTAATGCTCCCTCTATGTACTCCAAGAAGAACTATTTTTCCAGTTGATGTTGTTGTTAATACAGGTCCTCCACTGTCTCCAGAATCGGAATTATATGTAGCTTTGAATTGATTATAGAGATAACCAAAAGAACTGCTACGTTGTTTTTTATATGTTTCTGTAACCGTACCTGATGTTAAACCGGTTTGTTCTCCAGATTTATAGACTGTAGCACCTAGCAATGGGTCTGTCTCATCATATACATCTCTTAAAATATTGCTGTCAGTATAATAAACTTGAGAATCGACATTACTATACTCTACCCAAGCAGCATCTGAATAATATCCACCTATATCTGTAACAGTTCCAGCTGAAAGTGAGGATTGAAATACGGTTCCTCCAATGCCTCCCATGTCGAGTGCAGCATGGCCTGATATTACGTATCCTTCATTTCCATTATCATCGACGGCTGCAAAAGAAACTGTAGAGTCACGGTACCATGTATCTGTGATCTTTATTCCACCTATAATAGGTCTCCAGTAGGAAGACCTTGATTCTTCAATATCTTCTCCACCATATCTGAACACTATGGGAATTTCTGGAATGCCTGCTTTTTTAGTGATGGAATTATATATATTATCGATTGTGGTATCATCAATTTTACCTTTTAAACCCTGGTCGAATTCAATGAATAAGTATCCTCCATAATTTGTTCCATAACCAACTATGGGACCATCGGATTCTGTCATGTAAGGTTTTAATTCATCAGCAGAATTTTCTATATGTGCATCTATTAAATTCAACCAATCTAATTTTTCTTTGTTTTCTGTTAAACCAGGTACTTTCCCCATGGTTTTGATTACATTTGAGTCATCTTTTAATAAATCAAATGAATTTGGTCCATATTCAGGATAGGAAAGTTCATTGATCAATTCATCTTGAATTGAATCCGTTGATTCAGCTCCTGCATATCCCACTAGCATGATTAGTACAACAAGCATGCTCAAGAATATTGAAAATGTTCTTTTCATTCTTTCTTTACCTCTTTTAATTCACTCCAGAGGCAAGACCACGTAAGCTTTAAACTACATCAAAACCAATGTTATCTTGCCTTCGGGTATCCTGGAGTTCAAGCAAACTCTGAAAATTCAGTTAGAACTCCATCACACATTATTATAATGTGCTGTAGACAATTTTATTTGATTTTATTAACGGTTTATGGCCTTGTTATCCAACTATTATTTTTGTCCTTACAAAAAAGAAAATTTGTTTTACTGATTATATTTTTTGAAGATTTACAGCTCGTAAACTCTAAAAGTGTCGATTTGATAGAACAGCAAAAAATATACAAATTTGGACTTGTGAATATTTAGACACTATTTTGTATCTTAAAAATGAGGAGATTTTTGATTCTCCTCTATCTATTTATTGTTGTTATCAATATCAGAAAGCAAAGATGACTGCAGATAATATTTTTTTGCTCTTCCATCCTTCTCAAAATTAACCAGATTGTCCGCATGAAGCTCTTTGACATGCCAGTGCACAGTACTTTTGTCAATATCAAGCTCTGAAGATAGCTCCTGTCCTGTTATACCTGGCGTTTTTGTCAATACCTCAATTAATTTTCTGCGGGTTTCGTTCTTCTTGTGAAGACAAACAAGTTTCTGGTCTTCTGCTTTTGAATATGTTATGTGAAAAATAGCTTTTATTCTACCTTTTTTGATAGTCAGTAGTTCTCTAATTTTTCTCTCCATCTTGTTCCTACCACTATTGAATTACCTTAAACACTGCACTACTAACTGAATTCTTAACTTTCTTCTAAGCCATTCTTCAACAAACAGAATAAACCTGGCAAATCTGAACTTGTCTTCATCAACGATTATTGGACCTGGTTTTACTATTGTGAAATGCTTTTTCTGGAGACAGAGCCATGCATTTCTCAGCAGGAACGATATTATTGTAAAGAAGTATCTCAAAGTTACATCTTTTGTTGATGTTCTTGGTTTAACGATATTTCTCATCCTGTATGATGACTCGATAGCAAACCGTCTTCTGTAGACGTTACTAACCTTTCTTTGAGACCATTTAATTCCATAAACAACAAAAGCAAGGTTTTCACACCCATATTTGCCTCTTTTACCTTTCAGATACTTCACATCAATTACAATATCCAGATGAACTTCTTTCTTTTGAGCATTCTTCATTACATGTTCAGCAGACCTTGCTTTTCTCCCGTTAAGCAGTTGCTTGATCACTTTTCCTCTTCTTACTACTGGTGTAATGTGAGGGATATCTTTGTTCTGTAAGAACTCAAAAACATCAACTGAATAGAACTCTCTATCCAGACAAATTACCTTGATATTGAAATTCAGTTCCTCGATAAGGTTTATGAAATAAGTGAGGTAGTCAACCTTTGTTTTCTTCCTTTCAACAGGAAAAACTGCAAGAGTATATCTCTCATTCTTGTTTATGATAGACAGTGATACATATGAATAAAAAGAGTTAGTGGACTTCTTGGCCTGACTACGTATCACGTAGTCTTCATTGGATGGATTAACTTTTCCATAATATGGATCATTTGTAAAATCAATAGCAAACTCATACTTTTTCTCTGGTTTTAGAGTACTGATAGAACCTTGAAGAAGAACGCTCTGATTTACCTGGATAAGTTCATCAAGACTTAGTTTCCTGAGATGATACCTTAAAGATGTCTCACATGGAATCTCTTGATAGTGTTTTGATGCCGAATGAACTGAACTCTTATCCACTGCCATGCATATGGCAGTGTAAAATAGATCTTTAGAGCTAAGTTGACCGTTAATCTTGATGTCGATATTATCTATAAGTGGTTTCAGAACAGCATCAATACATTGTTTTGGTCTTAATTCAAGTTTAGAACTGGTTCGTGAATTGAATGCTAGAAATGACATATGGCGGCGTTCCCGCTGCATATAAAGCTATCGGAAAGCATAATTCGCTGGCTTATTCGAAATTAGCGAAGTACTGAATTTAGAAATCTGAAAACAGATTCTACACCTCTTGAAGCTTCAAGATACGATAGACACAGCGACTATAATCCACATTATGGATGTAAAATGGATAAAGCACACATCACATTGATTGGAACTTATCCTTTGTATATGACATACACAAAAGGATTAGCCTATGATTCCCCTCAAATAAGATCGCATATCGAATTCTTGAAAGATTTGAATATTGAAGTTGATTCATATGCGTTAGATGGTGCTTATGATTCATTTAATAATTATGCAGATATCTGGAATTATTTGAATGTAAATCCTACAATATCGCTTCCTTCTGATGCTATTGTCAGTGCAGAAGGAAAAATGAAACGAATTGATCATTGGATGAACAAAATGTGGAAAAGTGGGGGCTATCCCCACTTTCCACTAAACAGAAAATTGAAATTCCTCTACAATCATGGAAGAGAAAAACAGGTGGGTATGTACCTGAGAAATCAGAGCATGAATGATGTAGTATTCCAGAAGAAGAAAGATACAAGGCAAGATTGTGAAAGATTCCATAAACACTTGAAGCACATTCTCAAATTTGATGTAAGATCAATTAGAAAAGAAAGCAGACAACTGTATGTTACGCTGAACTTTGTAGTGTATCAATTTATGTTGCTTGCCAATTTACAGAATAATGTTAGAAATCCAAATTCATTTGCGAATTATATTTAAAATAAATGCTTATCAAATTAGAATGGAGGAAATTATGAGCTAATTTGATGATCTCATACTAATTAACCTTCAAAGTACAAAAGAATATAAATCTAAAATGCATAAGATATTCTCCCAGTTTTTAGAAAACAAATTATATAATTTTAATAAAAAACACAATTAGAAATATTATTTTTGTGTTTTAAAAAATTGACAATCACTATCGTACGAAAATATACAGTTAACTATCTATCCGCATAATCGTTTCCAAATTGTCACAAAAAGGTGAGATATTGAATAAAGTAGAAAATCCCGAAAACAAAAGGATAGTACTTAGCGAAATTGCTGAATCTATTTTAGCAAAACGATATTATCATGATGAAGAAGATTGGCATGATCTTTGTAAGCGTGTTGCATCCATCATAGCAGAAGATGATGAAAATCTTGCTGAACAGTTCTTCGATATAATATATAGCAGAGATTTCATGCCAAATTCCCCGACACTTGCAAATGCAGGTAAAGAAGGTGAATTGCAACAGTTATCCGCATGTTTCATTTTACCAGTTGAAGATGACCTTGAACAGATCATGAAAACAGTTGGAGATACTGCAAAGGTACACAAGACTGGTGGCGGTACAGGATTTGATTTTTCAAGTGTCAGACCTAAAGGCGCACCAGTGAGCTCAAATAAAGGTGTAGCATCAGGAGCACTTAGTTGGATGCGTATAATCAATGCCACAACTGAAGAAGTAAAGCAAGGTGGCATGCGCAGAGGAGCAAATATGGGAGCTCTTCGTGTTGATCACCCGGAAATTGTTGATTTCATTCTATCCAAAAAGAATGATAGAGCAATGACAAACTTCAACATATCTGTTTCATGCTCAGATGTTTTCATGAATGCTGTTGATCAGGGTCATGATTACGAACTTGTTAATCCTTATGATGGATCGACCGAGCTTATGAATGCTCGTGAAATCTTTGATATGATCTGCCAGAATGCATGGGAATCCGGCGAGCCGGGAATGATATTTATCGATTCTGTTAATTCCACGAATCCTGTACCTCACCTGGGAGCCATTAAAAGTTCCAATCCTTGTGGTGAGTTCTATTTTATTCCATTCGGTGTATGCAATCTTGGATCAATTAACCTTGTCAATATGCTTGAACTGAATGACAATCATGAATATGAAATTAATTTTGACAGGCTCAAGGAAGTTACTGAAATTGCAGTCACTTTTCTGGACAAAGTAATTGATGTGAATTATTTCCCACTGCCTGAAATTACAGAGATGGCGATGAATACCAGACCTATAGGGCTTGGTGTTATGGGATTTGCTGATATGCTCATTTATCTGAAAACTGCATATGACTCAGAGAAGGGACGTGAAATTGCAGAAGATATTATGAGGCTCATTGATGAAGTGGGATGGCACAGATCAAACGAACTAGGCCTTGAACTTGGTACTTTCCCGGAATTCAAGCCTGAATATCTTGAGGGGCAGGAAACTCCGAGGAATTGCCAGATCACTACAATTGCACCAACAGGCACTCTTGCAACTATAGCAGATGTATCATTTGGTATTGAACCATCATTCAGTTTTGTGTATAAAAGGAAGATCCTTGACACAGAATTTATTGAAATACATCCATTCTTAGAAAAACTTGCTAAGGAAGAAGGATTCTATTCTGATGAACTAATGGAAAAGATCGCATCAACTCCATCACTTGAGATGAGAGAACTCTATGAAATACCAGACCACATTAAGGAATACTTTATCACTGCATTCGATATTAGCCCGGAAAACCACATATTGATGCAAGCTGCATTCCAAAAGTACGTCGACAATGCTGTATCAAAGACCATAAACCTACCATACGATGCAACACCTGAACAGATCGGTGAATTGTACATGATGGGATGGAAGCATGGTTGCAAAGGACTTACGATCTATCGTGATGGTTCCAGGGATGATCAGGTCATTGTAGCTGCAAAAGAGGAAACTGTGACATACAGTCATCAAGAAGGTATTTCTGTGACTACTGCTGCAGCATTCCCGCAAATAGATATTATGGGAAATCCTGAAGTAATGATCGAAGCCATGAGCGGAATGAGCCGCGAAGATAAATACGAACTTCTCCAGAGATTGAATCTGTTTGGTCTGGATTATGCCACATCTATCGATCTCGATCCAAAGGAAACATACAACGGCAAGCGTGTCAAGTACATCACCGGATGCGGTGAAATGTACTGCCAGGGATTCCAGAATATTGCTGATGATGGCGAAGCCGTACCATGGGAAATGTTTGTAACTCCTGTGGGTGGTGGATGTAAAGCTCACACCGAAGCTGTAGCAATAACCCTGTCTCTTGCTCTGCAAGGACGTGCTAATATCAAGAATCTTGTATACCACTGGAACAAGATCAGATGTGATGCATGTAAAGATAGAGATACTGATGGTAAATCATGCCCATCAATCCTTGCAAATCATGTTAAAGGCATGATAAAAGACACTATATCAGAGGACATTGAGAGCACAAAAAAGAAAACATTGAAATCGAAAAAAGTTGCTAAACCTGTTGTTGAGGAAAGCACAACTAAGTCACAAAATCTTTGTCCGGAATGTGGCGATAGGATAAGACAATCAGATGGCTGCAGGCACTGTGTTGGCTGTGGATGGACCAGGTGTGATTAAACTCACACCTTTATTCAAATTGCCAAACTATTTGCACACATTTCCCAAAACATCACCCATGGTGTTTGTTTCTTAAAAACAATAGGAACTTTTTTGTACTCTGAAAATTATGAGATAATAAACCCTATCCCTTTTACTTCCAATATTCTGCAATCGCTGAAACCATCATCCAGGAAAGAAAACCATGAACAGAATTCTCATAAACTTCGCCCATCCGGCAAGGACACGTTCCAGAATCAATGCCCTTCTCCGTAATGCTGTTGAAGATCTTGAAAATGTAACCATCAATGATCTCTATGCAAACTATCCTGATTTTCTGATCGATGTCAAAAGAGAGCAGAATCTCTGTGAAGATCATGATGTCATTATTTTCCAGCACCCTTTCTACTGGTTCTCAACTCCGGCAATTATAAAAGAATGGCTTGACCTGGTACTTGAGTATGATTGGGCCTATGGTCCGAAGGGCAATGCACTCGAAGGAAAGATCTTCCTTCAGGCTATCACGGCAGGTGGGGACGACTGTACTTATCAGAAAGGTGGTTGCAATGTTTTCACCTTTAGAGAACTTACCTCTCCTTATTGTGCCATGGCAAATCTATGCAACATGAACTGGCTTCCTCCATTCGCTGTCCTTGGTATTCATCAGGGTCTGTCTGAGGAGGAAGTCAATTTCCATGCAGAAGAATATCGCCGTACAGTCATTGCCTTGCGAGATGGTACACTGGATATTGAGAAGGCAAAGCATGGTCAATATCTCAACATCGACCTGAAATCAATTATCAGGAGGGCGTAAAAATGGAAAATTTCCTGGTTCAGCTCTTTATTTTCCTGGCTGCAGCATCCATTGCCGTTCCTATTGCCAAGAAACTGGGCCTTGGTTCAGTGCTCGGATATCTCATAGCAGGTATCATCATCGGGCCCTTCGGCCTCTCCCTTATTGCTGACATTGAAGAGGTCATGCACTTCACGGAGTTTGGCGTAGTTATGATGCTTTTTCTGGTCGGTCTTGAACTCAAACCTTCATTGCTCTGGCAGATGCGCACCCCCATATTGGGAATGGGGGGAATGCAGGTTGTTCTGTCGAGTATCATAATTTCCGGTATAGCCCTTATCTTTCTACCCTGGCAACAGGCAGTAGCCGTTGGCCTTACCCTCTCTCTCTCCTCTACAGCTATAGTCTTGCAGACCCTGCGGGAAAAGGGACTGATGAATACCTCCTCCGGAAGATCCATCTTTTCAGTTCTCCTTTTCCAGGACCTGGCAGTCATTCCTATACTTGCAGTCCTACCATTCCTGGCAACCATCACCATGCATGAAGACGGACATTCTGAGGCAGCTCTCTTTAATATCAGCGCACTGCCTGAATACATGCAGATAATTATCACCCTGCTTGCAATCCTATCTATTTTCTTCCTCGGTAAATATGCAAGCAGACCCATATTCAGGACCATTGCAGCTACACGGGTCAGGGAGATCTTTGTTGCTGCAGCTCTGGCCCTTGTAGTTGGGATATCGATACTTATGACCGCAGTTGGCTTGTCCCCTGCTCTTGGAACCTTCCTTGCCGGCGTTGTCCTGGCAGGCAGCGAATACCGCCACGAGCTTGAAAGTGACATAGAACCATTTAAGGGCTTGCTACTGGGTATTTTCTTCATCTCCATTGGTGCCAGTCTCAACTTCATACTGATAAGGGAGGAGATCATACTGATAGCAGGGCTTACTGCAGCTCTGATACTTTTCAAATGGCTGGTCCTTGTAGGTACCAGCATCATCTTTGGAATGGAGAAAAAAGACCGTTCATTCTTTGCTGTTGCTCTTGCCCAGGGAGGAGAATTCGCATTTGTCCTCTTCCAGTTTTCCAGGATCAATGGTGTATTGCCAAATCAAACCATAGAACCCCTTATTGCCGCAGTTGCGATCTCCATGTTCCTTACCCCCTTCCTGTTTTTGGCATATGAGAAGTTCAGTTCAAGTGCTCAAGGGGATGAAGAAGACAGACGTGATTCTGACACCATCGATCATACCGGACACAAGGTCATCCTTGCCGGATTTGGTCGTCTGGGAACAGATCTTGGTCGTTTCCTCATTTCTGCCGGTGTCAAACCGGTCATCATCGACCATGATGCAGACAATGTGGATGTACTGAGAAAATTCGGATTTGAGGTGTATTACGGAGATATTACACGCCTTGACCTCCTTGAAGCTGCCGGAGCTGCTGAAGCTGAACTCTTAATAATCACCATAGGTGATATAGATAAATCGAGAAAGTTGATCGAATTAGCAGGTAAGCATTATCCGAATCTTAAAATTGCCGCCAATGCTTATGACCGTAGCTCTGGCCATGAGCTTATGGACCTGGGGATCACCCATATAAAAAGGGAGACATTTGGTAGTGCTCTGGCACTAGGACAGGATTCCTTGAAACTTCTCGGTTTCGACCCATATGAAGCCTACAAATTGATGCGTATTTTCCGGAAAAAGGACGAAGAAATGATGCCGGAATTAAACAAAATGCGCCATAAAGATGAGGATAGTTACATATCAATGTATCAGAAACATAATGAATACCTTGAGAAATTAATGGCTCTCGATATGAACCTGGACCTTGAAGAGATCGACAAAGCCTGGACTGCCCAAAATCCGGAAAAATAATTCAAAAGGAGGAAACTCAGGATGTTCCCTGCAAAAACTAGAAATCTGATGCATACAGAGCATATATCAATAGAGGTGTTCCAGTGGATAAAGAGGTCAAGCCTTCAATAAAGGTATCAAATAACGGTCCGTACATTGCTAAAAATGTAAAAACGCTCAGGAATTCAAAAGGTGTTTTCATCGACACAAAACCTGTTATAACACTTTGCAGATGCGGAGGCTCGTCTAAGATGCCATTTTGTGACGGAACACATGCAAAGAACGGTTTTTCCGGGGAAAATGAAAAAGGACCAGTTGCCGGTAGAGTTGAGACTTACATAGGGAAAGATATCACCATCCACCGCAACAAGGATATGTGTTGCCATGTGGGGCACTGTGTTCGCAATCTGCCTTCTGTTTTCAAAAAAGGTCAAGATCCCTGGGCAGATCCTGATGCTGTAGATCCGGAAGAGATAGCACAACTAATCAGGAAATGTCCTTCTGGCGCATTGAGCTATACTATCAACGGAGAATTGCATAAGGATTATTCACGTGAATCTGAGATATTTGTTCTTAAGGACGGACCTTACAATGTTACAGGAATAAGACTTGATGACCCCGATGGTTCTGAACCAGTGACCCATGACCATTATTCTCTTTGCAGATGTGGAGCCTCCCGGAACAAACCATTCTGTGACGGAACACACAGCGATGTTGAATTCAAAGATGAGAAGAATTGAATCGAATTTATCCCGATGGCATCGTTGCATGACAATGTTTTCATTGAAGGTGGTGTTCCTGAGGAATGTGGGATGCTGCCGAGTATGAGGTTTGAGTTTTCAATTTCATTAAACCTGCTTATTCAGTAGACAGATATGATTCAGACGACATCACACAAATGATTCTTAGTATGTCATAGTCTGAATGGGAGAATATGGGATTTTCAAACAGCACTCTTCATTAGTCGTTTTTAATCCAAGAAGTAGAAAGATTCATTTAGGATTAAAAACGAAATTCATTTAAAGACTTGATATTCAAATTAATCATATTCAGAATCTAAAGCATAAGAATCAATGTTAATATTGAAAATCTTTAAGAAATCAATATGTTTATCCAATTCTGGAGAATCATTTCTCAGTCCATTTGTATATGCCTTATATAATGGAAAATTCTAATTTGATAATCTCATTACCTCAGCTTAAAAATATGATAATATTTTTATAGAGAGAAAATGAAATTGTTATTAGGTTTTGGGTGGTACAATTAAAAATGATATTTATCTAAAGTGCTTTGAGCTTAGGTTTTAAAAATTTGCCATTAACAGAATGGAGGAGTGGAACAAACGAGTGAAAAGAAAACATCTTTAAATGCTGCATTTGAAAACCTGATAGCTAGCACCAGATCCTGTGCTGAAAAAAAATGTGACGTTCTTCAAACAATCCTTTTATTCTCCTATTGCCACTAAAATCAATTGATCAATCAATAATTCCGTAACATTAATTAGAAAAATAGGCACCAATGCCCTATATTAATAGAAGCATGGTACATAAATTCAGACAAAGAAAGGAGAAAACAATATGAATCAAGATAGCAAGAACCCGGAAATGGGATCAAATGCCCGCGGAATCACATCTACTCGGAACTGGTGGCCGAATCAGTTGAATCTTAACATTCTGCACCAGCATTCTCCCATGTCCAATCCGATGGGCGAAGATTTCAACTACGCTGAGGAATTTAAGAAACTCGACCTGGAAGCTCTGAAAAAGGACCTTTACACGCTGCTTACCAATTCTCAGGACTGGTGGCCAGCTGATTACGGTCACTATGGGGGACTTTTCATCAGGATGGCATGGCACAGCGCAGGCACCTACCGCATGGGTGATGGCCGTGGAGGTGGAGGATCTGGCAACCAGCGCTTTCCACCACTGAACAGCTGGCCCGACAATGTGAATCTCGACAAGGCACGCCGTCTGCTCTGGCCGATCAAGAAGAAATACGGCCGGAAAATTTCCTGGGCTGACCTGATGATCCTTGCCGGAAACTGCTCTCTGGAGTCTATGGGCTTCAAGACCTTCGGCTTTGGCGGCGGACGCGAGGACATCTGGCAACCGGAAGAAGACGTCTACTGGGGTGCTGAAGAGGAATGGCTGGCTACTAGCGACAAACCCAAAAGCCGTTACAGCGGTGACCGAGATCTTGAAAACCCTCTTGCCGCTGTCCAAATGGGGCTGATATACGTGAACCCGGAAGGTCCGGACGGTAACCCTGATCCGGTAGCTTCCGGTGGTGACGTTCGCGAGACCTTTGCCCGCATGGCCATGAATGACGAAGAGACCGTGGCGCTTGTAGCCGGAGGACACACCTTCGGTAAGTGCCATGGTGCGGGCGATGCCGCATTGGTAGGTCCGGAACCTGAGGCTGCCCCCATCGAAGAGATGGGACTTGGATGGAAGAGCAGCTTCGGAACCGGCAAAGGCGCCGATACGATCAGCAGCGGAATCGAGGGTGCCTGGAAGCCAAACCCGACCAAATGGGACATGGGTTATCTTAAGGTGTTGTTCAAATACGACTGGGAACTGGTCAAGAGCCCTGCAGGTGCGCATCAGTGGTTGGCCAAGGATGTGGCCGACGAAGACATGGTGGTTGATGCACACGACCCTTCAAAGAAACACAGGCCTATGATGACCACGGCTGACCTCTCGCTGAAAAAGGATCCGATCTACGAGCCGATCGCGCGGCACTTCCTGGATAATCCAGAAGAATTCGCGGATGCTTTCTCACGTGCCTGGTTCAAGCTGACTCACCGTGACATGGGGCCTCGCTCTCGCTATCTTGGTCCCGAGGTTCCGGAAGAGGAATTGATCTGGCAGGACCCGGTTCCAGCACTGGATCATGAGCTGATCGACACAAAGGACATCTCAGACCTCAAGAGCAAGATCTTTGCCTCGGGACTCTCTGTCTCCCAACTGGTTTCGACTGCCTGGGCTTCAGCATCCACGTTCCGCGGCTCCGACAAACGCGGAGGAGCGGACGGAGCACGCATTCGTCTTGCGCCCCAAAAAGATTGGCAAGTCAACCAGCCTGAACAGCTTGCGATTGTTCTTGAGACCCTTGAGGAAATCCAAAAGGCTTTCAACAATGCTCAGTCAGGCGGAAAGAAAGTTTCGCTTGCCGACTTGATCGTCCTGGGTGGATGCGCAGGTGTGGAGCAAGCAGCAAAGAATGCCGGTCACGACATATCCGTTCCCTTCACACCGGGACGTACTGATGCTTCAGATGAGCAAACCGACGTTGTGTCATTCGGTGTACTCGAGCCAAAAGCAGACGGATTCCGCAACTACCAGAAAGCCAAATATACTATATCGGCAGAGGAAATGCTGCTGGATCGGGCTCAACTGCTGACACTGACAGCTCCTGAGATGACGGTACTCATAGGCGGTATGCGTGTCTTGAATACTAACTTTGAGCAGTCCCAGCACGGTGTTTTCACCAAGCGGCCAGAGGCACTAACCAATGACTTTTTTGTGAATCTCCTTGATATGAGCACGGAGTGGAAGGCAAACTCAGAAGATGTGTTCGAAGGCTGTGATCTTGCAACAGGAGAACTCAAGTGGACCGGCACCCGTGTCGACCTCATCTTCGGTTCGAACTCCCAGCTAAGGGCCGTGACGGAAGTCTACGGAAGTGAGGACTCCCAGGAAAAGTTCCTGAAAGATTTTGTAGCGGTTTGGAACAAAGTAATGAACCTTGGCCGCTTCGATATCACCTGATCGTAGCATGGACATCTTAAGAATCTCCAAAGCATATTTTGGACGCTCAAAAAGCCTATTAAGAAAATATGAACACAGCGTTTCAACATTGTCTGAAACGCTACCTTTTCTTTAGGTTCTGAATCCAAGTAAGAACAGTTTAGCCTATGATCTGCAAAAGTCTTTCACATTCCTTGTTGATCCCTCAGTTATCAGCCTGAGTAGGACATCATTTGAAGCACTTAGAATTATAACCAGAGGTCTTGCTATGGAAGAAAGCATTATCATAGGTTTTGCTACTCTGGAAGCAATTGGTTCTGCCTTGTAGAGTGCAACTATTTTTGGAATCAGCTCCCTGGTGTTAAAGTAAGAAATCATAAGCGCCACAATGATAATTCCAAATGCATAACTGTATGGAGTTAGAGCAGTATCAAAATAATAATTAAGATTATTTCAAGAGTATAATTCATTATGTAAGAAATATGGAACAGCTCATTTGATGATTACAAAGTTAAATTTATTAAAAGGAGTATTATTTGGACTTTTAAAATAATCATATAGTTTATATAATAATTAATAGAGTTATAGGACTCTACTAATTATCAGAATTTGACTGAAATTCTTATGACTGAAAACTCAAATGTCAGTTGCCTGCTTTGATTTTTCTTTGTAGTAATCAAATATCTCTTTTCCCAATTGGATTGCACTGTCGCCTGAACAGATCATAGTTTCATTATCGTAATCACCATTCTGGGTCAATAACCAAAACATAACCTTTTCATCAGTTAGTACAAAAGAGCCTAACTCTATTTCATCTGGATATAGATAAACTTGGATCCTTTTGATTTCTATTATATCAGCAAGATCCAGATAATACTCCTGTATCATTTTCTCATAAAGCTTTTCTGAAACGATGAGCGATACATGTGTATCATCTTTGATAATTTCTGTAAGAATTGACTTGAAATCAGGTGATAAGAAATTTGTTAGTATTAGTAGATCCTTTGTTTTCTTAGCTTCATCCAGAAAATACTCATCCTGATCGAATGTTTGCGATTTTGACAATTTTGTTTGAGTACAGTTTTCAAAATCAGATATCCTTCCAGAAAGTTTCGATGGAATGAAGTCAAGCTTATGGCTTCTCCAGTAATCATTGTTCTTTTCCACTTCTTCACATCCTTTTTATTAAATAGATTGTTTTACTTTAATATGTCATAAATAGTTACGATAAGTAGTTATGAGCCAAAATATTCTATCAGATCATTTCACTTCAAAAGGATGCCTAACCTTCATTTTACTGACATCGCAGATCCAGGCTCTTTATCAGTTAACTTAACGTTGATGGCCTCTTTTGGTAGCTTGATGATTTTAGTTATCGTCGTTGTTGTTGGTTCGACATTATATTCTGTGCCATCTCTTTCTGCCTCAAATCCTTTGCGTGGATTCTCGTAGGTCACTTTCATCCCGTAAGTTTCATTCCCCATTTTGTTAACGAATATGTCAGGACCCTGGGTACTTTTCAATTCACCGGGAATATAGAAACGTTTAGCTTTATCTACCGGCTCCTCAGCAGCTTTGCTTGGAACTTCATATGTCAACCAGTATGTCTTTGTTTCTGCTTCATACTTCTCAGTGGTTTCTTTATATGCCATAGTAAAACACCTCATACATAATCGGGTTTTTGCCCTATGGAGTACTCATCACCGCCATGTTTGTTTTTATTGGCAACATTTGTGGTCTTTTCATATTCTTGCCAGGCTCTTTGTTGGGCACTTTCCAGTTTACCTCTGTCCTTGAGCTTTTTAGCAATACCTGTTGGATTATAAGGAGAAAGGAGTACTACAAGATATCTGCTTCTTCTTTTGAGCTCTGTTACCATGTCCCTTGAATCGGCATTCCTGATCTCTTTTCGAATTTCCTCATTGATCTCCGTAATATCTCCCACATTATTCACTTCTTGGTAAATCTGATCTCCCATAATACTCACCCATTTTTAGTTTAGAGATTGTTCTTATATAGTTTTATCCTACCAAATTGATTATTGAGGAACTCGCAATTTTTGTTGTATTTATCCACATATTTTACATCTTTTGAAAAGAATAAATGAACTTACCACAGTGAAATCATAACTCCTGCTATTTGAGAAACACATGAAGTTTTACAGGAGTGCCATTTAGCCTCAAAAATTCAATCTTACCTTTGAATGAAATCTAATGTATAAAGGATATAATTAGAAAATGATATTATTTTATTAAATGAAAAATATTATTTTGCCTCTGTAGAAAAACTATTATCAATAATTTGTGAACCGCAGATGAACACTGATGCACGCAGATATTTTTCATGTTTCTGAAGCAATTCTTATGAGTTTAAGCACGGTGATATTTTCTCTTAATGCGAAAACATTAAAGGTAGATTAAAACAATAATCAATTTGGATTTCTGTGAGATACAAAAAGAATCGATATAAACCAGAAAGTTTGACACTTACTGGTGCTGTATCTTTAGGCACCGGTGTAATGATCGGTGCGGGTATATTCGCATTGCTGGGACAAATTGCAGAGTTGTCTGGAAGATTCTTTCCCCTTATATTCTTTATCGGTGCAATTGTAACGGCTTTTAGCGCATATTCTTACATTAAATTATCCAATGCCTACCCTTCCGCAGGAGGAATTGCCATGTACCTGGAAAAGGCATACGGAAAAGGAGTAATTACCGGATTTAGTGCGTTGTTAATGGCTTTTTCAATGGTGATCAACGAAAGTCTTGTTGCCCGAACTTTTGGAACATATACATTGCAACTCTTCGATATCGACCAAGGAAGCTTTCTTGTACCAATCTTAGGTGTAGGATTACTCATATTCGCTTTTGCAATCAATATATCTGGTAACGTGGTGATAGAAAAATTTTCATTTTTTATGTCTTTGATCAAAATAACCGGAATCTCCATATTTGGAATCGTTGGACTATGGGTTGCCGATTTTTCTTTTACAAGTACACCCACTAGTACATTTGATAACACCACAGGTAGTTATCTCGCAGCCATAGCATTATCAGTGCTTGCATACAAAGGTTTTACAACGATTACCAACAGTGGCTCAGAGATCGTGGACCCTCATCGCAATGTGGGCAGAGCAATAATCATTTCTATAATGATCTGTGCTATTGTTTATCTTTTAGTAGCTTTTGCTGTTGTAGGAAGTCTTACCCTGCCCGAGATTATCGAGGCGAGGGATTTTGCACTGGCAGAAGCAGCAAGACCCTTTTTTGGTAATTATGGACTCTGGTTCACAGTCGCATTAGCAATTATTGCAACCGTTTCCGGTATAATTGCAAGCATTTTTGCGGTTTCCCGTATGCTTGCAATGCTAACGGACATGAAGATAATACCACACAAACACTTTGGAATGCCAGGAGATATCCAAAAACACACTCTTGTTTACACAGTTGTCGTCGCCATATTTTTGACCATATTTTTTGATTTAAGCAGGATAGCCTCGCTTGGTGCTATTTTTTATATATTAATGGATATTATCATACATTGGGGTCTTTTGCGTCATATGCGCGAAGAAATTAATGTAAACCCTTATATTGTGAGCACAGCAATCATTCTTGATGTAGTTGTCCTTGGTGCTCTTCTGATGACAAAAGCATCCACAGATATGTTTTTAGTTGCGATATCCGTGATTCTCATAGTACTCATCTTTATCGGTGAAAAATGGTTCATAGGGTCAAGGTCCAGCTTAGAATAATCATAACACATATCTATATAGTTACCTCAATGGACAAGACATTGTTTTATAATTTTTACTGCTAATCTAATATTGGGAATTTAATTGTTAATAATATGGAGTCCATAAAATATAAATCATTCATTTCTGGCAACTTTATGGACTACTCAAGTATATTTTATTCAAGAATTAAAACCTGCTAAATTGTTAATTTGATAGTCGGTTATCTAAATATTAAAAGAGTTCCATTTTTCAAGATTAGCTATATCCCCAAAATCCAGATAAGGGGATATAGAATTCGAACCTAAACTCAAAAACAAACGACACAAAGTCCTTCGCCTAACTAAAATATTACCAACCACGAGTATATCCTTCTTGACAGGGAATACACACAAAATCATTATTATGGACCCTTGCACGGGACTCTGAAACCATTTCACCACATTTGGCACATTTCACTGAGTTAAAGATTCGGGCTTTCGATGGTATCTTTGCATCTGTGAATTTAATATCAAAAATATCTTCAGCAGGTGCAGACCTCATCTTTTCTGAGATATTGTTCATTCGGGTTTTGTATTCTGCGGATTCTGCATCGTTTGCAGTGCCGGACATTACTTTTGAGCGGAGAGATGCGATGCCGGGGTCGATGGTGCTTACATCGAAATCTGCTCTAAGTGCTGCTCTTACTGCTTTTTTGCTATCTCTGCAAATGAAGGTGAAGACTTGCTTGCCGTGATCCTGGAATATGAGATTTCCTTTTCCTATGGTGCAGCCTGTGAGTACTTGAACTCCATCAACTCCACAGGCATCGTTCTCTACAATTGTTACAAGCTCTTCATCGCTGTCCCTGTGAGATGCGAGCATTTCCAGAGCGGCTTTTGAAGCAACATAGCCCATAGTAAGACCGGGGCAGATATGACCGTGGAACTTTGCAGCATCTTCAAAGGATGGGATTGAAAGTGAAACAGTATTATCATTACAATTTTTATCACACATAATTATCAGGGGAAATGTGTAGTAATACTTTTTAAAACTTTCTTATTACGATTTTAAATGTATTCTCGATTGATTTATAAGCAAGAGATAAGAAAAATGCCTATTCAATATCATTTGCGGCTGCGTACACAGCTTTTTCCCCAAAAAATCAATTGGAGTATTTTCTGTTGAGTCTGTTCAAAGCTGTGAAAAGATATAAGCATCAAACATTTACATTTGAGAGAAGGATGACAGATATAAAGATGGTAGGTTAGGATAAGGGTTTTGCAAGAGACTTGAGCAAATTGGTGCAGTTCCCTACTGAGGGAATTTTCAGTACGGTTCTTGCCAAAGATGAAGGATACAATTATACTTTGATGTGTCTTGCTGCCGGAACAGATATTGATGAGCACACATTTACAAAAACAGGAGTAGTTCAGGTACTGAAAGGGAAAGGCATTTTCACGCTATTCGGCAATTAAACTGAGAGAAATAAGGCACTTTTATATTCCTGCCAGCAAATGCCCCTCACGCTCTTCGGGCCGATGAAGACCTGGAAATTTTGCTTTGTCTAAGAACATAAAATTCATAAGTTGCGAACCACAGGCTTTGCAATGGGGTTCTGATCTTATAGAGCATTTTAAGAAACTGTCCGTTCCTATATAAAAAGAAAAAATGCTTCAGGAGATCAGTAAAGAAGAATAGAGTTTAGTAAAGATCTGAAATCTGAAATCAAAAACAGAAGATAAAGGAACTATCACTGACGTGATAACTTCTTTATATGATCTCGAGTTGCTTCATCCATTGAAAGATTCTCAATGAACTTGCTTTTGTCGATCCACATATCAGCTGCACCTTGCAGGCCATGGGACTTATGTGCATGATATTCGATTCCAAGACCGGGAGTTATAGAACATCCACCGGAAACGGAAAGACCGCCTGATCCCAGATCATGAGCCATTGGTTTAGCCATATTTTTTTCAGCTCTTTTAGTTTTTGATTCCTGTTCTTTTGTGTTATTCTCAGTCATATTATGCTAAATGGAAGTCATAATAATTAAAAGATTCTGAAAATATGTAAAAATCATGTTTAATGCCTATTTGATCAAGGTTCTACTTAATTACTAAAAAGTGAGCTTAAGAAATAGAAAGAAAAGATAAGAAAATGGACTAGAATGCTTCAAGCCCGTCTACTTCACGCTTGAAGAAAGCCTGTACCATCCCATTTTCATCTATATCTTCAGTGAATTTGATCAATTCCCATCCATCCACACCAAGCTTATTCAATTCTTTCTTGGTTACATCCCATACTCCGAATCTAACAGGTATTACATCGTATTCCCATGATGACATAAGTCCACCTCGCTTTATTTTGGACATTTAATTATTTCTTGTATAAACGTACACATGTGTCATATATATAACTTTTCAAAAAATTAATTTGCCATTAAATCAAGTAAATGTGATTTGAATACATTCATCTAGGAAATTGTTGAAAAGAAACTCAAACCATATGTTTATCTAATAGGATCTTCAATTTTTAATTGGGGAGTTATTAGAATCTACAAATTAAATTAAAGTTTTAAATTAAAGTTTAGATTTTGGACTTTAGACTTTTTGGATATTTACTGTGGTGATTTTGTGGTCCGTTTAGAAAAAGATACACTTGGAGAAGTGAAAGTACCGGATAATGCATACTATGGTCCTCAAACTGCAAGAGCAGTGGAGAACTTTAATGTTAGTGGCGAGAAGCTGCCATCTGTTTTCATAAAAGCACAGGCTACGATCAAGATCGCATCTGCAAAGGCAAATATGCAACTTGGAAAGCTTGACCCTGAAATTGGAGAAGCAATAGTTCAGGCTGCCACTAAAGTCAGAGAAGGAAAGCTTAATGAACAATTTGTGGTTGATGCATTTCAATCAGGAGCCGGAACATCACAGAATATGAATGCAAATGAGGTTATTGCCAACTGTGCTCTTGAAATAAAAGGCTTTGACATGGGAAGATACGATATAATTCACCCTAATGATCATGTGAACATGTCCCAGTCTTCCAATGATACCACACATACTGCAATTCATATCTCTGCAATGGAAGCATTAAAATCAGAACTACTCCCGAAACTTGTTGAATTACAAAGTATCCTAAACGAAATATCATCTGAATTCATTTATATTGTCAAACCTGGAAGAACTCATTTACAGGATGCTGTACCCATTACTTTGGGACAGGAATTCAGTGGCTATGCAAGAATGGTCGAACTTAGTATAAATAAAATATTTAGAGCCATGGACGACCTTGGTGAGCTGAATATTGGTGGAACAGCAGTTGGTACAGGACTTAATTCTCTTGAAGATTTTGGAAAATTTGCTGTTTTTGAGGTAAATCAAATAACTGAGATGGATTTTAGATTAACTGAAAATCCATTTGAAGCTACACAGGGAGCAGATGCAATATTGAACACATCTGCAGCACTTCGCAATCTTTCCGTGGATCTCATAAAGATAGCAAATGACCTTAGATTGCTTTCCAGCGGGCCACGTGCCAGTATTGGTGAGATAAATCTCCCTGCTGTACAACCCGGATCTTCCATCATGCCTGCAAAGGTCAATCCGGTAATGGCTGAAATGATGAATATGGCAGCATTCCAGGTAATAGGAAACGACACTGCAATAATGATGGCTGCACAGGGAGGACAGCTGGAACTTAATGTTTTCACTCCAATGCTTGCATATAACCTTTTAAAATCCATAAGGATACTTTCAGGATCAATCGACTCTTTCAATCGCAAATGCCTGCAAGGTATAACTGCTAATGTCCAGCGTTGTGCTGAGCTTGCAGAATCAAGCCTTGCGATTGCAACATCTCTTGCACCCCTCATAGGATATGAAGAGGCTACAGAAATTGCATATCAGGCACACAGGGAAAATAAGAGCATCAAAGAAGTGGTCAGGGAAATGGAACTGCTCACAGAAGAGGAAATAGATCAGCTGCTTGACCCAATGAAACTAACGGGAGTGGAGAAATGATAGATCACGATATTATAGTAATAGGTGGAGGACTTGCAGGTTTAAGAGCAGCCCTTGAAGCTGATAAGAAAGGTGTAGACGTTGCTATAATCTCAAAGGTCCATCCGATTCGCAGTCATTCCGGTGCAGCACAGGGTGGGATCAATGCTTCACTAGGACTTGATGATAGCTGGGGATCACATGCATTAGACACTGTAAAAGGAAGTGATTATCTCGCAGACCAGGATACCGTGGAAATACTTTGCAGGGAAGCACCTGAAAGAGTAATTGAAATGGAGAATTGGGGCACTAATTTCTCACGCACTGAAGACGGAAATATTGCACAGCGTCCTTTTGGAGGAGCTGGTTTTCCAAGGACCTGTTATGCAGGTGATAGAACAGGACATAATCTTTTACACACGTTATACGAACAGGTCCTAAGGTCTGGAATTAAAGTTTATAGCGAATGGCTGGTCACAAAGCTAATTGTAGACAAAGAGAAATGCGTAGGTTTTCTGGCAATGAATACTATTGATTCAAAATTGGAATCCTTCAGGGCAAAAGCTACCATTCTTGCAACCGGAGGATACGGACGAATTTACCAGCGTTCCACCAATGCCATTATAAACCGGGGATCTGGCATCGGTCTTGCATATACTGCCGGCGTTCCCCTTCAGGATATGGAATTTGTACAATTTCATCCGACCACACTTCTTGGCACGAATATACTGATAACCGAAGGTGCAAGGGGAGAGGGCGGCTACCTTTACAATAAGAACCATGAGCGTTTCATGATAAATTACGCAGCAAATGCCATGGAACTTGCACAAAGAGATATTGTAGCACGAGCAATACAAACAGAAATTGACGAGGGCAGAGCTTTTCCAGGAGGATATGTGCAGCTTGATATAACGCACCTTGGAAATGACACCATCAATGAAAGATTACCAGGGATTCGTCAGATATCAATTGATTTTGCCGGAGTGGATCCGGTCAAGGAACCTATACCAGTGCAACCCGGACAGCATTATTCAATGGGCGGTGTCAGCTCTAACAAAGATGGGGAAACTCCTGTATCAGGATTATACGCAGTGGGTGAATGTGCCTGCATAAGTGTACATGGTGCAAACAGGCTTGGTGGTAATTCATTACTTGATACTGTTGTTTTTGGAAAGCGTGCAGGTGCTGCTGCTTCAGATTATATAGTCTCGCAGGAAGCTATATCGGATGATATATTATCAAAAGCCATTGCAGATGAGAATGAAATGATAAAGGCTCTCATGGGCGAAAGTGGAGAGAATTTTGCAGAGATCCGGGAAGAATTGCAGGCTGTGATGCAGAATAATGTGGGTGTTTTCAGAACAAGGGAGAAGCTTGATCTTGCATTTGAGAGAATTAAGGAATTGAAAAAAAGAGCTGATAATATCAAAGTTATGAGCAAAACTAATGTCTTCAATTTCGAACTTCTCAATGCCCTTGAATTAAAGGCTATGCTTGAACTGGCCCAGGTAATAACCCTTGGTGCTCTCGTTCGGGAAGAAAGCCGGGGAGCACATTTCAGGACTGACTTTACAGAACGTAATGATGAGGAGTGGCTCAAACACACACTTGCATATTATACGGAAGAAGGTCCCCGACTGGCTTACAAGGACGTCACTATAACTCAGTTCCAGCCAAAAAGGAGGGAATACTAATGTCCGAATTTGAGTTGATGATAAGAAGGCAGGATAGAGAACAGATTTGGATTGATAGATTCACTGTTGAAGAAAGACCGGGAATGACGGTTCTTGAAGCACTTTTCCACGTGCAGGAAAAGATAGATGGAAGCCTGTGCTTCAGATATTCTTGCAGGGGTGCTGTTTGTGGAAGTTGTGCCATGCTCATTAACAAAGTTCCAAGACTTGCATGCAGGACGCAGGTATCTGAAGTGAAGGATGAGACTACAGATGAACCAAAGGATGGCGTAGCATCCATAAAACCATCAGAAATAATCGAAGGCAGGAATGGGATACTTGTTGAACCACTTCCAAACCTAAGCGTAATTCGGGATCTAATTGTGGATATGGATCATTTCTATGAGCTGGTGGATTCCATTAAACCGTGGATAAATTCCGATGCTAAGGAAAAGGCAACACTCATGGAACCTTCTATGCAGATACAACTGGAAAAATACACCAATTGTATCCTATGCGCCACATGCCACGGAGCATGTCCGGCTGCTGCGAGGAATGGAGAATATCTCGGACCAGCAGCTCTTGCTAAAGCATGGAGATTCCATCTGGACCCACGAAGCAAAGAAAAGGACAGAAAAGAGCTGGCTAAATTCATCAATTCAGATTCTGGAGTATGGGGATGTGATGTGGTTTACAAGTGTGTGGCAGTTTGCCCGAAGAAGGTCACGCCCACGCAGGGTATTTTGAAATTGAGAGGAAAGATGGAATAGAGTTTTGAAAACCTTTTGGGAGATTCAAGCATCCTTTAATTTTATTTTATTTGTAGTACGACAGATAGACTTGGGTCTATACACTTCTTTCTGCTTTTCTTTTTTGAACTAAGCTGAATTTAAAATATACACATGATTATTTAAGGGAGCATAACACTAAAGGAGTAAAAAAAAACGAAACTGAGTGGAAATTAATGGTTAAAATAAAAGGACATGAAATTGGTGAAGTGAATGTTAAAAGTGCCAGCAACAGAAGAGCTGTACAATTTCGGAATAACATTATTACATCTTTGAAAAAGATCGGCATCGTCGACAATGATATTGAGATCTCCCTTGAGCGTATGGGAATGAGAAAGATCAAGGCCTCTGCAACATGGTGGATAGGGGATCATCGCATGCATTTCACCCACAATATGCAAAAGAACTATGTGGAAAATATGTATGTACTCTCAAAGGTCATCGAGATGGAAACGAACCGCGTGCTTGAAGAAGACATCACAATAGATGATTTTATTTCAGAATTCAAAGAAAACAAAGATGTCCATCAGAAGCGCCAGGAAGCAAGAAAATTCTTTGACTGCGACCACGATGAAACTGACTTCACTATCATAAATGAAAAATATAAATTGATGGCAAGAGAACTACATCCCGACAAGCCAACTGGAGATACCGAGAAGTTCAAGCAACTTAATGTCGCTCACAAGATATTGAAGAGAGAGTTAACATAAGTTTTTATTTTTTACAATATTTCTATACCCAGACCAACATGTATATAATTAGGTAATGACTAACTAATGAACCTGATAGAAATATGATAGAGAGAAAAGAGCATTTATTCATAGTTTTTGAGAATTTACTCAGTATTAAGAACCAATGCTCTTCTGAGATTCTCTGTGAATGCGGATCATCGGACATAACTATGAAGCAGGTGAGATATCTGCAGGTCATTGACGAACATGGAGAGATCACATTCAGCAAGCTTGCTGAAGTCACAAGGAACTCCAAACCTACGATATCGGAAATGATTAACAAGTTCATCCGGATGGAATATGTCTACAAAAAGAGATCACCCGATGATGGCAGGATCTATTATATCTGCCTGACCGAGAAAGGACAGAATGTCTGTCGATGTGAGCAGATCGCTTTATTGAAACTGACTCAAAGAATGGTCCTTTCACTGAATGAAGCTGAAGTTTCAACGCTTATCGGAATCTTAGGAAAGGTGAGATGATTTTTTTATATCTCAAACATTAGGTAAAGGCTAACTAACCAACACATGATTTAAAACAAGAACAATGTACCCACAAGCAACCGAAAACAAAACAGAAAGCATAGTAATCAGACTTTCTGAACTAGTAATCTACCCTGAAAGCAGAACCAAATTCCTGACTGACAACGACACTGGAAAGATCCTCCTTTCAATAATGGAAAATGAGGATACTGCATATGCAGTGGCAATCACAATGAAAAGTGGAACAGCACACTCAGATCTTTCCGAAGATACACTCTATAAGACTGGAAATATTCTGGAGCTAAAGTCTATAATGCCTGCAGATGAAGGTTACCTTGTATCCGCAAAGTCTGTACAAAGAGTGAAAACACTTGACTTGTACCAGAAAAATGGAACATTTTATACCACTTATGAAACAGTTCCAGACATAAATGACCTTGAAGAAGAAATTCAGGAAGTAATATTCAAGGATGTCAAAAAGACCATCCATAAAATTAGTGAACGCTTCAAGAGTTCTGAAGCCTTTACCAAGCCAATTGACAATATGGAATCTGTTGACCAGATGATGGGTTATGTAATGCCTTTTATACCGATCGAACTTACGGAAAAACAGAAGCTTCTGGAAATGGTATCTGTCCGTGAACGCTACCTTACATTCCTGCATATCCTGACAAACCAGATGGAGAATATAAACATCCAGATGGAGGTGGCTAAAAAGGTTGCTGAAAAAGTTAGTAAAACACATCGAGAGGCAATGCTGCGAGAACAACTCAAAGTAATCCAGGAAGAACTTCATGAATTTGATGATTCTGACTCAGAGGAGGATAATTACAAAAACAGGATCGAAGATTCATATATGCCTGATGATGTGAACAAGAAAGCACTTTCCGAGTTGAAAAAGCTTGAGACCGGAGGGAAGCATAACCCGGAGAGTCATGTTATCAGGAATTATCTTGACATCCTGCTTGACATCCCATGGCAAGTCACTGAAAGGAAGAGCATTGACATCGAACATGCCCGTAATACGCTTGAAAACAATCACAACGGACTTGAAAAGGTAAAGGAAAGGATAATCCAGCATCTTGCAGTTATGAAACTAAAGCAGGAAAAACAAGGTTCTATCCTGCTTTTCACAGGACCACCCGGAACCGGAAAGACAAGTCTTGGTGAAAGTATTGCAGATTCCCTTGGCAGGGAATATGTGCGTGTGAGTCTTGGAGGTGTCAGGGATGAAGCTGAGATCAGAGGACACAGACGAACCTACATTGGTGCCATGCCCGGAAGGATCATACAAGGTCTCAAAAAAGCAGGAACAAAGAATCCTGTATTTATCCTTGATGAGATAGACAAACTGTCTTCCTCTTATTCAGGAGACCCCGCAAGTGCACTTCTGGAAGTGCTTGATCCGGAACAGAACAATACATTCTCAGACCATTATCTGGAAGTTCCGTATGACCTGTCCGAGGTACTGTTCATAGCTACATCCAACTCACTGGCAACCATTCCCGGACCACTGAGGGACAGGATGGAGATCATTGAAATATCAGGATACACCAAAAATGAGAAACTTGAGATCGCAAATGATCACCTGATACCTATAATACTTGAGGAACACGGCCTCGATTCAGACAAGCTAAGGATCGAGGAAGATGCCCTGAAACTGATGATAGAGAGATACACCCGGGAAGCCGGAGTTCGCGGACTGAAGAAACAGCTTGCCAGAGCTGCAAGGTTCGTGTCAGAGAAAATCGTTTCTGGAAAGGTAAAACTTCCATACATTATAAAGGCCGATATGCTGAAAGAGGTCCTTGGGAAAGAACTCATCCGTCAGGACGAGGCAAGGAAAGAGGATGTACCTGGTGTGGTAACAGGACTTGCATGGACACCTGTTGGGGGAGATATCCTTTTCATAGAAGGAACTTTCATGCCTGGAAAAGGCAAGCTTACACTTACCGGCCAGCTTGGAGATGTGATGAAAGAATCGGCACATATTTCCCTCAGTCTGGCCAGATCAAGACTTGCCAGCAATGCGAACACCTTTGATTTCACAGAAAGCGATATTCACATCCATGTACCTTCAGGTGCAACTCCAAAGGATGGACCATCGGCAGGTGTAACACTATTCACTGCAATAACATCGCTTATCACCGGCAGAACGGTGGATCCAAAACTTGCCATGACAGGTGAGATTACCCTTAGTGGAGCCGTAATGCCTGTAGGTGGCATAAAAGAGAAAGTACTGGCTGCTCACAGGGCTGGTATAAAGAAGGTCATCCTGCCAAAAGAGAACGAAAAGGACCTTGAGGATGTTCCCGAGGATGTCAGGAAGGAACTAAGGTTCATACCTGTTGAGACCATCGAAGAGGTATTGAAGGAGGCACTGGATATAGACCTTCACAGACCGGTTGTTTCGTACACAGGACAGAATATAGCCTCTGCAGGGAATATCTAATACCAGATAATGGATACAGGTGAACAAATGACCTTTGTTCTCCTTGATCCATTTTTTTTCATGTAATGCAATGCATTTAGAAAAGGTTATTTTCTTACATTCAGTATAAATAATAGTGACAATCTTCTTTTTGATGATGAAAATATCCAATCTGATTTCCAGGCAAACACACAGCCACAGAAATAAAGTTATACCATGAGGGTCATTTGCCCTTTTATGCATATCCCAAATAAGTTTGCTGATCTTGTCGGAATGATAGAGAAGAGATATACTAAACCACCTGTCGTTGAGTCTGATGAGGATATGTGGAATCATTTTTGTAAGGCTGCCTTGTCTGGCGGGGAGCGCAGTGTGGCTGATGTGAACTATATGCATCATCTGCTTGAGGAAGAGGGACTTCTATACCGCGAATCGCTGAAAGATGAGTGGGTCAGATATACACTTGAATTCCTGCAGGATGCAAAAGATGACGTTGATCCTGACCAGCCTAATCTCAAGGGTAAGGTCAAAGCTATAGAAAAGGTTGAAGCTGAAATTGATAATATCTGCATGCTTTTAAAAAATGCTGATGATATGTTTGATCTTATTGGAATAGATACAGAATTCCTGCAAAAGATTGCAGGAAACACTGAAGAAGAAAAAGAACTCATCGGAAAAATCACATCCTACAGTGAAAATGCTATCGTCAAAAAATCATTGAGGTCCAGGCATCCGGCCAGAATCTGGGGCTTAACTTACAGCAAAGCAGTTTTCTGGCTGAATAACTGTGGTATTGCACTTCAATTCATACCCAACGACGAGTTTTCCATGAAGTTCATGAGGGAATTAGAGAAAAACTGGCAATCAAAGGATTTCTTTGATGTAAACGATAAGTTCGAGGAATTCTGTGAACGTATATCTGCAGACCCATACTATGCAGGTCTTGCACTCTGGTACTTTGAAGCCACAAGGAAACTCATGACACGAAAAAATGCCAGGTATTACAGTCCACTAAAACTGATGAATATCATGAAAAACAATGATATGGACATCGAAGACTTAAGGGTCAGCCTGGAAGACATTGAAAATTGGGAGTATCTCAAAGAAGTATTCAAAAGCGATCCTAAATTTTAGATCCAAACTATGATGACCTGATCATCATATCAGATTATATCCTAATCTGGAAAGCTCCACCAGAATCAGGATCAGCACAAAATTACCAACAAGCAATGGAACAATCATTTTTTTGAATGGAAATCCAGCTATTGCAAGTGCTATTGCAATTATATCACTTGGCAGGGGAGTCAACGAGTACAAAAAGATCAATATCATGGTGATCCTGTCATCAACTTGTTCCATTTTTTCTGTAAGACTGTCTACATAACTCCCATATTTTCCCTTGATACATTGTTTACATTTCGTTCCAAAATAGTAGAACAGGACATCTCCCAGAGTCAGACCGATGCTTGTAAAAAATGCAACCCATAAAGCATTAGCTCCACCAATTGATATTGTTATCAAGGTAGTGTAAAAAGCAGTAGAAGTAAATGTTGAAACCCCACCTACCAGAGCCATCGTAAAGATGAAAATGTAAATATTGCGTACTCCCATCATTGAAACAATTTCATTTGGTGGATGATAGTACAGAATAATTGACCATAAAATTACAAATAAAGCAATTGACATTGCGATAAGAATGTTCTTTTTGTGATTATTAAAAGAATAGATTTTCATTTTATCGGATTAGTAAAACTAAAAAGTTGAAAGAGCAAAAATGATTAACCATTGTTGAATTTACGCGAGTAGGACACATCAGTATACAGATGTCAATACTAAGATAATTCCAACTACGAGCAAAGCACCAAATATCAGAACTGATTTTTTTCTGAGGTCTTTTTCCGTTTGAGTGAGTGGTCTAAGCTCATTTACATGCTTATTCTCCATGCGAGCTCCAATAATAGTACCAGCGACCAGACCAACTACATATCCACCAAAGATATTACCTGTTGCGATGGCTATTGGTATCCCTATTGCAATACCAATTGCTATTCCCTGTCCCATATAATGTCCTTTGGGATATTTTCCTGTAACCTTATATTCATCTCTTTTGAGCTTTACTGCAAAAAAGGATAGGATAAGCCCTGCAAGAAACAATACAGCAATTACGACCATAACTAAAGAAAATGCCATGTATCCATTTTAGCATTCCTTTGCTTAATAGCTTAGCGGACAAGAGAAAGTTTGATTCCTATTTAAAGGAATGTTCAACAAATGGACGTATCCACCTATTTACATCGGTAACAGAGAGCTAATAACTGTGAATATCATTAAAGTGGCGGTCAGATTGGCTATTATTGCTGATTCCAAGCCTTTTTTCCAGTAAAGCCAACCGAAGATACTTCCGGCCATCAAATTCAATAAAATGTACCCCAAATATGTTGCTATGTTAAACTGCAATGAATCAGATAAAGACAATATATTTCCAAGTGTATAAATTATACTTACAATTATTATTGAAAGCCAGACACCTACATTTGTAGGAAGGTCCTCAGGCGTTCTTTTGATCTTCCATGTTATCCATACCAATATTGTTACCAAAAAATATCTCAATATTATTTCTTCTACTATGCCTGCATAAAACGAATACATGAATCTCTGCCACAGTGGAGGTGATGAGATAAATGATATTAAAGAATTCATGTATACTGAAAAAATAAATTTATCAACTAAAAGCATAATTATGCTGAGAAAAAGACCAAGTAATACAGATATTTTCAAAGAGCTTTTAAAGTTTGCAGGCAATCCCCTACCTTGAAATAAAGATTTAAGTAAAGGAGTCCTTAAGCCTAGTTTATTTCCAAGATAAAGACCGGTAACGATAGATATTATGATAAGTGCCGTCCCCTGAGCAAACTGAGTTGCCAAGAGCAAAGGAAGAGATGTACCTAAGCTATATATGAGATCTCCGGAAATTGATAATGAATATGGAAGGGCTGCAAACATAGAGATCTCTGCCATCATGAAAATTAACCAGAATATTTTCCAATTCATAGCAGTTTTACTGTTCATATTTTCAATCCCTTTCCAGAAAGAATAAATTACTAAATAAACCATGTGCTCTGCCTATTAGAGAGTTTTCGAATGTAATATACCTGTCCTTTTATTTGTAACTGTCTTTCATAAGCTGCTTCCAGTGAACCAATACACAGCACATCCAAAAATTCATCTGGGTTTAGTTTAAATACTGAACAATCCTAATTATTATTGTGGGTTGGAGAGTGATTCATTACAAATCAAGTGATGGGAAATAACAGGAAAAAGATACCTTTTTTACAGGGAGTAATAAAGGTGTCTTTTTTCTCCAATATAGCTTTTTTAATCTTAATATTTAGTTATTAACTATGATATAGGACTTGCATTATTAATTCTATTTTTGTAGCAAACAGTCTGAATTTATCAAAACATTTAATGGCATTAAATTTTATTGCGCAACAAAAAAACATAAATGAATTATGTTAAATAGACATGTGTCATGATTAGTATTGCGGGCTGGGGAGTGGCCTACAAAATACGCACCAAGAAAGGTAGAGGAAAAGGGACATCTGTATAGGGTGGTACGAGAGATGTCTCTTTTCCTGAATACAGAATGATACTTTCAGATTGATAGATAGACTGCTTTTTCTTAAAAATGCACATAAACTGAAAGTATCAAAAATAATTCCGCAGCAAATCCTGAGAACACGGGAATTGCAAGATTATCATCTATTTTTTCAAAATTCGTTTCTACAAATGTAGCTGCAAATGCCATTACAAGAGCAATAGTGATGTTTGAGAGGAAAGCATAAGCTATAATCAGATCAACAAAGAATTCAGCCAGAGATCCCTCAAGAGATTTTCCACCTCTGAATATCCTTAAATTGCCAAACCTTTTACCAACTAGAGCCGCGATCATATCTCCAAATGTTGTCATGAGAATTGCAGCATAAGCAACATTCTCACTGAATACAGAAACTGCAACTATGGAACCAAGTGTAAAATAAACATATCCTCCTACTGCCTTTTCCTCTTTTTTACGGAATAGATAGTTCACAAAGGGAACCTTGTAGCCAAGATCAATTCTCAAATGCTCAACAACAAGAATTGATACAAGATAAAGTGTCATAAATTGAAGGACTATCTCCTTCCCAAAAAAAGCATAGACCAGAACAATGGCAACAGACATTAAATGAAAGCCTTTCCGTAAAATTTCATCTAGAAAAGAATTTGGTGCCATAGGCTCTTATTATAATTTTTTCATATATAAAGGAGATTACCGCAAAATGAAATTACAACAAAATAATAGATGAGCAAAAAAAAAGAATGGAAAAGAATTATTCCATTGAGATAGCTTCAACTGGGCATGCATCTACGCAATCGCCACAGTCTACACATTCATCTGCATTTACAACTGCCTTTCCATCTGCCATTGCAATAGCTTCAACTGGGCATGAGTCTACACATAATTCGCATCCGGTACATTCTTCTTTGTTAATAATTGCTGACATTTATTTTTTCACTCCAAATATTAGTTTTGAGTAGGAATATAATCCCAGACGGACATTATTAGATAAAAACCTTTTGAATTGACAAGTGTCACGCAGGAATATTTGGACTAAAATTGCAGAACTTTAGAGAAAATCCTCCAGTTCCAAAACAAGGAAAACTCCTCCCTAAAGCAATTCTATGAGTGAAAGCTTTTTTTAACGATTGTAAATTTAATAACAATTGTTTTTATAATTATTATATTTATAATCATTATTTAGCAAATGGAAAAAATGTACTACAATAATCAGTAGAACAGATTTGCGGAGCCTTAAATGCTTCATCGTAGAAAGCGAAGTCCCAGAGAATCAATATGTTGAGCAGGCCTGGCAGATTATTTATCAGACAAATTGACATTCATTAGCCTAGCTAATGAAGAATGATATTTATAGATTAATACAACGTAGAATGCTGTCAATAACTTATTTTTCATTAATTTTCCTTTTAATTACTCATAAACTTTAAAAATCAGTAAATTTGGCAGATTTTTTGCAGAAGAATGTACTGAGGAAGCTGTTCCAGATAAAGTAAAAGAATTATTTAGAAAAACTAGAACCATAATTGGTAGTGCAACTGAATAAAAAAACAAAAAACAATTGCATGCCTCCCGGCACACAATATTACTTTTCAATAACTCTCTTGTACATTCTTGCCTGGAATCCGTGGTACTTTGCGAATCCTTCAGCGTCCTTCTGATCGATGGTTGTACCATCAAAGGATACAAGTTCCTCGGAGTAGAGTGCAAATGGAGATGTACGTGCAAGTATGATGACACTGCCTTTGTGCAGTTTAACTGTAACTGTACCTTCTACACGTTCCTGGGTCTTGTCTATGAATGCATTGAGGGCTGCATAAAGCGGCTCATCCACAAGACCGTAGTATGCAAGTTCTGACCACTGGTCATCCACATTTCTCTTGAATTTGAGCTCTGCTCTTGTGAGTACAAGCTTTTCAAGGTCCTTATGTGCTTCAAGAAGAACTGTAGCTGCTGGATGCTCGTAGTTCTCACGTGCTTTGAGTCCGAGAACACGGTCTTCTATCAGGTCAGTTCTGCCAACACCATGAGAACCTGCGATCTCGTTGAGCTTTTCAATAAGTTCAACACCGCCCATTTTCTCACCATCGATTGAGACTGGGACACCATTTTCAAAGCCAATAACCATTATCTGACCCTCAGGTGCAGCTTCCGGTGAAACAGTCCACTGGTAGATCTCTTCTGGCGGAATGAATCCGGGGTCTTCAAGCTTACCACCTTCGATACTGCGGCTCCAGATGTTCTCGTCAACACTCCATGGTTTCTCTGTGGTAACACCTACAGGAATTCCATGCTTCTTTGCATATTCGATCTCCCATTCACGGGTGAGGTTCATATCCCTCATTGGTGCAAATACATCCATATCGGTGAGACGGAAAACCGCCTCGAAACGAAGCTGATCATTACCCTTTCCGGTACAGCCATGTGCAAGTGCTCTTGCGCCCTCCTGCTCAGCGATTTCCACAACCTTTTTGGCGATAAGCGGACGTGCGATGGATGTTCCCATTACATATCCTTCATAGTCACCATTTGCTCTGATAAGTGGGAAAATATAGTCGTTGACGAACTCTTCACGCACATCTAAAGTGAAGTGTTTGTCACTTATCTTCTGTGCCTTATCTTCTGCTTCTTGAACATCTTCCCTTGGCTGCCCGACATCCACAGCTACAGTGATAACTTCGTCACATTCATATTCTTCCTTAAGAATAGGAATACATACAGAGGTGTCGAGTCCACCTGAATAAGCAAGTACTACCTTCTTTGTCATAATAATTGATCCTGAATTTGATTAATAGTAAAAAAGTAAAAATAAAAAAGGCCTGAAAGAATCAGGCCATTTCCTTATGATATTCTTTAATGGATTTTACAGTTGATTCACCGGATTTCATAGATGCTATAGCATGTGATGCTGCAATAGCTGACTGGATCGTAGTGATGTACGGAACTTTGAAATCAACTGCTGCACGGCGTATCCTTGAACCGTCCTTACGTGATACCTTGTTGGTCGGGGTATTGATAACAAGATTTACCTCGTCCCTGCGCATCATGTCAATGACATTTGGACTGCCGTCATGTACTTTCTTGACAATTCCCATTTCGATACCGTTCTCATCAAGGAATTCTGCTGTTCCACTTGTTCCAATAAGCTCGATGCCTGCATCCTTGAGCTTGCGTGCAATATCCAGCAACTGCTCCTTGTCCTCATCCCTGATGGACATGAAAACCCTGCCGTTCAATGGAAGAATGTTGTCAGCACTAAGCTGTGCCTTGAAGAATGCACGTCCGTAATCGGAATCAACCCCCATTACCTCACCGGTACTCTTCATTTCAGGACCGAGTATCGGGTCAGCACCAGGGAGTTTATCGAACGGCAAGAGCACTTCCTTCACTGAAATATGCTTGACCTTTGGCTCATCCAGTGATGCGAATCCCATGTCCTTCAGCCGCTGTCCCATGATAACAAGAGCTGCTATCTTCGCCATTGGAAGACCTACTGCTTTGGATACGAATGGAATTGTCCTGCTTGAACGTGGATTTGCTTCAAGCACATAGACTGTGTTGTCCTGAAGTGCCATCTGAATGTTCAGCAGGCCCTTGACATTGAGTGCAAGTGCTATCTTGCGAGTATAATCACGTACAATTTGCAGTGTTTCTTCTGAAAGCGACTGTGGTGGAATTACACATGCAGAATCACCGGAGTGAACACCGGCTTCTTCGATATGTTCCATGATAGCACCGATAAGTACATCTTCACCGTCACACACAGCATCCACATCGATCTCAACAGCACCTTCAAGGAAATCATCAATAAGGATTGGATGCTCAGGTGAAACACTAACTGCCTCACGCATGTAGCGTTCCAGATCGTTCTGGTCATAAACAATTTCCATTGCCCTTCCACCAAGAACGTATGATGGTCTCACGAGTACCGGATAATCAATACGGTTAGCAATAGCAATTGCTTCTTCCTGTGATGTTGCATAACCTGCATCCGGCTGGTTGATCTCCAGCTTTTCCATCATGAAATTGAACCTTTCACGATCCTCTGCGACATCGATATCATTAGGAGATGTTCCCATAATGACTGTCTTAAGGTCAGTGCGCCTCTGGAGTTCTTTCTCAAGTGGTAATGCAAGGTTTACTGAGGTTTGTCCACCGAACTGAACAAGTACACCATCTGGATTTTCACGTTCAATGACATTCATTACATCTTCTAGTGTAAGAGGCTCGAAGAAGAGCTTGTCAGAGGTGTCGTAATCAGTTGAAACGGTTTCAGGATTATTATTGATAATGTGAGCTTCTATTCCCTCATCCCTGATAGCCGTCACAGCATGTACGGTACAATAATCGAACTCAATTCCCTGACCGATGCGTATCGGGCCTGCACCAAGGATCAAGATCTTCTTGTTCTCGGTAGGTTCGACCTCGCACATCTGTTCATAGCATGAATAATAGTAAGGTGTTGCAGCTGCAAATTCTGCTGCACAGGTATCTACCATCTTGTAAGTGGATGTTACTCCTAACTCACGCCTGAGGTCATTGATCTCCTCACGAGTCTTACCTGCCATCTCAGCGATCCTTGCATCTGTCAGACCCATGCGTTTTGCATCATTCAATTGATCTGCGGAAAGCTCACCGGATTTTGCAGCGTCCTTTATGAAGTTCTCCATATCAATGATGTTCTTGATCTTTTTGAGGTAGAAGACATCAATACCGGAAAGCTCTGAAACCTCTTCAATGGTGAAGTCGTTTGCAAGTGCATGGTAGACTACAAAAAGCCTCTCGCTTGTAGGGGTCCTGAGCAGTGTCTTGACCTCATTGTTAGACCATTCGTGGGAACCAAAATCCATCTTGATATCCAAAGAGCGCACTGCTTTGAGGAGTGATTCCTCGATAGTACGCCCTATGGACATAACTTCGCCGGTACTCTTCATTGAAGTTGTAAGAGTATTGTCGGCTGTTACGAACTTGTCAAATGGCCACCTTGGGATCTTTGTAACGATATAATCAATAGTTGGTTCAAAAGATGCAGGAGTCTTCTTAGTAATATCATTGAGAATCTCATCAAGTGCCATTCCAATGCCGATCTTAGCTGTTACCCTGGCGATCGGATATCCTGTTGCTTTTGATGCGAGTGCGGATGATCGGGATACACGTGGGTTGACTTCCACAATACGGTACTCACCGTCCTTTGCAGCAAACTGAATGTTACATCCACCCTCGATCCCAAGTGAGCGGATGATCTTGATGGCAGCACTTCTTAGTGTCTGGTGCTCCTCATCATTGAGTGTTTGTGATGGTGTCACAACAATGGATTCTCCAGTGTGAACACCCATTGGATCAAGGTTTTCCATATTACAGATAACAATACATGTATCGTTGGAATCACGCATGACCTCATATTCGAATTCTTTCCATCCAAGTACACTTTCCTCGATCAATACCTGATCAATGCGACTGCGCCTTAAGCCTCTTTCACTTATCTCCAGAAGTTCTTCTCTGGAATAAGCGATACCGCCACCGGCACCACCAAGTGTGTATGCAGGACGGATAATCAGGGGAAGACCAAGTTCATCAATAAGTGCTTCAGCTTCCTTCAATGAAGAAACTGCCACACTACGTGGAACCTTTTCATCGATCTTTTCCATAGCCTGTTTGAAAAGCTCACGATCCTCGGTATTCTTGATAGCTTCAAGGGAAGTTCCAAGAAGTTCCACACCATATTTTTCGAACACACCGTTTTCGGCGAGTTCACTTGTAATGTTAAGTCCGGTCTGACCGCCAATACCTGCAATAAGCCCATCTGGCTTTTCTTTTGCTATGATCTTCTCAATAGTCTTGGCATCGATCGGCTCTATATATACTGCATCTGCAGTATCCGGATCGGTCATTATAGTTGCAGGATTGGAGTTTACCAGCACAACCTCATAACCTTCTTCTTTAAGGGAACGGCATGCCTGACTTCCGGAGAAATCGAATTCTGCAGCCTGTCCGATCATAATAGGACCAGAGCCTATCAGGAGTATTTTCTTTATGTCATCACGTTTTGGCATTATTTCTTACCTCCTGCGAGTTTCAAGACCTTGTTGAAGAATATACCTTCAGTATCAAGTGGACCAGGGTGTGCATCAGGGTGATACTGAACGCTGAACATGTCCAGGTTCTTGTGAGCAATTCCCTCTACAGTCTTATCGTTTGCATTTATCTGCGTTACAACTACCTCTTTTTCATCAAGAGAAGTTTCATCCACTGCAAAACCATGGTTTTGAGAAGTGATATGTACAATTCCGGATTCAAAATCCTTTACAGGCTGATTTGCACCACGGTGCCCGAATTTCAGTTTATATGTCTCTGCACCCAGAGCACGGGAAATTACCTGATGCCCCAGACAAATACCTATTATTGGAACTTCACCCATGTAATGATTAACTGCATTTACAGCATCTGTTGCCTTTTGTGGGTCTCCAGGACCATTGGAGAAGAAAAGAAGATCCGGATCATATGATTCAATCATTGAAGGTGATGCTGTTGCGGGAACTACTGTTACGTCAATACCTCTTGCAAGCAAGCTCCTCTCAATACTTAATTTTCTTCCAAGGTCAACAAGTACCACATTTACCGGGTTCTTTTCATCCCTGAACTCACTCTTGATAGTATAAGGTTCAGGACATGTGACCTTTGAAATGAGATCGATATTAGAAATGTGTGGCTGCTCACGAGCCAACTGAACAGCTTCCTCACCGTCATCACTGCCATTAACAAAAGCCGCACGCATTGTTCCATGCTCACGTGTCTTAATTGTGAGCATACGTGTATCAACACCTGCAATACCAGGTTTGCCTTCATCCTCCATTAACTTGTAGATATTACGCTGCGAAAGATGATTTGATGGATCAGGACATGCTTCCCTGACAACCAGACCTTCAGCTTTTACGCCATCTGATTCAAAACATTTTCCACTTACACCATAGTTGCCAATAAGAGGATAAGTGAACATCAATATCTGACCGTTGTATGACGGGTCGGTCAATGCCTCCTCATATCCAGTGTATTGCGTAGTAAAAACAAGCTCCCCGGAAACGATACCTTCGGCACCGAAACCAGTGCCTTTTATAATAGTGCCATCTTCTAATCCTAATACTGCTTTCATCGTTTGAACCTGCGTCTACATGTAAAGAATAGGCTATAAGCATTACGATGGAATGCTATATTTTATTTATTATTTCATAAAAAAGAAAAGCAGATTATTTAAGTCTGCTTAAAAATGCATAAATGATGGAAACCACTGATATGAAAGATATAACAAGAACCGATAGGATGAATTTTTCAGGATTTTCTAAGGCAAATACCCGAATACTTTCAAGATAATGATTTCTTTCTATACTCTCAGGCTCAGTATATTTATCCAATATCTCAAATTCAACTGTTTCCAGATAGACATTCTTTACCCATATATTAAACTCTCCGCCTTCATTAGAAACATAGGCAAAAGAGCTACCATCCGGACACCATGTTGGAGACTTTTGTATAGACTCATCATAAGTAGCCCTGAAAAAGCTATTCTCATCAGAACTCATCATCCAGATATCATAATCTCCTGTACGATCAGATGAGAATATGACCAATTTACCATCCGGACTATATGCAGGATCTATATTATCATACGAATCTGCTATCAACTGAACAGGTCTTACTGAATCAAGTCCTATTGTGAAAATATCACCATTGGCGCTATAGATTATTTTGCTTCCATCAGGACTCCATGAAGGAGAAGATGCATCGCCTGGTTCATCGGTCAATTGTTTTTTGTTAGTACCATCTAGGTCCATTATCCATATATCATAGTTACCAGACAGTTTAGATAAATAGGCTATTTTTTTCCCGTCAGGACTTTCTACAGGTGACCTTGAATCAGCTGATTCTGTCAGCTTAACGATATCGCCACCTTCGGCACCCATTGAGTGGACACTTATGTACCGTGCAGAAAATGCATTCTTACTTTCACTTGCAAAATAGATCATAGTACCATCATAATTGTACTCTGGATCCCCATCCCATGCAAGAGCATCAAAAAGCTTCCTTGATCTGGAAGCATCCGCATTTATGCTCCATATGCCTTGCTCTGATGAATAGGCTATTTTCCTGCCATCGGGACTCCAGGATGGATGATCACAGTTCACAGTATCCGTTAATTGAAATTTATCCTCTAGCGATATTGCAGCAAAAGATGTTGATATAAAAACAGAGAAAGCTAATGCTATGAAAATAAATTTGCAGGCTAAACCTGCAATCCTGGTTAAAAAGCAAGTTGACATTAAAAATATATTATATACTTAAATATTTATTAACCTTTTGTTTTAAGAGGTCACTTAAGATCTTACCATCAACTTTACCCCTGAACTCAGCCATGACAATACCCATTAGAGGGCCAACTGCTCCTGGACCTTTTTCCTTGATGAAATCCTGGCGCTCAGCAATTATATTGTCAATGAATCTTTCAATATCACAGGTATCGACATTTCCAAGACCTAGCTTTTCTGCAAGGTCTTTTGCACTTGCTGACGGATCCTTTGCCAGTGCCCTAAGAACATCATCAATACCCTCTTTTACTAGATCTCCTGCAGCAACCAGACGGAAAATATCAGCAAAATTAGCGTCCCCCAGTTTATAAATTTCCACACCATCGCGCTTCAATTCCAGCAGAGTTCCAGTGAGGGTCCTCACTATAAATGTAGCATTTATATTCTTATTACCTTCAAATTCCTGCATGAATTCTTCAAATAAAGGAAGGTAATTTGAATAAGCGATCTTTTCTGCAAGTTCCTGGTGTAGCGAATACTCAGACTCAAAACGCTTTGCACGATCTGTGAGAAGTTCGGGAACCTCTATTGATCCTAAATATTCATCAGATATTGCCACCTGAGGCACATCAGTTTCAGGATACATCCTCGCTGCGCCTGGAAGTGGCCTAAGATAAGAGCTGTTTCCATCAGGTAATGCGCGGCGTGTTTCTTCCGGCACCCTGTTAAGGGTTTCTCTTGCCCGGATTATCACACTTTCCATTGCACCTCTTGCACGTTTCTCCCTGTCAGCTACCATAATGACAGCATCATTTTCACCAGCACCGACAGTCTGGCGAAGAGATTGAACTTCATCTTCGGTTATACCATAATTAGGAAGTTCATCAGTATGGAAGATACCACCTACACCAGATGTTTTTGCACGATCTGAGAATTCAGTACCAAGGCGCCTTCCAGGTTGCACCTCCCTGCCAACAAAACCAGCGAAGCCCGGAAGTAGTACTGCAAGTACCTTACCCTTCTTCAAAGACTTTAATATTACCTTGGATTTAGTGTCTTTGAAAAGTTCTGTTATATCAAAAATAGTTTCGCAAACTGAAGCATTGCGCTCAAGCAGTTCATTTCTCATGGCAAGAAGGTTCACCTGTCTTTCCACTTCACGCTCTACCATGGTCTCTATCATATCAAGGGCCTGTACACCTTTTAGTTCAACACGGGCACCTTTTGCAATGGAAATATTGACATCCTGGCGAATTGTACCAAGACCACGTTTTACTTTTCCAGTTGAACGGAGTAGCATACCGATCTGTTGTGCGGTCTCTCTTGCATGAGCCGGTGAAATTATATCAGGATCAGTACCTATCTCCACAAGTGGAATTCCAAGTCTGTCCAGTGAATAAATAACAGAATCGCCTTTGTCCTCTATCTTCTGACATGCATCCTCTTCAAGGCAGAGCACACCTACACCCACAGGACCCTCGGAAGTATCAAGATAACCATCCTTTCCCAAGAAGATAGTTCTCTGGAAACCGGATGTATTGGAACCGTCAACCACTATCTTACGCATTACATGGATCAGGTCAACAGGTTTCATGTTAAGCAATTTTGTAATGCTCATGGAAATGTCCAGTGCCTCCTGATTTACCTTTGTAGGTGGCTCATCATCATTTTCCACAAGGCAATTGCTGTCATAACCTTTGTAAATGTATTTGCGTTTTAATTTAGACTGCTCCAGTGCAGCACTGTCCGTTTCACCCATCTCGCTTGCAGTTGGACGCAAATATCGGAAGAATTCATAACTGGATTCACTAATGTCCCTGATCAGAGTAGGACAATGACAGAATAGTTTTTGCTTGGAGTCAAGCTGCTGGTGAATTTCAAGTCCGCATTTCAGGCCAAGTTCTCTATAATCAAATTTTTCGCTCATGAAGGATCTCACCAAATAATTTTCACATAGTCGTCGGTTTACTCAACAAACAGCCTTTGGAGGTATAAAGTTATTGTTTGTTCATTCAGGAAAAAGAACGTAGATGGAAAAACAGAAATATAAAAAGTAAAGTAAAGTGAAGTCAGATAAGAAAAACTATGCCAATCTTTTTTTGATCTCTTTACTGACCTTTTCCTGTCCTTCACTTTCAATAACTTTTCTAAATTTTGCATTCAAAAGCAATGGTTTTGCTTTATCAAGACGCTTCCTTGCAGCTTCAAGATATGCCGGATCGATCTCCGGGACCTCCACCTCAACATGCTCTTTTGCAGGTTCGGGTTCAGCTTCAATGGCCCTTGAGATATTCGGGAATTTTCTCTGGGATGTCACCATCGCATCAATGGCATCCCTCCATTGTGACGCCCATGGCGAGTCCGGGATCTTGGTATGATTTACCTGAGTCCTCACAACACGCATGACATCCTTGGGACAGGCATTGACACACGCACCGCAATAAGTACAGTAATCCTCTTTAATTGCGATCTTGCGATCTTCCGGAACATACCACAGGTGAGAAGGACAAACATTAAAACATCCATGACACCCTTGCGGATCACACTGATCCACATTGGCATCAATTAGGACTATCTCACCTTCAAATGGTTTCTTTATATCTACTGCATCATATGGGCAGACCACCTGACACCATGTACAGCGAGTACATTTGCTTTCATCGATAGTCAGGTTGCCTTCAATTTCAGGAGCTTCACCTCTTCTTTCACCCTGAACTTTAATGGCCTCCTCAGGACAGAGATCCTGGCAGAGCACACAATAATCACATTTGTCTTCATCGACAAGCAAAAGGTCGAACGGAGCAGGGTCAGTGGGAGTTTTATCCTTTTCAATTAAGAGGAAAGCATCACAGAACTCAGCACATAGACCACAGAAATTACATTTTTCAGTGTCTATTTCAATCTCACCCTTTTGGTTCTCATCAAATGGCGCTATATCCTCTTTTTTCTTGAAAGTGAATTCTACCTCGATAGCTTCCTCTGGACATGATGCCTTGCAAATAGAACATGGCAAGCACTTCTCGTTCATCTTCACATAAGAATCGAATTCCGGGAATTTCTCATCTTCCGGGAAATCGCCCTCTTCTGTCATTACAAATGCATGTACAGGGCAGAAGCTGGCACACATTGAGCAGAAGGTACACTTCTCAAGGTCCATTGTAATGGGAGGAGCATCCAGACCAGTGGATATCTCCTGCATGGGTCCAAGTTCAAGCGCCTTTGTGGGACAGACAGCTACACATATGTCACAACCCACACACCGTTTGTAATCATAATCAAGGAACTTTACTGATTTCTCGGTTATCTGCCTGTAAATGAAATGGGAGCCATCTATGTCCATATCTTTTGTGACGGTCAGGGATTCATCCTGTTCATCTTCGTTCATTCTGAATCCTCCCTGATCTCTGAACCTATAGGCCCGATCTCTTCAAGGTATTCAACAAAACTTTCCATGGAATTGGCAAATCTCTCACCTTCTGCAGCAGATATCCATTCGGTCCTGAGCCTTCCCGGATCAATTCCTATATCTTCAAGAACCTCGTGCAAAGCATCCATTCTCTGCTTGGCATTGTAATTGGCGAAGATGTAGTGACATTCACCAAGACGACATCCTGCTACAAGGACACCATCAGCTCCTCTTTCAAATGCTTCAAGCACAAATGAGGGATCCACCCTGCCGGCACACATGACCTTGATAACTCTGGAATTTGTAGGATACTGTATCCTTGAAGTTCCTGCAAGGTCAGCACATGTGTAGCTGCACCAGTTACAGAGGAAAGCTATGATAAGCGGATATTGCGATTTCTGCTCAGTGGCTGCATGTATCTGAGCTATTATCTGTTCATCGGTACTGTTACGCATAGTAATAGCATCTACCGGACACGAAGCACTGCAAGCTCCACATGCCATACATGAAAGTTCATCAACCTCTGCCTTCTTGTCCACCATAGTTATTTTCTTGAACTTGCAGACATCAACACAAATTCCACAGCCAATGCACTCATCTGTTTTTACATGAGCACTGAGAGGATCGGTCTCAAGCTCTCCCTTTGAAAGAAGCTGTATTGCCTTGGCGGCTGTTGCACTACCTTGTGCAATAGAAACCTGGATCTCCTTTGGACCGGAGGCACAGCCTGCTATATAAACACCTGAAATGTGAGAATCTACTGGACGCATCTTGGGATGAGCTATGGCAAAGAAGCGGTCAGACCTTCTGCTTAGATTCAGCAATCTTGACAAGCGATCTGCATCAGGAACTGCTTCCATACCTGTTGCCAGAACCACAAGATCGTATGCTTCCTCGCATATCTCACCGTTAAGGGTATCCTCATAACGCAGAGAGAGATTCTTGTCATCGAAAACAGCTTCTGCAACTTTTCCGCGAATGAAATTGATACCCATGGACTGGCTGCGTATGTAATACTCCTCGTACATCTCACCGGATGCGCGAATATCGATATAATGAATGGTGATCTCAACGTCAGGATAACGTTCCAGAATAAGCTGTGCATTCTTCATACTCGACATGCAGCAGACCTTTGAACAATAGGGATTATCCACTTTCTCATCCCTTGAACCTACACACTGAATGAAGGCTATCTTCTTCGGGACTGCCTTTGTGGAAGGCACAAGTATTCTACCCTTGGTAGGTCCTGAAGCATTTATCAGACGCTCAACTTCCATGTTTGTGATCACATCGGGGCATACACCATAACCATACTCGGTCTTACGGGTTGCATCAAAATGACTGTAGCCTGTTGTAACAATTATGGCTCCGACCTTGATATCCAATATCTCTTCTTTCTGCTCGTAATTTACAGCATCTGCCGGACATGCTTGTTTGCACAAACCACAGCCCACACAGAAATCGTTGTCTATGTAAACTGACTGGGGTACAGCCTGGGGGATAGGAAGGTTGATGGCTTTTGTCTTACCCAGACCGAAATCAAATCTTGAAGGGATCTCCACAGGACAAACATCGCCACATAGTTCCACGCAGCCCTTGCACTTATCAGCATCAACATAACGTGGGTGTTGGGCTATTTTAACCTGGAAATTTCCAACAGAACCTTCAACCTCACTGACCTCTGCCATTGTCAAAAGGTCGATATTCTCGTGGTTATGCACATCTGTCATTTTAGGAGCAAGCACACAGATAGAACAATCGTTGGTGGGGAAAACCTCATTTAACAGAGCCATCTTTCCACCGATGGTTGGTTCCTTCTCAACCATGTAAACATGATAACCTGAATTTGCAAGTGTAAGGGATGCTTCGATTCCGGCAACTCCACCACCAATAACTAATACATCCTTTGTGATCGGAACTTTCTTGATCTGCAATGGATCGAGCAAGTTTATTCTGGCAACACCCATTTTTATGAGGTCGGATGCCTTCTGGGTAGCCATCTGAGGATTATCCATGTGTACCCAGGAACACTGCTCACGGATATTCACCATTTCAAGCATGTAAGGATTAAGGCCTGCTTTTTTCAGAACTCTTCTGAAAGTAGGCTCATGCAAATGTGGAGAACATGCAGCCACTATTACACGGTCAAGGTCATTTTCCTTAATATCTTCTATGATGGATTCCTGACCTGAATCTGAGCACATGAACTGTATGTTCTTTGACAGTAGAACGCCATCTAACTCACTCGCTTTATCCCGAAGGGATTCAACATTGATAACATGGGCAATGTTAAGCCCACAATGACATATATATACTCCAATTCGCATCTTGATGGCTCCTTTTGAAAGGAATGACAACTTAGGTAAACATATAAGTTTGCATATTGTTCGAAAAACCGATCTTTTACAGACAAGATAATTAAAATGCAAGTGCTATGCAAATCTAAAGACATCTTTTATACATTAGACGTAAGACATACCCAATATTATATGCAACCCTCGAATATTTCTACAGAGTTAATTTCATATGTCCATTTCTCATAACTAAAATGGGAATTAGTGTATTAAATAAAAAATTAGAAATCAGAGTGAGGAATCCACATTGAAATGCCAATATCTAAAGAATTTAGCTGCTTTATCGTTATTTTACAACAGAATTATGAGTATCCAGTTGGAAACTTCCAACTATATATGCAGGTATCCCCAATATACTGGTATCCTAAAGATAGCTTAATGATAAAAGGTGAATCAAATGTTCTGTTACCAATGTGAAGAAACTCTAAACGGTACTGGATGTACCAAGAATGGCGTATGTGGAAAGAAAGGCAATGTTGCTGACCTCCAGGATGACCTTCTGTATGTATTGAAAAGTGTTGCATTCTACAATTCAAAGGCAAGGGAAAACAATCTCAATGATGCCAAGACCGATGAGTTCATAATGAACGGGCTTTTCGCAACCGTCACAAATACCAACTTCAGTGGCACTGATATCAAAAAATACGTCAACGAAGGATTTACGATCAAGGATGGAATCAAAAAGACACTCATGGATGAAAAGGTCATCAATGAGAAATCCGGATCATCATTCCCAAGATGGATCAAGGAAAAACTTCTTGGTGCAAGTCCGGATGCTGGTGAAGACATCCCAGTAATGGCAAAAATAACAGCAGACAACATTTCAGGCATCAACACAAGTGTTCTTGCAACAGAGAATGAAGACATACGCTCCCTCAGGGAACTACTTATCTATGGCCTCAAAGGAATTGCAGCTTATGCTCACCATGCAAACGTTCTTGGATACAAGGATGATGAAGTAATGGAATTCACCGAAAGGGCACTTCTTGCAACAATGGACGACAGTCTTGGTGTTGACGAACTTGTTCCAATGGTACTTGAATGCGGATCAAAGGGCGTTGCAACACTTGCACTTCTTGACAAGGCAAACACAACAAGCTACGGAAATCCAGAACCAACAGCAGTCAATATCGGTGTTGGAGATAAGCCTGGTATCCTCATCAGTGGTCACGATCTCAAAGACCTTGAACAGCTCCTTGAGCAGACACAGGGTAGCGGAGTAGATGTTTATACACATGGTGAAATGCTTCCTGCAAACTCATACCCGGCTTTCAAGAATTACGATAACTTTGTCGGAAACTATGGTGGCTCCTGGTGGGCGCAGAACACAGAATTCGACAAGTTCAACGGTCCAATACTCATGACCACGAACTGTATCACACCTCCAAAGGACTCTTACATTGACAGGATCTATAACACTGGTGTTGTTGGTTTTGATGGTGTAAAATACATTGATGCAGGAGAGAATGGTGCAAAGGACTTTTCAGCTATCATTGAGCAGGCAAAGACATGTAAAGCACCTGAACAGCTTGAAGAAGGAACCATCATGGGTGGATTTGCACATGTATCCGCACTCTCAGTTGCTGACAAGATCATCGAAGCTGTAAAAAGCGGCCAGATCAAGAAATTTGTTGTAATGGCAGGATGTGACGGCAGACACAAGGAAAGAGACTATTACACAAACTTTGCAGAAGCTCTTCCAAAGGATACTGTGATCCTTACAGCAGGATGTGCAAAGTACAGATACAACAAGCTCGACCTTGGTGACATCGGCGGAATTCCAAGATTGCTTGATGCAGGACAATGTAATGACTCCTATTCACTCGTAGTTATTGCACAGGCACTTGCTGAAGCATTCGGACTCAAGGACATCAATGATCTCCCAGTATCGTACAACATTGCATGGTACGAACAGAAGGCAGTTCTTGTATTGCTTGCACTGCTAAGTCTTGGTGTCAAGAACATTATGCTTGGCCCAACACTTCCGGCATTTGTTTCACCAAATGTACTTAATGTACTGGTTGAGAATTTCAATGTTATGCCAAACACAACAGTCGAAGAAGACCTAAAAACTCTTCTTTAAATATTTTTTGGCAATAGACAAAGAAATAACATAAAAATAAAAGGAAGGAGCAAAATGAAGATCACAAGTTACAAGACCGCAGAATCAAAAAAGAACCCACATGGCGTTACTGTCAACAAACTACATGACAATGAACACGCACAGGTTATGCACATTGAATTAAAGCCAGGCGAGGGACTCAAAACGCATACAACACCTGTTGATGTGTTCTTCTATGTTCTCGAAGGTGAAGGAATTGTAGAGATCGGTGATGAGCAGGAAACGGTCACAAAGGATATGCTCATTGACAGCCCTGCAAGAATCCCTCACAGAATGATGAATGAAAGCGAAAGTACTTTCCGTGTGCTTGTAACAAAGACACCAAAGCCTACTGAAGCTACAAAATTCAACTAGATGTTTCAAGGGTGTTAGAGCACCCATTTTATTTTCTATTTTTACATTTGATCATTTCCCATACAAAAATACTCGATTGGTGGAAATTGATAAATAAGTACATCAAGATTATTAATTCATATATTTACTACTTTATTGGAGATTATCTATGAATGACCTTATACCAATAATGGATAAATTGCATGAATCCCTATCCCGATATGCAAATAAGAAAGGATTTATCCTGAACCCTAATGAAGAAATGCTGAATCTTGTGATCGCAGGGCTTGCCCGGAACAAGGAAAAACATGGCAAGCAATACTGCCCATGCCGCATAATCAGTGGCAATGAAGAAGAGGATCGCAAGATAGTCTGCCCATGCATCTACCACGAAGAAGAGATCGAAACGGATGGTAGTTGCCACTGCGATCTGTTCTTCAAAAAAGAGAGATGAATATAAATTATCAAATTGAAAATAAGGTGATATTATGGCAAGTGTGATGGAAATATATCAGTTGCTTCCAAAAACGAATTGTAAAGAGTGTGGAAAAACAACATGCATGGCATTTGCCGTAGACCTGCTGGCCCGGAAATTCAGTGCTGATGACTGTCCACCTCTTGTAAATGAAGAGAAGTACAAGGAAAACTACGACAAGCTTTCGGGAATGTTTACACCTGTTGCTGGTGTCAGTGAAACAGGACTTATAGTCCACACTGAGAAATGTACAGGCTGTGGGAACTGTGTTGTCGCCTGTCCGGTAGATGTTGCCGCTGACCCACAAGGAGCAGGCAGCGGAAGGGCACCTACAACTGATAAAGTGATATTCAAGGTTGTAGATGGAGTTGTAACAGCGAACAATGTACAGGAATGTCGCCGTTTCGGAGAGAACATAATCCTCTGTGTAGCCTGTATAGATACTTGCCCGACAAAGGCAATAGAGTTCGTATAAATCAGTGGTGATCTAATTGACCGATAATTACTATGTATGTCCTGGCTGTGCTCTCTTATGTGATGACATAGAGGTTGAGACAGAGGACAATAAAATAACGAAAATGTACACCGCCTGCATGAAGGGAGTTGCACGCATGAAAGGCTGCAGCAGCCCACTTGAATGCACTGTTGAGCAGGAAGCTGCTGATGTTGATGCTTCCATCGAGAAAGCAGCTGCAATTCTCAAAGATGCGAAGAATCCATTGATCTTTGGACACGGTAATTCAAGTTCAGAGGCTCAGAAAGTAGCCATTGAAATTGCAAAGAGAACTGGTGCATATATTGATGATACATCCTCATTCTGCCAGGGACCGATAATAGAGGCCATACTTCAGGAAAAGCTTAAAACATGCACCCTTGATGATGTGAGAGATAAGGCAGATGTTACTGTTTTCTGGGGAGCTGATCCTGCAAATTCCCACCCAAGGCACTTGTCCAGATATTCCTATTTTCCAAGAGGAAAGGAACGTCAGAGAGGATGGGAAGAAGACCGCACACTGATCACTGTCGATATCAGAAAATCCGATACTTCCGAGATAGCAGGAAATAGTGGATTCTTCCAGATACCCATCAAAGGCGATGCAGAATTCATGAACGCTCTTGTCGATGGTCTTTCCAGTAAAGTTCCAAAAACATCCTTTAATTTCGATAAGAAAAAGATTCTTGAGCTTTCAAACACGCTTAAGAAAGCAAAGTTTGGTGTGATCGGCGTAGGTCTTGGACTTCTCTATTCCCTGGAAGAACTTGAACCACTCTTTGCTCTGATGGATAAACTCAACTCTGTTTCCAATTTCCACATCATACCAATGGTCGGACAATACAATATGAGAGGTTTTAATCATAATCTCTTTGAGGAAACCGGCTACATCAACAGAGTGAAATTTGACATCGAAAGCGGACAAGCTAAACATGGTGCCGAATATTCCGTTGTTGAAGCTCTCAAGGAAAGATCTGTGGATGCAGCACTTGTAATAGGATCAGACCCACTATCAAGCCTTCCATTACCTGTTGCAAGATACCTTGCAGACATCCCACTTATTGACATTGATCCCTGCCAGAATCTCACAGCCACAAAAGCGAATGTGACCATTCCATGTGCTCTTGGAGGTGTTGAGTCAGGTGGTACTGCTGTGCGCATGGATGGTGTCGAGATCGAGCTTAAACAGATAGTAGAAACAGATAAATTATCAGATAAAGAAGTACTCACACGCATAATGGAGGCATTATAATGGGATTCGGACAGTTCCTTGCTGCACCTGAACTCAAACTTACTATTGTAACGTACAGGGACATCTTCCAGAACTCTGCCCTTGAAGTTTCAAGATTCGATGAAAAATATGAAGAACTTTCAGCCATCATCAAACTTGATCCAAATGACATCTCAAAGCTTGTCATCAAAGATGGAGAAACAGTTACTGTCAAAAGCGGTGCTGAAAAAGTTGTTGTTAAAGCCCAGATTTCAGGATACGAGGAAAAGCACGAAGGAGTTGCTTACATGGTAAACAGTCCGTGGTCCAATGCTCTCATATCTGATAACACCCATGGAACCGGCGTTCCGAGCTTCAAGAACTTTGAAGTTGTTGTTCAAAGTGCTAAAGGTGAGAAGGTAACCGGAATCAAGGAGATATTCTAACTCTCCTGCTCTTTTTCTTTTTTCATATAATGTTGCATTCTATTGATCAATTGCGATCAGTTCCAGATGAAAAATTTACTTATCTGCGCCTTCTCCGCATATAAACCAGGATTAAGATAATAAAAATTAACATAAGCGGTAACGCAAATAATTTTAGCAGACCGAGAATAGTTACAATAATTGCAAAGAGTAAAAAGGAAAAACTGTTCTTTAAACGGGTCATTCCCAGTGTCTTTAAATTAGTTTTGTCATCATCTTTGTATCCATTGGCATCGGTTTTAATAAGCAGTGCATCCCCTCCACCACCTCCGTATGAATTGGTTACACCTGTTAATATATAGCCACCGTCAGTGGTCTGCCGAACGGAAAAGCCCCGGTCTTCCCCATCACCGCCAAACATACGATCCCATTCCTTATTGCCTTGAGAATCGGTTTTGATGAGGAAAATGCTACAGGGCACCCATCCATCGCCTCCGCCATAGCCAGTCAATATATATCCGCCATCAGTGGTTTGTCGGACACTAGTTGCTCTTCCAGAATCTGACAACTTCTTGCTCCATTCCTCATTACCCTCAGCACCGATCTTTGTAAGTTTGATATCATAACCGCCATCGGCTATGATGTAACCACCGTCTGCCGTCTGTCTGACCTCTTCTCCACCTGTTTCCCTGATCCATTCCTCATTACCTTCAGAATCAGTCTTAACAATCCAGCCGCCTCCGATAATATAACCCCCATCGGTGGTCTGCTGGACGGAACGCCCGCCTTCATGCCTGGAACCACCGAATTCCTTATCCCATTCCATGATGCCGGATGAGTTGGTTTTAATGAGCCAGATATCTTCCCCGCCTGCACCGTAGGAATATGTGGAACCAGCAATAATATAGCCGCCATTGGAAGTCTGCTCAACGGAATAAGCAAAATCATCGTCTTCCCCTCCGAATGTGGTATTCCACTCCATATTGCCAACGCTGTCGGTCTTAATAAGCCAGACATCACGCTCATCTCCCGTATAAGTACCTGTTATGATGTATCCGCCATCGGTGGTCTGCCGGACGGATCGGCCTGTGTCACCGTGATTGGCATCAAAAACCTTCATCCACTCAAAAGTACCGTTTGCAGCACTTTTAATCAGACAGGCACCTTCCACTGAATGATGTTCTCCGCCTGCTTCCCAGTATCGGTGGTAGTAGCCAGTTACTACATAACCTCCATCAGAAGTTTGCTCGACACAATAACCACCTACATTGTCATTAGATTCCCCGAAAAGAACGGATTCCCATCTATCTTCCTGTAATTCTTCGGCTGCTCCATTGGCAACCGCCACTGACAACAGGAAGATGACAAATACAGCCGTGCAGAATTTACCTACTGTGAAAGACGTTGTTTTTTGAAACATAAAATCCCTTTTGATAGAATTGTACTAGTACGTGAATTAATTAGTATTTAGTATGAAGAAGTATAATAAGTTAGCTTGATTAACGAAGGAGTTTATAGGAATTTGTCTAATTGAGGGCATCAAATTAGAATGGAGGGAAAGATGGCCTAATTTGATAATCCCCTATTAGCAAATCATAAAAATCACCATCTTCTTATAGAAAAACCAAAATACAATCATACGTGGAAAATAGTGAAGAAGAGGAAGAGTTCGAGACTGAAAAATTCTCAGAACTTATCAAGTACACAATTCCTGGCTATATTATAGGGTTGATAGTTGGCATAGTGCTGGATACACACGGATACCAGCGCAGTGCTATTGGTCAGTGGCTAGTACGAACCCTTGCAGGGGAAGGAGAGAGTATTTTAGAGGGAATCTACTCGATCCGTCAGCGACTTAAAAGTGCCAGTGGTACAATGGCAGAGGCATATGGATGGGGTAAACTTTTTGGAATTGCAATTCCGTGGATAATTGATATTGGCAGCAGACTTGCCGGAGTGGATGTCTATGGTGTCGAAGCTTTTTACATTCCTTATTTTTACGCACTCAGCGATCAGATTGGTGCAAACATATCAGGAATGCTCTTTTTAAAACGAAAAGAAGGTTCATGGAATATTGCACTTAACAAATACATCCATCATCCTGTAATGCTTGCAAGTCTGGCAGTGATACTTATTGTACCCATCGGACTTTTGAGTGGACGCATACTTGGCTTTAGCCCAACTACACAAACTTTCACTGCCTTTGAAACCATTGCTGCAAACCTGTGCTGGATACCACCACTTGTCGGCTGGTGGGTGGAAAGGCATCGATAGTCTGCTAATAATTGAAATAGAGCCTATGATTACGAATATTCTTTTTTGTACTGTTTTGAGTACTGCTGTAAAACCTAAAAAATGGAAGTTCAACAACATCTTTAAATACACATGTGCTATACATATGTAGTGTTAAGGCTACATATATCAGATAATTTAATTCATACAACATATTGAAGGTGTAAAAAATGGAAAAAGCAACATCAATACTTCTTGCAACTATGCTTATAGCAACTATTGCAGGAGTTGGGATTGTCAGCGCAGCAGCTGAAGATACAGACAACACAGCATTCTTTGAGCCAATGTACAGATGGGCAGGAACTCATATGAGAAACGTTGGTGAAAATGTTCCAGCATATTGCCCAGGTCTTGGGTACTACGAAGTTGATGGAAATACAGCTACTACAACTGTAGAACTGGAAATTACAACCGTAGAAGAAGCTATTGAGGCAGCAGAGGATGCAACTGGACAGGACATCACAGAAAGCGATGTTTACCAGATGGGCAGATGGTGGATATTTAACTACACTAATGATGAAGGAGAAGAGACTCAGGGTCGTATTGATGCTTTCACCGGCGAAGTCATAGAAGATTTCTATCAAAATGCATACCAAGGAAGGCAATACCGCCAAACTGGCCGTTCTGTCCGTGGTAATGGATATGGCGGCGGTTGTGCAGGAGCTGGCTACAGATATTAATAGTACCTTCACCGAATTGCTAAGGGGAAGGAAATATACTAATACAGACCTCCCCATTATCTCCTTTAGGAAATAATGATCGAGGGAAGGTAATCAAAATGATGCATTACGACTATTATGGAACAGGAGGAACTATGTGGGGTTTACTCTTAAATATTATTCTTATATTGATAGTTGTCTGGATATCAGTCACACTGCTTAACAGATCAGACTTTGTAGGATCTGGAAACAATGAACGTATTGCCAGAGTGGAAAAAGATGTAGAAGACATAAAAAAGATGGTCGAATCCATAAAAGACAAACTCGATGAGATATAAATGCAGTTGCCAAAACAAAAAACGAGCTTTATAAATACGGTTCACAGATGACTAAAACACTTCAGCAGATCACAACCATCGGAGAGGCAATATCACATCCTGTCAGACTAAAACTCCTGTATCTGCTTTCTGAAAGGGAGAGATATGTCTATGAGCTTGCCAAGGATCTAAGTTTATCCCGTCAGGTAGTGCAACTGCATCTCAATCGGCTTGAGAAGGCCGGATTTGTAGAAAGTGACCTGCGGCTTGAAGAGAACGACAATAGAGCAAAGAAATTCTTTAAGCTAAAAGAGTTCAGGATAGAACTTGAAATTAATGACCTGGCCAAGATATTTGCCTAAAACATAGCAAAAACAACTTAATAGGCATGTGAAAAAAGAAATATTGAAAGCTTATTTTATCGCTTTCCTTAAACTCTTCATTTTTTCCAGTTCAGTTTCAAGTTCTTTGATCTTCATCTCGTCGATATTATCCGAGAGTTCTGCAAGTTCCTTATCTGCTACTTTTATTGAACTGTGCAGTTTTTCAACAATATTTTTCTCAAGCTCAAGTTTCTGCTTTTTCGTTTCACTGATAAGATCATCAGCAAGTATTTTACCTTCATCTTTGCTGATCTTACCTGAATCAACCTTTTCTTTTACGAATTCCTTTATTCTCTCTTCTGAAAACGCTGAAAGTCCGGCACCAATAAGTGCTGCTGCTCCAAGAAGACCTATTTTCTTCATTTTGTCCATATTAAAACTCCCACATATCTGTACAATCCATTTTTCCCGAAATGATTTGCTTTTGTACGGCAATATTAAAATCAAGCATAGCAGTTAAGGTAAAATAACCCTTACATACTTGATTTGGTAAAGAAATATTGGACGTAACCCTATATTAATACAATGTTTGACAGGTAAAAATAATCACATTCATTCAAACTACCCCATAGCTATTTCAGAATTTTTTGAATAATTGTTATTGAAACTGCTAGGCATAAACCTGAGTTTGTGATTTAATGATATTCAATTCTTAAAACTTCCATGACAGTCTTTTTACTATTGAGGAGGTTTTGAAATAGTACGCCTGAAAACATCCAGCATAGCGATATTCTTCTCCTCGATCACTCTAAGGCCTGATTTTTTTATGTTTTTTACAGTTTCACGATTAATGTTTACCCCGGTAAGTGCTGTAGTAAAAGGATTAAAGAGATCTTCAAAAAAAGCTATTATCCTATTCTTGCTTCTCATATGTTCCAGATTTATTACTGTTCCTTCAAGCTTACAGACACGATTCATTTCCTCAAGTGCAGGTACAGGGAGAGGTATAGAACAAAGTACAAAAGTTGTAATCACATGATCGAAAGAATTATTCTTGAATGCTAGGTTTTCAGCATCCATAAGCATAAGAGATGAATTTGTTGCTCCAGTGGATTGTTTTTTGGCACGTGCTAACATCCGGTCGCTTATATCCACCCCGACAACATCACAGTCTTTTGGATAATACTTTATGTTCTTCCCGGTCCCGACACCCACTTCAAGTATTCGCCCCGATAAACCTGAAAAAAGTTCTTTTCTCCATTTCCTGTACCATATGATCTCAATAGGCAACTCCATCATATCATAAACATAGGAGAAACGATTGTATTTTGAAATTATTGACATACTTTTTCTTTTAGACTATTCATTTAAACATGCTGCGATTGTCAATTAAATCTTTGACAAGTGATTTAAAACAACATCTATTGCATCAGCGGCTTAGAACAAATGAGGATAATATGCTCATTTATCTATTCTTTTTCCTTTTTTATTTCCCATCATAATCTTGTTTTTACCCAGGTCAATTAAAATACCTTCAGCAAAAAAGAGATTAATACTATAACAGTACTAATTATAATAGAGAGAATAAAGAGTGGTGCAATATGAGTTCTAAACAAGAAGACTTCTGGGAACGAAAGAATTTTGTTGTCATTAGTGATGGTACAAAACCTGCCATGAAATGGACTATTAATGAGCTTCGAAAGAGAGGGAAAAATCTTCTTGTGGTCAATCTTTCAGATAAACCAGATCCAGATGCCATTAGTGATATTTCAGAAATACCAAATAACGCAGACAATGTGGTCATTGGTGTTACAAAAAGCGAGCCTGCTCTAATAATACAGGAATTGAAAGTAAAGGGAATTAAGAATTACTGGGTGCACATGGGAACTGATACCTGTGATGTAGAACACCTGACATATGATCCGGAGCTTGATATAATTACAAAACGATGTCCTATGATGTATCTTGGAAAAGATACCAGTATGCATGGCATACACCGCCTGATAGCTCGTATAATTGGAAAATATTAAAATAGCACTAGTATTTAATGCCAGTATCACTTTCAATCAATTGGTGATTGGATGGTCAACACACTATCACATTTCGGGATTGGACTGTTGATAGCTTCCCTTGCAGGACTTGAAGGAAGACGTAAGAAGATCATACTCCTACTGGCAATTCTTCCTGATTTTGATTTCATAACTAGTTTATTGTTCAAATTGATAGATGGAAGTCTTGATCATCAGATGCATAATAGCCTTTTCTATTTGCTTGAACATCGGGAATTCATGCATTCCTTTTTGTTCATTTTTCTAGCGATACTCACAATCCACTATTATGAGAAGAACTTAAAATTCACTTCAATAGCTGCAATATCAATATTTAGTCATTTTTATCTGGATTATGCAACAAGCTGGAAAATGAGACCGTTCTTTCCTTTCAATAACATTTCATCCATAATGGGTTCCATAAGCTTCTTCGATCCAATTGTGACTGCCATTTCATTTATTCCAATATGCTTTGTTTTGCTCGATAGATATAGGGAAGGTAAAAAAGATAAGGAAAATGAAAAGGCAGAACCAAATACTCGACTCAAAAAAATCAAAAAGTATTCCATACAAAATAGGGCTGGAATCTATCGATCATTAGCTATAGTTCTTGTTCTGTGGTGCATCCTGACCCCACTATCAAAATCCCTTCTTGTTGAACATATTTCTGAGACAGAAGGAAATGTTATCAGCTACCAAAATTCATACCCAATATCAACAGGCAAGTTTGTTTCAGCATATTCCTACAACCAGACACATTACAAGATAATGGAATTCACTTATCTGTCTGGCATTAAGAGATATATGTTCATCCCAAAGATAAGTACAGGTCAAGATGAGGACTTTCAGCATTATCGTGAAAGTTCAGAAAAGCTTTATAGATCCAGTTTGCCAAGAGAAATAGATTATCCTGTTTACAATGTATCTGGAAATGCTAAATTTATTACTGTATCCCTGACCGATGCAAGAACTCCATACACACCATATTGGGCATACTTCAAAAGCAACTATGTATTCATTTTTAACAGGGACAACGATGATTATACCGCATATGTAAAAAGACAGACAGAAGAAGAAATGCGTTTGCCAAATAATTACTTTGGATGAACTAAAAAAACCATGAACACACTCACTTACATAGATCCTATTTTCAATTGAAATATATGATCATTTTGAACACAAATTTTGAAATTTATACAGACCGGTTATATACGTGTTCACATTAACTAGTGTTTGCAGTCAACTTCTGGAGGCAACTGTAAATGAGGGAAAATGAAAGCAATCTGGTATTCAATATAAAAGTTCATGAATTTGTAAACAAAAGCACATGGAATCTGCATCTTGCACTACATGTCAATGATCTCCTTATCGGCATAGCAAAAGCAAATCTGGGTAATTCTGTTTACGACTATGAAACTGTTGTAGCCGCCATGAAGTGTCTTAAAAACGAATATTTCAAAGCCATTGGTTCACCTATGAGATATAGGGATGGAAATTTAATATTCTTGCCAGCCGACCAAGGTATTGAAGCAAGAAATGAGCATTCATCTGTAACTCAAAATGGATCGAAAACTGCCTTTGAACAAACAGTAGCAATATCCAATTGATATAAATGCTGGCAGCCTATTCCCTCAGGTAAATGTACATTAAAAACGAAATCAAAAAACGGAAATTACATACTAGAAAATTGTTTGCTTTCTAAAATGCCAGCATTTATATTCATTCCAAAAACGGAAAAACGTTTTGTTTAAAAATGGAAATACATAAAAACGGTTTTTTTATTTAAATTGCTTCTCCTTTGTTTTATTTCTATTTCGCACTTGATAAGTTAAGCCATAACATATTTAAGAGTTCAACACTCACTTTAAATTAAAAAAGGAGCTGGCAGAACATGATAGAAGATGATGAACTTGACAATATAATTGGAGCAGAACCCTCTGAACGTGAACGTGTGAAGATGCATCATGAATTTATGCATAAAGCAGCATCACATCCTGTTCGCAGGCAGCTTATCAAAAAAATTGGTGTCTTTGGAGCCACTGAAGGAGAGATCAGAGAAACATTGGATCTTGATGATGCTGCATTCAAATATCATACTGAATTCATGATCAATGGTGATCTCATGAATTTGATAGAGGGTAAGTATTCCCTGACAGAAAAGGGAATTGAAATTCTAGAAACTATTTGAACCGGGCGACCTTATGTCTGGAAATAAAAATATTTTTAGAAAACTGTTTTTATCTATTTTTTTAGTTATTACCTTTGCTTTAATTGTATTGAGTTCCGGATGTATATCAGATACAGAAGAACAGGCATATAATAAATCAGAGGAAGCTACAGAGTTCAAAGGGATAGAACTGACTCCTATCATGGAACAGCGCAACAATGCGATCAAAGGGACTCAGTACATTGACCAGGAAACATATGAGCTTGAAGTTTACGGACTTGTGGACAAAGAACTGAAGCTCAGTTATGATGATCTGCTTGAATATCCATCCGAAAGCCGATTCGTTAGAATGGATTGTGTGGAAGGATGGGGATTTGATGCAAAATGGACAGGTGTTACTCTAAATACTATTTTTGACGAGGCACAGGTCAATGCAAATGCAACAGAGGTCATATTCTATTGTGCAGATGAATATTCAACTTCCCTTGATATTGAATACCTGCGTGACAATGACATAATACTTGCATACAAGCTCAATGATATTACACTTCCAGCGGATAGAGGATTTCCATTGCAATTGGTAGCAGAAGATAAGTATGGCTATAAATGGGCCAAATGGATAATCGGCATTGAAGTTATTGCCCACACGTACGAAGGATACTGGGAGCGTGCAGGGTATAGCAATAATGCTGATGTTGGCGGACCTGCTTTTGAGTGAAGCAGGAAACAGTTTTTTTAGATACCACAACACAAGTTTAATTTACCTAAATAATAATTATGTGTTCAATGGAAACTATCATCTCCATCAGCGGACTTTCAAAAAGCTTTGGAAAGCAGAAGGCAATTGACAATATTGAGCTCGATATTGAGAAAGGGGATTTTGTTGCAATATTCGGACCCAATGGAGCTGGCAAGACCACTTTTTTGAAGATACTGTCAACTATTATCGAGCCTACAAAAGGCAAGGTTGTTATCAGTGATTTTGATCTTAAGAAAAAACCGATAGAGATCAGAAAAAAACTCGGGAACATATCCCACGAAAGCTACCTGTATGATGACTTGACAGCAAAAGAGAACCTTGTGTTCTTTGGAAAAATGTATGGCATGAAAAGCTCAGAGATTGAAGAGCATGCTGATGAACTTCTGGAACAGGTGGGACTAACAGCACGAGCCAATGACAGAGTAAGACCATATTCGCGAGGAATGAAACAACGTCTTTCCATATCAAGAGCAATGATCCATAAGCCTGACATAATTCTTATGGATGAGCCTTACACTGGACTTGATCAAAAGGCTGCACAAACGTTTGAATATGTTCTGGAATCACTCGATAAGGACAATGTTACAAAGATAATGATCTCCCATAATATCGAAAGGGCATTTCATCTTTGCAACCGCATACTTGTGATGGATAAAGGAAAAATAGTTTACGACAGAATGAAAAAAGATATTGAAAATATCGACTCTTTTAAGGAAAGCTACCATTCAATACTTAGCAAAGATGCAGATATTGAGGGTATATCCAACCTTTAAGTGGAGCTGATGGAATGATACGAAGCATACACATTGCAGCAAAAGACCTGAAAAGTGAATTCAGGACAAAGCAGATGCTAAATTCCATGGCTATATTCTCACTTCTTGTTATCATCATCTTCAGTATATCCCTCGGTGATCTGTTAAGCCAATCTGAAATAATCAGCAAGATAGCACCTGGAGTTCTGTGGATAGCATTTGTTTTTGCAGGAACACTGGGGCTTTCCCGGGCATTTGCAGCAGAAATAGAAAATGGATGCCTTGAAGGATTGAAATTATGTCCTGTTGACTGGAGTGCGATCTACACGGGTAAATGCATATCCAATGCCATTATCATGTTTGCAGTCGAGATAATAACCATTCCGATATTCATTGTTCTTTTCAACTACACCATAACTGGTTACGCTGATCTTGCACTGATAATAATTCTTGGTACGATTGGGTTTGTCGTTGTAGGTACACTACTTTCTGCACTAACCGTGAACACACGGACAAGAGAAATAATGCTGCCTATACTGCTGCTTCCACTTATAATCCCAGTATTGATCCCGGCAGTCATGGCAACGGGAAAGATACTTTCAGGAGGAGCTTTTGGTAGTATTTATTCTGAAATACGTCTCTTACTTGCCTATGATATGATCTTTTTTGTAGTAGGACAACTTGTTTTTGAATATACCTTGCAGGAATGATGCTTTATTCAGTTGATCCAGACCATATCCAGCAAACAATGAAAAGCATTTAAGTAAAAAGCATTAATAGTGCAGATGGAGACAGAATGTTCCTTGAAAAAAATAAAGAGAGGTCACTTGCTGCAATTAGCGGCATAGTGATGATCGTTGCCATCTGGATGATATTTTCTTATTTACCGGTTATGAAAAGTGGCAGCGGACAAATACTTGATAGTAGTTTTAAAATATTCTATTTCCATCTTCCAATTGCATTTACCTCATATCTGGCATTTTTTGTAGTATTCATTGCAAGCATACAGCAACTAAGAACAGGAGAGAGAAAATGGGACATAGTTGCACTTTCATCTGCTGAAGTAGGAGTTATATTTGCATTTCTGGTGCTTCTGACAGGCTCTATCTGGGCGAAGGCCACATGGGGATGGTACTGGATATGGGAACCACGATTAACCACTTCACTGGCACTTTTCCTTGTATATATGGCATATCTGATGCTGCGCCAGGCTGTTGAAGAAGCCGAAAAGAAAGCAAGATTATCATCAGTCTTTGGAATAGTAGCATTTATGTCCGTACCTTTGAGTTTCCTTTCTATCCGCCTCTGGCGTTCTGCACACCCATTGATGTTTGGTGATGCAAGTTATGGAAGTACTGGTGGCGGACTTAGTGGAACAATCCTGCAACTTACATTGATTGTGAACATGGTAGCTTTTTTATTGTTGTTCCTGATATTATTGAATTACAGAATCAATAACGAAGTTCTAAAAGAAGAAATTGAATTGGAACTTCAATGATCTTATCACTTTTTTAGATGTTATTTAAATATCTAATTAGATCATCAGGACCTGCAAAGAAAGGCATATAAGCTAGTGGCTTTAATATTCATATATGTTATTCAAGACTATAGAATGTGGGGGAATGGAAATTCCAAACCGTCTTGTACGCTCAGCAACTCATGAGTGGATGGCAGAGCCTGATGGAACTCCAACAGAAAGGCTTGGGGACCTTTACGAAGAACTTGCTAAGAATGAGGTCGGATTGATAATCACAGGTTATGCTTATGTCAATCCTAAAGGAAAAAGTGATCATCTTCAACAGGGCATCTATGATGATAAATTCATAGAACCGTACAAAAATATCACCTCAAAAGTTCACAAATATCCATCAAAGATCGTACTGCAGATCGTTCATGGCGGACGCCAGACCATGATAACAGTGGAGAGTCCATTTGCTTTTGCCCCTTCTGCTGTAACCGAAGCAACCAGAGGAATGACCCCTGAAGAGATGACAGAAAAAGAAGTACTTGAAACCATTGAAGATTTTGCCCAGGCTATTAGAAGGGCAAAGGAAGCAGGTTTTGACGCAGTGCAATTGCATTGCGCACATGGGTTCCTGCTCAGCAATTTTATATCCCCCTACAGCAACAGACGCAGGGACAGATGGGGTGGTTCCACTGAAAAAAGAACACAGGTTATTGTAGACATAATCAAACGGGCACGTGAACTGGTTGGCGATGATTATCCGATCACTACTAAACTTAATGCTAGCGATGGGTTCCCAAAGAATACTAAGAAAAAATCACTTGATGCTCCCGAATCTGTGGAGATCGCAAAAATACTTGCAGATAATGGCATTTGTGCCATCGAGGTCAGCGCAGGAATTGCAGAAGCAGGACAGGAACTATTCTGGAAGAATATTGATTCCGAGGAAAAAGAGGCATATTACAGAGAATATTCCAGAATGATCAAGGAAGCTGTAGATATACCTGTTATGCTTGTTGGTGGTATAAGGTCCAAAAAGGTGATGGAGATGCTGCTTGATGAAGATTATGCAGATATGGTATCTGTTTGCAGGCCACTCATTTGTGAAACTGACCTTGCTCTGAAAATAAAAAATAGTGAAAACTATGTGGCAAAGTGCGTATCATGCAACCTTTGTTCCGACAAAACAGGCATCAAATGCAATTATGATTTTGACGAATAATAGCATCCATTAAGGTTGCTATAGATTTGATAGATAAATTACAAGCTGGATGTGGTCCCCAATGATCATATCTGCTTTACTTAATTTTTCAGCTGGCAGATATGTGGGAACTGCAATGCAGAAAATACCTGCATTCTGGGCTGCTTCAACACCCATTGGAGCATTTTCAATAACGATACATTCATCACTTTTTACCCCTAGTTTCTCCATTGCCATGAGATATGGATCAGGAGCAGGTTTACCTTTTTTAACATCGTTTGCGCTTATCACAATTTCAAATATATCAGAGAATTTGCTCTGCATAATATCATCAACAATAGGTCTATTAGAACCCGATACAACTGCAAGGCTAAATTTATTGTTAATTTTTTCAAGACATTCTTTCATACCATCAAACGCCCGAACTTCCACTATGCGATTAAATTCTTCAATATAACGGGAAACAATAGATGGAACATCAAAAGCAGATAGATCTCCTGTTGCTTTATACAGCAGGAATCGAATGATATCAATGGTACGTTCACCTTCCAGTTCAAAAATATCCTGCTGATCCATTTGCAGACCCATCTGGTCAAAGACATTGTTTACAGCCTGTGCATGATAGGTCATAGAATCCACAAGCACACCATCCATGTCAAAAATAATAGCTTTTAGCACGATAATCCCTCAAAATCTGAGTTCACTAGGATGCTTATGATATAAATACTAAAGTCTCATAGTAGCAACATTATGAGATTGGATGCATACCTTGTGGAAACAGGACAGTTCAAATCCCGGGGACGAGCTAAAACTGCCGTACTCAATGGGAATGTAAAGGTGAACGGAGTTTTGGTTAAGAAGGTTTCAAAGGACATCAAGGCAAAAGATATTATTGAAGTTGAAGAAGGACTTGATATGCCAAGAGGCTACTTCAAACTCAAAGGTATCCAGGAAGCTACATCTCTTATCAATAAAGGAGATCATTCCCTTGATCTTGGTTCAAGTGCTGGCGGGTTCCTGCTTTATGCATCAGAGATAGTTGGAAGCATTAGAGGTGTGGAATTTAGTACTGATTTTCTACCTGAGCTTGAGAAAATTGAGTCTGAAAAAGATAATGTTACGGTCATTTTTGGTGACGTATTCCAGATGCCTCTGGAAGAAATGTCACCTGAGCAAGTAGATGTGCTGCTCAGTGATATGACACTGGAACCTTCACTTTCAATACGCGCTCTTGAACGTGTTCTCCCTCTTTTAAAAGAAGGAGGGAAATTCCTTCAGGTCATCAAAATTGAAAATCGCAGGAGCCAGCGACCCATAATTGCACAGATAGAAGCGCTTGATCTGAACATTCTTAATGTGCTGGAATCGGAGAAAATGGAAATATATGTTATTGGTGAAAAGGTTTCAGACCAATAATTCTGCTCGATAAAATTAGTGTTATCATGTATTATACAATTCTTGGAGAAGGAAGGCCTGTAAGACTTTTTGTGGCAGGTCTGCATGGAAATGAATGGAAGGACACTTCTGATATACTGGAGGACATGGAAGCTCCCAAAATCGGTAGTCTTGTTATTATTCCAATGGTAAGCAAGGGGAATTACATCTCTACACTCGATGACAATTATTTTACCGATTGGGGGAAGGAGATAATTGCCACTATTGAGGAACTTAAACCTGAAGTTTACATTGAACTTCATTCCTATTCTGCTGAAAATAAGGAAAAACTTACTGATCCGGAGCGCATCAATAAGATAGGTGTTCCGGCTTTTAGCATACTTGACAATGATGTGCTTCTGGGCTCTGTTGCACCATACATACGCAGGGAATACTTTCCTATGGATGCTCTTTGCCTCACATTTGAGATACAGAAAGAGAATCCGAATTCAAAAGACTATGCTGCACGCTTCATAAGAAGAATGAAAGACTGCAACTCCAAAGATGATTTTATTGAGTTTATGCTTAAAAGGTATCCTAAGCAAGCCAGAAAAGCAATTGAGAATTTTAAAAGATTCTATGGAATACAGGATGATGAATTTCTGATACTCTAGAAATCTGATACATTTTGAAAAAAGATTTAAAATAACAGATCTTAAAAAGTAATTAATGAAAAGAGGTGAGAACCTCTTTACATCATTCCTGTTGCATCATAATTGTGGATGTTGTGCTCAGGTGCTACATCCATCATTGCCTTTTCTCTTGCTTTGAGCATATCATCGACACGAAGAATCATTGTACAAAGTTCTACAGCTGATTTGATAGCCTGCGTCTTTACTCTGAGAGGATCGACAATGTTCCTTTCAAGCATGTTAGCTGCTTCGCCGGTTTCAATGTCAACACCTGCGTATTTTACAGAACCACGTGCTGCACGGAGCTTCAATATGGTGTTAATGGCATCAAAACCACAGTTATCTGCAATTGTTCTTGGAATTTCCTCGACCGCATCAGCGAATGCATTGATAGCAAGCTGTTCACGTCCCTGTACTGAAGCTGCATATGTACGCAATGCCTGTGAGACTTCAACTTCAGAAGCTCCGCCTCCAGCTACGATCGTACCATCTTTATAAACGGTCTGTACAACATGCAATGCATCGTCAAATACACGCTCAACACTGTTAGTTACATGTTCAGTACCACCTCTTATGAGAATGGTCATGTTCTTTACATCTTTGAAGCCCTTGACGTATGTCTTTTCTTCATTGACATTAACCTGTTCAACAACTTCTGCGTATCCAAGGTCATCAGATGTGATCTCAGAAACGTTTCTGATAAGTCTTCCACCAGTTGAACGGGAAAGCATCCTCATATCATCATCATTGAGTCTTCTAGTTGCGAAAACATTTGCTTCTTTGAGATAGTGAACTGCGTAATCATCAATGTTCTTAGAACAAAATACAACAGTAGCACCGGAATCAATGATCTTCTGAGCATCTGCTCTGAGATCTGCCTTTTCACGTTCCTGGAAATCAAGAAGCTGCTCTGCACTGTCAATGATAAGTCTGGATTTTGTAGAAGTCTTGCTGAATGTAAGATCAGTATCAATGAGTGCAATCTTAGCATCTTTCACATTAAGTGGCATTTCAGGGTGAAGTGCTTCCTTACTGAGAACAATACCTTCGATGAGTTCTGTGTCATCAATGGAGCCGCCTACTTCTTTGATAACAGTGATGTTCTCATCAACATTGACCTCTCCATCGGTTTCAATTGCATAAACTGCATCAACACACATCTTGACAAGTACATCGCGAGCGATCTCGGATGCTTTTCCTGTGATACATGTCATAGCAGCTTTTTCAAGAGATTCACGGTCATTTTTTGGAAACTCAATAGCATAATCCTTCAATGTCTGAAGTGCTTTTTCAGCTGCCATATTATAGCCTTTGACAATGATAGATGGGTGGACACCCATATCCATCAGTTCTTCTGTCTTCTCAAGAAGTGAACCAGCTACAACAACAGCGGAAGTGGTACCGTCGCCAGCCATGGTCTCCTGAGTTTTTGCAACCTCTACAACCATCTTTGCAGTTGGATTTTCTATCTCCATCTCCTGAAGAATAGTTGCGCCATCGTTAGTGAGAGTGATGTCACCCATCACATTAACCATCATCTTGTCCATTCCCTTTGGACCAAGAGTGGTTTTAATGATACTAGCAACCGCGTTTGCAGCGGCTATATTCATTGATAATGCATCTTTCCCGGTGGTACGCTGAGTACCCGGATTGACAATAAGTCCTGCCATGATTTTGAACCTCCAATCAGTGAAATGTTATTGATAATCAATAGTATTTAAAGTATGAATGAATCTAACTGTGAGTGGTTCTATAAATATATTGCGAGTATTCCCCACTGAAATGAATTTTCAAAAGATTTAAGGCATAAAGAACTATCTTCAAAGCATGCTTACTTTTATAGGACTTGGACTTTTTGATGAAAATGATATCTCTTTGAAGGGACTTGAAGCCATCAAAAGGGCAGACATGGTATACGTAGAGTTTTACACATCGTTCCTCATGGGTAGCTCCGTTGAAAAAATGGAAGAATTATACGGCAAAAAAGTTACCGTCCTCTCAAGAGAAGATGTTGAACAACATCCTGACTGGCTGGAAAATGCTAAAGATAAAAATGTAGCATTCCTCACTGGCGGTGATACCATGGTAGCAACAACACACGTTGATCTCAGGCTCCGGGCGCAAGATCTTGGAATTGAAACTCAGCTAATCCACGGTGCATCAATTGCATCAGCCATCTGTGGACTTTCCGGTTTGCAGAACTATCGCTTTGGAAAGTCATCTACAGTCCCGCATCCATATACCAGCAGTCGCGGAAATACCATAATATCCGAAACACCTTATAATACTATAAAACTCAACAAAGCCAATGATATGCATACGCAGGTCCTACTTGATATTGACAAAGACAAAGGTTACATGACCGTTAATAAGGCACTCGAGCTACTTCTTGAAATTGAGAAGCGCAGAGGAGAAGGGGTTATGGAAAAAGCTGTGGTTGTCGGAATCTCAAGGGCTGGATCTCCTGAACCTACTATCAAGGCAGGATACGCAAAAGACCTGCTGGACCATAATTTCGGGGGACCATTGCATATTCTGGTAGTTCCTGCGTCATTGCACTTCATAGAAGCCGAAGCATTATTCAAATTGGCAGGTGCACCTTCTGAAATTATGGATGAAATTGATGACTAAGGAATATATAATAATAGTTTAATAAACATATGACTGAAGACCAAATAAATGAGGGATTAAAAATGGTTCGAGGTTCAGTAGGCGTTATATTCGGAGAAACAGGAACTCTGGAATTCAAGTTATTGGTAACTGACATTTCAGCAGTTTTCAGAGGGGCTTACATCAAAGCCTGGCATGAAACTGATGGTTGGGTACTTAGCCAAGTAATATCGATCACAAGGTCCAGTGATTCATTCACACTGGAGGAAGCAGCTAAAGGACAGCGCACGGATAAAAGTGATGACAAGATAATTGCAGAAGCCATCGTCATAGGTTCAAGGAACGACGAGGGTCTGCTCAAATCTCCCGTGATACCTTTTAGCCCCGGAGACCTGCTTTATGTAGCAGATGAAAATCTTATACGCTCAGTTCTTGGCCTTTCCGGCAAAGAAATGAATATTGGAATGGTTGATGGTACAGATATAAAGGTACAACTTAGTGTCAACAGTCTTGTACAAAGGCACTGCAGCATACTTGCAAAAACAGGTAGTGGTAAATCATATACTGCCGCAGTCCTTCTGGAAGAGTTACTCGACAGGGACATACCTCTTTTGATACTTGACCCGCATAGCGAGTATACCTCACTTAAAAATGAAGGAGAAGGAGATGCAGAAGCATTCAAACGTTTCGGAGTATCACCTAAAAGCTACAAGGATAAAGTAACAATCTATACACCTGCAAACAAGGCAATTAATTCAAATGCAGATGAATTGTTCCGATTAAATGGAATGAACCTTACATTAAAAGAGCTTACAGGCATATTCCCTGATAATTTTTCCACTACTCACACAGGTATACTCTACGAGGCGATACAGAGCCTGAGAGCTGAAATGGAAACTTACACTATTGATGATATTATATTTGCTGTTGGAAATGACAAGAGCAAAGCAAGATGGACTGTCATCAGCATGTTGGAAAACATTCGTGAAACTGATATACTCTCACCAAATCCAACACCTATTGAAGCATTGGTACAGAAAGGAAAAGCTGCTGTAATTGATTTTAAGGGCGTGCCTCCTGAAATGCAGAGCATGATAGTTGCACAGTTGTGCTCCAACCTTTTCGAGGCCAGAAAACTTAACCGTGTACCACCGGGTATGCTGGTTGTTGAAGAAGCACATAACTATGCTCCTGAAAAAGGGTTCAGTAAAACTATAAGTACCGATATACTGCGGACAATAGCGTCCGAAGGTCGAAAATTCGGCCTGGGAATGATGGTCATATCCCAACGTCCGGCAAGGATAGATAAGAACGTACTTTCCCAATGTGGTACTCAGATAATAATGAAAGTCACAAACCCAAATGACCTTAAAGCTATCAGCAAGGGTCTTGAGGGAGTAAACTCTTACGTAGAGGAGGAGTTGATGCGACTTCCGCCTGGCGTAGCAATGCTGGTAAGTAACGATATCGAAAGACCGGTACTCGTGGATGTGAGGATCAGGAAATCAAAGCATGGCGGAGAATCCGTCAATGTGCTAAAGGCTGCAAAAACAACAAGTCCGCCACCACCACATATCATTGCTGAAAGAAAGGAGAAGGCAGCCGTTCCAACTGAACCGGTAAAGAAAGTGTCGGCAGAACCAATGGTGGCAGCACCAGTAAAAGCAACAGCCATAGAATCAGCATCAACACCTGATGGTGCCCCTATTATTGCTGATATACCAGTCATGGAAGAGAACACAAATATTGCACCACCACCTAAAAGGAAACCATCAAGACCTCCAAAAAATGAGGGTGGCAAGCTATTCTCAAAAATATTTGGTGGCGGTAAATGAATTAAATTATTAACAGAGGAAAGAATATGGCTGCTGACCTGAATGAAAAGGTTAAGAGATATGAACGACTATTAAAGGAAGCACTTGAAAAAGCTGAGTATTCATCTATAAAACAGTCCCATATGTACAAAATTGCTGAAGATCACAAGAATATGGCGAGTTCATATTACAATGACGGATTGCATTTCGTTGAGATCGATGATCCTGTAAATGCGCTTGTATGTTTCAGCTATGGACATGCGTGGCTGGATGCGGGTGCCCGACTTGGTTTATTTGATGTCGATGACGATGTATTATTTACAATTTAATACTAAAAAATAAGTGAAGAAGAAAAGAAGTTAAACGGAGAGAGAAGAAAATGTCAAATTATCATGTTACACTTGAAGCTGCCTGGTTGGTTAGAGATGTTAAGACTGCAGACGATGCTATCGGCGTTGCTATATCAGAATCCGGAAAGCGTTTGAACCCAAAACTTGATTTTGTAGAAGTTGACGTGGGAACTACACCTTGCCCTGCCTGTGGAGAGAACTTCGGTAGTGTATTTTTAGCTGCTAACACAGCAATTGTAGGACTCGTACTTGAAATGAAGGTATTTGATGCTGAAAGTGATGAACACGCAGCAAGAATTGCAAAATCCGTTATTGGAAGAGCACTTAGAGATGTACCGCTCAACGTAATAGACGTAGAGGATTTTGAATAATTAAAATAGTTACAAAATAGGAAGGTAGGGAAATGGATAAAACAATATCTGTGGTAGGACATGCTGCCATTGACCTACTTTTTGATGTAGAGAACATTGCTATCCACGATGAATCACATCCTATTATTGACTATCATGAATACTACGGCGGCGGGGCCGCCAACATAGCTGTTGCAATCGCCATACTTGGAGGAAGGTCACAACTAATATCAGCTGTTGGTGGAGACTTTGGAATATCCGGCCTTGAGGCAGAGTTCCAAAAACATGGCGTAGATCTTTCTCTACTCTATAGATATGAAGATGAGAAAAGCACAAGAGCTTTTGTATTCACAGATAGAGAGCAACATCAAAGCACCTATTTTGATTGGGGTGCATCACACAACCTGAAAGATCTTGAACCTCCAAAAGTTGATTTTGTACATCTTGCAACATCAGATTCAACATTCAATGCACGAATTGCAAAAATATCAGACTTTGTATCTTTTGATCCCGGACAGGACCTTGTCACATATTCCCGGGAAAACCTTGAGATCATACTTGATAATACTAACATTCTTTTTGCCAACAAATATGAGATAGAAAGAGTTTGTAAAATGACCGAGAAATCATTTTCAGACATTCTGAAAATGATAGATACAGTCATTATTACCTATGATGCAGAAGGAAGTAAGATCTACAATGATGGAAATGAGATCAGCATACCAGTAGTAACTGTCAAAGCAGTAGATCCTACCGGTGCAGGTGATGCTTACAGAGCAGGATTCCTGCTTGCATACACAAGAGATTATCCCCTTGAAGTCTGTGGCAAAATTGGCTCAACTGTAGCATCTTTTGCTGTGCAGAGCATTGGATGCCAGACCGATCTTCCTGACTGGGACACTATGAAAGAGCGATACCAGAAGCATTTTGGAATACTATAACTGCGCTTAAACTCTAAGATTTTGCGTACAAAGCATATTATAATATTATTAAAAACAAAGGGTTTTTATATATAAATAACCATAATAATATGTGATGAGCCAAGAGTCTGATCATGCAGGATCAAATGTAGCTGCTTTACACAATAAAGACGAACTTATCCTTGATACTAAAGACGAGGGTAAGAAATTATCTTATTTTGCAAGTATTAAAAATCAGTTAATGACCCTTAGCAAAGGAAAAAACGAATTGCCAGAATATGATTCTAACATTCATGGCTCACTTGTTGAATATGAAGTACCTGAAGGCTATACAGAAGTTGAAAGGTATTGGGTTAATGAACCTTACTCTTTTATAATCATTCTTGAAAAAAGAAGTGTATATTATTATCATGTAATAGAGCCCACATTAACACTCTATGAAAAGGATATACTTGAAAGGGTATATGATGATCTTCGAGACATATTGAGTCTTGGTGGTGTGAGTTCACACAAAAACAAGAAAAAAGTGCTCATCGAGCAGGCGCTGACACTCTTTAATCGATATCATGCAGCTCTTGACACAGCATCTAAATACAGAATTGTATATTACCTTATACGTAATTTTCTCGGGAATGAAAGAATCAATTCATTAATGCTTGATCCGAATATCGAAGATATCTCCTGTGATGGAATTGGTATTCCTGTATTTATGTACCATAATGAATACCGAAATATCAAGACGAACATTATTTTTGAAGAAGATGAATTGAATTCACTTGTGATCAAACTTTGCCAGAAAAGTGGCAAACACATATCCATAAGTGAACCCATGGTCGATGCTACACTTCCAGATGGTTCCAGGCTCCAGGCAACCCTTGGAAAAGAGATCACAACAAGAGGAAGCTCTTTTACTATTCGCAAATTCAGGGGAGACCCTATTACCCCTATTGATCTTATCAATTACAACACGTGCAATGTTGAAATGATGGTGTACTACTGGCTTACAATAGAAAATGGAAATTGTGCTATCTTTGCCGGAGGAACAGCATCTGGTAAAACTTCCTTGCTGAACTCTGTTTCACTTTTCATTCCCCCGCTTTCAAAAGTAGTATCAATTGAAGATACCCGTGAATTAACATTACATCATGAGAACTGGATAGCAGGCGTTACACGAAAATCACTGGCGACCGGAAATACAGGAGAGATCAGTATGTATGATCTGCTAAGGTCAGCATTGCGTCAACGTCCTGAATACATCCTTGTTGGTGAGATAAGAGGAGAGGAAGCTCTCACGCTATTCCAGGCAATATCTACCGGACATGCCACCTATTCCACCATGCATGCAGGAGACGTACAGACCGTAGTGAACCGACTTGACAGTCCGCCACTTAATGTACCTCATGTAATGCTTCAGTCCCTAGATATACTGAGTATCCAGAAGCAGACATTTGTAGATGAGAAACGTGTGAGAAGGACTCAAAGTCTAGTAGAGTTTACTGGAATTGATACCAAGACTGGATACATAAGAATTAATGAACTTTACAAATGGGATCCTTTAACAGATACATTCGTGCGAAATGGAGAATCATATGCACTTGAGACAATAATGTTAAACCGGGGATGGGATAAGAAAAAGCTTTCATTCGAACTGGATACCCGACAGCAGATACTCGAGTATCTGCTAGAAAAGAATATGAGAGATTATATCAGCATCTCGCTTGTTGTTCAAGCCTATTCTGCAAATCCGGAAATGGTAATACAAGCCATTGAAGATGATACTCTAAAAGATATCGTCGAACTGAATGTCTAAAGGTGTACCCCATGAATCCGATAGATTCTGTTGCATATTTGTTATTTGGAAAATATATCAGAGAGCATTTTGATTATTTTCTGGATACAAGAGAAAAAATGCGACGTGCTGATATGGGTATGCTTGTCGAGCAGTACATATCCCAGGCGTGCCTCATGTCTTTGATAGTTGGAATACTGGCAGCAATATCGGGATTTTTAATAGGATTAAGGTTCTTTCATTCAATTAGTTTGGACAATCTTGGAAAAAACATTCACCCGATCATATCATCAAATTTCCCGGAAATATTTACTGTACTACTTAGCACAACGTTCTTTGTTGTAGCTGCTGCACTCACTTACTACGTATTCATATCAATTCTGGATGTGCAAGGAAATGTCAGAAGCAACTTCATAAACCAATCCTTGCCACATGCCACAGCATACCTTTACGCACTCAGCAGAGGAGGTGGACTCAACCTGCTGGACATCATGCGTTCAATAACTGAAAATTATCAAATATATGGTGCAGCAGCAGAAGAGATCGGATATATAGTCAAAGATATGGAATACTATGGAACTGATCTGCTGACAGCTCTTGAAAAAGCAGGCAACAGAACCCCATCGCACAAGTTCAAGGACTTTATTGAAGGGTTGAATTCCATTGTTACAAGTGGAGGAGATATTACAGCATACCTCAAAGCCAAAAATGATCAATATCGCCTGACAGCATTAAAAGAGCAAAAGGTATTCTTCGAAACACTTGGGGTTCTTGCGGAAGTATACATATCAGCATTTGTTGCAGGTCCACTGTTCCTGATTACAATATTAGTTGTTCTGGGATTGGTTAATCCCAGTTCTGCAAGTATTCTAAACCTTATCGTCTATGTGATAATACCGATAAGTACTGTTATATTCATATTATTATTAAACTCATTAACCGGTGAAAAGGTAAAGCTACCCCAGGCAGTATATGTACGTGAAAAGAAGCTCGATGTATTCTCAAATGTGAATATACGAGAAGGGGACGATGACGAAGAAGAGCTTAGAAAGAAGTTCAAACTTTTTGAAAGGATCAACTATTTGAATTACATGCTTAGGCATCCTTTCAACATAATGAAAAACAATCCACCATACGTATTCCTGATAAGCCTGCCTCTTGCACTTATATATGCTCATTTTACTATTGGAGATTACATAAATCTGGCAAATATAGGCAGTTACAAAAACATAGGCATTTACACTCTTAACATAATCGATGATCACATTTTTATCGCTATGATCATTTTGCTGATCCCATTCATAATATTTGATGAGATCAAAAGTTATAGAATAAGACAAATTGAAGCTCATATTCCTGAGTTCCTGAAGAACCTTGCCAGCATTAATGAAGCTGGTATTTTGCTTGTGGATGCTATTCAAATGAGCATGCAGATGAAAGTTGGCGTCCTTAATTCAGAAGTAAAGCATCTTGTAAATGACATTTCATGGGGTTCCAGGGTCGATGAAGCACTCCGAAAATTCGAGTATCGTATCAGAACAGAAATGACAAGAAGGATCATTACACTGATAATCAAGGCCAATGAAACAACAGGAGATATTAAAAGTGTCCTTACAATTGCTGCACATGACGCAGATATCCAGCACAGTCTTAAAAAAGAAAGAAATGCAGAGATGTTTGTGTATGTGTTCATTATCTACATATCATTCATGGTATTCCTGTTCATCGTATACATACTTGCAGCGTATTTCCTTCCAGCTATGCCTTCTTCAACAGGAGAACTGCAAGCAGGTTTGCCACTGATCGCTAACTTTGACCTGGAAGCGTACACAATGCTCTTTTTCCATGCAGCTTTGATACAGGGATTCTGCTCTGGGATCGTAGCAGGTAAAATGGGAAATGGAAATATCCATTCCGGACTCAAGCATTCGGTATTCATGATGTCCACTGCTTACCTGATATTCACATTATTCATTTAAGAGCTTTCGTATGAGAACACAAAAAAGATCATTCTGCAAAGATACAGAAGCTGTCACTGAAGTGATCGGAGAGGTTCTGCTTATGGCCATAGCAGTGCTTGCATTCTCTATTATCGCAGTTTTCGTATTCTCATATGCTGAGCCACAGGAAAGAGTGCATGCAGATATCAGTGCTTGGGTTGATGTTGAATCTGACACAATCTATATAAGACACTCAGGTGGAGAAAAAATTGATCTGAAAAAGACTAAGATTATCCTTAATTTGAATGGTAGTCGACAGGATATGTCTTCGTCCCAGCTTGAATATATACTTGGAAGCAATAGCTGGTACCTTGGGGAAAGAATTACTATTGATACGGATGTCCTTTGGAATATCAGCATCAGTGAGAATGACTATGTTGGAATGATAATGATACAAACCGATTCAAATGATGTGATTGAAAGTGGTTCTTTACTTGGAGATGAAACATTCTTAGGTTCTGGATCAAGTGAAAATGGCAATGGTAGTGAAGAACAGCAATCTCCTTTTGCTGATTTCATTTATTCTCCTTCAAACCCCGGAGTATATGAGCCAGTCGTTTTTATTGACAACTCATTCGATTCTGATGGAAATATTGTCAACTGGTCATGGGGCTTTGGTGACGGAGGGACTTCTATCAATCAAAATCCTACTCATCAATACTCCACTACAGGAAATTATACCATAACTCTTACTGCAATGGATGATGACGGTAATACAAATAGTACTTCCAAGGTTGTGACTGTTACGGCTCCTCCAGGCATCTTTGCAAACCAGATCATCCTGAATAAACCATCAAAAGGTGGTATAATAAAAGAAGGAGGTTATATCAGTTTTACAAATGATGGAAAATACAGATACATAGACATAGATGGTACCAGATACAATTTGAATCAAAACGATAACATTAAACTTGAAGTTGTGAATAATCAAACAACAGGTACTATTTCTATGAATGCTGGTAATTCCCAGATATCATCCTTTGATCTAAATGTTGATCTATATATAAACGATGTCTTGTATGATACTGGCCAGGTTACAAATATCTATGTCCAGCCAATATCTAATTATTATTCTACATTAACATATGAGCTACCATCGCATAACAGCCAGACATACCTTGAAGCAGATGGTGGTGCAATTATCAATTGGGAAACAAACAATTCTGCTATCAACATTTCAAATATAGGCTTTTACGGTTCAGGAAACACTCAAATCAATTTTGGTCCTTCAAGCACATATGTGAAGTGCAGTGGTTACTATCAGATCCTATCTTCAGAACAATCTGAAGAGCTATCAGTTAAACCGGTATCAAGATGGACATTTAACGAAGGTTCTGGTTCTATAGCCTATGATAGCGCGGGGAATAATAACGGCCAGCTTGTAAATGCGCGGTGGTTGAATAATGGTGTTAATGGAACTGCTATTCGTTTTGATGGTAATGGCGATCATCTTGTAGTAAGTGATGAACCTTCGTTGGATTTTGATCAAAACATGAGTATATTGATGTGGTTAAGACTCCAAACAAATAGTGGAGTTGCATTAATTGGTAAAGGCCTGAATGACCAAGACAATTTCGATCTGCTCGTCATTGGTGGTGAACTTTATTTTGAATGGGATGACAGTTCTTCAAATTACGTACAGACGACGGGAATGAACTTGGGAGGGAATAACTGGTATCAAATAGGAGTTGTTGTTGACGGGACAAATGTGAAGTTCTACAAGGATGGTGCTTTCGTAGAGGAACATTCCATGGGAGGAGTACCTCTTGCACCGAACAACAACGAACTGTGGATAGGCAGGCAGAATTACGGCAGCAATAATTTTTATCTGCGTGGTTATCTTGATGAGATCGAGATGTACAATGTAACACTGAGCGAATCAGATATGGCAGAATACTATGCGAGGACAAATCCATGAATGAAATTATGATATGGACCAAAATATGCGGAGGCAAGTGACGATGAAAAAGATGATGTCCTGTGAAAACGCTACCTCCGCTGCTGTCTCTGCTGTTCTTATTCTTGGTATAGTAGTATCTGCGATAACTGTAGTTAACGTGCAATACATTCCTGAATGGAAAACATCTGCAGAACAATCACATATGAATGATGTCTTCTATGATATGGCAGAAATGAAAAATGAGCTTGATATCCTTTCTGCATATGCACGGACAGATTCTTCTACAAGCCTTTCTGTAAGTGTTCCGGTAAAAATGGGTGGAGCATCGATTCCATTGTTCAGCCCCGGAAAATCAAGTGGAAGACTTGATGTAAATATCGGCAATATACTTATGGGTAATGGAGGTGATTTCGGGATGAGTATTGTAGGTGCTACTCCCGGACTTGATTACAATAGTGATCCTTTGCTTCTTGACCTTGGTACTGTAAGTTATTTGTCTGACAACAGTAACTTTGTCAATCAAAAATTTGCTTATGAAAGTGGCGCTCTTATATTGTCACAAGATAATTTTTCGTTGATGCGTCTTGCCCCACAGATGGACCTTAGTAGGACAGACAATTCCACTAATATCAGTTTGGAGCTGAACGCTATTGATATAGATGGTCCGCAAAGGGCAATAAGTAGTAATTCCATTGAGGAGGTCAACTTCAGAACAAACGGATCAGATTCCCTGTACTGGGAAAGCATTCTTTTTACTGATATGACAATGACTGTCTGGACATCATATCCTTCTTCATGGATTATCTATTTTGAAACAATTGCAGATGATGCTGGCATTGAACCTGCTGAATATTCCGTTAGCTCAAATAATACTGCTGTTGTATTCGTGCTTGAGGGCAGTCCCGGGGAAGATATTAAGATCAATGTGACAAAGACTTATTTTAATGCTAGGTTGAATCTCCTGTCATGAGAATGATTTCTTTATAGTTTTTGTAATGCTTAGTTTCTTCAATAATGAAATCAAATCTTTATATGGGGAATATTATGATCAAGGAAGCGATGCTTTATGATAGATTAGATTCTGGAAAGGTCCAATGCAAGCTTTGCAGCCACAGATGCAGAATATCGCAGGGGAAAAGAGGCATATGCAAAGTAAGGGAAAACAAAGATGGAACATTGTACACAATTAATTATAATGTTGTTTCCAGTGAAGGTCTAGATCCTATTGAAAAAAAACCTCTGTACCATTTCTATCCGGGTTCTTTTGCATATTCACTTGGAACTTTTGGCTGTAACTTCAAATGCAAGCATTGCCAGAACTGGACCATTTCACAGGCAGATATTGATAGATCTGGCGCAATTGAAATCGATCCAGAAACCGCAATCTCAAGGGCATTGAGATCCGGTTCAAAGTGTATCGCCTGGACATACAACGAACCAAGCATATGGTTTGAATATACATACGACTGTGCAAAACTTGCAAAAGATGCGGGACTTGCAACAATATATGTAACAAATGGATATATCACTCGTGAAGCATTAGAGACAATAGCACCTTACCTTGATGCTTTCAGCGTTGACATCAAAGGTTTTACCGATAAATTTTACAGAGATATTGCAGGTGCAAAGCTGCAACCGGTCCTTGATGCAACATTATTTGCAAAAGAGCTTGGAATGCATATCGAGATCATAAATCTGCTGATTCCTACATTGAATGACTCACCTGAAGAGATCAGAGAGATGTCAAAGTGGATATATGAAAACCTGGGTGCAGATACACCTGTTCATTTTACACGTTTTCACCCTGAATATAAGTTAGATCATCTACAAGCAACATCCATGGAAACATTGGAAATGGCTTATAGTATTGCAAAGGAGGAAGGTCTGCACTTTGTGTACCTTGGAAATATACCCGATAATGAAAAACAGCACACTTTTTGCCCTAATTGCCAACAATTATTAATAAAAAGGAGCTTTTTCGGAGTGGAAGAGTACAACATAACCGATGAGTCAAAATGTGTGAAATGTGGCGCAGCGATTATGATATTTGGTACAGGAACCGGTAAGAAAATATAATGAATAATATACTAATACAGACATTTATCGTAACATTGAATTGTTACATTGAAGAATATAATGCGTTGACACCCAACCCCCCTGTTTCCAATGGAACATATACAGCGAAGTGTATATAACCATAGTCATCATTATGAGGTGCTTCTTTGTTAGGCACTCAGCAAAAATAAGAGAGCAATCAACATGTTTAAATATAATAGATGCTTTAGAAGGAATCGCGCGGAAGCGCCACGATAGAGCCGCAATAACTCAGTTGGTAGAGTGTCTGGCTGTTAACCAGAATGTCACAGGTTCGAGCCCTGTTTGCGGCGCTCAATAATTCTCTTTTCCTAATGGGCCTGTAGCTTAGCCAGGTTAGAGCGCTCGGCTCATAACCGAGCGGCCACCGGTTCGAATCCGGTTAGGCCCATACAATAACGATTGCTTAGTTATGGATATAGAAAATTCACAGGTGATCGGATTTTCGTACATCCACAAAATAATAAGTAATAGAGTGATGTAAAATGGTACCTAAGAAGGCATTTTTGACTAAAGGCTTTGGAGTACACAAAGATAAATTGGCATCTTTTGAACTTGCATTAAGAGCTGCAAAGATCGAAAAATTCAATCTTGTTAGTGTTTCAAGTATACTACCGCCTAACTGTAAGATAGTTCCTCGCAATGAAGGTGTAAAAGAATTAGAAGCCGGGGAGATCGTTCACTGTGTACTTGCAAGGAATCAGACAAATGAACCTCACAGGTTAGTGGCGTCAGCAGTTGGAACTGCACTTCCTGTTAACGAAAACAACTATGGATACATTTCAGAACATCATTCTTTTGGAGAAAATGAATACAAAGCAGGAGAGTATGCAGAGGACCTTGCAGCAACCATGCTGGCAACAACCCTGGGAATTGACTTCGATGCCGATTCCGCATGGCACGAAAGGGAACGAGTATATAAAGCAAGCGGCCACATATTTGATACAACACATTGCTGTCAGATAGCTAATGGAGATGTTGAAGGTAGGTGGACAACTACGGTAGCTGCCATGGTATTCGTAGAATAAAGGCATAAATATTGAAAATTAGAACATAATTATAAATATATATAGGCCGGAATAAGCACCATGACTGAAAAAAAGACATATGGCATCCCAGCATTGCTTTCATTTTTTGTCCCAGGACTTGGACAGATAGTCAAAGGAGAGTTATTTAAAGCTCTGGGTATCTGGACAGCACTTGCTATTAGCTGGGTACTTTCATTTGTGATTATTGGATTGGTCACCGGACCTATTATATGGTTGTGGCAGATCTATGACGCATACAATAACTAATATCATTTGATCTCTTTTATCATTTTTATGTGTTCTATACCTGCATCAATAAATATAGAACCATATTCCCAGAAACCAAATTTTTTATAGAAATCAATAGCATAGATCTGAGAGTCTAACTCCAGCCTTTTTGCACCCAATTCACTGGCTTTTTGCAAAAGATGTTGCATTAAAAGGTTACCTACTGATAGTCCACGATAATCTTTCAGTACACAAATTCTTCCGATAACACATGAATCTATCTTTTGAAATATTCTTCCGCTTGCAATAGGCTTGCCAGTATCATAAAGAGTAAGATGTAACGCAAAATTATCAAATTCATCAATTTCAATGTCTTCTGGTACATTCTGCTCAACGATAAAGACATCCTTGCGAACAGAAAATGCATCTGCAAAATCTCTGCTACCCTGCACCCAACGGTAATCCAAATTTGAACACTTCTTCATTCAATATAAAAATAGTAGTTCCACATTAAAACATTTTCATGCATAAAGAAGAGCATTCAGAAGATATAGCAGATGAATAACACTCAAACTTTTTATAGACTTTGATACCACCATCATTGAAGATGTGTGGGATCAAAGTATACCCAACAGTCTTTTATTTTTGGATTCAAATATAATTTAAAATTATGGTAAAAATAGAAAGCCTTAAGTTAATTGCTCAATTATGCATAGATACTATAGACTATATAGAAAAATATAGGAGTTATCATTATGAAAAAAGCATTAAGCATGGTATTAATCGGGCTTTTATTAGTCGGATTGGTGGCTGTATCAGGCTGTGCAGACAGCACAGAAACCGAGGCATCCGAAAACGAAGTGCCTGTATACATAGTTGGAACAGAACCAACATTCCCACCATTTGAGATGACAGATGATTCAGGCGCAATTATAGGTTTTGATATTGACCTTATCAATGCAATTGCTGAAGATCAGGACTTTGAGGTTCAGGTGCAGAGTATCGGTTTTGATGCACTCATCCCTGCTATACAGAGCGGCAACATTGACCTTATTGCATCCGGCATGACGATCACCGAAGCACGTGAGGAGGAGATCGACTTCAGTGAACCATACATCGAGGCAGGACTTGCTATTGCAGTTGCAGCTGACAATGATGACATTGAAAGCGTTGACGACCTTCAGGATCTTGTTGCAGCAGCACAGATCGGTTCAACTGGCCATGCAAAAGCACAGGAACTCGTGGATGCAGGAGTTCTTTCAGAGGTAAAGACATTTGCTTCAGTTGATGTTGTCATGATGGAGCTTGTCAATGGCGGTGTTGATGTTGTAATCAACGATATGCCAGTTACCCAGGCATACATTAACCAGCAGCCAGGGGTCATAAAGATCGCAGGCGAAAAACTGGAAAGTGAATCATACGGTTTTGCTGTCAGAAGTGGCAATGAAGAATTGCTTACTATGATAAACACCGGTCTTCAGAATGTTATTGAAGACGGAACCTATGATGAGATCCAGACTAAATATTTCAGCTAAAAGGTCTATCGATCTGACTTGAATGCGTGTTTTTTATAGCACGCATCTATTTTATTTATCCTAAGGTGATCTTAAGTGGATGTTCTCCAATCATACATCGGTCATATCATCAATGTGATGCCAAGTTTATTGCAAGGTGCTGTGATTACGATAGAAGTTACTTCATTATCAGTATTCTTTGGAACAATTATCGGCATATTCATGGCCCTTGGAAAATTGTCCACAAAAAAGATATTACGTATACCAAGTCTGATTTACATTGATTTTATAAGAGGTACACCCTTACTTGTGCAGATCCTTTTATTCTACTATGGTATCCCGGGACTTATCAGCAGTGTTACAGGTGAGCCTTTGAGGATAGATCCTATTCTTGCCGGTGTGGTCGTCTGTAGTATAAACAGCGGGGCTTATGTTGCAGAAATCGTCAGGGCAGGTATCCAGTCCATAGAAAAAGGTCAGAAGGAAGCTGCAAGGTCACTGGGAATGACCCATAGCCAGACCATGAAAGACATTATCCTTCCACAAGCATTCAGAAGAGTCATCCCTCCGATGGGGAATGAGTTCATTGTACTTCTGAAGGATTCCTCGCTCCTGGCAGTGATAGGTGTTCCTGAGCTGCTCAAGAGCGGACAGCTCTATGTTGCTACTACATTTGCATCATTCCCGGTTTACATCGGGGTCGCACTTGTATACCTGGTCATGACACTGACCATTTCACGTTTAGTACATTATTCAGAAAGGAGGCTTGGCGTTGGCAATGATTGAAGTGCACGACCTGCACAAATATTTTGGTGACCTGAGGGTCTTAAAAGGTATATCGACCAAAGTTGAATCCAGTGAAGTAGTATGCGTCATTGGTCCTTCCGGATCAGGTAAAAGTACTTACCTAAGATGCCTGAACCTTCTTGAGGAACCAACCACAGGTCAGATATATATTGATGGTGAGGTCATCACAGATCCCTCTGTTAATATCAATAAGATACGCGAAGAGGTCGGCATGGTATTCCAGCGCTTTAATCTCTTCCCCCACATGACAGCCTTAAAGAACATAACCCTGGCACCAATCCGCGTGCGTGGATTAAGTGAGAGCGAAGCTAATGACAGGGGAATGAGCTTGCTTCGAAAAGTTGGACTTGAAGAGAAAGCAGATGTCCTGCCAGGTGCACTTTCGGGTGGCCAGCAACAGAGAGTTGCTATTGCAAGAGCACTTGCCATGCAGCCAAAAATAATGCTTTTTGACGAACCTACTTCCGCACTTGATCCGGAGATGGTTGGTGAGGTTCTCAATGTTATGAAAGACCTTGCAAAAGAAGGTATGACAATGGTTGTGGTAACCCATGAAATGGGATTTGCACGTGAGGTTGCTGACAGGGTACTCTTCATGGATGAGGGGATAATAATGGAGCAAGGCACACCAGAGGAACTCTTTTCCAATCCACAGAATGAGAGGACCAGATCATTCCTTAGCAAAGTTCTCTAAATTTCTTTTTTTGCAAGTTGCTTAATTCCTTTTTCGTCAAGACGATATAGCAACCATCCATCCTGGGACTGAGCACCAAGTTTTTCATAGAAATTTCTGGCAGGATTCCAGTCCAGGACATTCCAATCCAACCTGCCACAGTTTCTTTCTTTTGCCACATTTGCGCAATAGACCATTAAAGCCCTACCTACACCCTTTCCGCGAAATTCAGGACGTACATAGATATCTTCAATGAACATCCCCGGCTTTCCAACAAATGAAGAGAAATTATGGAAAAATATTAAGAAGCCAGCTGATTCACTTAATACTTCGGCAATTACAGCTTCTACATATGGACGATCACCAAAAAGAGATTGTTCAAGGTTTTCCTCTGTAGCTATGACATGATCAGTGAGACCTTCGAAATCTGCTATACCCATTATAAAATCCAAAAGCAGAGGAATATCGGATTTAGATGCTTTCCTGATAGTTATAATTGGATTTTCTGATGTTTTTTGCATGCCCTACACCCGTAGATAATTTCATGGAAGATAAGCTTTAAAGTTCAGCCAAGATTCAAGTTGACATTAAAGTTGAACTAAAGTTATATTAGACCATGGTCAGGTTTTAATCTATAGACCTATTACATATAACTACTTTTATTTTGATACTGTTTGGACGGGGATAAATGATGAAAGAAAGTTCCAAAAATGGAAAAAAGAGTCAAAATGAAAATATCATTTTTCTTAAAAGGGTCTTTATCAGTTCCATAGCCTTTGTTCTGATAACAATTCTTGTAACCCAGGCTTTGGAAGATAAGATATTCTTTTCAATATTTGCAGGCATACCTGCGGGAATTATTGGATTTCTGATAACATTTATCTATCTGGGCTACAAAAAAAATAACGTCGAAAAGTGATTATATCCATGGTTTTGAAAAAATGACATTGATGACCATCCTTTCCTGTAAGATCCTACAGGATGAAATACTTCACTTGCTGGAGAATGACATATCAGTTGACGAGATAATTGTTGTTAAAGGAAATGAGGAGACAGAGTTCCTTGCAAAGTTAGATTCATTGGGTCTAGAATATAGCAATCCAGAAATCAACGATATACCCGTCATTTCAGAAAGAGACAACAACAATAAATTTTCCATCATGATATATTTTATGGAGCTTGCACTACACGAATTTCCAAAAAAGCTCAAGGCAGGAATATATGAGACCATAGATAGGCTAACACCCCATTCAAGTGGAATATTGTTGTTCTACGGACTTTGTGGGAATGCGTTGTCAAATGTTGAAAAGGACTTTGATGACCAGGAAAAGAGCTGCCCCGTAAGAATATTAAAATACGGAGACCGGATCGTTGATGATTGTATAGGAGCAACACTTGGAAGTACTGATGTATACCTGAAGACACTCAAGCAATTCAGTGACAAGGGCACTTTCTTTTTTACCCCAATGTACGCTCATTCATGGAGGCAGATAATGCGCGTGGACTCAGAAGAAGCAGGCCAGACCATTGAAATGCTCAAAGAGATGAATAAGATCACTGGTTATAAAAGAGTAGCAAAGATAAAAACAGGACTCCCTTACACAAAAGCGTTTGATGATATCGTCGATGAGTTCGCGGAAATATTTGATTTTGAGATCCATGAGATAGAAGGACATCAGAAAATATTCCAAGATTGTTACAAATCCATGAAAGAAAGATTAGCTATCCATAGGACCTGTTAAACTTTCGTGCAGACATATACACTTAAAATATGGAAAAACTTATACGATATATCAACAGACTTTTTATCAGTTTACTCAGAAAGATATCAAAAGGAGTCATGAAAATATGGGGATACGAGAAGAACTACTTAATGAAGGTTACGAAATAGCAACTTTTGCAGCAGGGTGCTTTTGGGGGGTTGAAGCGGCCTTCAGGAAAATTGAAGGTGTTAAGTTCACACAGGTAGGATATACCGGAGGAAGCCTTGAGGATCCAACATACAAGGATGTATGCAGTGGGAAAACCGGACATGCTGAAGCTGTGGAAATTGTCTATGACCCAAAGATAGTCTCTTATGAAGATCTACTCAACGTATTCTGGAACATACATGACCCTACGACTTTGAATAGGCAGGGACCTGACAGGGGTACACAGTACCGTTCATCAATATTCTACCATAATGATCTGCAAAAGGAAACAGCATTTGCCACTAAAGAAAAGCTTCAGAGAGCAGGCAGATATAATGGGAACATAGTCACAGAAATAGTGCCTGCAACTGTATTTTATCAGGCAGAGGAATACCATCAACAGTATTTTGAAAAGCAGGGCCATTCAGGAGGATGTGCTATTCACTTATGATCAACTCGCATGAACATTACATGTGAAGCCAGATAATGAATATCAAATTTCATTTAACAATTTAATTGTAGAATCATGAGCCGGAAAAAAAAGAAAGGGCTATCTTCAAAACTGAAGAGCAGAATTGATCGGGTGCATGAATCCACGAAAGAAAGAGAGAAGCTTTCCTTCGCCATTGCTGAAGATCTACCAAATTTTTCCGAGTTCGTATCTGCTGTAGAGCAAAAACATGCAGAGCATTTAGAAGATTGCATGAGCATCCTCAATGAACTCCCAATAGGAATGCTTTCCATTGACATAAATGGAAACATAAGAGCAGTAAATTCATTTTTGCTGAACATACTGGGGTCACCCTCTGAAGATGAAATAAAGAAGATCAATGCACTGAAATTCACACCCCTCATTAGTTCAGGGATTTCGGAGTTATTCAAAAAATGCATGGATACTGCATCAGTAGTAAGTGGAGAATATTCTTATCGCTCAAAATGGGGAAAATACACAGAGTTGGAAATAAGATCTTCACCTAACATCAATAAGGAAGGTAAGATAATAGGATGTACATCAGTCCTGGAAGATGTATCTAAAAGAAAAAAAGCCCATGAAGAGGTTAAAACCCAGTTTCAGCTTATTGAAACTCTGTTAAATAATATCCCATGCCCCATATATTACAAAAATAAAAGTGGAATATATATGAGCTGTAATGATGCCTTTGCAAATGATATTCTTGGATTCAGGAAGGAGCAGATCATAGGTAAGAGCCTATACGATTTCCCGGACACAGTAGATCCTGAATTAATATCTGCACATCAAAGATTCGACAGGGAAGTGATGGCACATGTTGACACCCAAAAATATGAAACCCATGTAAAAAAAGCAGATGGAGAAGTAGGAGAGTTTATTTTTAACAAAGCAGCTATCAAAGATGCAGAAAAGAATATCATTGGCATTGCCGGAATAATGCTCGATGTTACAAATTATAAGAAAGCAGAGAAGAAGCTTATTAAAAAATCAGCTCTTTTTGAAGGTCTGCTTGAATCTTTACCAGAGATGGTTTTCTTTAAAGACCTGCATAGAAACTATCTTGGATGCAATCCAGCTTTTTCAGAATATGCGGGTATACCTGTGGATGAAATAATTGGAAAGAATGATCATGAGCTTTTTGATAAAGAAACAGCTGACCTTTTGCGTGAAAATGATAGAAGTGCTTTGGGTTATGGAAACTGCTGCAAAAATGAGTATTGGGTTACTTATCCAGATGGGAGAAGAGTGCTGCTTGAAACATATAAAGCACCTTTGCATACGACAAAGGGCAAGTTAATAGGTACTCTTGGAATTAGCCATGATATTACTGCACATAAGTTAGCTGAAAGTGAATTAATTCAAGCAAAAGTGGCTGCAGAGACTTCAAATCGGGCTAAAAGTGACTTTATTGCCAATGTTAGCCATGAATTAAGAACTCCCCTGAATGCTATAATCGGATTTTCCGAAATTTTGGAAGATCAATCATTTGGCCCGCTAAATGATAATCAAAGCAAATATGTCTCACATGTTTTGAGTAGCAGCAGACACCTTCTTAATATAATCAATAATATACTTGATATTTCCAAGATAGAGAATGATGATGTTGGACTATATTATGAAGCCATTGACATTAACAGTTCAGCGGAAGAGGCGATCAATGTCCTTGGCCCTGTTGCTTACGAAAAAGGTATTGAATTAAAGAGTAGTTTATTTTCAGACCCACTAACAATTGAAGCGGATAGAAATAAAATAATTCAGATACTGTATAATTTGATTGGTAATGCTATTAAATTTACACCCCAGAAGGGGTATGTGAAGGTAGAATTAACAAAAATGGATGATCTGGTACAATTATTAGTACAGGATTCGGGTATTGGAATACCAGACGATAAAATGGAAGAGATATTCTTGCCTTTCACGCAACTGGATTGCAAAACAAATAGAAAATATGCAGGTACAGGGCTTGGATTAGCACTTGTACAAAAATTCACAGAAATGCACGGTGGGAGCATAGAAATTGATAGTGGATTATCTAAAGGAAGCACCTTTTTAGTTAATATTCCAATTAGAAGAAACGGACCATTCAATTAATACCCAAAGAACTATAACACTAAATGGAAATCTGGAGATGGTGAAAATATGCAAGAATTTACACTGGAAGAAGTTGCAAAATATAATGGCAGGGATAATGAGAAGATCTATGTGGTTTACTCAGGTAAAGTCTACGATGTTACTAATAGTGAATTCTGGGTTGATGGTGAACATATGGGACTGCATGAAGCAGGAGAAGACCTTACAGACTCACTTGACCTGGAAGCTCCACATGAAGCTGACTCACTAAATGACTTCGAAGTCGTTGGTGTCATCAAAGAATGATCATACAAAGCAAAAAGCGATCTAATTAAAAATAAATTTAGTGCGAGTATTTATAAAATGTTTAACCCTAAAAGCATCAATAGGTGATATTTTGATTAAAGTACTCGCAACAGGAACTTTTGATATATTACATCCGGGACATGTATTATTTCTGGAAAAAGCACGTGAGCTTGGAGATGAACTTAATGTCATTGTCGCAAGGGATTCAATGATCACACACAAGCCAAGACCAATCGTGCCCGATGAACAAAGGCTTAAAATGGTACAATCATTAAAAGTTGTGGATCATGCAATTCTTGGAAGCGAGTCGGAGATGTTTGAACCTATTGAAAAGATACAACCGGACATCATAGCACTCGGATATGACCAGACATTTGAAATAGATATCCTGAAGAAAGAACTTCAAGACAGAGGATTTAATTCAGAGGTTGTGAGAGTAAAGGAGTCAAAAACATGTCCACTGTGCAGCAGCGGGAGAATAATTCAGAGAATATTGAATCGCTACGGTGATTAAGCATAAGATAGACATAATTACAATTTTTATTTCAACTTAAAACAAAAATATAAAAATAATAGAGAATTGATCAGGAAAGTGCTGATTCAATTCTTGCAAGTCCTTCTTCTATTCTTTCCAGTGAATTTGCATAGGATATCCTTACAAAGTCCTTACCACTTTCACCAAATGCTGAGCCTGAAGTTACTGCAACATGAGCTTCCATGAGAAGTTTTTCTGCAATCTCATCACCGGTTCCATAAGCACCTACATCAGCAAATGCATAAAATGCGCCACCTGGTTTTTGGCACTTTATACCAATGGAATTCAGCCCATCAACCAGTGCATCCCTCCTTGACTTGAACTTTGCAACCATTTCAGTCACAGGTTCTTGCGGACCCTTTAGTGCAGCTACACCGCCATGCTGGACAAAGCTTGTAGCACTACTAACGGAATGGGATTGGATCTTCACTAAACCCTTGAAAATATCAGGTGTTGAAGAAACATAACCCAGCCTCCAGCCAGTCATGGCATATGCTTTTGAAAAGCCATTAACAGTAATTGTCCTGTCATGCATACCGTTAAATGAACCAATACTGATGTGCTCTTTATCATAAATGATCTTCTCATATATTTCGTCGGAAAGTACGAGAATATCATTATCTATTGCAATATCAGCAATGTTTTTCAGAACTGCTCTATCGTAAACCGCACCTGTTGGATTTCCAGGACTGTTGACCACAATAAGTTTTGTTTTCTCGGTCACATACTCTTCCATGTTAGATGGTTTAAAACCATCCTGTGGATCGGTAGGTACCCATACAGTATTAGCACCTGCAAATTTAATTCCAGGGTCATATGATACCCATGCAGGATCAAATAACAGTGCTTCATCACCATCGTCAAGAACTGACATCATTATTTCAAAGATTGCCTGTTTAGCACCAGGTGTAACCAGGATACCAGATGATGTGACATCGAGAGAATTTTCCACTCGAAGTTTTTCTGCGATCGCTTCCCTTAATTCAGGAATACCTGCAGATGGGGCATAGTGGGTATGTCCACTGTACATAGCATCCGCAGCTGCATCACATATATGTTTAGGAGTATCAAAGTCAGGCTCCCCTAAGCTGAAGCTAATGACATCATTACCTTCTTGTCTTAACTTATTAGCCAGGTTAGCAGCTTTGATGGTTGCTGATTCTTCTACACGCTCTAGCCTTGATGAAGCCATGCTGATCTTTCCATTAATTAAATTCTAAATACAAATGTCTCAATTATTCATTGCAGACGCTGAACAAGCTTTACTGCAGCTTCTACAGATTTCTTTCCATAATCAACACGCTGGTGTGCTTCCATCCTTGTCATTCCAGGACCAGCAATACCAAGAGATACAGGTTTATTGTATTCCAGCGAAAGGTCTGTGATCTTTCTTGCTGCGTTCTGAACTACAACCTCGTCGTGCTCTGTAGCCCCTTCAATTACTATGCCCATAGTGACCACTGCATCCACCCCATCATCCTCACAAAGTTTCTTGATAGCAATAGGCATATCATACACACCTGGCACCAGAATCTTTTCTACAACTTCAGCGCCAAGGAATTTAGCATGCTCTTCTCCGAGTAATTCCATCTGGTACGTCAGATCTCTGTTAAATTCTGCTATTACAAATCCCAATTTGATAGTCATTTTGATTCCTACTCCACGTAGTTGATTTCGTAGTATACTATAAATATCATAATAAATTGTAGCCCTATCAAAGAATATCGTTATAATCTTGCAGGGCCGACATCTTCAAATCCCTGTCGCTGACCGGTACCAGCTTCTTTTATCATTTGATCAGGTTTTAAAAGCATTTTCACTACATTTAAAGCGTGCTCTCTGGAACGTTTCTCCATCAAAAAAGCAAGTTCTTTTTCGTCTTTGCCCTCATCTTCATGAACGAATACTTCAATGATATGGGTATTCGACATTAATTGGGCACGGATAAGGCCAGTAGACGCCTCATGTGCACATATCTTGTCTTTTTCCTTGCCACCTGGCATTCCAAGGGCCATTACGATTTCACAGCCATCCTCTTCAATGAGTTTTTTAGAAGCAACCGGTAGATCCTTTACGCCAGGAACGGTTCTGCGAATGATCTTTGCAGACATATGCTGCTTAAGCTCATCCACCGCAGCAGCGCCCATATTGAAACGTGCAAATGTTGTGTCAACAACTCCGATAACTGGCATATTAATCTTCACTTTGGTTTTCAACTATAATTAAAATAATCTATCAAGTACATTATTTGCAGCCTCGACACCCTTACCAATTTCTGAAATAACTCCTCTGTTCTTGAGTACGATTTCCAGTTCCTGTATTGTAAGAAGAAGATCCTTTGGCTGAAAATTACCCATGCTACCAATTCTGAATATCTTGCCACTAAGGTGAGACTGACCACCGGCAATTGTAATTCCTCTTGCCATCATATCCTTCTTTATGTCATTTCCTGAAACATCCTCTGGAGCTTTCATGGCTGTAACGGTATTCGAATATGAGCTATTATCGTCATGAAGCTGTGGGAACAATTCAAGACCCAGTTCATCAGCTGCTGCACGAATAGCTGCAGCACCGGTTGCATGGCGGTTGATCCTTGATGGCATTCCTTCTTCCTTTACTATATGAAGAGCTTCCTGAAGCCCAAAGAACAGAGGAACTGCTGGAGTGTAAGGGGTCTGTGATTTATCACCACTCTTCTTGTAAGCTTTAAGGTCAAGATAATATGGTAAATTGCCCTTATCATCCATAGCCTCAAAAGCACGCTTGCTTACGGATAACATAGAAAGGCCAGGTGGAGCTGCAAGGCATTTTTGTGAGCCTACAACTGCAATATCAACGCCCCATTTGTCGGTTTCCACAAGGCTGCCACCAAGAGTTGTTACTCCATCCAATATGAAAAGAGCATCATGCTTCTTTGCAAGTTTACCGATCTGCTCAGCAGGGTTCTGTATTCCCACTGATGTTTCGTTATGAACGAGAGTTATCGCTTTTGCTCCCTCTTCGAGCTTTTTCTCAACTTCAGCAAGGTCGAATGAATGTCCCCACTCGATCTCTAGAGGATTTGCTTTTCCATATCTTGCTGCGATATCCTTGAATCTTTCACCGAATTTACCATTTTCAAGCGTGACAACAACATCGTCACTGCTTACAGTACATCCAATAGCAGCTTCCATGGCAGCAGTACCTGAACCGCTAAGTACGAATATATCATTTTGTGTCTGGAAAACTTCAGCCAGAATTTCACAGCAGTCATCATACATTGCTGAGAAATCAGCTCCTCTGTGATTGATCATCGGCTTTGACATTGCCCTGAGAGCGCGGGATGCAACGGGAACTGGTCCTGGCATCATAAGAAGTGTATCTTCTATATCCATATAAATCTCCTGAATACTCAAAATTGTGAATAATTCTATTAATGATAGTTTTTGTGAATTGTTTTATGGAATTTAGTGATCATTTCTATCCTGAATAAGATAAAGCGATATAATTGTGCCTGTTTATGCAAACCTATTATTTAACTTTAGCCAAGCTTCTATTTTTATGAACTTAGTAATTTCATAAGATCATGCTTGGTAACAACACCGATAGATCGACCATTTTCAATAACAATAACCGCAGGATTTGTCTCAAGTATATGTGATACCAGCTTGATGTCAGCATTTGGAGAAACTGTAGGAAAAGAGTCACCCATGATCTCCTTGATCTGCATGTGGGACACAAGAGATTTCTTATTACCAGAAAGGGATCTTACAATCATTTCCTCTGATATACTGCCAAAAGATACACCTTTTGAAATTACCGGAATCTGGGAAATACCATGCTCTTCCATGATCTGAACTGCGGCATCAATGTGTTCCTCAGGAGACACAGAAATAACACTGGAATTCATTATATCTCTGACAGAAATACCTTCCTTTTCAACATCTTCAAAAACCTCTATAATCTTTCTTAAAGTTGAAAGTCTGGGATCAACATCACCAGATTCTATCCTGGCTATCAGAGGCTGACTTACGCCTGCACTTTTAGCAAGATCACTTTGTGTAAGTCCTAATTCCATTCTCTTACGCTTTAAATCCTCAAATGTTGGAACTTGCATGAATATTACTGATGGTAATTATTCTATTTAAGGAATAGCATCTTATTGATTACTTTACAGGAATACTAAAAAGCAGATTCTAAAAAAAAAGCAGATTCTAAAAAAGTGAAAAGAAAAAAGATATTTCAGCCTTACTGTCCGGTATTTAACTTTGTAACAACACCATCTTTATCAGTGCTTGTGATTGTGCCATCTTCAGACATAACATTAACAGAACCATCTTCTGAAGTTATTGTTGTTGTACCATCCAGGATCTTCATTTCTAAAACGATATTTTCACTTGAGTCATAGAATATCATTATAAAATTCTCTTCATTTTCAGACCAGAAGTACTCAACACTTGAAATGTCTTCTTGCGGCTCATTAGCCTCATAAACAGCATGACACATCCTCATGCCATCAACCATTTCAGTACCAATAATTTCCATAGAGTAAGCTTCACCGGTATTCGGGTCACTGACAGTCAATGAACTGCCTACCGGACACCATTGGTCTTTTGAACCTTCTGGAATATTATTTTCAACTGTAACACCATTTTCCTCATAGGTCATAGTTGACCCATCTTTTTCACCGCAGCCTGATGCCATCATTACAAGGGCTAACGTAAGTACCATGAAAATCCATTTTCTTTGCATAACAATCATATAAAGTTTTTAGATAAAGGTATTTAAGAATGCCTACTTGAACACCCTCAAAGATACAATACGAAAAGTCCCGCAATGTAAAGCAAATATACAACCAGAATAGTTGCGCCTTCCCAGCGCTCAAGCCTTCTTTTTGTGATTCCGAAAATAATCAGAAGCCCCATTATTAAAAGCATTGCCGGGAAATCATATTTCACAGATTGAGGAAGAATTGTTAGAGGTGTGATCTGTGAGGATATGCCCAGTATCATGGCTATATCCATTGTGTTAGCACCGAGAATATTACCTAAAGAAATATCCTGATGACCTTTAATGGTTGCAGATACCGCTGTTATTATCTCTGGAAGGGAAGTACCCAATGCCACCAGCGTGAGAGCAATAAGCATTTCAGGAACTCCAAGCCATTCAGCAATTGTGATACCACTATTAACCAGTATACGACTACCTGCAACTACAGTCAGAGCACCCAGAATAAAAACTGCGATCTCTTTTTTCATTTCCAGAGGAGAAGAACGCTCAACGAGCTCTTCATCTTCATCAAATATAGCACGCTGAAGCCTGTAATTATAGTACAGGAAAGCAACGAATATCACTAAAAGGAGCATGCCTTCAAAAGATGATAGTACACCATCAAGCGTCATTCCCACAAGAGCCAGCGCTGATATGAACATGAAACCACTTTTACGTGTAAAACTGTGTAGATCCAATGGTATTGCTTTTATAGTTATGATCGCTCCAAGAGCAATGCCTGTATTACATAGTGCAGAACCAACAGCATTTCCCACAGTCATTTCCACATGACCAATATAAGCTGCCGTTGCAGATACAGCAAATTCAGGAGCAGTGGTAGCGAAACTAACAATAGTAGCTCCAATGATAATTTTAGGAATCCCACTTTTCTTGGAGATAACTACCGCTGATTCGATAAACCAATCAGCACCCTTTGTAATCATCGCAAGACTTAGAATGAACAATAAAATGGTTACTATCATTGAACTGCCTATAGTTGTCCATGGGATTTAAAGATAAAGGCTCATTTGATGTTCTAAGAGCAAGAAAAGAATAAAAAAGAAATAGACTCTATGGACTACAGAGTCTATTTCGATCGTTGTTCTAAATATCAGTTCTTTCTTCCAAAGAAGAATGCAAGTCCAAGTATTGCGACCATAGGAATTGCAATTGTTGGGAATTCAGGGATCTCTGATGAGCTGTTATCTTCCTCGACAACAGGATTGGAAGAGGATATTGCACCTACTGAATCAACATCAGCACCTTCCCAGCTTGCAGTAGTGGGTGTGCCGTTCAGGTCAACAAGCTTAACGTAAGGATATTTTGCTCCCTGCACAACTCCGGCTACAGAATCAATATCAAATAATTCTTTTCTGTTAGCATTGCCAACCTTGATCCAGTTTGTTCCATCAACGCTGATGAAAACCTCAGCAAGCTCAGCAGAGGAGGTTCCGCCCTCTTTAACGTAGAGGTCAGGGTTTGAATCTCCTGATGTAGTTAGTGCGTTATCAATAAATTTTAAAACAATATATCCTTTAGTTCCAAGACTTACATAGCTCCTGTCTGGAGCACCTAATGCATTGTTTGGATTTCCACCTGATGCGCCGCCTACCAGATTATAGGATACCACCTCATCTGCGAATGAAGCGGCACCATCCGGGAAATTAACTCCATCATACGTTGCAGTTGCAGTTGCACTATTTACCAAGAGACCGAAGATCAATAAGGATGTGATTAAAATAAATCTTTTTTTCATATCAATTACCACCATTTATTACAAAAACACAATGACTTATAAAATTTACCAAACAAGACAATTATAAAACAAGTAAAATTATTTCAATTGAATTGATATTACCTTCCATCCCGAATTAAAACCATCTTCATAAGAGTAACCTTATTTCACATAAAACAATAAAGGATCCCAAACCTTAGAGGAATGAAACCATGAAAGTACATCCAAGATGCACGTACTGTTTACTGTCGCGAGTCCACGCCGAAGCTGAGCTGTCAACCGATGACGAGGAACTCATACAGAAAGCCGTTAAGGGAGGTCTGGAAACTCTCAACGAACTATACACTCCAGGAATGCCGGCTGCTGCATTATCAACACCGATGCACAGAAAAGCCTACGAGATACTCGATGATGATGATCCTTACAAGGAAAAGAAGGATCTAAGCACAAAAGCTGCTGAAAAGATATTACCAGCCATAAGGTCACATGTATTTAAGGGAGATGGAGATGACGTTGCTGCATTCAAGCGCGCAGTATTGGCAGCAGTAATAGGAAACTATTTTGATTACGGTGTAATGGGACTGAAAGTACCTATTGAAGAATTTGACCAGAAATTCATGGAGCATTTCGATCTTGGGCTGCATATTGATGATACTGACAAGATGCTGGACAAATTAGAAAATGTTGTATATCTGGCGGACAATTGCGGAGAGATACTTATTGATGCATTAGTGTTTGAAGCCATTAGAAATCTAGGTGGCAAGATTACGCTTGTAGTTCGTGGAGAGCCAATACTTAATGATGTAACCATGGAAGACATAGCAGACACAGGTATTGATAAAATGGTTGACCGCATATTAACTACTGGATCAAGAGCTATCGGAGTTTGCTTTGAAGACGCACCTGATCAATTAAAGGAAGTTCTTGAGAATGCATCCCTCGTTATCAGTAAAGGCATGGCTAACTACGAAACCTTGTCAGAAGAAAGTTATAGACCTATATCCTATTTATTAAAGATCAAATGTGACCCTGTGGGAGAGGACATAGGTGCACCCAAAGACAGTTCGGTTGCACTTCTACTTGAATGAGGTTAAAATATGTGTGAACTCAATGCAATACTTATAAATGGAGATGAGCGGAAAAGCATTATGGAATCAGTTACCAGGATCGTAGTTGATGGAGACTCCATTGAACTCTACGGCATCCTTGGTGACAGTGAAATTGTCAGTGGCACTATACAAGAAGTGAATCTGACAAAAGGGGAAACTATAATACTTGCAAAATAAATATATGAATTAATTTTCATTTCGAGAGCTAAAACTTTCGTGTTTAAATAAAAGTGTTTGGATAATCAAAACATCTTATGATGAATTGAATAAGAGGTACATTAGATGTCAAAAGTAAAAGTGGCTATCAATGGTTACGGAACTATTGGTAAAAGGGTAGCAGATGCGGTAAGTCTGCAGGAAGATATGGAAATGATCGGTGTCTCAAAGACAAGACCGAACTACGAAGCATCAGTCGCAAATGAGAAGGGGTATGCAGTTTATACCCTTGCAGACAGGGTTGCTGCAATGAAGGACGCAGGAATACCTGCTGCCGGAACCATTGACGATATGATAGCAGAAGCAGATGTTGTTGTTGACTGTACACCAGGAGGTATTGGTGCCAAAAACAAGGAACTCTACGAAAAAGCCGGTGTAAAAGCTATGTGGCAGGGTGGGGAAAAGCACGACCTAACAGGTTGCTCATTCAACTCCGGTGCAAACTATGAAGAAGCACTTGGAAAAGACTTTGTGCGTGTTGTTTCATGTAACACGACTGGACTTTGCAGAGCAATCTACCCACTCGACCAGGAATATGGAGTCAAAAAGGTAAGAGTTACACTTATGAGAAGATCTGCTGATCCAAATGACATCAAAACTGGACCAATAAATGCTATTGTGCCAAACCCGGTCACACTTCCATCACACCATGGACCTGATGTCAAGAGCGTGATACCACACATCAACATCTCATCAACTGCAGTGAAACTGCCAACAACACTTATGCACCTGCACACGCTCAATATCGAGCTTGAGAAGGAATGTACAGCTGATGATGTAAAGGAACTGTTCGCAAAACAGCCACGTATAAGATTTGTAGGCCAGGGTATCACATCAACTGCTGAAATAATGGAGCTTGCCAAGGATATGGGACGTCCAAGAGGCGACATGTGGGAGAACTGTGTATGGGATGAATCCGTCACCATGCATGAAGAAGAACTTTACTTCTTCCAGGCAATTCACCAGGAATCCGATGTAATCCCTGAAAATGTGGATGCAATACGTGCCATCACAGAAATTGAGACCGATGGTGCAAGATCCATAGCTAAGACGAATAAGGCAATGGGTATCTAATACCCATTACTATATTTTTATGCCCAACGAAGAAGACTTTCTTGCACTTTGCGACAGAATAGCTGATGCAGCCAACGATGCAATTCGAAATGTAGTTGGTACATTTGACGCTAATAATACACTTTATACGGGAGCAGATGGAACTCCCACAAAGCTTATAGATGATATTTCCGAGAAGGCTATTTTTGATCAGCTCGAAAAAGAAGGCCTTTCATTTCGAATATTGAGTGAAGAGTGCGGAGAAAGAATAATTGGGAAATCTCCCGAATACACTTTGATAATCGATCCACTAGACGGAACATACAATGCTGCATCCGGAATCCCATTTTATAGCATATCAATTGCATTTATTCGGGAAAATGTAAATGATGCATGCTTTGGATATGTGAAAAACCTTGCAAGTGGAGATACGTTCTTTGCACAAAAAGGCAAAGGAGCATTCCTTAATGGAAAAAGTCTGAAACCTTCTGATAAGTCAGATATTAACAAATACTGCATCAGTGTGTATGGTTACCGACCTCATGTTGAGGAAACAACAACATTATGCAGAAAGGTAAGGCGCATCAGGATACTCGGAAGCGTGGCTCTGGAATTATGCTATGTGGCAGCAGGAAAACTTGACACATTTATTGATGTCAGAGGATCCCTACGTTTAACGGACATAGCTGCCGGCAAATTAATAATAGAAGAATCGGGAGGCATTGTCACAGATGGCAATGGTGAAAGTCTTAAGCTTATATATACTATTGTTAATAAAGTTTATATGGTCGCATCAAATGGATGTGCCCACTCTGATCTACTGGAACTTCTAAAAGGGAGAGAACATGAGTGTAAGTAAACTGGGGATTGTTTCACGATATGATAATGAAGATGCACTGGAAATGGTCCGAAGCATATTCAATACATTTAAAGATAAGGTTGATATTGTAATGTCCCCTAAAACTGCAGGTTTGATCGGTGCTGATGACCATGCGATGCCTGTCGAAAAAATGAGAAATGCCGGTGTAGAGCTTATAATTTCCATTGGTGGAGATGGGACAGTACTGCGCAACATATCCAAAATGGAAGACCCATTACCCATACTTGGAATAAACATGGGCAATCTGGGATTTCTGGTAGATGTTGCACCGGAAAATGCTATTGAAGCTATTGAAGATGTACTTGAAGGGTTCATTTATGATGAAAAGGCACGTATTAGTGTTTCATTCAATGACAAAACACTTCCACCAGCAACTAACGAAGTTGTATTAATTACTGCAAGGCCTGCAAAAATACTTACTTTTAAAATATCTGTTGATGATTCACAGATCGAAGAACTACGTGCTGACGGAGTTGTTTTTGCCACACCTACAGGATCCACAGCATATGCAATGAGTGCTGGCGGACCGATCATTGATCCAAGGGTGAAAGCATCACTGATAGTACCTCTTGCACCATTCAAGCTATCTGCAAGACCATGGGTGATCCCTGCAGACAGTAAGATCACAATAGAAATGATAATTCCAGAGAAGGAAGCAGTCATAGTCATTGATGGCCAGCACTCATATGACATCAAAGAACACGATGTTGTCACACTTACAAATGCAAAGAATCCTGCAAGATTTGTAAGCAGCTCAATCAATGGATTTTACGAAAAAGTACAAAGCAAGCTTGCATAAGCCAAACTAACTGCGCAAGTCAGCATAATCACTATAGCATACATCACATCAGTAGAACCGTGAAGTGTGCTGCCTTGTAGTATGTTATAAATCTTGCTATTTACAGTTGGTATTTTCTATGATAAATAATTAATAAAGCCAAAAGTTATATACTCTATTGGGTTTTTTGTGTCATCACAGGAATTAAGATTATGTCAGAAATTGAAGAATATTCAAAGAACAAGCTGATCGATCATCTTAACTTATCACCCCTTGATATCGAAATATGCGATGTGACCCTACGCGATGGGGAACAAACTCCAGGTGTTGTTTTTACAAGAGAAGAAAAAATAGCACTTGCAAATGAACTGGATGCTGTTGGGGTTGACATAATTGAATCCGGTTTTCCGGTAGTTTCAGCTTCTGAAAGAGCTGTTGTTAAAGAAATTGCTAACATGGGATTAAATGCCAGAACATGCTGTCTCGCACGCTCAATTGTTAGTGACGTTGAAACAGCTATAGACTGTGATGTTGATTTTATTAGCATTTTTATTGCAATGTCTGATCTGCACCTGAAGTACAAGTACCATAAGAGCTGTGATGAAATGTTCTCCTGTGCAATGAAAGCTGTGGAATATGCAAAAGACCATGGAGTAGGCGTCAGATTTGCAGCTGAAGATGGCACAAGGACAGATGTTGAAGTCCTTAAAAATGCATTTAAGGCTGCTGAAGAGTACAAGGTTGACTATGTAAGCATAGCCGATACAATTGGAATACTTAACCCAAGTACTACACATTATCTAGTAAGCGAAATTAAAAAGGCAGTCAAAACTCCTGTTTGTATACACTGCCACAACGATCTTGGTATGGCAACTGCAAATACATTAGCTGCTGCAGAAGCTGGTGCAAAACAACTTCATACAACCGTTAATGGAATTGGTGAAAGGGCAGGAAACGCTTCACTCGAAGAATTACTCGTTTCACTTCGTGTCCAATATGGAATTGAAAGATACGACACCACTAAATTGTTGAACCTTTCATCAATGGTCAATGAATTTTCAGGCCTGAAGCCTTCAGTTACAAAAGCAATCGTTGGTAAACATGCATTTTCACATGAATCAGGAATACATGTCTGTGCAATTCTCGAAGAACCAAGGACATACGAATTATACAGCCCGGAAATGGTAGGTGGAAAACGTAATTTGATCGTTGGAAAACATACCGGCATGAAAGCTCTCTGCGGAATTGTAGGCGATATGGGATATGATCTTGAAAAAGATAAAATGGTCACACTTCTTAACAGAATCAAGAACTGTACCGAGGCTAAAAAAGGAATAAGTCCTGCACGTCTTGAAGAAATGGTTAAAGAAACAATTGAACTTTAAATTGTTTCCTTTTTTTCATATTCATCCACAACAGGCTTCATATCAGAAGCATCATCTTCCACAGGATTATCTTCATAATAGTTCATCCCGTCATTTTCAAGAACAATGACATAATCTGCTGAATTTCTCAAAGCTTTGGAAAAACCTGGTTCAACACCAAATATTATAGTTTCCTTGCCATGCTCATTGGCCTTGTTCAAAAGAGGTTTGAAATCTGCATCTCTTGTTACTAAAGCAAGGGTATCTATGGTTGGATTATACACAAGCTCCATACCCTCAACTGCAAGTCTTACATCTACATCACTTGAACAGATAATAGGCTCAAATCCATTGCTCTCTATTGCCTCAACAAGTTTATCAGATGCATACTGGTTTAAAAAAACACGACCAATCTTTACATTACCGTATTCTTTTAAAACGTCCCTGATCTCCTCAAGATTGACATTAAACTCTTTTCTGAGAATGTTTGGACCATCAACAAGAAGACCAATACTAAGCCTTCCAGTTTCCTTTTTTGTACTAAGGTATTTAACTATAGAATTCAATCCGGTTTTCACCGTTGCAGTTGCCATATTTCCTCACATAATAAATAATTGATTATTTGTTATAGATATAAACTAACTATTTCAACAACTACAGTCCAAATAATTAGCAGATAATTCCTGTTAGTGATCATTGACCAAAGAACAGGATATTAGTGTAAAGCGGAGATAACTCTCACAAAGATATTAGTTGTCTGTAATAATAGCATATAATAGTGTTGTTAAAACCTGACAATAAGGTAGAAAATGATCGCATCAGAGTTTATCCAGAAGCAATTTCTCGGAAACATCGACATTGATACCATTATGTCGTTCTAATTTGAAATAATTGATCATTCTTCCGGCAAATTTCCTTCTGGTATAGTGGATCTCTCCCCCATACTTGAGAAACTGATCCATAACATTCTCGAATTGCTGCCTTTCCATACAAGATAACTCGACATAACTTTCACCATCAAGTAACCAGTTATACACTTTAAGCAAGCTGACTTCCCTTACTCTTTTCAGACCATCCGTCTCGTTATATTCATCTACATAAACAGAACGTTTAAGGACAGGTGACCATCCTGCAAATTTTTCCTGTATATCAATGAATTGAATAAGAATTTCCTCGTTTTCATTCGGTCTTGGAAAAAGCCTGGTTAGATGACTTCTGTCATTTTCCAGTGGAATCACCTTCTGTAAGATCCACTCTGCCCATATGAATAATACATTGCTTTCGCTCTTTTTATTCTCAGGCCCATGACAACTCCCACTGCTAGTCCGCTGAGGTGAGCCGTGTGCGCAACCATATCATTTGCACCAAGTAGAGCAAAATCAAGTGCTGCGAACAATACCAGTGCGTGCATGATCTTCATTGGAACGAAGTATACATATACTCTGATGTCCGGTGCGATTATTGCAAGAGCGGCAAAAATACCCATGATTGCACCGCTGGCTCCTACAACTGGAACATTAGTGCTGCTTGTAATGGAAAAACCTACTGCAGCTACGATTCCCGCTGCAAAATAGATATTAAGGAATATTTGCTTACTTGTACGCCTTTCCAGTTCAGGCCCGAAGAAGAAAAGTACCAGCATATTGAAAAAGAGGTGAAAGAAACTTGCATGCAGGAACAAGTGTGTAATTATGGTCCAGGGTCTGGTGAATATTGTAGCCGGGAATAATGCAAAATTACTCAGTACAAATCCATAATTCATCAAAGATATTATGAAGATAAAAATACATGTATACAATATAGCCATTGCAGGACTGCTTTTCATGGAGTGGATGATCCTGTCCTTCATTCCGGTAGCGGCGCTTTTTGCAGCATATTTTGCACTGTCCTTTAGCACAGTTTTGAGGATGTCATCAGTTCCTGTCCTATTATATGCTCCGCTGCCAGAACCATATTGACCGTTCTGCTTGTAATTTTCGAGTTCCGTACAAGCATGTTGTTCAGGAAGTCTGTGATCTAAACAAAATGATTTTCCACAAAAGCGACATTTGAATGGAATGTGCTCTTCTTTACCGCATATCCAGCATTTATTGTCCAAAATAATTCACCATTATTACGTTACCTGTGCAATAGTATTTACATCAGATAAAACCATTTCTAATGAAAAATAAATCATTAATAAATAGTTTCTCCGATTTTGCTAATACAAGCAAAATTATATAGTAAAACTTATAAGGGAAAATAATGTATTTCCCTTAAAAACAATGCCTATTAACTTTGTAGGTTATTTTTATTTGAGTTTTTAAGTGGAACTATGCCATTCGTCATGATTAATCGTGACATATATTAGATACTTTTTTATATATGGAAGTAATATTAGAAATCCCCAAATTACAGTTTTGTTTTATTATAAACTTGTAAAGACATACCACGTATTCGCATGATTTGATTATTTAATAATATAGATTGCGAGGAGGACAAGTATACATGAGTAACGTACCAAAAGGACAAATATCCATCGAAGAACTGGAAAATGTCCATATCACAATTGGCAAAATAGTTGGTGCCATTGAAGAAAAATATGAAAAAACTGAAGCAGGTGGTATGACGCCCAAGCCAGGAGTATCTGCCCTGAGAGATTGGGATCACAGCCTTCTTTCACGCTACCAGCCAGTCTATACACCTATGTGCGACCAGTGTTGCTACTGTACATTTGGTAAATGTGACCTCACAGGAAACAAAGAGGGTGCATGTGGAATCAATATGGAAGGACATCAGGCACGTGAATTCCTACTCAGAGTTATAACAGGAGCAGCTGCCCACTCCGGACATGGAAGGCATATTCTCCACTACCTAACTGACAAATATGGAAAAGATCACCCAATAGATGTAGGACCATCCAACCTTCTTGCACCTAATATCCAGACAGTAACAGGTATTGAGCCAAAAACACTTGGTGACCTTGAACCTGCAATCGAATATGTTGAAGAACAGCTAACACAGTTGCTCGCAACAGTTCACATGGGCCAGGAAGGAGCTGCAATTGATTTTGAATCAAAGGCACTTCATGGTGGTATGCTTGATCACGTAGGTATGGAAATATCCGACCTTGCACAAATATCATGTCTTGGAATGCCAAAGTCTGATCCTGAAGCACCTCTTGCAGAAATTGGAATGGGATGCATTGATGCAACAAAGCCAATGCTTCTTGCTATCGGTCACAATGTTGCAGGTGTTGCAAACATAATTGATTACATGGAAGAGAAAGGCATTGCAGACCAGGTAGAACTTGGTGGACTTTGCTGTACTGCTATTGATATGACCCGTTATCAGATGGATCAGGGCGGAGTACCTCACGCAAAGGTTGTCGGAACCCTTGCAAAAGAACTTAAAATGATACGCTCTGGAATTCCAGATGTTATCGTAGTTGACGAGCAGTGTGTCAGAGCAGATGTACTTCAGGAAGCAAGCAGACTCTCCATACCAGTCATCACAACCAATGACAAGATCATGTATGGACTTCCAAACAGATCCAATGACAACGTTGATGATATTATAGAAGACCTCACAAGTGGAAAGGAAAAGGGAGCACTTGTTCTTGACCTCGACCTTCTTGGAGAACTTGCACCAAGACTTACACTGGAAATGTCACCTATTCGTAAAGAAAAGGGCATAAAAGCACTTCCAAATGAAGAAGAGCTTAAGGTACTTATAGACAAATGTGTACAGTGTAATGCTTGTGAACTTGTCTGCCCAAACAATCTGCCAATTATGAAGGCAATGGAAATAGGTGCAGATGGCGACTTTACTAAATTTGAATTCGTACACGACCAGTGTGCTGGTTGTGGAAGATGTGACCAAGCATGTCCAAAGGAAATTCCAGTCCTTGATGTTATTGAGAAAGCTTCACAAAAAGCTATCATGGAGGAAAAGGGACACATACGTTCCGGAAGAGGACAGATCAGTGATCCTGATATCCGCGCAGAGGGCGTGAATCTTGTTATGGGAACAACACCTGGAATTATCGCACTTGTAGGATGCTCCAACTATCCGGATGGTACTAAAGACCTCTACAAGATGGCAGATGAGATGCTCAGGAGAAACTACATTGTCCTAACGTCAGGATGTTCAGCAATGGACCTTGGAATGTACAAGGACGAAAATGGAGAAACACTCTATGAGAAATACCCTTCAAAGTTCCTTGGTGGAAACCTGATCAATGTTGGTTCATGTGTTTCAAACTCACACATTACCGGAACTGCTATTAAAGTAGCAGCGATATTTGCACAACGTAACATCACAGGTAATTTCGAAGAAACTGCAGACTACATCATGAACCGTATCGGTGCAGTTGGTGTAGCATGGGGAGCATACTCCCAAAAGGCAGCATCTATCGGAACTGGTTGCAACAGGTACGGAATACCCGTAGTAGTAGGGCCACATGGTTCAAAATACAGAAGAGCACTTATAGGCAAGCCATACGTAGAAGAAGACTGGAAGGTATTCGATGCAAGGAACGGAGAAGAAATGCCAATCTCTGCCTCTCCTGAATTCCTCCTGACAACCGTTGAAACCGTAGAAGAGCTAATGCCAATGCTTGCAAAGAACTGTATACGCCCATCTGACAACAACATGGGTAGGATGATCAAACTCACCCACTACATGGAACTGAGTCAGAAGTATCTCGGCCACATGCCAGAGGACTGGTACAAGTTCGTCAGATCAGAAACCGATCTGCCACTTGCAAAGCGTGAGGAACTACTCAAAATACTTGAGAAGGACCAGGGATGGGAAATTGACTGGAAGAGAAAGAAGATCCTTTCCGGACCAACCACAAAACTGGATGTGACGGCACAGCCTACTAACCTTAAAAGACTCTGCAAGGGGGAGTGCTAAATGGTGGACACTACAAAGAATACATTGGTTTACACAACATGGGGCCCAAAGAGCGCAAAGCCGGTCAACCCCATCACAATTAGCAAACTAGTATCCAAAGCAAAGAGGCCTCTTCTTGTAGCAGGCTCTGAGCTTATGAAAGATGAAGTAATGCTTGAAAAAGCTGTGGCAATCGCCAGTAAGGGTATTCCAGTTGCAGCTACCGGCCACTCCATCAAAGGGTTCCTTGACAAAGGTGTGGAAGCAAAGTACAACAATATCCATTCACTTGCACATTTCCTGGGGGACAAGAACTGGACAGGATTGGATGGCAAGGGTGGATATGACCTGATACTTTTCTTTGGTCACAAGAAATACTACCTTAATCAGGTTCTTTCAGGATTCAAGAATTTCACCGACCTGAAGACCATAGCGATAGAAAGGCACTTTATGCAGAATGCAAGCTTTTCTTTCGGAAACCTTAAGCCTGATCTACACGTTGAAGCACTTGATGAATTAATTGAGAATTTATAACATTGATGTTGGAGAAACAATCATGGCAGAAGAATTCCCTTTTGAAATATCTCCTATGTTTGAAGGAGAGAGAATAAGAAAAGATGGTATGTTTGTTGAACTTGCAGGTCCAAAAGCAGTTGGTTTTGAACTTGTAAGTGCAACAGATATGGACGAGGTTGAAGATGGGAAGTTCACACTCATCGGACCGGACATATCTGAAATGGAAGAAGGAGCCAGATATCCTTTCGCAATGACCTACAAGATAGCAGGAGAGCTTGTAGAAGCTGACCTGGAGTCCATTGTAGAAAGAAGGAACCACGAATTCCAGAACTACATACAGGGCATGATGCACCTGAACCAGAGAGATGATATCTGGGTCAGGATCGGAAAGGATGCTATTGAAAAGGGCCTTACATCTTTTGAACAGGTTGCAAAAGCTATTATGATGCTCTTTAAGAACGAACTTCCATTCATAGAAAAAGTAGAAGCTGTTTATTATACAGATGAAGCTGAGATCAACAAAGAGATCGAATCTATCAGGGACATATATACTGGAAGGGACGAGAGAACACGCAACCTTCATGATGAAGATGTAGATACATTCTACGGATGCTCACTTTGTGCATCATTTGCTCCTACCAGTGTCTGTGTGATCACACCTGACAGAATAGCACTTTGTGGTGCTATCAACTGGTTCGATGGACGAGCTGCAGCAAAGGTAGATCCTGAAGGACCACAGTTTGCAATTCCAAAAGGCGATGTTATTGATGCTGAATCCGGCGAATACACCGGTGTAAACGAAGTTGCAGAAAAGCTTTCAAGCGGCGAATATGATCGTATCAGGCTTCACTCTTTCTTAGAATACCCACACACATCATGTGGTTGCTTTGAAGTAGTAGGATACTATATCCCTGAAGTAGATGGTATCGGTTGGGTAGACAGAGACTTTACAGGAACAGCACCAAATGGTCTTCAGTTCTCAACAATGGCAGGTCAGACCGGCGGTGGAAAACAGGTTGTCGGTTTCCTCGGAATAGGCGTCCAGTATTTCCGTTCACCTAAATTCATCCAGGCTGATGGTGGCTGGGATAGAGTTGTATGGATGCCAAAGATGCTCAAGGACAAGGTATCAGAAGATATTCCTGACTATATCCGTGACAAGATCGCAACTGAAGAAGATGTTACAGATGTAGAATCACTCAGAAACTTCCTTAAAGATAAGGACCACCCAATACTTGAAAGATGGGAAGAAGAGGAAGAAGTTGAGAAAGAAGCATCAGCAGCACCACAGGCAGAGTTTACAGCACCACAGGCAGGGTTTACAGCTTCACAGATGCAAATGCCAACAAACTTTGCTCCATCAGCACCAATGGTTGGTGGCGGCGGTGGAAACGGCGGTGTAAAAGTTATTCTCAAGAACGCAAAGATGAGTGTTGACAGAATAATTATCAAGAAACTCGATTAAAGAGGCTTTTTGTGGCTAAGATCATTGCAGTAACAGGAAAAGGCGGAACAGGGAAGACCGCAATAACGACTCTTCTCATTCGCCACCTTACCAGAGGTAGCAAGATAGTTCTGGCAGTAGATGCTGATCCGGACACAAATCTTCCGGAAACACTTGGTTGTGAAACCAACCGTAGTGTCGGGGACATAAAGGAATTTATGCAGGAAGAGAGGGACAAGCTCCCCCCTGACAGTAACAAGGAAACTATACTCAAGTCAAAGCTATATGAGATACTTGAGGAGATGCCCGGCTATGACCTTGTTGTTATGGGAAGACCTGAGGGATCTGGATGTTATTGTTACATAAACAATCTACTTCGTGGAATAATGGATAAGTTAGTAAACAACTACGATGTCCTTATTATTGATACGGAAGCTGGCCTGGAACATTTTAGCAGAAAGATATTCCGCAATGTCGACGATCTGGTAGTTGTTACCGATGGATCACGCAGAGGATTGCGGACTGCTGAGAGAATAAGAGATCTGGTAGGGGAACTTGAAACAGATGTATCAAGTATTTCCGTTATTGCCAATAAAGTCACAGACGCAAACCGTTTAGTAATTGCTGAAACAGCAAAAGAACTTGGTTTGGAGCTCATTGGAATGATACCTGCAGACGAAATGATCTCGGAGAGGGATCTTGCAGGCGAACCATTATTTGACCTTCCTGAAGAATCTGTTGCTGTTCAGGAAATTAAGAAAATTGCAGAAAAATTAGGTTTGTAATTCATAGTATTATACAGGTGGAATGCACATGACAAAGAAAATGAAGTTAGCGCAACTTACTGATATGTTGCAGGACCTTAACGTCGAGGCACTTGAAGGTGTTACGATAGAAGGTGATATTGAACTGGACATCAGTGGCGGTGGAGGATTAAACCCAGAACTTGCGTATGCTATTGGCAATGAGATATCACACATGTCTCTGCACATGGCAAATATAGGAAGAATACTCGGATTCCCAGCTGAGCAGTTATTAGCATCTGCTTTTGGAATGGGAGAAATGCCGGAAATGGATCCTGCTCTTGCACGGCCAACTGAATTAATGTCTTCAAAGTTCGATGTATCAAAGATAGAGAACTGGAGGAACAAGATTCAGGAAGTAACCATTGGTGCAACAGCAGCAGATGGTGGTTCCAGAAAGAGCACTGTCACAATTGGCGGAGAGAATGCACTTCCATACTACTTTGATGCTGAAATGCCACATAAGAACCACTATACAATGGATGTTTTCGATATGCCTATCGGAATGGCAAAGGCAGTTAAAGGTAACTATGAAGATGTTATTAATGACCCTGCAGAATGGGCTAAGAAAGTTGTCCGCGAATTCAATGCAGATATGGTAACTGTTCACCTTATTTCCACTGACCCCCTAATTCACGACACATCAGCAAGAGAAGCTGCAAATGTTGTAGAAGATGTTCTTCAGGCAGTAGATGTACCAATCGTAATTGGTGGATCAGGTAACCCTGAGAAGGACCCTGAAGTTCTTGAAAAGGCTGCTGAAGTATCTGAAGGTGAGCGTGTATTGCTTGCATCTGCCAGCTTGAACCTTGACTATGAAAGAATTGCAAAGGCAGCTATTGACTATGGTCACGTTGTACTTTCATGGACACAACTTGAGATCAACGCACAGAAGGAACTTAACAGAAAGCTCATGAAGCAATGTGGTGTCCCAAGAGACAGTATTGTCATGGACCCAACAACCGCAGCCCTGGGATATGGTCTTGACTACGCATACACCAACATGGAGCGTATCAGACTTGCAGGTCTTATGGGCGATGATGAGCTTACATTCCCAATGTCATCCGGTACAACCAATGCATGGGGAGCTCGTGAAGCATGGATGGTCAAATCACCTCTTAACCAGGATTCTGACTGGGGACCAAGAGAGTACCGTGGACCTATATGGGAAATTATCACAGGTCTTTCACTCTCACTTGCAGGTAACGATATGTTCATGATGATGCACCCAACATCCGTTCAGGTTATGAAAGAAATTACAGGAACGCTCTACGGTTCTATTGAGGCTGATGAGATAGACATTCAAAACTGGATTGGAGCGGAGGTGTGATAAATGAAAATTAACAGCCCTCTTGAAGCTTACAAATACTTACCAGCTACAAACTGTGGAGAATGTGGCGAGCAGACATGTATGGCTTTCGCAGCTCACCTTATTGACAGATCATTGAAACTAGAAGACTGTAAACCAATACTCGACGAAAAGTTCAAGAAAAAGTATGATGAACTTACCGGACTTCTCGCACCAGAGATCAGAGAAGTTGAGATCGGTGTTGGAGACAAGATCGCAAGAGTAGGTGGAGACGATGTACTTTACCGTCACAAGCTCACATTCTTCGACCAGACTGCATTCGCATACGATGTATGGGACACAATGGAAGAAGCAGACCTTGTTGAAAGAGTCAACAAGATCCAGGACTTCAGAAAATTCTACATTGGAGAGTTCCTCCAGGTAGATATGATAGCTGTAAGATCAACATCAGACGACCCTGCTAAATTTGCAGCAGCTGTCAAGAAAGTTGCAGAAACTACAGATCTTCCATTGATACTCTGTTCATTCAACCCTGAAGTACTCAAGGCAGGTCTTGAAGTTACAAAGGACAGAAACCCACTTATCTACGCAGCAAATAAGGATAACTGGCAGCAGGTAGCTGATCTTGTACTGAAATATGATGTTCCTGTAACGCTTTTCTCACCAAATGACCTCGATACCCTCAAGTCAATGGCAGTTACTTTTGCCGAAATGGGTACAGAAAAGATAATACTCGACCCTGGAACATACCCAACCGGAAAGCAGCTTAAGGAAACATTCAACAACTTCATTAAGATACGCAGAGCAGGTATTGACGGTGACCGTGATATCGCATATCCGATCATGGCAGTTCCACTTACAGCATGGATGGCACATGATGACCCTGTAGATGCATCATACTGGGAAACCGTTGTAACTTCAGTGCTCACGATCAGATACGGAGATATAATGATCCTCCACAGCACTGAGCCATATGCAATGCTTCCGGAACTCCACATTCGTGACACAATCTACACTGATCCAAGAAAGCCTGTTGCAGTAGACCCTGCTATGTACAAGGTAGGGGATCCAACTTCAGATTCACCAGTGCTTGTTACAACCAATTTCGCTCTTACCTACTACACAGTAGAGAGTGACCTGGATTCCAACAAGATTGACTGTTTCCTGTGGGCGATAGACACTGATGGACTTGGAGTAGAAGCTGCTGTTGCAGGTGGACAACTGACCGGTTCAATGGTCAAGAAAGCTATCGAAGATTCCGGGTTTGACATGAAAAAGGATACCACACACAACACCATAGTACTTCCTGGACTTGCAGCACGTCTGCAGGGTGATGTGGAAGATGAAACTGGTGCAAATGTTCTTGTAGGTCCTGCTGACTCAGGTAGAATACCCGGCTGGATGGAAAAGAACTGGCCACCTGAGAATAAATAAACAGAATAAATAATTCTTTCTTCCGTGTCTCACGACACGGAAATGCTTTTATTTTTTGCTTAAAATTTAAAAACCACATTCATCTATGGATATTTCCTGAACGTGATCTGAACCCAGATCTACGGAAACAGTTGACTCCAGATACTTAAGATACTCGCACTTACCAGTTCTTTTGTATATAATACATTCAGTACAATAAGTATCTTTATTCTTTTCAGAGTATCCTATTAACTCTATTATACACATGTTTCCATCCTATCATCGTTGAACTTTATGGATAACATATCTTTTGCAGAAGTTATCCTGCCACAGAGATGACAATAATAAAAGACATTTGAACCAATTAACTGTCTTTTTAGATCAGTACCACAATATTCACAAGATATTCCATTTACTGTATTCACACTAACCTCTCCTAATTTTGGACCAAGCCCCTACTTGGCATCAATTCCACCGATCATAAATCTAATTATATCAATATCGTCCTGACACTGTGATTTTTCATAACGACCATTGATAATAATCCTAAGATCACTTTCCACTTTACTATTATATGCATCCATACACTTTTGACTGTTTCGCATTATTTACTCCTTTATCACTGTACAATTGCAATAGTGAGTAGAAATCATATATATTTAAGCTAAATAATAACAATATAAGTCCATTAAATATATAGAAAGCTAATTATTAGATGTTTTTGTAAATCATTATTGATAAAACCAGATAATATGTGCATAACTTTTACGCAAATGACACATACATTCGTGTCATTAATATAAGAACAGCTGAATATTATAGATCAGAAGAAATTATCCAAAAATTCCTATGTTCAAAAACCAATGAGCATCAAATTGCTCGCAAGAAAATTCATCTATCTGCATAAAGGTCACATGGAATTGAAAAGGGAAAATGAAGGGAAAATGACATTTGATTTCTATATCCCATTAAATCTTGATGAAAGTACCTATGGCTAAAAAGCAGCACAATTCAGCTCATGATAGAAATGATCTTTTTTGCTTAAATCGATATTTTGATTCATTTAGATTTCTCTTTTCTTTTCTTTTCTTTTCTTTTGATGTAAGAGATGAAACATAGTCATAAGATATATCAAACCATTTGGCAAGTTCACCTTTATTGTCATAAATTTCAACAGATGGTTTTTTCAGCCATAATATGAATATATAGATAATCACAGGTCTGTAATTATGACCAGGAATTAAAATAACATGACTGAAGTTTATTTCGAAGATGCAAAGAAGATTGGACTGAACAGCACACAGGTCGACCAGATCATCAGGCTTTTTCCTAAAATATCACCTGTCAAAAAAGGAGATATTGTTGCCATCAAAATACACCCCGGAGAATACGGAAATACAACTTATATTCGCCCAGTACTTGTAAAAACCATAGTTGATCTTGTAAAAACTGCAGGAGGCATACCTTTTGTAACAGACACAACAGTACTGTATCCTAGTAAAAGGTTCAATGCTGTGGAAGCACTTGAAACTGCCGCTGCAAATGGATTTACACATGCCAGCATGGGAGCTCCGATAATTTGTGCAGATGGGATACATGGAACTGACAGCATTTCTATAAATGTAGAGGGCGAAAGAATTCAAAATATAAATGTTGCTTCTGCTATTGCAAATGCGGATTCCATGATAATGATATCACACTGTAAGGGCCATCCTGCATCCGGCTTTGGTGGTGCCATTAAAAATCTTGGAATGGGATGTGTGGATAAAGTTGGAAAAGCAAAAATACATGCCCCGGGAATTCCGGAAGTGGATTCCGAAAAATGTGTTGGTTGCGGAGACTGTATAGACTGTTGTCCATGGAATGTTATCAGTCTTGTAGATGGAAAGGCAAAAATTGATCAGAAAAAATGCAAAGGAGAAACAGCATGTATGAGCGCATGTAAATATGGTGCTATTGAATCTCCGGAAGACTATTTTATCCCGTTGCAGGAAATGCTCGCTGAAGGCGCCATGGGACCTGTCAAAGCACTTGATTCAAAAATTGGGTATATTAACTGGATATTTGACCTGACACCAGGATGCGATTGTTTTAATTTTTCTGCACCTGCATTTAGTAAAGATGTTGGTATTCTGGCATCAAATGACCCGGTTGCGATAGACAAGGCAAGTATTGACCTTATTAACAAGAAGATGCATGCTGACAACAAGAAATGTATTGACGATGTGTGGGGAATAGATCCTGTGATACATGTTAAACACGCAGCTAAAATAAACATGGGGTATCTTGATTATACTCTGCTTTAGATCGTAAGGAACAGATATAATTGCATAATACTCTGCCCGTATAGCTATATTAATTATGATTACCAATTCAGGAAAAAAGAACAATGAACAATATAATTTGTCCAAAATGTGGAAATGAAGTAGAAAAGCTCTTTGATGGACGTTGCAAAAGTTGTTTTTTCGAGAACTTTGAGCTTGCCGAATTGCCCCTTGTTCTGCATTCAAAGATATGTGCAACCTGCGGTGCACGTTTTAACAAAAATAAGTGGACCAACATAGGTAATCTTGAAGATATAGTAATGAATACAGTTGAAGATGCCTTGCTCATTCATAATGATGTGGAAAACATAGAAGTATACCATGAACTCAGGCAACTAACACCACATATGTATCGCGCTAAAATTGATGTCAGAGCAACTATAATGGATGAGCCACTTCACCAGGAAGTTAAAACCGAAGTTCGTATTACAAGAGAAGCATGTGATACATGCAGCCGAATATCCGGCGGATATTTTGAAGGAATTATTCAGATACGAGCAAGCAATCGTCAGCCTAGTACTGAGGAATTGCAAAAGTGTATGCAGATCACAAATGAAGTGATCGAGCGAATGCAGAAAAAGGGAGATAGATTTGCTTTTATTTCAAATTCTGCAGAAGACAAAGATGGAGTTGACCTTTATTTAGGGTCTGCAAATACCAGCCGGCACATTTGCAGAGAGATCGAATCCCAACTTGGAGGAAGTTCCACCGAATCACCTACACTTTTTGGTAGAAAGGAGGGGAAAGATGTATACAGAGTCACATTTTCCATGCGTTTGCCTGAATTCTCATCTGGAGACATTATTGAATTGAGAAATAGAGTGATAGAAGTTCGGAAATTTGGAAAAAATGTAACTGGCATTGACCTTAATAACGGATCACGCTTTTTAGCAACACCTGATGAAGTTAAGGGGGCAAAGTTAATTGCAAAAAGAAGCACAGCTTCAAAAGCAGTCTTGGTAGCAATTGAAAATGATGAACTTATGGTCCTTGATCCCAAGACATTTGAAACCGTGACTATCAAAAAACCGTTTTTATTAAGTGCAGAAGCTGGAGATGAAATACCTGTTGTACATACATCACAAGGACTTATTGCACTATCAGATGAATTGAGTCGAAAGAATTTCCAGTGAACTTTTCCAGATATCATGAAGGACATACTTGTAATAGGATTCAGTACACGCAATGTAGTATGCTCGGGAAGACGAGCAGGCTACAACATGTATGCTCTGGATTCATTCTGCGACCATGATCTGAAAAAATGCGCCAATGCTGCTATTCAATTTGATATCGAAGATGGATTCAATGTCAAAAGTATAAAAGCAGAAAAGATACTGGAACTTATTGATAGTTTCGGAGTGGAATTTGATGCCATCATCCCCGGATCCGGTTTTGAAACTATGGATTTTCCAGGCTGCAAGTACCCCATTCTGCGCAATGATATTTCTACAATTCAAAAAGTAAGTGATAAATCTCTTTTTGCAGGTATCCTTGAAAAAATGGGATTACCACATCCCCGTGTATTCTCTTATTATAAAAAAGAGGATATTGAATATCCTGTAATGATTAAGCCTGCATCTGGTGGAGGAGGCATATTCAATCAGATGGTAAAAAATGAAAGTGAAATGGAAGCCTATATGGACCATATCGAAAATTCGGAATATGGACTATCAAAAAGTGATATGATTATTCAGGAATTCATAAGAGGTTTACCTACAAGCATTTCTGTAATTTCTACTAAAAACAAGGCAAATTCAATTGCTGTGAATGAGCAACTTATAGGTACAGAGTGGTTAACAGATATGCCATTTGCATTTTGTGGTAATATTACACCTTTCGAAAGCCAATATAGTGAACAAATGAAAGACATTGCTGAGAAATTGATTATGGAAATGGGACTAATAGGCTCTAATGGCGTTGATTTTTTGCTTACTGAAAATGGGCCGGTTATTATAGAACTTAATGCTCGCTTTCAGGGAAGTCTGGATACTGTAGAGATGGCAACTGGAATCAACGTTTTCGATGCACACATGAAAGCTTTTCAAGGACATGAATATTCATGCAAACAAACTGCTAACAAATATGCAGGCAGAGTGATTATTTATGCTGATAAAGACTTTAAGGTCACTGATAAATTACAAAAAACTATAGCTGATATGGAAACTGCTGATATTCCTAATTCAGGTCACATAATTCATGCTGATGAACCGATAACTTCCATACTTGCAAGCGGACATACAAAGGATGAGGTTCTAAGTCAACTGAAAAACAGCGTTATGTTTATACGTGAATCATAAGATGTAAATAAGCCTTGAAAATAATATGAGCAATCTAAATTATCAGCAATTAATTGTTACTTATTGCATTTCAAAGATCGATATTTCAATATATTACATCAATATACATTTCATGAGGTGAGGTTTTGATAGATTTAAATGAACCAGTAGTCGATGGTTATCTTATCCGACTTGTGGGTGAAGAAGGAGTGGAAATGATTAAGAATATGCCTGAAGGCGAGGTTACTGATGAAGAGATAGCTGAAGCCACCGGGATACTCCTTAATATAGTGCGAAGAACTCTTTTCATCCTCAATGAGAACAAACTTGCAATTTGTAGAAGAGAGCGTGATTCAAGTAGCGGATGGTTAACATACCTCTGGACTCTTGACATGACAGATGTAGGTCCGCAATTAGTGAAAGAAAAGAAGAGGCTTATCAAAAACCTCAAGACACGACTTGAATTCGAACAGGACAGTGTTTTTTACGCTTGCCCGGAAGGCTGTGTTAGAATGGACTTTAAAGAAGCAACTGAGTGCGAATTCTTGTGCCCGCTCTGCGGAGAGGACATGATGTTTGATGACAACGCTGAACTTATCAATAAGGTAGTACAGCGTATTGATGACCTCGAGAAAGAATAATATTATGATAAGTCCGGAACAAGCATTGCAAATACTTGAAGACGCAGGATGTAGCAGGTCTGTTGTAGAGCATTGCATTGCTGTTTCAGAATTTGCCACTGAGATCGGAAAAAAACTTGTAGATAATGGAAAAGAACTTGATCTTCAATTAATTAAGATCGGGGGATTGCTGCATGATCTCGGAAGGACAAAAACACATGGGATTAGGCATGCAATTGAAGGTGCTTCCATTGCAAAGGAAATTGGGCTTGAGAATTCAGTGGTAGAGATAATCAAAAAACATATTGGTGCAGGAATAACAGTTGATGAAGCACAAAAACTGGGACTTCCTGAAGACAATTACATTCCACAAACAATTGAAGAAAAAATTGTTGCACATGCAGATAATCTTGTAAAAGGTACAAGAAGAATATCCCTTGAAGAAAAAATATCACTGATGCAAAAAAGTAAAGTCCATAGCAGAGCTATAGAAATGCTAAAGGAACTTGCAGATGAGCTTGAGAGATATTGAGTAGAAGGGATAAATATATATATAAAAATCACTAATGGGTACCTGTGTGCCAATATATGCATGCAGATTTTTATCATAATGATTTTCTCATTTTCTAGTTATGAGGTATAACTGTGACTGATGATAAGTATTTAAAAGGTACAACGACTGTAGGGATAGTGTGTAATGACGGAGTTGTTCTAGCAACTGAACAGCGTGCAACAATGGGAAATTTTATTGCTAGCAAGACTGCGAAAAAGATTTACCAGGTAGATGAACTTGTAGCAATGACCACTGCAGGTTCTGTTGGCGATGCACAACAGATTGTACGTATGATCAGCGTTGAGTCAAAACTTTACAAGATGAGACGAAAAGAATCTGTCACTATCAAAGGACTTACAACTTTACTATCTAATGTGTTGAGTGGGCAGAGATATTACCCACTAATGGTTCAGCTTCTTATTGGTGGTTATGACAAGAATGGACCAGCCATCTATTCACTTGATGCAATGGGCGGAACCATTGAAGAAACAAAGGCTGTTGCAACAGGATCTGGTTCACCTATGGCATATGGTGTACTTGAAGACAGATACTCAGAAGATATGAACACCGATGAGGGTGTTGAACTTGCAGTAAGAGCACTTCACAATGCAATGAAGAGAGATTCCGCATCTGGTGAGGGAATTGATGCAGTTGTCATTAAGAAGGATTCTTACAAGAGACTTGATATGGATGATGTTAAAAAGATGAGGGAAGAGCTATAATAGTTCAACCTTTTTCTAATTTAATACCAAAAATCATTTTAAAAAAGTTTATTCTTATTAGCAACCTATATATTTTTTACTTTTTTACAGGAAGGCTGTTTTAATGACGGTAGAAGAAGTACTATCTGACCTTAAGAAGAAGATCGAAGACAAATTGCCTGCTGGCACCACTATTTCTAATGTTGATTTTGAAGGTCCACAGCTTGTTGTTTACACCGAAGAACCAAAAAAATTTGCAGACAATGGCAATATAGTCAGAGGTCTTGCAAAAGCTCTGAGAACACGTATTGTTGTACGCCCTGACCCAAAGGTGCTAACGCCACCTGAAGAGTCTATCAAAAAGATAGAACAAACTGTCCCCACAGAATCAATCGTTTCTAATTATCATTTTGACATAGATGCAGGAGAAGTCATAATAGAGGCTGAAAAGCCGGGGCTTGTTATCGGTAAACATGGCGAGACATTAAGAGAAATAACTAAAAAGATTGGATGGACACCAAAAGTTGTGAGAACCCCACCGATCAAGTCACGGACAGTAAAGAATATCCGTGAATTCATGCGTACTAACCACAAAGAAAGAAAAGAGATCCTCAAATCTGTTGGTAGAAAAATACACAGAGGATGTACTTCTAAGGATGCATGGGTAAGGGTCACAAGCCTTGGCGGTGCAAAAGAAGTAGGTAGAAGCTGCTTTATAATTTCCACACCGGAATCAAGAATAATGATAGATTGTGGAGTTAATGTCGCATCTGATGACAATATGACCCCATACCTCTACGTACCTGAAGCATTCCCTATCAATCAAATTGATGCTGTAGTACTCACACATGCTCACCTTGACCACCAGGGACTTGTTCCTCTACTTTACAAGTATGGATTTGAAGGACCGGTATACTGCACACCACCAACAAGAGATCTTATGGCACTTTTGCAACTCGACTATATTGATGTGGCAGCAAAGGAAGGAAAAAGACCCCCTTATGCTTCAACAGATGTAAGGGAAGTCCTGAAGCACACCATAACTCTTGATTTTGAGGAAGTAACTGATATAGCACCGGATATTAAACTGACATTCCATAATGCAGGACATATTATCGGTTCATCTGTATCCCATTTCCATATTGGCGACGGACTTCATAATGTTGTTATCACTGGTGATTTCAAATATGAAAAAACAAGGCTATTCGACCCTGCGGTAAACAAATTCCCACGTGTTGAAAGTGTCATTATGGAATCAACATATGGAGGTTCCAATGCTACACAGCCATCCCTTCAGGATGCTGAAAACCACTTAAAACAGGTAGTAAACGAAACACTCAGCCAGGATGGTGTGGTGCTTATTCCGGCTTTTGCAGTGGGAAGAAGTCAGGAAGTAATGATAGTTCTTGAAGATGCAATACGTAAAGGTGAAATACCAAATGTTCCTGTCTATCTTGACGGAATGATATGGGAAGCAACTGCGATTCATGCAACTTACCCTGAATATTTGAACAACGATTTGCGTAGACTTATTTTCCAGAAAGGAGAGAACCCATTCCTTGCAGAATGTTTCAAGCCAGTGGATTCTAACGAGCTTCGTCAGAAAATACTGACAGAAACTGAGCCATGTGTAATTCTTGCAACCTCAGGTATGATGAATGCAGGTCCTGTAATTGAATACTTCAAGAGATTTGCTGAAGATAACAGAAACACACTTGTTTTTGTTGGATATCAGGCAGATGGAACTCTTGGAAGAAGAATTCAGAAAGGATGGAAAGAGATACCTATTTCAACAAGAGAAGGAACACATGTTGTTAGCATGAACATGAACGTAGAAGTTGTTGATGGTTTCTCAGGTCACTCTGATAGAAGACAATTGATGGACTACATCAAGAGAATGAAACCAAGACCAGAAAGGGTCTTTACAGAGCATGGTGATGAAAGGTCCTGTATCGATCTTGCAAGTTCTATTCACAAGAAGAACAAGATGGAAACAAGGGCTTTAACAAATCTGGAAACAGTACGGTTAGTTTAACCGTACCATTATTCTTTTTTCATTTTGTTTTTTAGTTCACTTAAATTTTATTCAATGTACTATTTAGAGAATTATCCATTAGCTGCAAGCTTGTTCAGATACTCTACAAGACCTGCATGGTCAGCAAGTAAAAGATCCGCATCCTTTAATTTTTCAGAGGGAAGATAAGTTGGCACTGCTACACAGTACATACCTGCATTCTTTGCAGAAAGAACACCTAGTGGAGCATTCTCAATAACAATGCAATCTCTGGCATCAAGTCCAAGCATACCTGCAGCCTTAAGATATGGTTCCGGATCTGGTTTTCCTTTCTTTACATCCTGACCTGAAACAATAGCATCAAAGATATTGGGGTAGAATTTACCCATAATACTTGTCACAATAGTTCTGTCAGCACCTGATGCTACTGCCAGTTTATACTTACTTTTAAGATCTACAAGACATTCCTGCATATGATCGAACGGCTGTGAAACATTGTGTTCCATAAAATGGCTACGCTTCTCTAAAAGCAAATCCCCGTAAAGTTCAGGGTCAGGAACCTTACCGGCTTTTTTGAATATGAGATCTATCACACCAACATGATTTGACCCTTCTATTTCATATATCTCACTTTCTTTCACTTCGATTCCCACAGTGGCAAATGCATGCACCCATGCAGAAGCATGATAAGGCATGGAATCGACAAGTACACCATCCACATCAAAAATAATTCCTTTTTTCATGCATTAAAAACACGTTCATTTCAATTAAGCATAGTGGATACAAGTGTCATGAACTACAAAGTACAGGAATTAGTTATATCTAAAAGGCCTCCACGCCTTGAGTTATATTTCCATATTTGATCAAAAACACCATCATCAATATGGTTTGTATCAAATGGACTGATCGATAGTGCAAAAAAGCGATTCTCATTTAGTTTTTGCTTTTGGCACAAGGTGGTAATCTCAGAGGATAATCTAGGAAACACAAAGTCAGACATAACCAAAAGATCGGCTTTTTCATAATTTTCATTTTGCATCATCCTGACTCCCTCATACAACGCTGGTAAAACATCAGTACCACCATGAAAACTCATTTTGAGAAAATCTATCAGATCCCGAATACCTTTTGGAGGAGTAATATCAAGAGTCTCTATTGAAGTGCCAAAATTGATCAAATAACAATTTCTTTTTTGTGAAACTGCTCTGCTCACTATACTAAGAGTTAATGCTTTAGCTACATATTCTGCCGGTCCTGCCATTGAATCACTTGTATCAAGGCAAATAATGATGGGACCCATTTTCTCTTCATCAACGACCGTTACTTCTTTTTGAATTGTTTCTTCGATGATCTCACTTTTAAATCCCTGTTTGGAAAAACACATAAATCTCTTTTCAACATACTTCAGATCAAAAAGCAATGCAATATCAGGATCACTCAACAAAGCTAATTCCTGTGGTATTACATTTTCCAGATCACTGCCAAGCTCAATGCCAACAACCATTTCGTTCGAAGTTGGGTCCGGCTCTCTGACACAGTACCTGATAGTTGAATTAACAATTTCTGTACGGCCCGATTTCTCTTCCTTTCGCAATCTTCCCATTAGTTCACATAATTTGCGAAGATTTTTAGCTTTATTTAAGTATTCAGCCCACTTTTTAAGAAATGAAATATCTTGCTCGGTCAGTTCATCAGCACTTAGATCCCATAAAAGCCCTGGTTCAATATCAAGCTCATCAAAAGCATTTTTCATTTTCTGTATCGTTTCAAACCATTCTTTCAGATCTTTCAATAATTGTGCACGATATTTTTGAACTTCTGCAACTTGCCATTCAAGTAATTGCTTTTTGTACTCCTTTTTCCACGACTCTATTTCATTTCTGCGAATAATATTGAGAGTTTCTGCAAAAGACTTACTATTTTTTACATCTGTTTTTCTATTTATGGCAAGTAGTTTTCGTTTCCAGAATAAAATATTTGCAGATGGCTGGAGTGAACTATAACAATTCAAATCACACAATATTGATTTTATGGAAGTTTTATTTACCTTAAGTTCCCACTCTGCATGATTTAACTGGGATTCACATTTTTGTAAAGGATCAGCTTTTTTTAAATTTGTATAAGTTGAAGTTTCCCAGTTGCTTATTTTCCTGTTTAACACTGTTTTAAACTTTTCATCTGTCAGACCAGGATAATTTTTAGACTGAAGAGCATTGGCAAGTTCTTTTGCTTTAGCAATTTCCTGACTCAGAGACTGCATAAGATTGCACCTTTTCCAACAAATGTTCAGCATTCAATTTATGGTTTTCCAGATCATTGAGGAAAGCTTCGAATGCATCCAGCACGATTTTTCTCTTATCTATTGGTACGAATGGTACTTCGTTCAACTTTCTTTGAGCATCAACATAAGGGATTGTGTCATTAATAAGTTTCTCAATTAAGGATAAGGAATTCTCGCACTCATTTATCAAAGAATCCTTGACTTTCGGACATACCGATTTTTGAGTGGTTTTCTCATATTTTATATCTGGTTTTGCTTCAAACCATTCAACATATGAAGTACTGCTTAATGGGTATTCCCAGCCATTTTTTAGTAATTTATCTTGTATTTTCACCTCACATAAATTGCTTCCATTGAAATTACATTCTACACGAGGTTGAGGATTTCCGTTTATATCAATGGGTACAAAGGTGTCAAAGGTACCAATACTTTCTATTGGAACATAAAAACGAATTTCTATTTTACTAGCTTGCAGACTATTGGAATCTGTTTTAATTTCTGGTGAGCTTATGGAAAAATACTCATTACCATCGATTTCTTTCGTATCAAAAACATCCTCAGAATAGAAAAATGTTTCAGATACTCTATTTTCAATATCTTTGTGATCTAGTAACCAATTATTTGATTCCTCATAATTAGTGCAGCTAAATTGTTTTACACTCCTTACAACGATATCATCGATTCCTTCCCTGTTACCTTCAAGTGTCCAGAGACAATGTCGCAAGATAAGTGTATCAACGGGTATTACCTCAGTTCGGTCGCATAAAAATGCTGAAGCCTTTAAAATAAATGCGATCTTCTGCCACCTACGATCAGAGACATAAACTTCGACCTCAGGGTTATCTTTATTAAATTGATCAATTGAGGATCTTATCGAATTTATGATAGCAAATACTTCTTTGGAAATTGTTATCCTGTAGATATCATTAGGGAATTGCTCCCATTCATCATTAGAGAACTGTAGCATTTCCGGAACTTCTATGTCGGCAGAGACAAATCCTCCATCAAGCAGTTTTTCAAAATTCTCCCTCTCTTTCATGGGATCTACTACTATACGCATTACAAAACGATCATAGAGAGCTTCCAATCCCTGACCTGGCGGTGGTGTTTCATTACTTGCAGCAATCAATGCTTTTAGAGGAACCTTTGCATCTTTTCCACCATTTCGGAAAATCCTTTCGTTGATGATGGTCAATAACGTGTTCAAAATAGCTGGGCTGCTTTTCCATATCTCATCAAGAAAAGCAAAATCTGCAGTCGGCAAATAGCCATCTGTTTTGCGAATGTAATTGTCCTTTTTTAATTCCTGAATACTGACTGGTCCGAAAACATCCTCAGGTGTACTGAAATTCTGCATCAGGTACTCAAAATGTGTTGTATCTCTGAATACATGTGACAAGCGACGGGCAATCAAACTTTTTGCAGTACCAGGCAAACCATATAGGAAAATCGATTGACCAGAAATAGCTGAAAGAAGCGAAATTGCAATGATCTCCTCTCTTTCATACAAGCCATCTGAACAGACATTGATCAGATCTGTGACTCTTTTTTTCATAGAAGTATTTGATTGATACTGGTCCATATGAATTTTTAACTCCTGATATTCGCTTCCAAAAGAAATTAAGTTGTGATAATAAAAAGCTATGATTCACGTACACAATGAAACATTGAATAGATTACCGGAATCACACTGCTTCTTCCATATAACCTATAGATTCAGATTTATTTTGAGATATGAGACTATAAACAAAGAATCTCTGTAAATACTACATTTAGTTCCATAATAAGTATTTTGGTTTGTAAATTGAAAAATAAGACATCAATAGAAACAATATCTACTTAATCTAATCCATTATAATCTAATGACGGAGGAATTTGATGCAAATTGTTCTGATAGGTGGTTTTGCATGCACAAAAAAGAAAACTGCTCTATTTTCAGCAGGAAATGAATTAGTTGCACGAGGAAATAAAGTAGCTATTATCAATATTGAAGATGCAGCAGGTAATGAAGGTGTTTCTACTGATCCAAATTCAGCCATTATGATCATAGAAAAAAAAGATATTCCATGTACTTTCATAACGGATCTAATGGTGGAACTTCCTAAGATCAATGGACTGGCAAATTCTGACTATCTGCTGGTAGAAGTTCCATTTAGTTTAGCTCCTGGTAAAGTAAAGGAATATCTTTCAGACCTTGATTTTAAGGATCTGGTCTTTGCACCTATTATCTATCTATTCGATGCAAAGATGAATCCGGAAAATGATGCAAAGATGATCCCAAAAATAGTCAGCAAGCAGATCACAGAATCTGAAATTATATTTACACAAGTTGATGCTACTGACCATGAAAAAATATCAGCATTGAACAGGACTTTTGAAGAACTGAATCCTGATGCAACTATATTCAGGTTTGAGGCTGATTCAGATGGACACAGAATCAGTGATCTTGTTGACATGATCATTAACTGAAAGAAATACATTTTTTAAGGAACATGAATTATTCTATATTATGTCTGAAAATGCAAAGGAACAGGAAATTCGAATATGCAGAAAATGTGGATATGAAAGAGGATTTCATGTATTCTTCAAGAACATAGTAGAAGGAAAAGCAAAAATTGGATTGATATGTCCAAGCTGTGGACAAAGTTATGATATTGGATGGGGGGTATCTGACATAAACAACCCGCCTGCAGAAGGAGAAACCTACAGGGAATGAGGGAAAAAATTCCTCATAAACTATATTTAAGGCAGTTATTATTTTTGCAAACTATCTATTTTCTTTTTAATATCCATTGCCTGAGATTTGTATTTTTTATGCAATGAAAGGAATTCTTTATCGGAAAGGATCTTACTCTTATGATCATCCTCGATCTGAAGGATCACAGTCAACAGAGATTCATACTGATCTTCAAGCTCACGAATACCAGCATTTCCTTTTCTTTTTGAATAAAGCATGTAAACTACAACTACAACTGCTCCGAATGCAAGTAAAAATAAAAATGCAACTGGGACATTGACATCGGAACTTTGCTCAACCGGACTGTGAGTATTAACAGTTAATGCAGCAATATCAGGGTTGTTCCATGCAAATGTTACAATATTAACATTAGTCTCAACTGTATCCGCTTTTATTGCATTGCCTATTTCGTTTGTTAAATGTACATGTACTCCCTCAGGATGACTAACAGCAACTGTAAGTCTGCCTATAGGATAGAAAACCTGTTCAGAGCTATGCAAAACCTTTGAAAATGAGCGGTAAGAAATTGCAGCATTATCTTTTATTACATATCTGATCTCATAAATTGCAGGAAGGGAAGATTCCTGTAGACGTTTAGAGTCATCAAAATATAGAATGTCGCCATCCCGAGTGTAATTGATTGGTTCTGAGCCAGTACCCATCATTTCAACCCGCTGGAATGAATCTATTTCTGCAGACCCGGGAACATTTATCGCCAGATTATCAGGAATCTCACTTACATTTAAACTTACAGAAAATACTATTGACTCCTGCACAAATATTGCATTTTCATGACTTAGATCAACCTCGATCAAATGACTGGAGCGGGTTGCTGGAACTAGAGAAGAATTTTGCAATACACTAGTATTAGTATTCTCATAAAATCCAGATGCAGAATTAATACTTAACAATAAAAAAGTAACTGCAAGAACTATTACTAATAATCTGTAATAATTACTATTTTTAAAGATATTTTCTTTTTGCATCAATTGTGCATCCTTTTTTACCATAAATTAAGCCAAATTGCACAATATCATCTTAGTATTTTACTTTATTGTTCATTGTTTCACATTAATCATTTATATCGGGAGCAGAATCTTAGACTACATGGATAATTTTACAGCAATTGCTCTTGCAGTTTTTCTACCATTTGCCCTAGCATTTGTATTGCCGCTAGTTGAGAAACTCCTGAAAGGCTACATTGGATGGTATGCATTCTCTGTTGCTTTATTGAGTTTCGGACTGATAGCATGGGTTTTACCTGTGATAAGCGATGGAGATACGATCCAGGGCTCAATAAGATGGCTGCCGTCACTGAGCATTGACCTGTCATTCTATGCAGATGGACTCAGTACAATGTTTGGCCTCATAGTGTCAGGCATTGGAATGATGATATTGTGGTATTCTAATGGCTATATGTCTAAAAAAGAGGATTTGCCACGGTATTACCAGCAATTGCTTTTCTTCATGGGAGCCATGCTGGGAATGGTATTTTCAGCCAACACTCTGCAACTATTCATATTCTGGGAACTTACAAGCATAACATCATTCATGCTTATCGGATACTGGAGAAATAAACCAGCTTCTATATACGGAGCAACAAAATCTTTATTGCTTACAGCCGGTGGAGGACTGTTCATGCTTGCAGGTTTTATCCTGCTACGCTCAATTACAGGTTCTTTCGAACTGGCAACTTTGTTACATGACCCTGCCGCGATAGCATCTCTAAAAACGGATCCACTATTTCTTACCACACTTATATTGATTATAATAGGTGCTGCAGCAAAATCAGCACAAGGTCCATTCTATATATGGCTTCCAAATGCAATGGAAGCACCGACACCAGTAAGTGGATTCTTACATTCTGCAACGATGGTGAAAGCTGGTATATACCTATTAGCCAGAATACATCCATTGTTCTCCGGAACTGAAGCATGGTTTATCATTGTAAGTGGTCTGGGAATATTTACTATGTTGCTTGCCGGTTTTTTGGCATTCCGACAAACTGACATAAAAGCCATACTTGCTTATTCCACCATCAGCCAGCTTGCCTACATGTTCACCATGTACGGATATACAACATACCATGAACCGGGCATAGGAGTTGCAGCAGCAACATTTCATCTCCTGAACCATGCAACATTCAAGGCGTGCCTTTTCCTTGTTGCAGGTATTGTTGCGCACGAAGCTGCGACTCGCGATATACGAAAACTTGGTGGGTTGCGAAAGGAAATGCCAATTACATTCATCATAGCCACCATCGCAGCTCTTTCCATGATAGGGATACCTCCTCTTAATGGATTCCTGAGCAAGGAAATGTTCTACGAGACCTCACTGGAAATGGGGCATCTACTGGGCGGAGTTTTCACCTACCTTATACCAGCAGCAGCGCTACTTGGCGGCGTATTCACCTTTGCATACTCAGTAAAATTCATTGATGGAATATTCCTGGGAGAGCGAAAAAAAGAACATCTTCCTGAGCATATACATGATCCATCTTTCAATATGCTGGCACCAGCTGGTCTGCTTGCCGGCCTTGTCGTTCTGATAGGCCTGTTCCCATCCGTTGCAGTTCACTATCTGATAGAACCGGCAACCGAAGGAATATTGCTTGAAAATGTAGACCTTCATGTGAAACTATGGCATGGGTTCACAACACCTTTGATAATGACTATCATTACCCTGATCCTTGGTATCCTTGTATACACAAAATATGATGATATTGGAGAACGGCAGGATAAAATGAACGTACGCTATCCATGGCTGAGTATCAATTATTTCTATGATATGATAGTTGATGGTGCAAAAAATAAAAGTTCAGTATTTGCAGCATTCATGCAACCTGGACCTGTAAAGCCATATTTGGTCTCATTGATAGTTCTGTTCATAGTTCTGGGAGCGATACCAACATTCTTTGTTACAGCTACACTGATACCTGCTAACCTGAACTTTAATATTCCCTTGTACGAAGGAATAATCCTTGGACTGGTAATAATAAGTGCAATTGCCACAGCAGTGTTAAGAAAATACCTGCAGGCTGTCATAGCAGTTTCAGCGCTAGGTTATCTTGTAAGTCTCATATACATATATCTACAGGCACCTGATCTTGCAATTACCCAGATATTGGTCGAAACACTCTTTACCATAATTTTTGTACTAGTTATTGTGAAAATACCGCAAACATTCAAAGAAACAATTTCAACACCTGTTATGATCAAAGACCTGACTATCTCAGCTGCAGTGGCATTAACAGTATTGGTATTATCACTTAACGTAAATCAGGGAATCGTAGCTCCATTTGAATCATTATCATATTATTTCATAGAGAACAGTGTATCACTTGCAGCTGGCCATAATATTGTGAATGTAATATTGGTAGATTTCAGAGCATACGATACTCTGGGAGAGATAGTAGTACTCTGTCTGGCAGCATTTGGAGTTAGCAATCTTATAAAGAGTGGAGTTGAGAGAAAATGACAACACTTATTGCAAAAACCGTAACAAAGGCATGTGTACCCATTGCCATATTGTTCTCAATCTCTCTCTTGTTAGCAGGGCATAATAATCCAGGCGGGGGATTTATTGGTGGAGTAATGTTTGCTTCAGCCATATCCCTTGTGTACGTTGTTTTCGGATTGGATTATATAATGTCCATCTGCAACTGTAAATGGGAAAAGTTCTTCGCCCTTGGTTTGATCATATCAGCTTCAACGGGTTTTGGAGCAATCCTTTTCGGGCATAATTTCCTGAGAAGCACATTTATGGAATTGCATATTCCACTTATCGGAGAAATAGAACTGGTTTCAGCCGGGATTTTCGACATAGGAGTTTACTTCGTAGTCTTTGGAAGTATTTTGTATATATTTAAAAGCACAGGTGATGATGAATGAACAACACATTACTATCCATCACAATAGCACTCCTTTTTGGAATAGGCACATTCATGATACTGCGAAAAGATATCATAAAAATTGTCCTTGGTATGACCATACTTTCCCATTCAGCAAATTTGCTTATTTTTTCATCAGGTATTACAGGTGGTAAAACTGTCCCCATTATCACCGAAGAAATAGCTCAGCACACAACAGGAATAATATTTACTGATGACCTTGTTAACGGAATACTTGCACCGATAGTACCCGAAGGCACAGAAATGTTATTTGTTGACCCCATGGTACAGGCACTTACACTTACGGCTATAGTTATCAGCCTTGCAACAACATCTTTCCTCCTCATACTTTCATATCGGGTGTATAAGGAACATAACACTACGGATGTAAGCAAAGTCAGGAGGCTGAGAGGTTAATGGACATGTACCACAATATCCCGATACTTCTAGTTGCCGTACCAATATTCTTTGCTGCTATCACAGTATTTCTGAGATCAAGGTTCAAGCTACAAAAAGCACTCAATACAACCGTATTTGCAGGACTTTTTATCATGAGTCTTGCGCTTTTGCTACATGTCTGGGAAAACGGGATCGTCGTATACGAAGTCGGAGAATGGGGCAAATACGGCATAATACTTGTAGCTGATCTTTTAGGTTCGGGTATGGTAGTTCTGAGCTCATTCATTTCCATGATGGCAATGATATACGGACAGGACTACATGGATAAAGAAACAGCTCTTGACACCACATTCTTCCCACTGTTCAACATAATGGTTGCAGGGCTTAATGGAATATTCCTTACAGGAGATCTATTCAATTTATTTGTCTTCTTTGAAGTATTGGTCATGGCTTCCTGCGGACTTATTGTTCTAACAGGAAGAGGAGATCATACCCCAATGCTGTACAAGATAGAAGCTATTTTCAAGTATCTTGTACTAAATATGTTTTCCATAATTGTCATGTTAACTGCCATAGCATCATTGTATGCCACAGTAGGCACATTGAACATGGCGGATATCTCAGTGAAATTGGCACAACTCAGCGCTGCCGGTACAATGCCCTGGCATGTCTATATGATAGCTCTGATGTTCATTGTTGTATTTGGATATAAAGCAGCAATGTTCCCTCTGCACTTCTGGCTTGCAGATGTGCACCCCTCAGCACCAGCACCAATTCATGCAATGCTTAGTGGTATGGTCATAAAGGTAGGGATTTACGGTATTTTAAGAATACACTATCTCATATTCCCGGATGTATTGTTCCTGACAAGACCTATCATACTGATCCTGTCATTGGTGACAATAGGAGTTGGAGCAGCTTCTGCCATTGGACAATATGACCTGAAAAGAATGCTGGCATATTCAAGTGTCAGCCAGATAGGATATGTTTTGCTCGGAGTTGGAATGGGTTCTGTATATACCACAACAGCCGCATTGATGTATCTTGTCAATCACGCAATGGCAAAATCAATGCTTTTCCTGGCAACTGGTGAAACACTTTATCATGCAGGTACAAAGGATATACGCAAAATGGGTGGATTTATTAGAACATCACCATTCCTTGCAACAATATTTTTAATGGGATCTATGTCAATTGCAGGATTGCCGCCTATGGGTGGATTCATTGCAAAATTCGTAGTCTTTGATTCAGGTCTTGAAGCAGGATTCTATGCACCAGTTGCAATAGCATTGCTATTTGCTATATTTACACTATTCTATCTGTTTAGAACATGGATGACTATCTTTTGGGGAGAATTGAAAGAACCGGAAAATGAATCCGATTTCATAGCTCGCAGCCCAACCCCACAAATAAAAGTGGCATTGGCCCTACTTGCTGTTGCGGTAATATTCTTCGGAGTTTATCCGGAGCCACTTTTTGCACTGGCAAGTGAAATAACAGCCCAGCTATTTGATCCACAACCATATATTGACGCAGTACTGGGAGGTCAGGTCAGATGAAAAAGTTATTTGTATACTCAATAGACCTTGGAATCGTCTGGTGTTTTGTTAGTGGAAATATTAGCATCATAAATTTCCTTTTTGGCGCAATAATAAGTTATCTCCTTCTTAGGCCATTAAGAGCACTATATGACAATATAACTGATGACTCCCTTGAGGTTCTGATACTAAAAATACCAAGTTTAATGAGATATTTCATGAAGCTGGCAATTGAAATATTGAAAGCAAGCATCGCTGTGGCAAAAATAATTATTCAACCTACTATCAATATAAAACCAGGAATTATATCAGTCCCGATAAGAGCTAAAACAGATCTTGGTATCACAACGCTTTCAAATACAATTACCCTTACACCAGGAACTCTGACAGTTGATGTTTCAGATGATAGGTCCATACTCTACGTTCACTGTATTGACATCGATGATGCAGATGAGATACGCGAATCCATAAGAGAGGAACTTGAAGATTATGTACTGGAGGCATTCGAATGAATATTGGCATACTTCAGGTTGCAATGGTTTTCATGGCATTGGCAATGATTCCATGCATGTACCGCATACTCGTAGGACCCACGATACTTGATCGTGTAGTAGGATTAGATGCCATGACAACTGTAATGGTTGTAATGCTTGGTGTGTACTCGTTTGTGCACGAATCAGTTTTCTTTTTAGACGTAGCCCTTGTACTTTCGATAATATCGTTTCTCGGAACGGTTGCGATCTCAAAATATCTCGATGAGGGGGTGGTCTTTTGACCGATTATGAAATGATACGCAATATACTCAGCTTTTCATTCTTTGCCGGAGGGATGATATTTTTGTTCCTTGGAATGCTTGGCCTTTTAAGATTACCTGATGTGTATAACCGCCTTCATGCAACAACAAAGATAGGGATACTTGGAGCTTTTGGAGTTATGCTTGGAATTGTCATGAAAGTAGGTTTTAATTCAATGGGAATTAAAGCCATTACAGTAGGAATGTTCCTGATGCTAACTGCACCAATGGCTGCACACATGATGAGCCGTGCCGCACACAGACATGGAGTAGGCCTTTGCAAGGAATCCATCGTTGATGAGTATGGGCAAAGCTATTACAAAGATCAGGAAAAAGAATAGATCAAGAGCAGCATTACCACAACATTAATGCAGAGAATTAGAATAGAAATCACTATGTTGTATATACACATTAATTGCTGAGAATCCACACATATAATCTTTGTGAGCGGGCTGGGGAGTGGGGGTTAGTGTGGGAGTGGGGTTAAAAAATAGGCCCGCTCACTGATTTCATACAGGTTTTAATATTATATAAGGGTTCTTACACAAATTGATTCAAAATCACGAATGAAGAGCACCGTTTCCAAAAGTATTTGACACTGTAAACACCACTTTATTGATTTTTATTGAAATATACAAAAAGCAGGAATTATAGAATGAAAGTAAATAATAAGTATTTAGCACTCATTATCTCACCAAATTCTTAGAAATTATAATTGTTATAAATGTAACAAGTTCTGGTTAAAGAAATGACTACATACAAAACCCAAATATTCCATATTAGAAAGCATAATTTTGAAAAAATACTAAAGGAAGCTGCCAGTGTCATTAAAAATGGTGGCACTGTTGCTTTTCCCACTGAAACCGTCTATGGACTTGGAGCCGATGCATTGAATTCCAGTGCAGTCAGATCAATTTTTCAGGCAAAGGGCAGGCCAGCAGATAATCCCCTAATAGTGCATGTTTTTTCAAAAGAACAGTGTAATGAGCTTGTTGAAATAATTCCGAAAAAAGCTTCTATTCTGATGGATAAATTCTGGCCAGGCCCTCTTACAGTGATAATGCAACGTAAAGAGATAGTACCTGATATTACCACCGGGGGCCTTGATACTGTAGCATTACGGATGCCAGACAGCAAAATTGCCACTAAGCTTATAGAACTCTCCGGCAAAGCAATTGCTGCTCCAAGTGCAAATCTTTCTGGAAAACCAAGTCCCACAATTGCAGGACATGTGATCACTGATCTTAGCGGAAGAATTGATGCAATCATAGATGGAGGACCTGTAGAGTTAGGTGTTGAATCCACTGTTATAGATATGACCACAGAACCTCCTGCTATATTGAGGCCAGGAAAAATCAGTCAGCAGGATATAGAAGGCGAAATTGGACCTGTTAATGTTGCTTATGACGATAAAGTACATCATGGAGACAAAATTGTTCGCTCCCCGGGAATGAAATACACCCATTACTCACCCGATGTTAACGTCATCCTTGTTGAAGGAAAGAATGAAGATGTCATTGCTAAAATATCCCAGATGCTTCTTGATCACGGGAAGAATGATGAAAAAGTTGGCTTGATTTTAACTGAAGAGAGCATAGAATTCTTTAAAAGCAGTAAAATCTTTTCCCTGGGAGAAAAAGACAGACCGGAGAAAGCTGCAGCCAGAATCTTTTTTGGTCTGCGACATATGGATGAGAACAAAGTTGATCTTATTATTGTAGATGGTTCTTTTAGTCGTATTGGGGTCGGTGCAGCAGTTGGAGATCGAATTAGAAAAGCAGCCAGGTCAATAATAGAAGTTTAATGTGATACCATGAATCAGGATAAAAAGCAAGAACTTTATGAAAAGCAAAAATGCATAGCTACCCTTCATAGAAATAAGCAAATATTAAGAGTAAATGTACTGATATTAAGTATAGGCCTTGCACTTTCATATATTGGAGAAGAGATGATAGGTGAGCCGATTCTCTGGCTTGGAATAATCATCTTCGGATATACAACATATTCAAATATCACAACAAGAAAAAAGTTAAAACAATAATGAATTATTTTTACACATTTCCAGTAAATTGGTAGATACTTAACAATCCTACAAAGAATTGTTTCTTCCTGTTTTATAATCTGTGAGATAAGATGTATAATAGGTGGTCATGATCTGTTCCATAAACTCGAATCTGGAGTGAAGGTTAATGGTTCACTTCTTACTTTTAGCCAAAATACCACCAACGTACCACCGGAAAGCAAACCAGAGAAATGAATGATTGGCAGTCATCCATTTCTCTACTTTTTTAGATATCCAGAATATTAACTTCGAATTTAATATATTACTGTTGTTTTTATAAAGTTGTATGGGAAGATTTTTATCAGCATAATTCAAATCTTAAATATCTTACTTAGCATATTTGAGAATCTATCGAACATCAGTAACGGGGGTTACATGTAAAATGGAATTTAGAACACGGGTACTGAAGTACTCTATTATAGCTTTGATATTTGCAACAATAGCAATTGGAAATGTATCTGCAATAGGATCTGTTTACATAATACCTCAGAAGACCACCGGATTATCTACAGGAGATACTTTTACATTAACAATGAATGTAGATTCACAGGAAGAATATCTAAAAGGTATAGATACAATATTGAATTACGACGCAAATACATTAAAAGTAATAAAAATTACAGAAGAAGCTATTTTTGGCACAGACGTCTTGATTTTGCCCGGAATCGGAGATGATGGTCATGGAACAATAAAATACGGACTTGCATCCACCAAGTCTAGTTATCAGGTTGCCAACAGTAAATTCTTAACATTTGAATTTCAGGTTAAAGACAATGCAGAAAATGGAATATCTTACTTGAATTTCAAAGATATCAAATTAATTGATAAAAACTCTAATGAAATTTCTGGTAAAGCAACTGGTTCTGTAATATTTATTGGAGATACCTGGGATGAAGATGATGCGGACCCAGAGATAATAAATACCGAACATGAAGTAAAATCTACTGCCACTACATCAATGACAGAATCAATGGCATCACCTTCCCAGTCAAAGATTGAATATGATTATATTTTTGGATCACACCCAAATGATTACAAAGTCACGGACAAGCGTGGAATAGCAGAAAGTAGCAATGAAAGTGTGATTGCTCTTGAAAAGAAACTTAAAGCACAATTTGAAAATAAACAATTTTATCCTCATGGAAAGATAATGTCCTTGGGAACAAATTCAGCCAACTACTTAGTTGTTGTTTTCTACAAACCCTTGATAGAACAAGCTGACACTAATGATATTTATTCCATTATAGAAATTGAAGCAAGAAAAATGGGTTTTGATAATGTTCCAGTTGAATTTGGATCTGGCACTGATTCCCAAATTACTGATGCTTTGCAGGACCTCATGGGTAATTTGAAAGCAATGAATGAACTGTCTCTTTCAGCACTTACAGATGAAAATAGTTCGGTGTACGAACCTTCTGTGATAAAAATACTAGGTAAACTTCCAAAAATAGAAACTGAAAAAGAATGCTGGCAATGGTTCTTCCAGGATAGTTACAGAATTTCACAGGATTCGGGAATTAAACTCGAACCTTATATCCAAAATGGAATGATTTTGAGTATCGGTGTCTCTCCAAATGGCTATTTCGAGGTCAGAATGAACGAAGAAATAGATGCGGACAGAGAATCGTTCATCGATGATATATATCAAACTATTGATGAGGAAGGAGAAAAGAATGGCATCGGCGAAGTTCCAGTGATCTTCAGACTAAGTGCTCCTAGTGATAAAGAAAATCTGGAATCACCGATGGAAGATAATGCGGAAGATGAGGAGATGCCTTTGAGTGAGGCAAGAGATACTCCTGGTTTCGGTCTGATCGCAGGAATAGTTGCAATAGCAATAGCATATTACCAGAAAGATAAATCGACTCAACAAAAGTAAAAAAAAATTATCTCGTATGCTATCCATTTCCAAAAGTACAATTCAGAGCTTGTTTGATAATTTGGAACTGGTTGCATATATTATTTTTAGCAATCATGCCAATTCATTCCAATTTCTAGAATCCATATAATCAAAAAACGGACAAAAATTGATACAAAATTAAAGGAAAAATAAATTGCCGCAGGATAGAGAATATGGAAAGAATTCAAATAATGCCTTTTTTGAAGCGATTCATAATTTACCTCACTGTATTATTCATTGTATGGATACCATTTGGTGGCAAGTATTTTGCTTCTTCTGTGGTTATTGTAGATCTTGAGAATTTCATTCTATTTTACCTACCTTTGAACTTCATTCCTTTCATGTCCCTCATTCTTGCATCAGCATTGGAAAAAAGAAAAACAATTCGAATCCTGATGATAGGATTAGGGTTAACAGTAGTATTTAACCTAATTACCATATACTTGCAAATAGTGTTCCTTGCATATCAAGAACAACTACTGTATATCTATGCAATAGGAAGGATCGCGTTTCCATTCCTACTATGGCTCACATTTACACATGAAATGATATTCGATTCAAAATTGACAATTGAATCAAGGAAAAAAGAGTAGATTAATTTTTCAGAACATTGTTTCTGAATATTAATTCTAAATATTAATTCTAAATATTGTTTGTAAATATTGTTTGTAACATTTGTTTTTAAGCAATTGTTGCGAACTTTATTTCTTATCGGTTTATAACTTCTAAAACACAATCTTTACTTGGGGTTGTCAGTGGGCATACCCTGGATAACTTTACCTGGATAACATTGAATGAGTGGAGACGTAGTCGTGTTCAATGATATCTAAAATCGGTATGGCTAAAAAAGGAGGAGAATAATGACAAGAAAGATCCATCATGAGATATTAGTGATCGCTATTGCGCTAATTGCGCTTTTTATGATAGCATCTACAGCAAGCGCTGATGCTCATGAAGTTAATACATTGCGGATCTACGGTGAAGAAGGATACAGTGCCGCATTCCCTTATACTGATCCAGAAGCACCTTTCGATCCAATGAACAATGAATCGCCAATGAAAGATTTTGTGACATTCAATCCAGCATTAATGGAAGATGCAGTAGTTGTCAACAATATCGATTCTAAACAGAAGGTATTTGCCAGACAGTGGTTCGTACCTGAATACACCGAACCTACCGGAATGGTATGGCTCGATGATTTCAGATGTGAAATTAATGATTCTGTAGAGATCATTGATGAAGCTAATGCAAGAGAAGCATTTACAGAACTACCAGTCGACGTAGAATGTGAGTGGATACCTAACCGTAATGAGTATGTCTGGGAAGATGTAGTAACAGAATACACCTACATGTTCCTCGACAAGCATTACCAGCCAAGAGCTGCAACCGCAAAGAGTCCAACAAGTGCATATTGGTCAACTTTCTGGTTCCCTGTTGCAGACAATGATGATGCACAGATCGGTCTCGATGGCTATGACATAAACTATGATGGCGTAGACGATATGGTAGTCCTTGAGAAAGTAGGAGACTTCAACTACGATGGATACAAGGATATTCAGATCAGCTCTGAACTAATGGCTGTTGATGTTGGTGACAGTGTTCAGTTCCTCGACCATATAGTAGAAATTGAAGGTGTTTACTATAATGGACAGGGAGAACTCGATAGAGTTGCTGTAAAAATATTCTACACTGGTAACGATGAACCTGAGCAGATCGGTGGACTCTATTCTGTAAATGTTGAGAACAATTACCTCAGTGCAGGTCGTCACACAGTAACAATGGACATACCACAGTTCTATGAACCATGGTTCCTTGAAATTGAAGCTACTGCCTCAAGTTCTGAAAAGGTTCTGCTTAAAGTAGGACGCCAACTCTATGAAAGAGAATCATTCTTCGTAGATGGTTCAGAATACGACGTTGCAAGGATCTTTGGTCCTGAATATGATTCTGTCAAGTATATCACCATCAGAAACCCAGTTCCTGAACACAAGGATGTAGAAATCAATGACCTTTCAATTGTCAAAGAAATGGTTGACAATGATGAATACATTCCATTGATGCCACCTTTCAACAAGGTACACACAATGGTTGATGACATCAACATTCCACACAGTGATGTCTGCTGTGAATACACAGGATATGTAGGTTCAAGTCTCAACATGAATGCTCCTGATGGAGAATGGTACATGGACGACTGCATAAACACTGCTTACGACACAGTGGAAGAACGTAAGATATATGATGTTGATCCATTGCTTATCTACTTCACTGGTAAGGACTATGAGCCAAGGTTCCACACTGATCTTCTTGAAATGCTTGATGAGGATCCAATCCTTAGTAATATAGAAGGTACTGAAGCATGGAAATGGCTACACATCCGCACAATGCCTGATTTCTACAAGACATTCGTGTACCCTGAACTGCCTGATGCAGATGATGGCACAGGTGACTTCCTGTTCACAAGTTCATTCAGAGCAGAGAATTCAGAGATCTGTGATTACACAGAAGATTTCGTATGCAACCCTGAAAATATTGTCTGGCCACAGAGATTAATGTTCACCTATGACCAGGAAACAGGAGCAGATGATATCTATGTTAATGAAATAGACACTGAAACAAATGGACTTAGAGTCTATGGTGAAGGCGACAAAGATGCAGCATTCCCATACACTGACCCTGAAGCACCATTTGATCCGCTAAGCCCTGAAGCACCTGAAAAGGACTTTGTAACACTCAATCCAGCTAAGATAAAGGCAGGAATTGTTGTTGACAACAAGGACTCACATGAGAAGGTATTCTTCAGACAGTGGTTCGTACCTGAATACACTGAACCAACTGGTATGGTATGGCTTGATGAAGTATACAATGGATGGGTACCAAACCACAATGAATACGTCTGGGAAGATGTGATCAATGAGTACACCTACATGTTCATCGACAAGCACTTCCAGCCAACTGCAGGAATGGCGACTGTTGAGGGTAACCCTGAAAACTTCGGAGACTTTATGAATCAGGAAAATGGTCTTTGGACACACTTCTGGTTCCCAGTATCTGACATGGACGACACACACATTGGTCTTGACAGCATGGATATGAACTATGATGGTAATGACGATATGACCTACCTGCTTGGAGCAACTGATTTCAACGGTGATGGAAGAAAGGATATTGCAATCGGTTCAGAAACATTTGCTATTGCTGTTGGAGATATGATACAGTTCCTCGACCACATTGTAGAGGTTGAAGGTATCTATTACGATGGTGAAGGCCAAATTGACAGAGTTGCTGTAAAGATATACTACAACGGTAATGAAGTACCAGAACAAATTGGAGGACTGCAAGTCATCAATGTCGAGCAGGGAATCCTTAGTGCTGGACGTCACACAGTTGTAATGGACGAACCGGACTTCTATGACCCATGGGCAATGCAAATTCTTGGTACCAGCCCAGAGAACGAGAAGGTATTGATCCGTGTCGGACGTCTGCTCCACACCATGGAGACTTTCTTCGTGGATGGTGCTGAGTACGATGTTGCAATGATCTATGGTCCAGAAGACAACAATGTCAAGTACATCACTATCAGAAACCCATTGCCAGAACACAAGGATATTGCACTCAATGACCTTTCAATTGTCAAGAGAGGAGTATACGATGGAGATATCATCCCAGTGCTTCCACCATTTAATGGTGACCACATCATGATAGATGACATCGACGTACCACATGCAACACCAGCAGAAGGTATGACATGCTACAACGGACAATGGTATGATAACGGTGCAACTGATGATCTGCTCTGGTATCATGACATGTACATCAACGGTGCCTACGACACAGTAGCAGAACGTATGTTCATGGATGTACCTGCAACTGAGATATACTTCACTGGTAAGGACTATGAACCAAGGTTCCACACCAACCTACTGGAAATACTCAGAGAAGGATGCAACGCCATTACATCAGCTGATACAGTAAAATCTACTGAAACCTGGAAGTGGCTACACATCATGACAATGCCAGACTTCTACAAGGAGTTTGTCTACCCAGATGTACCAAATGCAGGTGGAAGCGGTGACTACCTCTTGACCAGTTCATTCACAGCACCAAACTCTGATGTCTGTGGTGACATTGAACTGTCAACTGAGTACCAGAGGATGATGTTCACCTTCGATCCAACCGATGGAACTGGAATCTACATGAATGGAGGAGCTGTACCAGTAGCACCACCAACTAGTGAAATGAAAGGTGATGCAAACGGTGACGAAATTGTTGATTTCATTGATTTCGTAGAGTTTGCAGCAGCATACGACTCAGTTGAGGGTGATGCAAACTACGATGCGATCTTTGATTTTGACGATAACGGAAACGTAGACTTCATAGACTTCGTAGAGTTCGCAGGAGTATATCAATCCTGAGCCTGATTTAATGAGGTGAAATCATGACAAAAGTAACAAGTAAAGGTTTGACAGCATCCGCTGCCATCCTTTTAATTTTTTGTGCATGTTTCATGGTAGGCGTAGGTCTTGCAGCGGCTGCACCTTCGGTGTTAGTAAATCCACAAACGAATGAGTATGATGCAGGTGATACGTTCCAGGTAACTGTGGATGTTAATTCAGATACAGAGAACCTACGTGCAGTCAATCTGCAGCTGAACTATGATGCATCAACTCTTATGGTGAACAGCGTCACAGATGAGGATCTGCTTGGTGCAGGAGCTCTTGTAGCCCCTGGAAGTGGTGACGATGGTGCAGGTACCATTAGTTATGCTCTTGCAGAAACCAGCGCAAGCGCACCAATCACTCCGGTAGATGGCACTATGTTAACCATTGAGTTCGAAGTGAAGACAGGTGCGGCAAACGGCACTTATGACCTTGACCTGAACACTGTGGAGATAATGGATGAGACCTATACAGCTATCGTAGGAGTTACAGCAACAGATGGTACTGTAAAAATAGGGGATCTGCCAGATACCGTGGTAGATATAATCGTCAATAGTCCTGACCATGAAACTCTTGAGTTCGCAGTAGGTGAAGCTGGATTAGTAGGTGCTCTGTCAGGTGATGGGGCATTTACAGTGTTCGCACCAACAGATGCAGCTTTTGACGCGCTCCCTGATGGTTTGCTTGCGGACTTGGTTGCTGATCCAACTGGTAACCTGACCGATGTACTGCTCTATCATGTACTGGATGGTAAGGTCATGTCAACAGACCTTACTGATGGTATGACTGCCACTACATTGCTTGGTGAGGACATTACGGTCACAATAGTCGGAGATGATGTATTCATCAACGATGCTATGGTTACTGTAGCTGATCTTGAAGCTGAGAATGGTGTTGTGCATGTAATCGATGCAGTACTGATTCCACCAGAGGGATCTGTAGGTCCTGAAGTTGTAATCAACCCGGTATCAAGCGGTCCTGTTGGAGTAGGTGATACATTCCAGGTGACTGTGGATGTAAACTCCGATATCGAGAACCTACGTGCAGTTAACCTGCAGCTGAACTATGATGCATCAACTCTGATGGTGAACAACATCACCGATGAAGATCTGCTTGGTGCAGGAGCTCTTGTAGCCCCTGGAAGCGGTGACGATGGTGCAGGTACCATTAGCTATGGTCTTGCAGAAACCAGCGCAAGCGCACCAATCACTTCGGTAGATGGCACTATGTTAACCATTGAGTTCGAAGTGAAGGCAGGAGCAACTGATGGAACATACGACCTTGATCTTGACGGTGTAGAACTCAAGGATCAGGACTCTGTAGCGATCCCAGGAGTGCTAGTAACCGATGGTACTGTAGGAATTAATGTAATTCCACCAGAACCAAGTGAACCTGAAGTACTGATATCTCCTGTATCAAGTGGTCCTGTAGATGTCGGTGAAACATTCCAGGTAACTGTGGATGTAAATTCCGATATGGAAAACCTACGTGCAGTTAACCTGAAGCTGAACTATGATGCATCAACTCTGATGGTGAACAACATCACCGATGAAGATCTGCTTGGTGCAGGAGCTCTTGTAGCCCCTGGAAGTGGTGACGATGGTGCAGGTACCATTAGCTATGGTCTTGCAGAAACCAGTGCAAGCGCACCAATCACTCCGGTAGATGGCACTATGTTAACCATTGAGTTCGAAGTGAAGGCAGGAGCAACTGATGGAACCTACAACCTTGATCTTGATAATGTAATAATGAAGGATCAGGACTCTGTAGGAATTCCAGGTGTAACTGTGAGCGATGGCACAGTAACGGTAAGCATAGTACCTGTTATCGAGGGTATAGTGCTGATGCCTGGCTGGAATCTGATATCATTCCCAGAAACACTCGATGATCCATCAATGGCAAACGTGCTTCAGGACTTTGACTCAACTGTGATAGACAGTGTATTCTATGACGATGCATCTACAGGTAATATGACAATTCCAACTGACTTTGAACCACTCAAAGCCTATTGGATACACAATAACCTGACAGAAGATGTTGTCATAAATGAAGAATACCTCACACCAAAGGTGCCATCAAGACCACCATCCCTGATGCTTTATCCAGGATGGAATGCTGTTGGACACACCACAAGTGTAGAGCTGTCCGCTGAGATGGGCCTTGCATCCATAGATGACTGCTATTCAAAAGTAAAAGGACCATGGATGTCCTCTACAAATGAATACGAATTCATTGGATACAATGGAGCAGAAGGTATCATCAACGGAAACCATGTGGGTACAGATATCTTTACCATGAATACGTATGAAGGATTCTATGTCTTTGTGGATGAGGAGTGCATACTTGCCTAAAAGAGGGACATGAAACAAAGGAATTTTGCAGTGGAGTAATCCACTGCTTTTTTAATTTATCAAAGGTGGGACGTATGATAAATAAGAAAAAATATGGCATTTTACTATTACAAGTATCAATTATTCTACTGGCATTTTTAGTTGTGCCTGCGTCAGCAAATGAACCTCCTGTGGTGATAGAAGGTGAATTATTAGTTGATGGAGATCCAGCAGCCATAGGAACTAAAGTTGCAATAGTATCTGAAGGAAATACTATAGCTGAAACGACTGTTACAAAAGAAGGGGTTTTTGGCGATGAACGTAGTAACAGACTTGGAATACACTCAAGCTACGAAGTAGTTACAGTATATGTGAATGGAGTAAAAACACAGACATTAGATCTTAATGAATATGAAACTGAAGATATCGTATCCATGGATATTACAGCAAATTCGCCTGCAACTAATGATGAAAGCAATGATGAAAAAGCTACAAGTGCAAGCACTGGTGGCGGTGTAGGATTTAGCAGTGCTAATGTCGAAGAGGAAACTCCTGCTAAAGATATTGAAGAAGAAGTTCCTGCTGAAGAGATTGAAGAAGAAACTGTACTTCCAAGTACATCAGATGAGATTCCAGTAGAAGGAGAATCTGAACCTCTAAACACATCACAAACTAGCAGTGCTCTTGTCCTATTTGGAATTGTACTTGTAAGTGCTGGAGTTGGAATTTACATGTACATGGGTAAAAAATAATATTAGAATTGGATGGAATGTAAGGAAACATTCCATACATATTCATTTTTACCAAAGTACAGTAGATACAAAAATCAATATTGTGAATATAAGAATATCACATTGCACAGGAAACTAGTTGCTAGTGGGTATGGTTATCATGAGAAGGAGTAGAACTGCCATTAGTGTAGAAATATTGAAAGCTGCAATGGAAGGCGCTAGAAAAACACATATAGTTTACAATGCAAATTTGAATTTTGATATGGCCAACAGATATCTTGTTATGCTAGAAGACAAAGGGCTGATCGAGCATAAAGGGAACATGTATATCACTACCACAAAGGGAAAAGAATTCCGAGTTATTGCAAAAGAGTTGGGGCTCTAAACTAAATATTTTCTTTTATATTTATTTTGAAATTATTAAATATTGATTTTAAAATTCATAAATTGCTCTTTTTAACGCATATCTTTCGAAAATAATATACATACACAATTATTTATCTGCAGAGATGATTATTTATATGTACATGGATATTAGAGTGTATATACATTCTGTGTACACAGATGTAGCATATACTGTCATGACATTTATACAAATGATCAAACTAATAATGATTTGTAAGATTTGAATATAGATAAATATATGAAATTAATACAAAATTGGTCTAAAAACGCTTGATAGAGGGGATATATTGTTTCGAGATCTAATGTACGCACTGATACCCTATACAATCCACAAAAAAATAGTTGGGTTGAAATGCAAACTCAGCAAACAAGACAAACAATTAGTCGATAACCATCTTGCACTTTATCCCCATTCGATTGACATAAATAAAGTCATCAAAGAAGACATTGATAAATGTATTAGTTTTTTACCATATTGCGCAAAACCTATGGGAGAGAACACATGCCCTGCATCTGATAAAACTCACAAACGAAAAAATCAGAACTGCGTAAAAGTTTCAGGCGGGAAATGTGATGTTCCATGCTCACTGGGAGATATGGTCGATGTTCTCAAAAAACATGGGTTTACAAAAAACCAGATATTCATAATAGATCGTGATGCAAACCTTTTCCCATGGCTAGTTCAAAAAAGAAAAGAAGGTTATGAATATTTCATGCCAGGCGTAGGATGCAAATATGGCGTTTCTTATGCAATCGATCTTGTTGGTAAAAAACTGGGATACAAAGGATGTATTGCCTTTGTAGATGACTATTGCCCAACTGACACTAAAAATGGTGTATGCAAATGCATGAGTGACTATATGGGCATGGAAGGTCTGGATAAAGGAAAAATGACAAAGGTTCATGAAGGAACGATTATCATGATGGACGAGATCCTCTCTGGTAAATATTCCAATTCTGAAGAACTAATACATAAATCAACTAATACAATTGAATGTCCTGCCAATACATAATTCCTGCAACTGGAAAAAACTAAAAGGTATTTATCCATAAAATGTTATGGATTTTACTCTGCTTTTTTGTATATTTTTGAATTATCCCAAAATAACATATTCTATAATTGATTTTGTTACAATGCTAAGCTATTAGAACAAGAATCTAATTACAATTAATGGTATATATTTGCGCATTCATACGTGGATGTAGCATTTGAAAGGTAAGGGGTAAGCAACGAAAATATCAATACTAGAGAGATTGTACTCGTTTATTCCATATTCTTTGAATAAAAGATTGATTGAAAGCAGGCTGAGTTCCATCCAGGAAAACAAAGAGTTGCGCAATCATAAATTAGCTATTTCTTCACCAGACCTAGATATTCAAAAGATAATTCTTGATGAGCTGGATAGATGTATAGCATTTATACCATACTGTGCAAAGCCTTACGGAAATTTTGTTTGTCCGGTATCCAGTAATGAAGCATCACGAAAGAATAGAAAATGCTTAAAACTTGATGATAAACAGTGCAATGTACCTTGTTCACTAGGGGAGATGATAGATGTTCTTAGAAAATATAACTTCACTAAAGACAGGATTTTTATAATTGATAGTGATTCTGAGCTCTTCCCCTGGCTCAAGAAAAAAAAAGCTGAGGGCTACAAATATTTTCTTCCTGGTATTGGATGCCACTATGGAGTCGGTTATGCACTAAAATACATCCAGGAAGAAATTGGAATGGAAGGTTGCATTGTATTCCTGCAGGATTATGACCCACTGGACAGTAAACATGGAGTATGTAAAAGTATTTTTGATTATAACAGAATGGAGAAGACAGACAAGGGAAAAAGAACAATAATAAATGAGGAATCCATCAGAATTATTGAGAAAATACTATCTGGAGAACTTGACCTAAAATAAAATGAGAAGACATATCATTTTTTATTCAATTTTTTTACACATCAATACTTAGAAATTATCCTACTGCACCACAATAAAGAATTTATCTACTGATTTATGTTTGCTGCCATGATAAATACTGCTCTGTACAAATTATTTCTTATTAGAAATATCTCTTTTGGAAATAATGGGTGGGATAAACATGACTAAATGTAGAGTACTTTTTGTTGTGTTCCTGATAGCACTTGCACTATCAGGAACATCAGCAGCTATTAGTACAGATGGAGTTAAAAGCATAGGAGAATGGGACGAAAACTGGAGTTTTGGCCAGGTCAATGGTACTGGCTATGATTCCAACGGTCCCTTCGGAGATAAGATGGTTGTTTTTCAGGGTGGAAGCTGGTACGATGAGGATCCTGCTGTTGATGCAGGAGAAACTTTTACCGATAACCTCTCAACAGTTGGCCCTTACCTAAGTGGTTATGATCTAAAAGCAATATATGCACGATATGATCCTGTAACTGATACACTATATGGTATGGCTACTGTGTATGGATTGCCTGGTGACCTTGACGGAGATGGGGATCCTGGTTTTGATCCTGAACAGTCGGATTCACTAGGTGCAAACACTACAAATGGCGTGAATGGTATCGGTCCAGAGGAATTCTTTAACATAAGATTGGTACAGGGCACCAAGAATGCAAGAATCAGTGTCCAGAACAATGACTGGAATGTTGTAGATGTGGGATCCACAGCTACCAACCTGACAGATGCAGATGTAACTGCTGCAAACAGTTTTGTCGGTGGTCCAGAATGCACAAATTGTGTCTACGAGATAGAAATTCGTAATCTTAGAGATAGTTTCAACCTAACCACCGAAGAATTAATGACCGTAAGAGTCACATCCGGCGCACAGGATGATCAGGGTCCAGGGGGAGGTCTTGTTGGAGAGGATATTGCAGAGATATTCATAACAGTTCCAAACCCTGTTATCAACATCGAAAAAGCAACCAATGGAGAGGATGCTGATAATCCTACAGGTCCGGAACTTAATCATGGAGATGACGTAACATGGACTTATGAGGTAACAAATGAAGGAGATGTACCACTGGAAAATGTTGTTGTAACAGATGATCAGGGAGTTATTCCTGTCTTCCAGAGTGGAGATACAAATGATGATGATATCCTTGATCTTAATGAGACTTGGATATATGAGGTAGAAGCCACAGTAGATTTCGATTTCTGTGGTCAATATGCAAATATTGCAGATGTTGTGGGTTTCTACGGACAAATTCCAGTTACTGACGAAGACCCAAGTCACTATATCGTAAGATGTGCACCTGTTATTGATATTGAGAAGCATACAAATGGATTTGATGCTGACTTCCCACAGGGACCACAGATCGAAGTTGGAGAAACCATAACATGGGAATACTTCGTCACAAACAGAGGAGATGTATCGCTGATGAACATTGTTCTTGTTGATGATCAGATTGGCATAATACCGAATTCCAGTATTGTTTCAAAGAGTATGAACAATGATGATATTCTGGACGTAGGAGAAACATGGACCTATGTTGTCACAGATACACTGGAAGAATGTACACCATTGTACAAGAACATTGCAACTGTGACCGGTGAGGACGAAACTGGCAATGTTGTCACTGATGATGACCCCAGTCACTACCACTGCCAGCCTGTAGTTCCGATACTGACTCCAGTAGGTATACTAGCTTTGATAAGTGCCCTTGGATTTATGGGAATAGTTACGATAAGACGTCGCAACTAATTCCATTCCTTTTTGAGATGAAAATCTCTCCTGGAGGAATTATGTCTAGATCTAAGAATGACAAGAAAATAAAGGGTTCAAGAATACATGATCAGCGCAGCAGATCTATATTTCCTAAAAAAATAGAGCTACCAAAATTAAGCAAAAAGAATGTGCAAATAATCAGATTTATTGGACCATACTTATTTTACATAGCTCTTTTCACCGGGATCTATGTAGTCTTCCAGGAAAGATTCATTTTTCTTAGTACAGCTACAGCAAGTGCTTTATCAGTTATAATGTCCACATTCGGAGTGGAAAGTTCAGCATACGGACAATCAGTTTATATGAATGATTTTTCAGTAAGAGTTATTGATGAATGCACAGGTATGTATGAATTACTTGTTTATACTGGCTGTGTGCTTGCCTACCCTACTACAATAAAAAATAAAGTAGCAGGGATAATTCTGGGCATACCTGCGATACTTATCATTAATATGTTCAGGCTGATGTTCCTTTCATTTGTGGGAATGATGTATCCCGCACTTTTCAGTTATGCACATTATTACTTGTGGCAGGTGACATTCATATTTTTGATCGTTTTTGCGATGTTAATGTGGATAGAAAAAATTGTAAAGAGCAAAGTGTTTGAAAAGCAGGTTTATTGAATCTGAACTGCATAAATGCAGTTTTGGATACTAAACATTTGATATGGATTAGAGATTATCCAGCAAAACGGTTAAACATGCATTCATATGCATAATCGGAATTTGGGGGGACGAAATCATTAGGAGAAGTAGAACTGCTATCAGTGTGGAAATATTGAAAGCAGCACTGGAGGGGGCAAAAAAAACACATATTGTTTATCACGCAAACTTGAATTTTGAGGTTATCAATAAGTATCTTACACTATTACAGGATAAGGAATTGATTGAAAAGAGAGATAATATATATGTGACAACTGAAAAAGGCAAACAATTTCAAGAACTAGTGAAAGAATTAGAACTTAAAAGATGACATACTCTAAGTTGCTAATACTCAGCTTTTATTCTATTTCGAGCTTACTTTATGTCTGTTAGTAGGTATCAATATTAATGATGTCTTTTTTTAAAAAAATCGATTCATGAGCCTCAATACATTTTTAACCCATAACCCTTATTTGTTATGACTAATATTTTCATGATATACATCACATTTTTATAAATAAACAAAAGGGAGAACATAACAATGCTGGAGGTTAATAATCTAACAGTTGAAGTTGCCGGCCGAAGGATACTCAAAGGAGTTGACCTGGAAGTTGAGACGGGTTATACAAATGTCCTTTTCGGGCCTAATGGAGCAGGTAAATCCGTGCTTCTGATGACACTAATGGGATTTAGTGGATACAATGTCACCGAAGGGGAGATCATATTCAAAGGCGAAGATATCACCAACATGTCTGTGTACGAAAGAGCACAGATGGGTATGGGTATCATGACCCAGAGACCTCCAAACCTTAGCGGCGTGAAAGTTCATGACCTGCTTAAAATTATTTCAAAGGATCTTAGTGGCACAGAAGAGCTTGCCGAAGCTATAGATATGGTTCGCTTCTATGAAAGAGACCTTAATGTAGGATTCTCAGGTGGAGAGATCAAAAGGTCAGAGCTCCTGCAATTGTCTGCCCAGAATCCGGATTTCATTCTTCTTGATGAACCCGAATCCGGTGTGGACCTGGCAAGCATAGAACTTCTGGGAACTACTATCAAAAAACTCCTGAAAATGGATACAAAATGCGCAGGAGAAAAATTTAAACGTGGTAAATCAGCCCTTATGATCACACATACCGGACAGGTCATGGATTATGTGGAAGCTGATCGCGGATACATACTTTGCAATGGTACTGTCATGTGCACAGGAAACCCACGTGAAATTCTTTCTGAGATCAAGGAACAGGGATACGAGGAGTGTATCAAATGCAAGCTGATGAAAATGTGAGAAAGAAAGCACAAGATGCTCTTAAAAAGACTGCCGCTTTCGGGGAAGACTTTAACCTAAATGATTATGGTATCGCATCAAAAGATGTAGAATACACTGAAGATCTTGAGGAGTTAAACGAAGAGGATCAAAGAACCCTTCTGAATGTTGGTTTTACTCCTAATGAAGAGAACCGTTCAGGCAGTCTGATAATGCTTGACAATGCAGTTTCGCACACATCCCTACTTGACGAAGATGCTGTTGAACTGATGTCACTTCATGATGCTTCAAAGAAACATGAATGGGTAAAGGATTATTCATGGAAGCTGGTAAAACCTGATGCAGACAAGTACACTGCAATGAGTTACCTTCAGGATGCAAATGGATACTTTATCAGAGCTCCTGCAGGAAAGAAGGCAAAAATGCCAGTGCAGACATGTCTTCTTATCGGTTCTGAAGAAGTTTCCCAGACAGTACACAATATAATCATTGTGGAAGAAGGAGCAGAACTCGATGTTATTACAGGATGCTCGACCAAGCATGGTGTAGATTCAGGACTTCACCTTGGTATTTCAGAAATGTATGTCAAAAAGGGTGCAACCCTCAACTTTACCATGATACACAACTGGGCTGAACAAGTAGGTGTCAGACCAAGAACTATAATACATGTGGAAGAAGGCGGACGCTATATTAGTAACTACATATGCCTGAAGCCGGTCAAGTCTATCCAGACATACCCTACTGTTATACTTGAAGGAGAAGGGGCTTTCACAAGATTGAACACTATTGCAGTTGCACACCCTGATTCTGAACTTGATCTTGGAAGTAAGGTCATATTCAATGCAGAAAAGACAGGTGCAGAGCTGATATCAAGAACCATCACAACTGGTGGTACAGTTATCGCCAGAGGTGAGATGATAGGAAATGCCAATGGTGCAAAAGGTCACCTTGAGTGCCATGGACTTGTGCTAAGTGATGATGGGACACAAAGAGCAATACCTATTCTGGAAGCAAATGTACAGGATATTGAACTATCTCACGAAGCTGCTGTTGGAAGGATTGCAAGAGACCAGGTCGAATACCTGATGGCACGTGGACTTACAGAAGAGGAAGCTGTGGGAATGATAGTAAGAGGATTCCTGGATGTAGGTATTCAGGGAATTCCTGACGAGCTAAAAACAGATATAGATGAAACAATTGAAAAAATCGGTGAATCCACCATCTGAAACATAATCAGAGGACATTCAAATGAATCAAAAGCATATAGCATTATTTTTGGCTGCCATTATGTTAATGTCAGTCTTTTCCTTTTTCCTTAGCAGTATTTTAAGCGACGATAGTAATGGAGAACAAAATACAGATGCAATTGAAGCACCTGGTTTTGATTCAATTTCAGGAGCACATATGAATGCTGACCTGAACTCCATTGAGGATGGATTGAAAATTACGCCAGATGGTGTGAATACTGTATCATATATAAACTACAGAGAAGTTTATGGAACACCACTCCAGATACTTGCGCCAAATATTACAGAGCTCTATTCAACATATGGATCTATGATAACAGTACGCTATTCAGCATATAATATGAGTGGTAATTTTGCATTTGAAGGACATAAGATCAATCCTGAAGTTATCAATTTCCAGTATGCAACAACAGAACAGCCATACAATGGATACTATTTACTAACACGCAATGAGCAATTCTATAATGTTGTAGGAACTCCGATGCTCCTTGGTGGAAAAGACTCATTGAAACAGGTTATAGATGTAAGTTCAGGAAACGCTGCAAGTTCTGATGACTTTGATAAGATATTATCATATACAGAGTCTGGTGCACAGTACCAGATGCTTAGCTCTGATGATGTTCTAGCAGAACAACATTATCTTGAATTCAGAAACCTTGAGGATGGCATGTATGGAAGAACAGAAATATTCCTTGAGCCTGCTGACAGCGTGCTTGAAAACATTGAAACACTTCAGGCAAGCAGTGCAGAAAGAGGACTTGCATACGACTTCACAGTTTATGAGGAGGAAGATGTGGCAGTTGTTGAAATTACAGCTAATGAGACTAATTTCTACAATCTGGCAATGGAACGATTTGAGTGAGAGATTTATCTCACTTCCTTTTCTTTTTTATGATTATTTTTCTGCCATAAGCTTTATACACGCATAAACTATTCTAGCACAGCGATCGTGATTTGGCGAAAGATATATATCTAAACGTAGCGATTCACAGCATTACTCTGGCATATGGAATTATGACAGAAAATTATACTAATTCATTACAATCCTAACTGTCCACATTAGTTTCAGGACATTGGTCTGATTAGCGATGAATAATGAAAAATCATGTTGAATGAACATGATTTCGAAGGAGATAATAAAATGGCAGCAAAATTTGACGTTCCAGAAGAATTAGCGAACAAGGCACTTGAGAGTGTAGAACTTGCAAGGGACACAGGAAAATTGAAGAAAGGCATCAATGAAGTAACAAAGTCAATTGAACGCGGAATTACAAAGCTTGCGATCATTGCAGAAGATGTCAGTCCTGCAGAGGTTATTGCACACATCGCACCTCTTTGTGAAGAAAAGAACGCAGCTTACATCTATGTACAAGAGCAGAAAGAACTTGGTGCAGCCTGTGGAATCGGTGTTGCATGTTCAGCTGTTGCTATTGTAGATGCAGGAAAAGGCAGCGAACTTGTTGAAGACATTGCACAGAAGATCAGTGCACTCAAATAATTCGAATACGTGAGGTATCGAAATGGCAGATGAATATAACGGCTTTGCAGCTGAAGTCATTGACATTATCGGTAACACCGGTATGCATGGCGAAGCTAGCCAAATACAGTGTCGCGTGCTTGAAGGACGTGACAAGGGGCGTATAATCACCCGTAACTGTGTTGGACCAATAAGAATTGGCGATGTCATGATGTTGATCGAGACATCAAGAGAAGCAAAGAAATTGACTACCAGGTGATCATAATGGAACAGAGAAAATGTTCATTCTGTGGAGTAATTCTTGAGCCAGGAACTGGCAAGCTCCTTATAAAGAAGGACGGATCATTATATTATTTCTGTTCTTCAAAATGCGAAAGCAACTTTGAACTTGGAAGATTACCAAGACGTACCGTCTGGACCGAGCAGGGTAGAGTCTATCTTAAAAAAGCATAATGGGTGTCAGAAATGGAACAGACATACATTATGATCAAGCCTGATGGAGTCCAGCGTGGACTCATCGGTGAGGTCGTATCCAGAATCGAGAACCGTGGCTTGAAGGTCGCAGCAATGCGTATGAATGTGATGAGCGAAGAGAGTGCAAAGGAACACTACAAAGAGCATGTCGAAAGACCATTCTTTGGATCACTCATTGAGTACGTTACTTCAGGACCTTCAGTTTCCATGGTGATCGAAGGGAAGAATGCAGTCGTAATTATGCGTGCTGTAAACGGTGCAACCAACCCTGTTGAAGCACTTCCCGGAACAATCCGTGGAGACTTTGCAGTAGAGACCGGAAGGAATGTTGTCCACGCATCTGATTCACCAGAATCAGCTCAGCGCGAGATAGCAATTCACTTCAAAGAATCAGAAGTAACAAGCTATTCAAAGGTTGACGAGGTCTGCCTCTACGAGTAATGAGGAAGACTCTCCGGGAGAATTGTTGCAGCCTATAAAAAGCTACGACAAAGATCCTGTAATGTCTTTAGCCAACATTGGGCTTTATATTTAATTGATCAAACTTGAAGGGTTTTATATGACCGGTGATGATAGTTTACGTACACCAATCGTTTCTGTGATGGGACATGTAGATCATGGAAAGACCTCTTTACTTGACAAGATCCGAGGTAGCACTGTAGCTGATGGAGAAGCAGGAGCTATCACTCAGCACATAGGAGCAACTGAAGTTCCAATCGACGTCATCGTAAACAAATGTGGCGACCCTTCATTAAAAAATCGGTTTATGGTACCAGGACTTCTTTTTATCGACACCCCAGGACACCATGCTTTCACTTCACTTAGAAGCAGAGGCGGTTCATTGGCAGATCTTGCAATAGTTATTGTGGACATAAACGAAGGTTTCAAGCCTCAAACTATTGAAAGTCTTCAAATACTAAAAAGATTCAAAACTCCTTTTGTGGTTGTTGCTAACAAGATTGACAGGATACATGGCTGGAACCCACAGCAAAACAGTCCGTTTATCGCATCATACAACAAGCAGAGCGAGCGTGTCAAGACAGATCTTGACAACAAGCTGTACAACGTTGTCGGTGAGTTATACGACATAGGATTCAACTCTGAAAGATATGACAGGGTTGATGATTTCCAGCGAAATATCGGAATCATACCTATTAGCGCCATCACAGGGGAAGGAATTCCAGATGTACTTATGATACTCCTTGGACTTGCACAAAAGTTCCTTGAAAGTAACTTACATTACACTGCAGACGGACCTGGAATCGGCACAGTACTTGAAGTGAAAGAAGAAAAAGGACTTGGGACTACCTTAGATGTTATCCTATATGACGGAACGATCAAAAAAGGCGATACCGTTGTAATAGGCAGTCTTGGAGAGCCTATACAAACCAAAGTCCGGGCTCTACTAAAACCCCGACCACTTGCAGAAATGAAATCTGAAGAGAACTTCCAACAG